>CAXXYJ010000086.1:0-13497 GCA_963664795.2 Chloroflexota bacterium | reverse complement strand
CCGGCCGCCCATCCCGCAGCAAGCACCAACACGAAAACGCGAGGCTAACTGAATGCGACCCAAAGTCACAGTGGTCGGCGCCGGCGCCACCGGCGGTTCGACCGCCCGGCGCGTGGCCGAGCGCGGATACGCCGACGTGGTGCTGCTAGACATCGTCGAGGGGCTGCCGCAGGGCAAGGCGCTCGACCTCAATCACGCCGCCGCGCTGGCCGGTTACCCGACCACCATGCTGGGCAGCAACTCCTACGACGACACCGCCGGATCGTCGGTGTGCGTTATCACCTCGGGGTTTCCGCGCAAGCCCGGCATGAGCCGCGACGACCTGCTGCTGGCCAACAAGGCGATCGTCGAGGATGTGACCGCCGAACTGGTGCGGCGATCGCCCGAAACCACGCTGGTGATCCTCTCCAACCCGATGGACGCGATGGCGCAGCTGGCCATGCACGTCTCGGGCTTCCCGCGCGAGCGCGTGATCGGCCAGGGCGGAATCCTGGACACCTCGCGCTACCGCACCTTCCTGGCCTGGGAACTGGGCGTCTCGCCGGCCGACGTCTCCGGATTCGTCCTCGGCGGACACGGCGACACCATGGTCCCGGTGCCCAGCTACACGAGCGTGAACGGCATCCCGATCCGCGACCTTATCGGGCCCGAGCGACTGGACGAGATCATCGACCGGACCAGCAACGGCGGCGGGGAAATAGTCGGCCTGATGAAGACCGGCGGCGCCTTCGAGGCTCCCGGCGAGGCCTGCGCGATGATGGTCGACGCGATCCTCCTGGACCAGAAGCGGCTGTTCCCCTGCGCGGTCATGCTGGAAGGCGAGTTCGGCATCGAGGACACCTTCGTCGGTGTTCTGGTCAAGCTTGGCGCCGGCGGCGTAGAGGAGGTCATCGACTTAAGGCTCGATCAGACCGAGCTGGCGGGCCTGCGCGGCTCGGCCGCGTCGGTGCGCGAGCTGGTCGAAGTGATGGGGATCTGACCGGGGTCGACCCCAGACCGGTCAGCGGTTGCCGGTAAGGAGCCCCAGCAGCGCGCGGACGGGATCGTAGGCGCCGTCGGCGACGCGTTCCTTCAAGGGGATGATCGCGTTGTCGGTGATCTTTATCCCTTCCGGGCACACATCGGTGCAGCACTTGGTGATGTTGCAGTAGCCGACGCCGTGCTCCTGGCGCAGGTCCGAGCGCCGGTCGGCGTCATCCAGCGGGTGCATCTCGAGCGCGGCGGCGTAGATCAGCAGCCGCGGCCCGACAAATTCCTGGTGCAGGGCGCTGGCCCGCAGCACGTGGCAGACGTCCTGGCAAAGGAAGCACTCGATGCACTTTCGAAATTCCTGGACCCGGTCGATGTCGCGCTGCTGCATCCGCCAGCCCCCGGCGGAGCGCTCGTCCTCGGTCTGGGGCCGCGGCGAGAAACCCTTGATGCTCTCCTTGGCGCGGTAGTTCCAGCTCACGTCGGCGACCAGGTCGGTGATGACCGGGAACGCGCGCAGCGGAGTGACGTAGACCGGCTTCTTAACGTCGATCTCGTGGAAGCCGGTCATGCAGGCAAGTTTTGGCCGCCCGTTGATCTCGACCGAGCAGGAGCCGCACTTGCCGGCCTTGCAGTTCCAGCGGCAGGCCAGCGAGGGGTCGGCGTTGGCCTGGATCCAGTGCAGGGCGTCGAGCACGACCATCCCTTCCTCGAGCGGGACCTGGAAGTCCTCGAATTCGGGCGTTTCCGCGCTGCCGCGCTGGACCCTTAACGTGGCGCTGTCGGACATGCGCTCAATCCCCGTCGATGATGGCTTGAAGCTCGGGCGGCGGCTTTTCCAGCCGCGAGCGCCGCACCCGCAGCGGTCCGTCGGCCGAAGGTCCGACGATGACCGAGTAGTCCCCCCACTCGGGATCGGTGGAGGGGTAGTCGTCGCGGGTGTGCGCCCCGCGGCTTTCGGCGCGGGTCAGTCCGGCCAGCGCGCAGGCCCTGGCCACCGTCAGGACGTTGCGCAGGTCGATCGCCTGCTGCCAGGCGACGTTGTAGGCGCGCCCGCCGCGGACCGGGGCCGAGTCCGACCGCGCAACGAGCTCTTCCAGGTCCCCCAGGGCCGATTCCAGGTCCCTCTGGCGGCGGATGATGCCGACCTTGCGGTCCATCATCTCCTGCAGCTCGGACAGGAGCGCGAAGGGGTTTTCGGAACCTTCGGCCGAATACGGCGACAGCGCGCGCGCGACCGCGGCGTTAACGGTTTCGGCGGCCGGCCTTGGCGGTGATCCGCGCTCCAGGGCCGACCGGGCGGCGTGCTCGCCGGCCCGCTTGCCGAAGACCAGGAGGTCGGTGAGGGAGTTTCCGCCCAGGCGGTTGGCCCCGTGCATCCCGCCGGCCGCCTCGCCGGCGGCGAACAGCCCCGGCAGGGTCGCGGCCTGGGTCTCCGAGTCGACCCGGATGCCGCCCATGATGTAGTGGGCGGTGGGGCCGACCTCCATCGGCGTCCGGGTGATGTCGACCTGGGCCAGCTCGGTGAACTGGTGGTACATCGAGGGCAGGCGCGAGCGTATGTCCTCGGCCGAGCGCTGCGAGGCGATGTCGAGGAAAACGCCGCCGTGGGGCGAGCCCTCGCCGGCGCCGACCTGGCGCAGGATCGCGCGCGCGACCTCGTCGCGGGTGAGCAGTTCCGGCGGACGGCGCGCCTGCGGGTCGCCGTCCAGCCAGCGCCGCGTCTCGGGCTCGTCCTCGGCGAATTCGCCCTCGAACATCTCCGGCACGTTGTCGAACATGAAGCGCTGCCCGGACCGGTTGCGCAGCACCCCGCCCTCGCCGCGGACCGCCTCGGTGACCAGGATCCCGCGCACCGAGGGCGGCCAGACCATCCCGGTCGGATGGAACTGGACGAATTCCATGTCGATCAGCTCGGCGCCGGCGTCGAGCGCCAGGGCGTGGCCGTCGCCGGTCCCTTCCCAGGAATTGGTGTTGATCGCCCAGGCCCGGCAGGCCCCGCCGGTGGCCACGATCACCGCGCTGGCGGCGATCGCCAGGATCTTCCCGTCGGCGCGCTGGAACGCCAGCGCCCCCACCACCCGGCCGTCTTCGACCAGCAGCCCGGTGACGGTGCATTCCATGTGCACCTTCAGGCCCTTGTGGACGCCGTGGTCCTGCAGCGTTCGGATCATCTCCAGGCCGGTCCTATCGCCCACGTGGGCAAGCCGCGGATAGCGGTGACCGCCGAAATTTCGCTGCAGGATCAGGCCGTCGTCGGTGCGGTCGAAGACCGCGCCCCAGGCCTCCAGCTCGCGGACCCGGTCGGGCGCCTCCAGGGCGTGGATCTGGGCCATCCGCCACTGGTTCAGGTACTTCCCGCCGCGCATGGTGTCGCGGAAGTGGACCTGCCAGGAGTCGCGCTTGTCGGTGTTCTGCAGCGCCGCCGCCATCCCGCCTTCGGCCATGACGGTGTGGGCCTTGCCGAGCAGCGACTTGCAGACAACGCCGACGCTGGCCCCGCCGGCGCTGGCCTCGATGGCGGCCCGCAGGCCGGCCCCGCCGGCCCCGATGACCAGGACGTCGTAGGCGAGCCGTTCGGGTTCGGGCGCGCTCATGCCGGAATGAGGATCACGCGCGGATCGCCGATCACCCCGGACGAGACCAGGCGAATGTAGAAGTCGGCGAAGGCGATCCAGACGAGCGAGAACCACGCCCAGGCGCCGTGCTTCTCGTTGAACCCGGTCACGAACTGCCACAGGCGCCCGCGCGTACGCGCCGTCAGCGAGCACGAGAAGCAGTCCAGGCCTCCGCCCACCAGGTGCCGCAGCGAATGGCACCCGAACGTGTACCCGGCCAGGCCGATGACGTTTACGACCAGGATCAGCGTCCCCAGGCCGATGCCGAAACCGTTGCCGAAGAAAAACGCCAGGACGGTGTCATGGAGGTTGATGACCACCAGGGCAAGCGCGAAAGGGACGAAGTAGCGGTGCAGGTTCTGCAGCAGGAGCAGCCCGCGCTCGCCGTTGTAGGGGAGATTGAGCCGGCCGACCGCGCAGGCCGGCGGCGAGAGGAAGTAGGAGCGGTAATAGGAGCGCCGATAGTAGTAGCAGGTGAGCCGAAATCCGAGCGGCGCCCAGAGGATCAGCAGGGCCGGCGTGCGGAGCCATTCCGGCCACCAGCCGGGCCAGGGAAAGCCCGAAAAATTCGGCGCGTACATGGGCGAGAGGTACGGCTCGGCGATGTGGTGCTCGTTCTGAGCGCCCTGCAGCAGCGCCCAGGTGGCGTAGACCACGAAGGCCCCGAACACGGCTCCGAAACGCAGCGGTTCCACCCACCAGCGGTCGGTGCGTAAGCTCTTCCCGAGGCTCTCCCGGGCAGCCGGTATGGTCGCCAATTGGGTTACGATCTCTCTTTGCCGGAGAACGCTTGCGCGAATACCCACCTAGTATCGTTTGTGCGGGATCGCCGATGCCCGGAACGGGCGTTGGAAACCGGGCCCCCGTAGCTCAGGGGACAGAGCAGCTGCCTTCTAAGCAGCGGGTCGTGTGTTCGAATCGCACCGGGGGCGCCGACCGGAATCGGTACGACGAAGGGTGGGGCTGAATGCAGCCATCGCGACTGAGCCGCAGCCAGCAGGCGCGGTTCGCCAGCTGCGGGGCGCTGGTCCTGAAGGGTGCGCTCGCCGAGGAGATCCAGGCCCTCGAGGAAGCATTCGAACGCGTCTTTGCCGCGCGCCCCGGACCCGGCGGCGAACGCGCCTCGCTGGCCGGGTTCCTGGACCTTGATCCCGTCCTCGCGGGCCTGCGCTCGCACGGATTGATCAACCGCCTGCAGGCCTCGCTGGTGCCCGGCAAGAGCCTCGTCCAGACCGCCAGCACCGGCAACCTTCATGCCGGCGACACCCGCTGGCACGTCGACGGCGTGGGCGGGGAGGCCGCGAGCGTTCGGATCAACGTCTACCTGGATCCGGTCTCAGTCGGCCGCGGCTGCCTGCTGGTGGTCCCCGGTTCGCACCGTTTCGGTCCGGGGCAGTCGGATCCGGCGCCGGACCCGATCGTCCCGCTGCCCGGCTGGTACGATCCGGCCGGGGCCTGGATCGGATTGGAATCCGAACCGGGCGACGTGGTCGTCATCGACCGCCGCCTCATTCACGCCGCGCTGGGCGGGAGCCGCCGCCGGCGGATGTTCAACCTCGATCTGAAGGAGGCCTGAGATCGTGCCGCTAAATGTCAAGGTCGCCAGTTCGCCTACGTCCTGGGGCGTCTCGTTCGCGTCCGATCCCCTGCAGCCGCCCTGGTACCGGTTCCTGGACGAGGTGTCCCGCGCCGGCTACCGCTGGATCGAGTCCGGGGGGCTCGGCTACCTGCCGACCGATCCGCGCCGCCTGGGCGCGCAGCTGGTCGGGCGCGGTCTTTCGATCTGCGGCGGGCGGGTGATGCGCAACTACCTGTTCGACGACGAGCAGGAGTCGATCCGCGCGGAATGCTTCGGGCTGGCCGAACTGCTGTCGGCCGCCGGCGCCGAGGCGATCATCCTGATCGAGGGCCTCTACCGCGAAAAGGAGACCGGGCGCCTGATCGACGAACCCGAGCTCGACGAGGCCAGGTTCAAGCTGCTGGTCGAGCGGGTCGTCGAACTGGCCCGGGCGCTGCGCGAGAACTTCCCGCTGAAAACCTACTTCCACCCCCACGCCGAAACCCACGTCTGCACCGAGGAGCACATGGACCGGTTTTTCGAGCTGGCCGCCGACCCCGATCTGGGCCAGGTGCTGGACACCGGTCACCACGCCTACTGCGGCGGCGACCCCAATTCATACATGGCCCGCAACCACGCCCGCATCCCGTACGTGCACCTTAAGAACATCCACCCCGAGGTGCACGCCCGCTGCCTGGCCGAGGGGACCGGGTTCCTGCCCAGCGTCCGCGCCGGGGTGTTCTGCGAACCCGAATACGGGCTCTTCGACCTGCGCGACTTCCGGCGCGTCCTGGAAGAGGTCGGGTTCGACGGTTTCGCCGTCGTCGAGCAGGACCTCTATCCGGTCGAGACCTTCGCCGTGCCCGAGCCGATCGCAACCCGAACCCGGGGCTGGCTCAGCCGCAACGGATTCGGCTGACGCCCATCCGGCCCGCGCCCTACCAGTAGTAGCGCTGGCGGGCGCGCCCGCGCTGGCTCTCCTCCGAGACCTGGACCACCACCGGGTCGTTGCTCACCTCGGCCGCGTAGACGTCCCACCAGACGCCCGGCGAGGGCGCGGTCGTGTACTTGTCCACGTCGACCTCGATCAGGCAGGGGCCGGCCTGGACGCGCGCCTCGTCCAGCGCGGCGGAAAAGTCGGCCGCGGTATTGACCGACCAGCTTCGCGCCCCCATCCCGGCGGCGATTTCGGCGAACGGGATCTCGACGAAGTCGCCCAGCTCGAGCGTGTTCGATTCGGGGTCGCGCCAGCGGAACTCGTTGCCCAGGCTGTGCCCCATGGTGCGCCGCTGGTGGGCGTGGATCGACTGAAAACCCAGGTTGCGGACGATGATCACGGTGATCTTGGCCCGCTCCTGGAGGGCGGTTATCAGTTCCGAGGGGTGCATCAGGAATCCGCCGTCGCCGATATGGACGAAAACCTCACCCGGCGGATCGGACTTGCGCACGCCGATCGCGGCCGGGATCTCGTAGCCCATGCAGGAATTACCGAACTCGAGCATGGCCGTGCGCCCGCCGGTCCCGTCCCAGAGCTTGCACATTTCCCCGACCGGGGTGCCGGCCGCGGCGATCAGGACGTCGCCTTCGCGGGCGTGCCGGTTCAGGATTCCGATCACCTGCGGCTGGGTCAGGGCTTTGCCTTCCGCGGGAGCCTGCACCGCGGCGATTTCGGCGCGCCAGTCGCGCCGGGCGCCGCCGGTCGATTCCAACCATGCCGGGTTGGGCGATGCGCCGCGGCCGGCGGCGGCTTCCCCTAGCCGTTCCAGCGCCAGGGCCGCGTCGGCCAGGACCGGGTGGGCGCCCAGCTTGATCGAATCGCGCGGATTCACGTTTATCGAGATGAAATCGGCGGCGCGATTCTGGAATATTGAGTTGGACCCGGTGGTGTAGTCGGCGAGCCGGGTGCCGACGCAGATGACCAGGTCGGCGTTCTCGGCCGCGTGCGCCGCCGCGCGGGTTCCGTTAACCCCGATCCCGCCCAGCAGCAGATCGCTGTCTTGGGAGATGACGCTGCGCCCGGCGTAGGTCTCGACGACCGGTATTCCGAACCGCTCCGAGAAATCGGTCAGTATGCCCTCGGCCTTCGAATAGCGAACGCCGCCGCCGGCGATGATCAGCGGCGCCTCAGCGCCCGCGAGCAAATCGGCGGCCCGCTCGATCGCGGCCCGGGTGGGCGGACGGCGCTCGATCAGCCAGGTGTGCTCGCGGAAGAAATTGGTCGGATAGTCGAACGCCCAGTTCTGGATGTCCTGGCACAGCGCCAGGCAGACCGCCCCGGTCTCGGACGGATCGGTCAGGATCCGGAACGCTTCCGGCAGCGAGAACAGGATCTGCTCGGGGCGGGTGATCCGGTCGAAGAACCGCACCGCCGGCCGGAAGCAGTCGGTCACCGAATAGTCCTGGTTCACCGGGTGCTCGACGTCCTGGAGGATCTGGCCCTGGTGCCGGGTCGCAAAGTAGTCCGAGGGGAGCAGCAGGACCGGGATCCGGTCGATGGTGGCGGTGGCCGCGCCGGTGATCATGTTGGTCGCGCCGGGTCCGATCGAGGTCGTGCAGGCCATCGTCGCCAGCCGCCGCTTGGCCTTGGCAAATCCGGCTGCGGCGTGCACCTGGGCCTGCTCGTTGAACGGCTGGTGGTAGGGCAGCCCCGGCCCGCCGTATTCGTGAATAGCCTGGCTGAGCCCTGAGACGTTGCCGTGGCCGAAGATCCCCCAGATCCCCTGGATGAACTGCTGCCGCTCACCGTCGAACTCGGAGTGCTGGGCGTTGATGAAGCGCACCAGCGCCTGGGCCATGGTCAGGCGCACGGTCTCGTGCGAATCGTAGGTCGTGTACATGTCGCGCAAATCCCCCGTCGGCCATCAAGGCCGGTTAAGCATTATTCGTTTGGGCCGGCCGGCGCGGGCGTTCAGGGAACCGAAACAACCGGCTCCCAGTGCCGCGATTCCCAGGACCGGACCATCGCCGCGTTCACCCGCGCCACGCCCAGGGTCGATTCGAAGTCGGGGGCCTCGGACTTGCCGGCGGCGATCGCCTTCAGGAACTGGTGGGCGCCGATGACCTGCAGGGCCTGGTAATCGATCCCGCCGCCCGAATCGGACGAGAAGCGCGCGTGGTCGGGATGGTGCATTCCGGCGAACACGGTGGTAAATCCGATCCGCTCGGGCTCCTCGCCGGCGATGTAGAGCTGCAGCTTGTTGAGCAGGTTGAACTGCCAGGACGCGACCCCCTCGGTGCCGTACATGACGAACCCGAATTCGTTGGCCGGGGTCTGCAGCACCCGGGAGGCCTCGAACGTCGCCGTCGCGCCCGATTCGAAGCGCGCCTGGGTGAACACGGAATCCTCGTTGTCGACCGGCAGCCGGGGATCGGATTCGGAACCCAGCGCGTAGTGGTCGGCCCCCGGCCGCGGGGCCGGGCGCTCCGGATAGGTAAGCCGCTTGTGCGAGGAGACTTCGCTGATCGGGCCGGCCAGCACCGTGGCCATATCCACCACGTGCGTCATCAGGTCGCCCAGGACTCCGTAGCCGGACTGCTCGGACACGTAGCGCCAGGTCCGGAACGCCTCCGCCGGGGCGCCGTAGGCGGCGATGAACACACCGCGGTAGTGCAGGATCCGGCCCAGCCGCCCGCTGGCGGCGAGTTTTGCGGCGTAGCGGACCAGCGGCACCCAGCGGTAGCAGAAGCCAACGAACGTGACGACTCCGCTGCGCCGCGCGGCGGCGGCGATGGCGGCGGTCTCCTCGGGCGTGCGCCCGACCGGTTTCTCGCAGAAGATGTGCTTCCCGGCCTCGGCTGCGGCGATCGCTATCTCGGCATGCGAGTCGTTTCGGGTGGCGATGCTGACCGCGTCGATGGATGGGTCGGCCAGCAGCTCGCGCCAGTCCTCGGTCGAGCGCGCTATGCCCAGCCGCTGCGCCTCGGCCGCGGCGCGCCCCGGCAGGTGGTCGGCGCAGGCGACCAGGTCCGCCGCGATCCCGCTTTCGGGAAAGCGCACCTGGACCTCGCGGTAGGCGCGGCAGTGGACCGAGCCCATCCAGCCGGTCCCGATGATTCCGATGGAAATCCGCTTGGTTGCCATGATTGGCCGCCTCGCAACAGCCGCACGTATGGCACCGACGCCGCCGCCCGCACCCGATTAGGGCGAATCATACCGGACGGCCGCCCGCGATTCGGGCGTCAGTCCCACGCCGGGTTCCGGTCGTCGTTGCCGGGCCCGGTTCGAATTGGCGTTAGAGCGGGTTGTCGCGCTTCCACTCTTCGTATTCGGCCAGGGTCGCTTCGTTGGGAGGGTAGGCCTCCGAGAGCGGATAGCCGTGTTCGAGCACCCGACCGCGGATGAACGTCTCCTTGTGCTCGACCGCGCTCCCCTCGGCCGCGATTTCGGCCGCCAGCGTCGGCGGGACGACCACCGCGCCGTCGCCGTCGGCCAGGATCCAGTCGCCGGGGAATACGCTGGCGCCGCAGCAGCGGACCGGCTGGTCGTAGTCGATCGCCATGAACGATCGCTGCGAGGCGGCCCCGTGAATGCCCTTGACGAAGCACGGCAGGCCGACCAGTTCGCGGATCTGGACCCCGTCGCGAATGCCGCCGTCGGAAATCACCCCGACCCCGCCCTGGGCCTTGATCCGGGCCGAAATGATGTCGCCGATCGAGCCGGCGGTTACCTCGCCGCCCGAATCTATGACCAGGAAATCGCCGGCGGAGATGTTGTCCGATACCAGCCGCTGCGGGTTGCTACCGGCCGCGACCATGGCCTTGTACACGTCTTCACGCATCGGGATCTGGCGCAGGGTACGGGCGCGCCCCACCACGACGCCGCTGACCGGCACCACCGCCTGCAGCCCCGCCATGTAGGTGTTGGAGATCCCTCTCTGCTCGAGCAGGTGGGTCGCGGTTGCCGGAGTGACCCTGGCCAACTGGCGGGCGAGTTCCTGGTCGGTTTGATTCATGGTCTGCTCTCTCCCCCGTGGCCGGGGCGCCGCATCTGGAGGCGGCCTCATGCCGATGGCGCGAAATGCGCCCACCGGTTAGTTTGACCGGAGCGGGGCGGCCGGATGCGCCGCCGACCCAAAACACGGGGAATTCGGAACCGGAAGCCGGAATCGATGGACGCTGAAGTTCATTCAGTCGAATCGCTGGAGCCGGTCTCGCACGACGGCGGCAACAAAGTCGTTTCCGTGCTTTGGCGAATGGTCCGGCGCCGGGCAGATGGTCTCGGGGATGTGCGTCTTCCCGCCCGGTATGGCGATCCCGTCACACACCCGCAACGTCGAGGAGATCGTGGTCGTCATCGGCGGTGCGGGCAACGCGATCATCGACGGCCAGGCCTGCCCGGTCTAGGCGGTCTCGAACACCTGGATTCCGGCCGGGGTGCCGCACTGCTTAGAAAACACTGGCGACGGCGACCTGACGATCCTGTGGTTCCATGGCGGAACGGAGTTCGTTCGCTGAATCGCGGCAACCGGCGAAGTTACCCCGCTACCTGCCGCGCCCGGGCGTCCGATAGCGGCCGGCCCGCCGGTCGCGACTTCAAAATACGGGGAACGAAACTCGGAAAGCCGGAACCCATGCGCGCCAAAGTCCTCTCTGTCGATTCCATGGAGCCCATCTCGCGCGGCGGCGGAATCAAGTCCTATCCCTTCTTCGGCGAATGGACCGGCGCCGAGCAGCTGGTCTCCGGGATGAGCGTATTCCCGCCCGGCACGGTCATCGTCGAGCACACCCACAACGTCGAGGAGATCGTGGTCGTGATCGGTGGCGAGGGCAACGCGATCATCGACGGCGAGAAGTACCCGGTCAAGGCGGTCTCGACCACCTGGATTCCGGCCGAGGTGCCGCACTACTTTGAAAACACCGGCGACGGCGACCTGACGATCCTGTGGTTCTACGGCGAGATCGAGGTCGTGCGCAAGATCGTGGCCACAGGCGAGGTCATACCCCACCTCTCGGCCCGCGACCGCTCGATAGCGGCCAACTCCTAGCCGGCTCCGCCGATCAGCCCGAGGACCAGAGCAGCAGCCATGTCCAAACCGCCCAACATCGTGATCTTCATGCCCGACCAGATGCGCTGGGACTGCACGTCGCACAGCGGCAACGACCTGCTGGCGATGCCGCATTTCGACGCCCTGGCCGAGGAGGGTGCGGTGTTCTCGAACTTCTACGTGAACAACACCGTCTGCACTCCGTCGCGCTGCGCGATGTTCACCGGCCAGTACCCGCACAACCGCGGCCACCGGTCGCTCTGGCACCTGCTCCAGGAGCACGAGCCCAACGTCCTGCGCGAGCTCAAGCAGGCCGGCTACCACGTCCACCTGACCGGCAAGAACCACCTCCTGGCCGACGAGGCGGTCGAATCGAGCATCTCCTCGCGCACGCTCTCGCCGCTCGGGGTCGAGCGCCACAACCTGATGAACCCGCCCGAGTGGCTGGACGAGCGCTACCGCTACACGCTCTACTACGGCGAACGGCCCGCCGACCTGGCCCGCGATTTCGACCGCGACTGGGTGGACGGGGCGCTCAGGTTCCTGGAATCGAACCCGCCCGAACCGTTCTGCCTGGTCATCACCCTCTTCTTCCCGCACCCGCCCTACTGGGTCGAGGAGCCCTACTACTCCATGTACGACCGCGGCTCGGTCCCGCTGCCGCGCCCGGCCCGCGCGGAAGGGAGCCCCATCTACCACCGCGAGATCGCCGAGCGCTACGGGGTGGCCGACCTGACCGAGGAAGAGCTGCGCGAAATCGTGGCCGTCTACTACGGCATGTGCTCGCGCATCGACGATCAGTTCGGCGAGGTCTGCGGGGCACTGCGCGGGGCCGGGGTGTACGACGAGACCGCGGTCGTCTACCTGTCCGACCACGGCGACTACTGCGGCGACTGGCAGCTGACCGAGAAATGGCCCTCGGGATTCGAGGACCCGCTCGCGAACATCCCGTTCGCGATCAAGGCTCCGGGCGTCGCCGGCGGGCAGCAGCTGGGCCAGCTCGCCGAAGCCGTCGACCTCACCGCCACCCTGCAGGACCTGGCCGGGATCGAATCGGGCCACGACCACTTCGGCCTGAGCCTGATGCCGCTGCTGCGGGGCGAGCGCGCAACCCACAAGGACGCCGTCTACTGCGAGGGCGGACACCTCCCGCACGAGACCCAGGCGCTCGAGATAAAGAGCGAGCAGACCAAGCTGCTCTGCTATCACCAGAAGGCGGCGATCCAGACCGAAAACCGCGCCTCGGTCTGCAAGTCGGTGATGATCCGCTCCGGCAGGTGGAAATTCACGATGCGGCTGTCCGACCTGGACGAGCTGTACGATCTCGAGGCCGACCCACGGGAGATGGTCAACCTGGCCCGGGATCCCGGCCATGCCGCGGTCGTGGAAGAACTGACCGACCGGATCGCGCGCTGGTACATCGAAACCGGCGATTACGTCCCGCGCGAGAAGGACGAGGCCGGCCGGCCCGCCCACTGAATCAGGCAGTAGCCCCCGCCCTCGCAGGGCCCGGGCTCAGACCAGCTGCACCGTGACCGGCTGACCGGTCTGGCTTGATTCCGTGGCCGCGTCGGCCAACAGCAGGGCGTTGAGCCCGTCCGCGCCGGTGGGGGACCTTAATTCCCCGCTTTCGATGCCTTCGGCGAACTCGTCAAGTTCCAGCCGGTAGGAGTCGGCATAGCGTTCGACGAAGAAATTCGGCGGCGGGTCAAACCTCGTGTCGTCGGCCCCGGCGACGCTCACGGTGTTGGAGGGCACGTTGCCCAGGAGCAGTTTTCCCTCCGCGCCGTGCACCTCGACCCGCTGGTCGTAGCCGCCGGCGTTGCGCCGCGAGCAGTTGATGTGACAGAGCTTGCCGCTGGCGGTGCGCATGATCACCATCGCCGAATCCACGTCGCCGGCTTCGCCGATCGCCGGATCGATCAGGACCGACCCGCTGGCGTAGACCTGGGTCGGTTCCTCCCCGAGCAGCCAGCGCGCGATGTCGAAGTCGTGGATCATCATGTCGCGGTAGAGCCCGCCCGAGACCTTGACGTATTCCGGCCAGGGCGGCTCGGCGTCGTGGCTGACGATGCTGACCATCTCGGTCTTGCCGATCCGGCCGGCGTCGAGCTTGGCCTTGAGCTCGGCAAAGTTCGGATCGTAGCGCCGGTTGAATCCCATCGCCAGGCGCCCGGCATGCTCGCCGACCACCGCAAGGCACGCTCGGGCCCGGTTCGAATCCAGGTGAATCGGTTTTTCGCAGAACGCGGCCTTGCCCGCGCGGACCGCGGCCTCGATCAGCTCGGCGTGGGTGTCGGTCGAGGAAGCGATGAGAACGGCCGCGATCGATTCGTCGGCGAAGATCTCGTCCCTGGTCAGGACCGGA
>CAXXYJ010000085.1:0-5877 GCA_963664795.2 Chloroflexota bacterium | reverse complement strand
CGATCGGACCCGGACCGCTGGGCGGGCATGCTCGGGCCGGGCGAAGTTCTCCACGGCGAGTGGATGGCGCTGGCCCACGGCACCCGCTACGATCTGCCGCACGAGCCTTTCGTGGCGTTCGATCTGACCGCCGGCGGGAAGCGCCTTGGCTGGGACGATGTCGTCCTGCGCTGCCGGGCGCGCGGCGTGGTCACGCCGAACTTGATCAGCGACGGACCGCCGGCCAGCGTCGAATCGGTGTGCGCGGTGATCGACCAAGGCGGCGGCCACGGGGTGATCTCGCCCGATGCGGTCGAGGGGGCGGTCTGGCGAGTGGAACGCCGCGGGCAGTTTCGATTTCATGGCCAAGTGGGTGCGCCCGGAGAAGGTCGACCGGCAAGTATTTCGACTCACCCATCTGGCTCTGGAGGCCGGATTAGCCTCGTTGACCCTGCTCTTTCGTCTCCGAATCCGAAAAAGACCAATAGTCATGACCATTGGTTATATGAATATAAAATTCTGCTGGGAGTTGGGAGTGCACGATGACCGGCGTCAATGACCGCCCGATGCAAGCAGCGGACCATAAAAGCGTCCGAGTTCAAGGCCAAGTGCCTGGCGCTAATGGACTGAGGTCGCCGATGGTTCGGGGAGATATTGTGATAACCAAATATGGGAATCCGGTCGCGCGGTTGACCACCTGTAAGAAAAGGCCAAAAACAATGTTTGGGGCCGACCGCGGAAGGATAAAGATCCTGCGGCGACATAACTCAGCCCAATTGATGTTGAGTGGGACGCGCAATTCCAACCCTGATCGGGTGGTTTGACCCCTGATTCTTCTGGACACCAACGCGCTTGCTGTGGCTTCGGACTGGTCACCGCATCGCTAGGCAACTCTTGCCGGAGTCGAATCGACGCTGCACTCCAAGCCGACGAGCTTTGCGTGTCAGCGATTTCCTTTTGGGGAGGTTGCCATGTTGCAGGTCAAGGGGCCGAATCGATTTCCCTGAAGAAGTTGGCGCTTGGCGCCGTGAGTTGCTCGGGGCAGGTATTAGGGAAATTGCGGTTGAACGGGGAAGTTGGAATCCGCGCCGCCCACTTGCCAGACTTCCATGCCGACCCGGCTGACAGGGTCATTGTTGCCACACCGCTCAGACTGGACACACTCTGATTACCGCGGACAGGCAGATCCTCGAGTGGAACGGAACGCTGCGGCGCATAGACGCTGGGGTGTGAAACTTGCGGAAGCTGGTCGCCCCGGAGCTTAAGTGCGAGGCCGACCGTTGCAGGTCTTGGATCCGACTACCGGCGAGCGACTCCGGTCATTGGGCCGGAGTGAAGCGCTCCAGCGCCTGCAAGCTTGATCGCGCCCAGTCGAATACGTCGCGGTTCCGCACCCGGCCGGCGCAGCCGGCGCATGCGGGGCTTCTGTTCCCTCGCTCGGGCAGGGTGATCGCCTCGTACATCGTTCGCGCCAGCCCGTCGATGTCGTGCGGATTCACCTGCAGCGCGTCCGGCATGTAGTTGGCGGCGCCGGCGAATTCGGATAGGACCAGCACGCCGCTGTCGTCGCTGACGGGCGGCGCAGTATTCCAGCGCCACCATGTTCATTCCCGTCGCGCAGCGGGGTCACCAGCATCACGTCGGCGGCCAGGTAGTAGCTCATCAGCTCCTCGACCGGAAGCGAGCGGTACAGGTAGTGGACCGGGACCCGGCCCAGGCGCGCGAACCGACCGTTGATCTGGCCCACCAGCCTTTCAATCCGTTCGCGGATGCGCTCGTAATCCCCAACCCTTTCGCGGGTCGGGACCGCCACCTGGACCAGAACGCAGCGTTCGGCGATCTGCGGGTAGCGCTCCCAGCAGGGTGGCGAAGGCGCGCAGGCGGATGTCGATGCCCTTGGTGTAGTCGAGCCGGTCGACGCCGAGCACGATCGCGGCGTCGCTGCTGAAGATCTCGCGCAGACGGGCGGTCCGCTGCTTGACCGCCGGCGTGTCGGCCAGGTCGGCGAAGAACTTGTAGTCGATCGCGATCGGCGCTTCCATCAGCGCGATTTCGCGGCCCTGCCAGCGCAGGCTGGTGAACGATCCTTCGGCGTCGGTGTACTGGCGCGCGGCCAGCGAGAAGTTGTTGCGCGCGCGCCGGGTCTGGAACCCCAGGACGTCGGCGCCCAGCATCCCCTCCAGCATCTCGCGGCGCCAGGGCAGCTGGCCCAGCAGGTCGACCGGCGGGAAGGGGATGTGCAGGTAGTAGCCGATGGCAACGTCCCGGTCGTAGCGCCCGCAGCTGTCCCGGGACCAGGTTCAGCTGGTAATCATGGACCCAGCAGATGTCGCCGGAACGGAGCAGGCCGGAGGCGGCTTCGGCGAAGCGGCGATTGACCTCAACGTACGGGCGCCACCAGTGGCGGTGGTACTCGGGCGTGCGCAGGGCGTCGTGGAAAAGCGGCCAGATGGTCCCGTTGCAGAAACCGTAGTAGTAATCGTTGACCTCTTCGGCGCTGAGGCGCACGGCGCGCAGGTTCAGCCCGTCGTGTTCGAAGTCGTAGGGGCCGTCCTGGGGTACGCCCGACCAGCCCACCCAGCTGCCCTGGGCCGCGCCGCAGCACCGGGGCGATGGCGTTGATCAGGCCGCCGGAACTGGTGACCCCAGCGCCCGTCGTCGTCGCGCCGCACCGGCAACCGGTTTGACACCACCACCAGGCGGCGATCGTCGGCTTCTATGTTTCCTCCCGGACGGCGGCCGGGGCCGCCAGTCGGCCGCGGGGGCGCCAGCAACAATTTAATGGTTCGCCTGGGCGGTCCCGGAAATTCGATAATCCCTAAGCGCTGCGACAAGACGCTTATATGAGGTGCGCTTGATCATTTTCGAGTGGTCGCTCAGGCTGGCCGGAGACGGCGAGCCGCCGGCCGCCGAGGACACTGGAAACTGGCCTGCAGCGGCAGTTCGCCGGGATCGGCTGGCCGCCGCCGCGGATCTATCACAGCAGCGCCGACCGCGACCAGCTGAAGGTCGAATGCCGGTTCGAGGACCTGGACTCCTTCGAGGCCGCCTGGCCCCGCTTCGAGTCGGCCGCGCTCGGCCGGCGCCTGGCGCGGGAGCTGGGACTTGAGATCGAGAGCGACTCTGAATGCCGCCAGCTGTACTCGACCCAGTACGTTCGCAGCGCGGTCGACGAGAAGTAGTTCTCTTCGGACCCGGTCCGGCTAAATTCGGCCCGCGCGGGCCCGATCGCGCAGCTCGCGCATCCCCAGAGTCTTGATGCCGCGGGCCTCGAACTCCCCGGCCAGCGCCCCGCCGGGCGCGAACAGGAAGCGTTCGGAGTCGCGCTGCATCCAGTCGGGCGCGAATTCCTTCAGCTCGCTGCCGCCCAGGGCCGAATGCAGGATGAAGTAATTCTTGGCGTCGGGTAACCCATCGATTCGCAGCCGGTGGTGATGTTCGGCCACGAACGGGTTGTACCAGGGCGTCTCGGCTCCACGAAGTCAAAGAGCGGAAACCCCAGCCCGGTGACCGCCGCGGCCATTTCGCGAGTCAGGGCCGGATCGGTGTGAAGTCCGTGCTGGGCGAGCATGTCCACGTCGGCGGGCATCTCCGGCGGGAGCGCCAGGACCGGCAGGTCGTATTCGAGCCCCAGCTCGACGTAGTCGCGGTAGAAGGCGCTGTCCAGCGCGGTGCCCATGTGCGCGTCGACGTGGGTGACGTCGATTCCGGTGTCCAGCAGGAGTTCGAGCTGCGCCCGCATCTCGCGCCGCACCTCGGCCGGGTCGGCGTGGGCGATCGTCTCGCGCGACTTCTGCCACATCGTCCCGTCGGGGCCACAGAGGCTGGGCACGTCGTCGAGCACCGGACCCCAGGCGAAATCGGGGAATTCGTTGTTCAGGGTTATGTGGCAGCCCACATCCAGCTCGGGCCGCTCGCGGGCGATCTCGACCATCTCGGCAAAACCCGGGCAAGGGACCATGATCGACCCGCAGGTGGCCGCCCCCTCCATCGCCTCCAGCCCCGCCCAGGTTGGCCGGATGGGACATCCCCAGGTCGTCGACGTGAATCACGGTGAATTTTGTCCATTGGCCCCGGCCTCTGTAACTCGTATGTTCGGATTATTGCTGCGGGTTGACCCGACCCCCTTTTACACCGGAGGGTCGCGCAAATCGGGCGCGCGATCGCCTCGCCGGCAATCGCGGCCCCTCAGGTCCGCGCCGCGCGCCCCCGATCGCGCAGTTCGCGCATTCCCGTGGTGACGATCCCCCGAGTCGCAATTTCGCCTTCCAGCGCCCCGCCCGGGGCGAAGAGATAACGTTCGGCATCGCGCTGGGGAGCGTTGGGTGCGATCGCCTCCAGCTCGGGTCCCCCGAGCGCCGAGTGCAGGACGAAGTAGTTGGAACCTGCAACCAGCCGGTCGATCCGGCGGCGGTGGTGCTGCTCGGCTAGGGACTGCTCGTAGTTGGGGGTATCCACCTCCATCAGATCGAAAACCGGGTAGCCGCGACCGGCCACCGTCCTCGTCCATCTCGCGGAACAGGGCCGGGTCCGAGCGCAGGCCCGCGCGGCGGCGAGGTCTTCGGCCGGAATGCTGCGCGGCCGGGTCAGCACCGGCAGGTCGTATTCGAGGCCAAGCTCGACGTATTCGCGATAGAAGAGCGCGTCCCAGGCGGTGCCGCAGTGGGAATCGATGTGGGTCACGTCGATGCCGGTATCGAGCAGGATCTCGAGCTGGGCCCGCATCTCGCGCCGGACCTCCCCGGGATCTGCGTGCGCGACCGTTTCGTGCGGCTCCGGCCAGAGATGACCGTCGCCGTCGCACAGGCTGGGGACGTCGGAGAGGGCCGGTCCCCAGCGGAACCGGGGGAACTCGCTGTTGAGGGTGATGTGGCAGCCCACGTCCAGTTCGGGCCGCTCGCGGGCGATCGCGACCATCTCCGCAAAACCCGGACAGGGGACCATGATCGAGCCGCAGGTCGCGGCCCCCTCCATCGCCTCCACCCCGCCCAGGTTGGCCGGACGCGACATCCCCAGGTCGTCAACGTGGACCACGGTGTAGGCGTCCACGCCGGCGCCCGGGCGCGCCGACCCGGCAGCCCGCGGGGAAGGCGCCGTGGGAATCAGACCCGCCCGCCCCGGATCATCTCCAGGAGCGCGGGGTAATTCACCGTCTCGAACCCCAGTTCGGCGATTGCCGCTTCGATCTGGCCGCCCGGCGCGTAGAGATAGCGTTCGGCGTCCGCGCATCATCCAGTCCGGGGCGAAGTCCTTCAGATCCGCGGTCGGATAGGCCGAATGCAGCGCCAGGTAGTTGAGTCCCGGCCGGCACTGCTCCAGGCGGGCGCGGTTGTGCTCGGCGGCCACGAAGGGGTTGTACCAGGGCGTCCCCGGTATCGAGCGCTCGAACACCGGGTTGCCGCGGGCCTGCATCCGGTCGAGCACCGATTCGAAGTGCGCGCGGTCGCGCCGCAGCCCGTGCTCGATGTTGAACATGTCGCCGGCGCCGTCCGGAAGGCGACGCAGAAGCACCGGCAGCCCGAAGTCGTCGGCCAGCTGCACGTAATCGTCAAAGAAGTTTCTGGTCGGTGGCGGTCCCCGATGTGGGGCGTCGATGTGGCTGATCTTCACCCCGGCGTCGAGCAGATACGCGACCTGGGCCTGCATCTCGCGCTTGACCTGGGCGGGGTCGGCGTGGGCGATGGTCTCGCGCGCGGTCTGAAACATGAATCCGTTTTCGTCGCTGAGGGTTTCGGCGTCGTCCAGGACCGGCGACCAGCGGTAGTCGGGGAACTCGGCGTTGAGCGTTATGTGGCAGCCGAAATCGAGGTCGTTCCGTTCGAGCGCGATAGCGACCATCTCCTCGACACCGGGGCAGGGGACCATGATCGAACCGCAGGTGGCCGCGCCCTCCATAGC
>CAXXYJ010000084.1:0-1602 GCA_963664795.2 Chloroflexota bacterium | reverse complement strand
GGGTCCATGCCGGAAGAATCGGCGACCGGCGTCGGACCCGCCTCCGGACCGGCCTCGGCCAGCGGCGGATGGAAGCTGTAGCTGACCGAATCGGCCCAGCCGTGGTAGTGGCCCTCGAACTTGATGAACTTGGCGCGGCCGGTGTAGCCGCGCGCCAGGCGGATCACCAGCTGCAGGATCTCGGTCCCGGAACCGGCGAACCGCACCGGCCCTTTCAGCGGCAGCGCGCGCCGCACCATCTCGGCGACTTCGAGCTCGCGCTCGAACTGGCCCGTGTAGACAAGTCCCCGGCCGATCGCATTTGCGACCGCTGCGTTGACGAATTCGGGCGCGTGCCCGAACAGGTTCGGTCCCATGCCCTGGACGAAATCAACGTACTCGTTCCCGTCCACGTCCCACATCCGCCCGCCCCGGGCGCGGTCGAAAAAGAGCGGAACCGGCCGTTCCTGGCGGCGCAGCTGCGAGGAAATCCCGCCGGCGATAAGGTCCTGGGCGGCCTCAAACAGCCGCCGGGACCGGGCGTATCGATCTGGGCGTTCGGGCATCTATCGGTCCGGCCGGAAGGGGATCAACCGCATGCTATCCGGTAAGGGTTTCCGCCGGGCCGGGGAAGTTCTGCCAGGGGACGCCGCCGCCCGGGGACCGGTCGGCCGGCTAGGTGACCGAAAGGCTCGGCGACTGGCGCTCGGGGGCGATCTGTTCGGGGCCCAGTTCGATCGCCTGCTTCTGGTAGATCTGGATCCGGAATGCGCCGTAATCGGCTACGAACAGGCGTTTCCGGGCGTCGGTCGTCAGGCCCAGCGGCCCGCGGAACCGCTTCTGCGGCTCCAGCGAAGTCATCTCGCGCAGCCGCAGCGGCACCGGGTTGGCCAATACGTAGTCGATGCCGCACTGCGACATCGTGGCGTCGCCGATGAACGTGTCCAGGTAACGCCCGTCGGCGGCGAACTGCTGGATGCGGTCGTTGCCCCAGTCCGAGACGAAGATGTCGCCGTCGCGATCGACCGCCAACCCGGTCGGGCGGTCGAACTGGCCGCGCTCGTTGCCGGAGGACCCGATCGCGAATTCGAATTCCCCGTCCGGGCCGAACTTCTGGATCCGGTCGTTGCGCCAGTCGGAGACGTACACGGCGCCGAGCTCGTCGACGTCCACGCCCCAGGGCATGTTCAGTTCGCCGTCGCCGTCGCCGTACGATCCCCAGCTCTGCAGGAATTCCCCGTCCGGCGTGAACTTCTGGATCCGGTGATTGAGGGTGTCGGAAAGGTAGAGGTTGCCGGCTCCGTCGAACCGCAGTCCCGAGGGCCGGTCGAGCTGGCCGGCGCCGCTGCCGGGAGAGCCCCAGCAGGAGATGAACTCGCCGTCGGTCGAGAAGACCGAGATGCGGTTCAGGGCCTCGTCGGAGACGTAGAGGTTACCGTCGGGACCGATCGCCATCCCCGTCGGCCAGGTGAACTTGCCCTCGGCCGCGCCCGCGCCGCCGAAGGAGCCGTGGTTTATGTCGTCCATGTCGGTGCGGCGGATCTCGGCGGTCTGGTCGCCGCGGCAGAGCACGAAAAGGCGCTCGTCCTCGGTTACGGCAACGTCAATCGGGTAGCTCGTCAC
>CAXXYJ010000083.1:0-11366 GCA_963664795.2 Chloroflexota bacterium | reverse complement strand
GACCGATTTCGGGACCGAGCAGTTCGTCCACGCCGCCCTGCGCTGGATCGGGCACGGCGCCACGGTTGTGGGCGGCTGCTGCCAGATCTCCACTACCGACATAGCCGCCCTGTCGGATCGACTGGGCCGGAACTAGCTTCGCCCGCCCCGACCGCGCGGCAACCATGCTTATGGCCGGTTAACCGATGTGCGCGAGCCCGCACGGGATAAAGACCGAGTCGCACCGTCCGGTCGTGATGGGCCGGCGCGGCATGGTCTGCGCCGGTCATCCGCTGGCGGCCGAGGCCGGCGTCGCGATCCTGCGCCGGGGCGGCAACGCGGTCGACGCGGCGATCGCGGTGGCCGCCTGCCTGAACGTGGTCGAACCCATGATGTCGGGAATCGGCGGCGACGGCTTCATCATGGTCTATTCGCGGGCCGAAGGGCGGGTGCGGGTGGTCAACGCGACCGGTCCGGCGCCGCTGGCGGCGACGCGCGAACGCTACGCCCGCGACGGGATTCCGCTTAAAGGGGCGCTTTCGGTCTCGGTCCCGGCGCTGCTGCACGGCTGGCTGGACGCGCACGAAGCGGCCGGCCGGCTTTCGCTGAGCCAGGTGCTGGCGCCGGCCGTCGAGCTGGCCGCCGAAGGGTTTCCGGTCAGCCATTACCTGGCCGGCGAGATCGCGGCCGATCCGGAGCTTTGCCGATTCCCGACCTCGCGGGCGGTGTTCGCCGCCGGGGGCGAGCCTCCGCGGCCGGGCCAGATCCTGCGCCAGGAGGACCTTGCGCGCACGCTGATGGCGATCGCCGATGAGGGGCGGGCGGTCTTCTACGAGGGCTCCGTCGGCGAACGGATCGTGCGCTTCGTCCGGGAGCAGGGCGGCCTGCTGACGATGCGGGATCTGGCCGCCTGCAGCGCCCGCTGGCAGGACCCGATCTGGACCGAGTACCGCGGCCACCGCGTCTGCGAGGCGCCGCCAAACTCCAGCGGCCACGTCCTCCTGCAGGAGCTGGCGATGCTGGACCAGTTCGATCTCACCTCCAGCCGCTGGGACGCGGCCGAAACGATTCACCTGATGGTCGAGGCCAAGAAACTGGCGTTCATCGACCGCGAGGCCTACCTTGCCGATCCGGATTACGTGGACGTTCCGATCAAGGGCCTCCTGTCGCGCGAATACGCCCGGCGACGCGCCGGTCTGATAGACCGGCAAACGGCCGCCGGGCAGGTCGCGCCGGGCGACCCGTGGGCGTTCCAGGCCGCGGGCCCCGCGAGCCGGCCCGGGCGTACCGGCGGCATGGCCGACGGCGAGGACACCACCTGTTTCGTGGTGGTCGATTCGGAGGGCAACGCGGTGTCCCAGCTGCAGAGCCTGCAGAGCGCCTGGGGATCGAGCCTGATCGCCGGCGACACCGGGATCCTGCTCAACAACCGGATGACCTACTGGCACCTGGACCCCGACCACGTCGACTGCCTGGCGCCGGGCAAGCGGGTCCGTCACACCATGAACCCGGTGATGGTGTTCGCGCCCTCCGGCGACGGTTCGCAGCGCCTGCGCCTGGTGCTGGGAACCCCGGGCGCCGACACCCAGGTGCAGGCCAACCTGCAGGTGATCAGCCACGTGCTCGATTTCGGCATGAACGTGGCCGAGGCGGTCGAGGCGCCGCGCTGGAAGGACAACCAGAGCCCGCTCGAATCGGCGATTCCGCACGAATGCGAAGACGAGCTCCTGGTCGAGGGCCGCTTCCCGGCGGCCACGGTCAGCGACCTTGAATCGCTCGGCCACCGGGTAAGGGTGCTCGAGCCCTGGGCCGGGGTGACCGGGCGCGAGATGATGATCGAGATCGACGCGGACTCGGGGGCGCTCATGGGCGCCGCCGATCCCCGGTTCGACGGTTATGCGATCGGCCGGTGAGCGCGCCCCGGGACCGGGCGCTCCGTGGGAATAGACTGCCGGGCAGGGCCCGGCCGGGGAGGCAGCAGGATGGGTGTTGAACCAATCGACATCGGCTCCCGCCTCGACCCGGAGCACCGCGCCGTGTTCGACGCGCTGCCGCGCGAGCCGCGCGACTGGTCCGACATACCGGCGCTGCGCCGAAAGTTCGCGGTCGGCCGCGAAGCCATGCTGCGGCCGCCGCTGCCGGCGACGGTAGAGATCTCCGATCGCCTCGTTCCCGGACCCGAAGGAGGCCCCGACCCGCGACTGCGGCTCTACGTTCCCGGGTCCGACCGGCAGCCGGCGGCGCTGTACTGGATTCACGGCGGGGGAACGGTCATCGACGACCTGGAAATGAACGACCACTACTGCGCCAACTTCGCCGAGCGTCTGGGAATCCTGGTCACCTCGATCGACTACCGATTGGCCCCCGAGAATCCTTACCCGGCCGGTCTGGAAGACTGCTACGCGGGGCTGGAATGGGTTTTTGAAAACGCCGCCGAGCTGGGCGTCGACCCCGCCCGGATCGCCGTCGGGGGAGGAAGCGCCGGCGGGCTGCTGGCGGCCGCGCTGGCGCTCCTGGCACGCGACCGCGGGCGGCCGCGGCCCTGCTTCCAGTTGCTGGTCTATCCGATGCTCGACGACCGCAACGCGACCGCCAGCGCGCACGCGATAACCGACCCTCGGGTCTGGGACCGAGCCTCAAGCCTGGCCGCCTGGGACGCCTACCTGGAAGGAAAGGCGGGATCCGACGACGTTCCGGCGTACGCCGCGCCGGCTCGCGCCACCGATTTGGCCGGACTGCCGCCCGCCTACATCAACGTCGGCGACCTGGACCTGTTCCTGGACGAGGACATAGCCTACGCCGGGGCGCTGAACGCGGCCGGAGTGCCCGTCGAGCTTCACGTTTATCCCGGCGCCTACCACGGCTCGCCGGGGGCGGTCCCGGACGCCGAGCTTTCGCGCCGCTGGATCGCTGACGAGATGGGTGCGCTGGGACGGGCGCTGCGGGTCTTCGGCGGAGATTGAATCGGCCGCGCCGGGATTCCGTGCAGCGACGAACGCAACTTTCACCCGAAGGGGTCGCGAATGAACGTGGACGTAATCGACATCAGCTCCCGCCTGGACGCGGAGCACCGGCAGGTATTTGACTCGCTGCCGCTGACCGCGCGCGACTGGTCCGACATCCCGGCGCTGCGCGAATGGACGACGGCCGAGCGGGCGAAGTTGCCGGCCGCGCCGATGCCGGCGGGCGTGGATGTTTCAAACCGGCTGGTGCCCGGCCCGGCAGGCGGCCCCGAACTGGTGCTGCGCGCCTACCGCCCGCGCGGCCTGCCCGATCGGACCGCGGCGGTCTACTGGATCCACGGCGGCGGCACGGTGCTGGGCCAGGCCGACATGAACGACCCCTATTGCGCGAACATGGCGGCCGCGCTCAACGTGCTGGTGACGTCGGTCGAATATCGCCGCTCCCCCGAGCACCCGTTTCCGATTCCGCTGGAGGACTGCTACGCCGGCTTTAGGTGGCTGGCCCTGACCGGTGACGAATTCGACGTCGACCGCGACCGCATCGCGGTGGCCGGCATCAGCGCCGGCGGCCTGCTCTCGGCGGCGCTGTCGCTCCTGGCCCGCGACCGCGGCGAATTCCTGCCCTGCCTGCAGCTGCTCAACGCCCCGATGCTTGACGATCGGGCCGATACCCGCAGCAGTCACGCGGTGCTCGACCCGCGGACGTGGGACCGCGACTCGAACCTGGCCGCCTGGAACGCCTACCTTCAGGGCGAGGCCGGCGGCGACGGCATATCGCCCTACGCCGCCCCGGCGCGCGCCACCGAACTGGCCGGGCTGCCGCCGGCCTACGTCAACGTCGGCGACCTGGACGGCCTGCTCGACGAGGACGTAGCCTACGCCCAGGCGATGTCGCACGCCGGCGTGCCGGTTGAGCTGCACGTTTACCCGGGCGCGTATCACGGCTCGGCGATCAGCATTCCGGAGGCGTCCCTTTCGCGGCGCTGGATCGCCGACGAACTGGCCGCGCTGCGCCGTGCGCTGCGCGTTTAGACGGAAATACTGAGTCCGTTAGCTGATCGGGTCGAATTCGGTGAAGTTGATTCGCGGGTTGGGCGCGGCACCGGATGCGCGGCGGTCAATTCCGGGCCGAGTTCGAATCTTCCGATCGGAGTCGGTCCCAAATACCTGCGTGAGCTACGGGGATTTCCGCATGAAGGCCATAGGCTCACAACGCATATGTCGCTGGCCTGGTGGCCTACAGCAAGGGCTCAAACCCTGACGCCCAGGCTCAATCGAAGGCCTCAACGCGTTTGATCAGGATGCGCAGCTCATCTTCGATTGACCGCGATTTCAATTCGGCCGTAGGAATCCTCGCAGGTTCGCCGCCAACGGCCCGAACCACCGGAATCATGTAACGTGCGCCTTTTTCGTCAACCAACACGAGGTCGTCTGGGCTTCACATTTGGAGCCGATAGCCCATGCGTTCGGCCTTGGAAACGAATTCTCCCGCGCGCACCAATCAGATCGTCAGTTCGATCTTCGACCCGGCGGCGTTATCGACCGTTTCGCAGTCCAGATAAATCTGAATTTTTTTGCGCATGTCGTGAAACGCTTGTTCGCGGCTGGGCCCTCCGCCAACGACCCTAGGCAGGTCTTTGCAGGTGGCGACCCAATAATTTGGACTCGCCTGCTCAACGAGGATGGTGAACGTCTGCCGGTCTTGCATTGCTGCCTCCTTAGACCCAATCTTTACAAAATCCATCCGGTTTGGGAAGACTGCCGTTAATGTGCACGTGGCCAGTTCACGCCGCTGGATCGTCGCCGAGTCGGTCACACAGAAACGGTCGACCAGGGCTTGGCTGGTCCGACTCTTCAAGCCACCCGGTACCTCTCGACCCCGCCGGGGTCGAGGTCGATCCCCAGACCGGGTTCCTGGGGCACCGCCAGCATCCCGTCGACGGCGCGCAGGCGCTGGCGGGTGATCTGATCGCGCAGGGTCGTCCCTTCCTCGACCACGAATTCGGCGATGAACGAATTGGGAACCGAATTTAGGAAGTGCAGCGCCGCGGCCACGTTTATGTAGGTGGTGAACCCGTGATTTACGCAGCGCAGCCCGCGGTCGGCGGCCAGGCTGGCGATCTTTACCGCCTCGGTGAATCCGCCGCAGCGAGTCAGATCGATCTGCACGATGTCGATCTTGCCCTTGTCCATCAGCTCGATGAACGAGCGGCGCTCGCTCTCCTCCTCGCCGGCCGCGATCGGCAGGTCGGTGGCTGCGCAGAGGCGCGAATACCCCTCGTAATCGTCCGGCGCCAGTGGCTCCTCCAGCCAGTAGATGTCGTAATCGGCAAAGCGCCGCGCCCGCTGGATGGCGGTCTTGGCGTCCCAGACCATCCCGGCGTCGATCATCAGGTCGGCGTCATCGCCCAGACCGGCTCGGGCCTCTCGCACCAGCGCGATGTCGGTTGCCCGGTCCAGGCCCATCGGCTCCCAGCCGAACTTGACCGCGTCAAATCCCCGGTCGCGGAAGCGCTCGGCGCGGCCGCGGGTCTCATCCGGGGTCAGCCCGAACAGGGCGCTGGCGTAGGCGCGGATCCGGTCGTGGAATCCCCCGCCCAGCAGCTTCCAGACCGGCAGCCCCAGGGCCTTGCCCTTGATGTCCCACAGGGCGATGTCGATTCCGCTCATGGCGTGGATGCCGACCCCGCGCCGCGCGGCGTAGATGTTGTGGCGGTACATCTTCTGCCAGAGGTATTCGGTCCGCAGCGGGTCCTCGCCGACCAGCAATTCACCCAGGCCGCAGATCAGCGGATGGGAATAGGGCCCGTCGATCAGCCCCTTGACCGCCATCGGGGCCGAATCGACCTCGCCGATTCCGCAAATTCCGGCGTCGGTCTCGATCCGGACGACCAGCGCGTCCTGGCCGCTGTCGGTCCGCGGATTTACCACCGGCAGACGCAGGTAAATCGTCTCGACCTTGGTGATCTTCACGTCGCTGCTCTCCGAAATCTTGCGGCGGCGGCCTCGTCGTGCGCTGCCGTCCTCAGCCCCAATTTAGGCCAAGCCGGTCGATTCTTCCCGCACCCAACCGGTAGTTGACCGGGATGCCGCCCGGCGTCTCGGACACACCATGTCGGGCCCGCGCGCATTAACCCCGCGGGATTTGCCGGGCCGATCGGCGAGAATCGAACGCACTCAAGCGCCCGGAATCGACTTGAAATGCGGCGATTGCCTCCCACGCGGGCCCTCCCGCTGCTGGCGCTGCTCGGCGCGTTCGTGTTCGCGTTCGCCGGAGCCACCCCGGCGGCCGCGGCCGACTCCTGCCAGGTCGCCGCGTCGGCCGTGGCCGGACCGGGCGGGGTCGACCTGGTTGCCGGATCGCCGCTGAGCACCCCCCTGTCGATCCAGGTCAGCTGCGACAGACCCGCCCGGGTAAAGGTGCGCGCCCCCGGCGGTGTTCTCTCCGAGCACCGGGTCGCCGGCCCGGCGCCGGTCCTGATCGGGGACAAGCGGGCCTATCTCTGCCACGGCCAGCCAGCCCGCGTGCTGGCTTTTGCCCCCGAGCTGAACTGGTCCGCAGCGGTCCCGATAAGCGGCCTTGGGGCCCTGCCCCAGTGCGACGTCCTGCTCCGGCAGGGTTCCACTTGGGTGCGGTGGACCGGTCCGCGGACGCCGATCGGCGACGCCTTCGCCGGCCAGGCGCTGGGCTGGCTGAACTGGGAGCGCAACGGCGGCGGCACCGTACCCGGCCTGACCGCCTGGTCGCTGGTGCCGGGCGGCTCGCCCCTGATCCTGGGCTGGGGCGATAACGTGCCGCGGGTATTGAGCGGGCTCTCGCACCTGGTGCCGGGCCGCAGCTACCTGTTCGTATCCGACCGGGACCGGGCCTGGACGTTCCCGCGGCCGCCGACGCGGCGCTCGGTGTTAGAGGACGCCCAGGTGGTTTCGTTCTACGGCCACCCGAACGTGCCGGTCATGGGAGTCCTGGGGCATGGTTCGCCGGCCGAGGTCGCCGACGAAATTGCGGTCTGGGCGGCGCGCTACGACGCCCTGAACGGTCCGCTCGCGGTGATCCCGGCCTACCACCTGATCACCGGCGTGGCCCAGGCCAACCCGACCGCCGACGGCACCTGGCTGTACCGCCTGCCGCGGTCCGGGATCGCCCCCTACGTGGAGGCGGCGCGCGAACGCGGGATGCTGCTGTTCCTCGACGTCCAGATCGGCTGGAGCGACCCTTTGCGCGAGGTCCAGCTGCTGGAGGAGTTCCTGCGCGAACCGTTCGTGCACATGGCGCTTGACCCCGAATTTGCGACCGAACCCTCCGGCCTGCGGCCCGGGCTCACGATCGGCGGGATCAACGCGGCCCAGATCAACGCGGTCCAGCACTATCTGGCCGATTTGGCCCGCGAGGAGGGCATACCGCCCAAGATCCTGATGGTGCACCAGTTCGCCGCCCGCATGATCGTCGACCGGGCCGACATCCAGAGCGTCGACGACGTCGAGCTCTCGATCGACATGGACGGCTTCGGAGGGATCGGCATAAAGCTGCGCCATTACGACTGGTACGCCCTGACCGCCCCGTCGGAGCGGCCGGCGTTCAAGATCTTTTTCGATCAGGACACCCCGGTGATGACGCCCGAGCAGGTCCAGGCGATGCACCGGCGGCCGGACCTGATCATGTACCAGTAGGTTCTGGAGCCCCATACTGATTGACAGGGCCGCGCCGGTGCGCGCAGGCGGGCGCTGACCCGCCGCTTCCGGAGTGGCCGGCCCGGCGACTGAGACTGCGGGAATCGTTATTGGCGGAAAAGATCGGTAACCGATGCGCTACACGCACGTAATCGTGGGCGCCGGCGCGGCCGGCTGCGTGCTGGCCAACCGATTGAGCCGGGACCCGGCCAATGACGTCGCCCTGCTGGAGGCCGGGCCGCCCGATTCGAACCCGTTGATTCACATCCCGGCCGGCGTGACCCGGCTGGCCTCGCCGGACTTTGACTGGGGTTTCAGCAGCGCTCCGCAGAAGCATCTGAACGACCGCCGGCTCTGGTATCCGCAGGGGCGGACGCTGGGCGGTTCGACCGCGGTGAACGCGATGATCTACGTCCGCGGAATTCCACAGGACTACGACCGCTGGGAATCGCTCGGAAACGCCGGCTGGGGATACGCCGACGTGCTGCCCTGGTTCCGGCGCTCGGAGCGGCATTCGCGATTGAGCGACCGGTTCCACGGCACCGAGGGCGAGCTCGGCGTGGGACGGCAGTCGGGTTACAACCCCTTAACGCGGGCGTTCATTGAGGCCGGCCAGCAGCTGGGACTCCCCTACAACGACGACGTGAACGGGGCAAGCCAGGACGGGGTCACGTTCTACGACCAGACCCGTCGCGACGGGCGCCGCGAAAGCGCCGCCGCCGCGTTTCTGCACCCGGTGATGGAGCGCGAAAACCTCACAGTCGTTACCGACGCCCGCGCGACCCGCATCCTGGTGGAGGGCGGTTGCGCGGTCGGAGTCGAGTACCGCCGCCGGGGCCGCACCCTGAGCGCATACGCCGAACGCGAGGTGATCGTCAGCGGAGGGACCATCAACTCTCCGCGGCTGCTGCTGCTATCGGGAATCGGGCCGGCCGACGAACTGTCCGCGCTCGGCATAGAGGTCGTACACGATCTGCCCGGCGTGGGCAAGAACTACCAGGACCACATGGACGTTTTCGTCGCCGCCGAAACCCGGCCGGTCTCCTACTCGCGCCGGAACCGGGCATACAACCGGCTCCGCCACATGCTCCAGTACCGGCTCTTCGGGACCGGCCCCATGGCCGCGGCGATCGCCGAGGCCGGCGCATTCATCCGCTCGGACGAATCGGTCGAAGGGCCCGACATCCAGATCCATTGCCTGCCCGTGTTCGTGGTGGTCAAGGACGGTCCGAGGCTGCTGGACGGGCACGGGATGAGCCTTTTCATCCTCAACACCCGGCCGCGCAGCAGGGGATCGCTGACCCTTGGTTCGCCCGATCCCGACGACCCGCCGCTGATCGACCCGAATTTCTGTTCGGATCCCGAAGGTCATGACCTTCGGATCGCGGTCGAGGGGATCAAATGGGGCCGGCGGCTGCTGGCAGCTCCCGCCCTGTCACGATTTGTCCGGGCCGAGCGCGTTCCAGGGACCGGAGTCGCCAGTGATGATCAGATCCGCGAGTACGTCCGCGGCTGGGCCAAGACCGGTCATCACCCGGTGGGGTCCTGCTCGATGGGCAATGACGAGATGGCGGTGGTCGACAACCAGCTGCGGGTGCGCGGCCTGGACCGGTTGCGGGTCGTCGACGCCTCGGTAATGCCGCGCCTGGTGAGCGGCAACACCCAGGCGCCGACCTACATGATCGGCGAACGCGGCGCGGCGATCATCCAGGCCGGCAAGCTGGTTTGACCTTGCCCGACGCCGTCCGTCCCGGAAACGCCGGCCGGGCGATGTGAATTCGGCCGCCGGACCGTGGTCGCCATGAGACAGGAAACGCCGGGTGCGTGAACCGGTAGTGGCCCTGCTTACCCTGGCGACGCTGGCGCTGGCCCCGCTCTCCGATGGCGGGCAGCGTCCGGCCGACCCCGGAACCGGACCGGCCGGGATCGGCCGGGCGAATGCGTCCGAACCGGGCCAGCGAGCGATCCTGGAGGGCTTCTTCGAAGCGGCCGGCGGCGGGGCGTGGGTCAACAGGGAAGGGTGGTCGACCGGGGCGCCGCTGTCGGACTGGTACGGGGTCACGACCGACGGCGACGGCAACGTGACGGCGATCGACCTGGCCGGCAACGGCCTCAGCGGGAACATCGCGGCCGAACTGGGCGAGCTCGAGCGCCTGAGGGAGCTGGACCTTTCGTCCAACTCCCTGGGCGGGGCGATTCCGGTCCGGTTCGGCAAGCTCGACCGGCTGCGCTTCCTGAACCTGCGCGGGAACCGGCTGAGCGGATCGATACCACGCGCGCTTGGATCGGCCGCCAGCCTTGCCCTGCTCGATCTCTCCGACAACCGGCTGGTCGGGCGGATCCCCGACGAGATCGGCGATCTCGGGGCCCTGGAAGAACTGAACCTGTCCGACAACCGCCTCCTGGACCGGATCCCGCCGTCGCTTGGCTCCATCGCCGGACTGGAGCGGATCGACCTGGCCGGCAACCTGCTCGAGGGTCCGATCCCGCCGGCACTGGACGGCCTGGGGGAGCTTGCGAACCTGCGCCTGGCCGGCAACCGGCTTACCGGCCCGATCCCTGCCTCGCTGACGGAGCTGTCGTCGCTGGTCGAGCTCGACCTGGCGCGCAACCGGCTGGACGGATCGCTCCCGGCCCGGCTGCTCACCCTGGCCGCGCTGGAGGAAGTCGATCTTTCCGGCAACCGGTTGTCCGGGCAGATTCCGGACGATATTCCGGAACAGAACCGCCTGCGGGTCCTCCGGCTCGCCCGCAACCGGCTTTCGGGAACGGTCCCGGCGGCTGTCGGCGGCTTCGGTGAGCTCCGCGAGCTGGACCTCAGCGGGAACATGCTCGGCGGCCCGTTCCCGGAACCGCTGCGAGCACTGACGGGTCTGCGGATCCTGCGATTGGGCGGCAACCGGTTCCAGGAGGAATTGCCGGGCTGGATCGGCGAGCTCACCGGTCTTGAACTGCTGCACCTGGAACGCAACGCGTTCATGGGTGCGATTCCGGTCCAGCTGCTCGAGCTCGAACGGCTGGGCGAACTCGTCCTTGGCGGCAACCACTTCAAGGGCCACGTACCGATCTGGCTGGCCGGCATGCAGCGGCTCGAGCGGCTCGACCTGAGCAACAACTCGCTCTCCGGTCCGATCCCGGCCCAGCTGGCCGAACTTGAAGGTCTGCGCCGGCTGGAGCTGGGCGGGAATCGCCTCAACGGAACGGTCCCCTCCTGGCTCGGCGCGATGGAGCGACTGGAATGGCTTTACTTGGACAACTGCGACCTCACCGGCCCCATCCCGCCGGCAATCGGCCGGCTCGCCCGGCTGCGGGGCCTCGATCTCTCCAACAACCGCCTCGACGGCCGGATCCCGGCCGAGCTGGGGAACCTGCGGAACCTGCGCTGGCTGCTGCTCTCGGGCAACCTCTTGGGCGGCCGGATCCCGGCCGAGCTGACCGCCATCGACGGGCTTGAGCGCCTGCACCTGGGCGAAAACCGGTTCGCCGGTGCGGTGCCGGCCCACCTCGGGCAGTTGGGGCAGCTGCGGGAGCTGGAACTCCAGTCCAACCGGTTCTCCGGCCCGCCGCCGGAAGCGCTTTCGAACCTGCGCCGGCTCCGGATCCTGCGTCTGGACCGCAACCAGCTTTCCGGTCCGATACCGGCATGGACGACCGGCCTGTCCGACCTGACCTTCCTGCACCTCGGGCGCAACGCCTTCACCGGTCAGATCCCGCGCGCGATCGGAAACCTTCAGCGCCTCGAGCGCCTGCGGC
>CAXXYJ010000082.1:0-9541 GCA_963664795.2 Chloroflexota bacterium | reverse complement strand
TTTGCGAGTCCGGAGCTATACGAAGCGAGCCTGGCAAGCCGCCGCGCACGAATCGAGAGCCTGAGCCGCCGGCAGGATCGCCCGAGCTTCGCCTGCGGCGAAAAGCCGACCCGGATCGGGCTCCCCCGAATTCGGACCGACTCGCTGATTACCAGTCTTCGACGCCCTCCGGTCGGCCCCAATCGGTCTCGGGGTGCCGCCGGTCCGGCGACATTTCCGCGATCAACGCGTCGAGGTCGTCCCGCCGCTTGCGCAGCAGAACGCCGTCTTCGTGCAGGACTATTTCGACTGGGGATCCCTCTTGCACGTCCCATTTCTCTGCGATTTCGTTGGGAATTCGAACCGCGAGGCCGGAATCCCAATTCAAGACAAGAGACTTCAGGCGCATTCGATCATCTCCGCCGCCAAATTGGGGTATTGCTTCCCAGGATCTTCCGGGGTCGCCACCCGGACCGTTTCCGAAGTCCCGCGAACTGGAATCGCTCGCCGGACGGCAACGTTAGCACTTCTCGGCAGTCGGTCCGCGATACGTGTGCTCCCCGCCCGATCGGGCGGAGGATCCCGCCGCGCAGTTCCCTACCCCTGCAGCGACCGCCAATCGATCACGTCAGAGTCGCGTTCGCGCGGCGGCGGAATCGGTCCGGCGGCCGGGTAACCCAGGTAGATGTATCCGGCGATGCGGTCGTTTGGACCGGTGCCCAGGTAATCCCGCGCGGCCGGGTCCTGGGCCGCGTCGCCGGTGCGCCATTTGGAGACGATCCCCATCTCCCAGGCCGCCAACAGCATGTTCTGGATGGCCGCGCAGGCCGCGCCGTAGTCCTCAAGATCCAGAACCCGGTCGGCCGAACGCGCCACCGAGACCGCGATCACCAGCGGGGCTCGCAGGAACAGGCCGGCGGTCTTTTTCAGGGCGGCCCGGTCGGCGTCGGTCTGGGGCGGACAGCGCCTCCGCTTGGCCTCGGCCAGGTGCTCGCCGAACCGCTGACGGTCATCTCCGGCGATCACGTGAAAACGCCACGGCTGCGTGAAACGGTGGTTCGGCGCCCAGGTCGCCGCCTCGATCATCTGTTCGATCTCGGCCCGGCCGGGAACCCGGTCGTCGAGCCGGTTGACGCTGCGCCGGGCGGCGATTGCTTCGGTTACCTGCATGAAGTTCTTCCCTCGGGAAATTGCGGGCTCTTGCTCAAAGGTGCTTGTTCAGTTTTGCAACTCCGGGGCCAGCGCGGTCCAGATCGCCATCTGGCCGGGGCCGCGGTTGTCCCATAGTGCAAAGGGGACGGCCAGCAGATCGCGCGGCTTCAAAGCCGAGACCGGTTGGTCGCCGCGCCGGTATAGCTGCGGCTGCGGCGCGGCCTGGGCGCCGGCGATCCGGATCGCTCGCGAGCCCAGCGGCCCCGGCTCCAGCCGGGCGGTTCGGGTCGCGTCGGGGCGGAGCTGAAGTTGGCGCAGGTCGACGTCGGGCTGGTCGGCGCTCTCCAGGCAGTAGATGAGCGGGCCGCGCGCGATCGCGGCCTGGCCCCGCGCCTCAAGCAGCTGCGGGCCGGCGCGGGCCAGCTCCACCGGCATGTCCAGGCAGAGCTCGAATCGCTCGCCCGCCGCCAGCGGGCCGGGTACGACCAGGAATCCGTCTTCAACTGCAAGGCTTTGAGCGTCCCCGTTTCGGGTCAGGCTGGCGTCTTCGCACCAGCCCGGCAGGCGCAGGCGCAGACCGCACCCCGGCGGGGCCGCCTCGATCGTTATCCGGATTTGGCCCTCGTAGGGATAGGCGGTGTCCACGCTGACGCGCAGCTCGCCCCCGTCGGCCGAAAGGTTTATCCGCGACGGGGCGTACAGGTTGAACCAGAGATTTGAGCCGTCGAATCCGTACAGGTAGCCGGGCAGCTGGGCCAGGACGCGGGCCAGATTGGGCGGGCAGCAGGCGACCCGCTCGAAGAACCAGTCGCTGCGCCGCCGGCCGCTGCCGACGCGCTCGCCGGGCGGCTCCCGCCAGGGCGGTTCGGTCTCGGGCTCAAAGCGCGCCTGCGGGCAGTCGTAGAAATAAGTCACGCCGTCGGTGCTGACTCCGGCCAGGACGGCGTTGTAGAGGCTCAGTTCCATCTGGTCGGCGTACTCGCCGCGCCCGGTGGCCGCGAGCATGCGCTGGGCCCACATGACCATCCCGATGGCCGCGCAGGATTCGGCGTAGGCCCCCTCATGGGGCAGTTCGTAGGGCCGTCCGAACGACTCGGTCGAGGGGCGACCCCCGACCGCGCCGGTGATGTAGGAATTGCGCGTGAGAACGTCCGTCCACCAGCCCCGCGACCACTCCAGGTAGGACTCGTTACCGGTTTCCAAGTAGGCGTCGGCCAGGGCGGCGGCAAAGTACGTCAGGCAGACGGCGTGTCCGCGAACCGGCGATTCGGCGGCGCCTTCGTGCAGCCAGATCAGGTGTTCGGCGGATTCAAGGTGGCGGCGGCGGCCGGTCCGGCGCCAGAGTTCGACCAGCGCCATCTCGCAGCACGGATGATCGCGGTAGTCGCTGAGTTCGCCCGCGCGGGCTTTCTCGCCGATCAGGTCGGCCATCGCCTCGGCGGCGCGCAGGAGCCGGTCGTCGCCGAGCGCCGAGTCCATGGTCAATCCCGCCTGGATGAGGTGCCCGGCCGCGAACAGCTCGTGTCCACGCGGCCGCTCGCGCCAGCGAAGGTCCGAGAGTTCGGCCGGATAGGTCAGGCCGAGATAGCCGTCGGCGGCCGCGATCGCCAGGATCCCCTCGACCGCTGCGGCGATCCGCTCCCCGGTCACCGGATCCGGGTCCTCGGCCTGCTTCAGGCAGGCCGCCTCCAGCCACTTGTAGAGGCGCGCCTCGCCGGCGAATATCCGCCCCCGCTCGGACGGCGCGCGGCCCTGCCCGGCCAGCCGGAACCGCTCGAGCATCCCCTCGCGCTGGAGCTGTTTCCACTGGTGGTCGATCCCGTCGGAGAGCATCGGTTCGCGCCAGCCGGTCAGGTATCCGTCTTCGAGTGCGACCTCCCCGAGGGCGAGCGGACGCTGGACCGCGCGCCCGGTCCGGTCCAGTTCGAGCAGCGGCCCGGGCCTTCCGCCGTCAAAGCTCTTCTGCCGGCCGGCCGCCAAGGGCCGCTCCACCCGATGCGTTTTCATCCGCGGTCCTTTCCTTGATCGCCCGGCGCCGGGGTCAAAATGGGCTTCGCCTTAGTAAACCGCCACCCATCACCGAAGGTTCCTGCCCCGTGCGCCCAAACATTCTGCTGGTGCATTGCCACGACATCGGCGCCTACATGGGCCCGTACCCCGACAATGCCGCGGTCACGCCCAACGTCGACGCCCTGGCTTCGGGCGGCGTGGTCTTGGAGAACCATTTTGCCGCCGCCCCGACCTGCTCGCCCTCGCGGGCCAGCATGGCCACCGGCCTGATGCCGCACCGCCATGGCCTCATGGGTCTCCAGAACCACGGGCTCTGGAACATGGACGCTTCGATCCCGACCATCGCCTCGCTCCTGCGCGACGGCGGCTACCAGACCGCGTGCTTTGGGACCTGGCACGTAAACGACCGGCCGTACGCCTCGGGCTTCGACATATTCGATCCCGAATCCGAGTGCGAGCTGGTCGCCGCCAACGTGGAGGAGTTCTTCAAGTCCCGCGACGGCTCCGAACCCTTCTTCGCGATGGCCGGGTTCTTCGAGCCGCACCGGGTTTTCACCGACCGCTGGCCCGACCGGCCCGACCCCGAAACCCTGCCGGTGCCCTACTTCCTGCCGGACATTCCCGAGACCCGGGAGGAGATGTCGAACTTCTACGGCGACGTGGCCCGCGCCGACTGGGCGTTGGGCCAGATCCTAGGAGCCCTGGACCGCGCCGGGCAGACCGAAAACACCCTGGTGGTCTTTACCGCCGACCACGGCATCGCCATGCCGCTGGCCAAGGGCACGCTGTCCGACCGCGGCAGCCACATCGGGGCCGTTATCGCCTGGCCCGGCCAGCTGCCGGCCGACTCGCGCTACGGCGGCCTGACCTCGAACGTGGACCTGCTGCCGACGTTCCTTCAGGCGGCCGGGAGCGCGGACCGGATTCCGGCCGGCATCGACGGGGTCAGCTTCCTGGATTCGATCCGCGGCGGCGAGCCGTCGCGCGACCACGTCTTCTCCGAAACCACCTGGCACGACTTCTACGAACCGATGCGCTCGGTCCGCACCCGGACCCACAAGCTGATCCGCAACTTCGAGGTGCGTCCGGGCCTGCAGCTGGCGGGCGACATCAGCCAGTCGCCGATCGTCCCGCACATGCGCTGGCAGCTGCGCTCGCTGCCGCGGCCCGAGTACGAGCTCTACGACCTGGCCGGCGACCCGCGCGAGCAGGTAAACCTGGCCGCCGCTGGCGGGCAGCCCGACCCCATGCCCGAACTTGCCGCCCTGCTCCAGCGAACACCTCGCCGACACCGACGACCCGATCCTCCAAGGGCCGGTCGAACCGCCCGCCAGCTACTGGCCGTTCCTGGCCCGGAGTCCGGCCGGCCTGCCTTAGTTCGCGCGGTGCATACCGGCGGGAGTCGAAAATCAGGCCAAGCGCTGCCCGACCGGCGCGCCCCAAGCGATCGCAAACATCCGCCACACAGGACCAGACCGCCAATGTCCGTATTTGAAAACGCAGCCCTTATCGGCGCCGGCCTCGTCGGCCCCCAGATCGGCGTGGTGCTGGCCCAGGGCTGCGGACGGGTCAAGGTTTTCGACCAGAACCCGGCCAACGTGGAGCGCGCGCTGCGCGACATGCGCACCTACGTTGACGAGCTGTCCGCCGAAGGCCTGCTGATCGGCGAACCAGACGACGTTTACGCCCGCATCGAGGCGGCCCCGTCCCTGGAGGGCGCGGTCGACGGGGTCGAATTCGTGCTCGAGGCGATCTTCGAGAACCGCGAGGCCAAGGAGGAGCTTTACGGCCGGCTGGGGCAGATAACCGACCCGGCGACCATCATCGCCTCCAACACCTCCGGAATCCCGATCCGGCACATGGCCGACGCCTGCGCGCACCCCGCGCGGGTGGTCGGGTCGCACTTTGTCCTGCCGGCTCACATCCTGCCCCTGGTCGAGGTGATCAAGCACCCCAAGGTCGACGAGGAAGCGATCAGGATCACGCGGGCGGCCTGGGAAAAGATGGGCAAGTCGGCGATCACCGTGAACGTCGACATTCCCGGGTTCGTCCACAACCGGCTCCAGCACGGCCTTACCCGCCAGGCGATCGAACTATTCGCGACCGGGATAGCTTCGGCCGAGGACATCGACAACGCGGTCCGCTACGGGTTCGGGGCGCGCTTTATCTCGGTCGGCCCGCTGGGCGGACGCGACCTGGGCGGGATCATCAACCACGCCAAGGTAGCCGCCTACCTCTACGCCCAGCTCGACGATCCCGAGAACCTCTCGGCCAAGCACCTGGCCGAGATGGCCAAGGAGGGCAAGGACGGGGTGCGCGCCGGCCAGGGCTTCCACACCTGGTCCGGGAAACCCGAGACCCTGCGCGACTTCCATTACGAACAGATGATCTGGCTGGTCAAGCAGATGCGCGAGATCGGCAGCGTGATCACCGACGAAACCGAGATTCCCGAGCGCTGACCTCCGGGGCGGCCATGCAGGGACATTGATGCGGCGGAGGCGGTTCGGACGCACCGGACTGGCGGTCACGCCGCTGGCCCAGGGGGCGGCCCGCATTTCCTCCTCGCCGGTCGTTGCCACCACCGACGATGCGATCGCGGTGGTTAGGGAGGTTCTCCTCAGCGGCATCAACTACATCGACACCTCGCCGATGTACGGTGACTCCGAGGAGCGGCTCGGGATAGCCCTGCGGGAACTCTCATCCATCGTCCCCGACGACCTGGTGCTGGTGACCAAGATCGGTTACCGACCCTGGGAATTCGACTACTCCTACCAGCAGGCCCGCGCCTGCCTGCCGGTCAGCCTGGAGCGCCTCGGCGTCGACCACCTGCCGGTGGTCCTGATTCACGACGTCGAGCGGGCCCAGTTCGCCGACGTGATGGGCGGGGCGTTCAAGGCGCTGGCCCAGTTCCGCGACGAGGGCGTCGTCGGCAGCATCGGCGTATCCGGCGGCCCGGTCGACCTGATCCGGCGCTACGTCGAGACCGGCGAATGCGACTGCTTCCTGAACCACAACCGCTACACCCTGCTCGACCGCGCCGCCACCGACCTTTACCGCCGCGCCCGCGAGCTGGACCTGGGGGTCGTTAACGGCGCTCCCTTCGGCGGCGGCCTGCTGGCCGCCCCGCAGGACCCGGAGGTGACCCTCGCCTACCGGCCCCCGCCCGAGCACCTGCGTGAGCGGGCGCAGACCGTGGCCCGCGTCTGCGCCGAGTTCGACATCCCGGCGGCCCAGGCCGCGGTCGCGTTCTCGACCGATTCGGACCTGGTCGACACCACCTGCTTCGGGGCCCGCACGGTCGATGAGGTCAGGTCCGCGGTTGCAGCGCTCCAGCGGGGTCTGCCGGAGGGGTTCCTGGCCAGGCTCGAGGAGGCGGTCGCGCCGAATTTCACCGACGACGTCGAGGCCTGGCGCGATGACCTTCCGACCCAGGAGTAGGCCCGCTGCCGCCGGGTGAGGACGGGTCGGATAACGGCGATGGCTGACGACGCACCGGTTCGGTTCATCCACGCGGCCGACCTGCACCTGCAGTCCCCGTTCGTCGGACTGCGCTCACAGCTGCCCGATGAGATCGCCCGGGAAATGGTCGAGGCCCCGTTCGGGGCCTGGGACGACATCGTCGATCTGGCCATCTCCGAATCGGTCGACGCGGTCCTGGTGGCCGGCGACGCCTACGACGACGCCGAGCGGAGCCTTCGCGCCCAGCACCGCTTCGTCGCGGGCCTTGGGCGCCTGGACGCGGCCGGGATCGCAACCCACGTGATCTGCGGCAACCACGACCCGCTGGACGGCTGGGATGCCGGCCTCCGGTTCCCTGCCAGCTGCAAGCGCTACGGACCCGATCCGGAGGCCGCCCCGCTGATCCCCGGGCGGCCGGACCGCGCGACCGTGTACGGGGCCTCGTTCCTCAGCGAGCACTGCCCGCGCAACCTGGCCCGCGAGTTCCCGCGCGTTGACCCCGGGCATGTCGGAATCGGGCTGCTGCACTGCGCGGTTGGCGACGATCCAACCCAGGACCGGTACGCTCCGTGCTCGCTGACCGACCTGCGCAACCGCGGGATCGCCTACTGGGCGCTCGGCCACGTGCACCGCGGACGGGTGCTGCTTGAAGAGAACCCGGTGGCGATCTACCCCGGGTGCCCGCAGGGGCTGCGCTGGAGCCAGACCGGGCCCAAGGGGGTCTACCTGGTCGAGGTAGACCGGTCCGGCAACGTGGGTTTCGAATTCGTCGCCACCGACCGCGTGCGCATGGAAATCCTGCGTCACGACATCGCCGCGGCCGCGACCCCGGCCCAGCTGCTCGGGGAGCTTCAGGACCTGGCCGCGACGTCCGCCGCGCAAACCGGCGGCCGCCCCCTGCTCTATCGCATCGAGCTCGAGGGCCGCGGGCCGCTGCATCGGCATCTGCAGTCGCCCGGGGCGACCGGCGAGTTGGCCGAGGCACTCAATTCGCGGTCCGGCTGGGGCCCGTTCAGCTGGTGCGACCGCGTGGACGCCGAAACCGCGGCAGAGCGCGACCGGGCGCGCCGGCGCGCCGGCGCGGATCTGATCGCCGACCTGCTGGCGGTGTGCGACCAGTTGGCCGACGAGGAGTTCGAACTCCCCGAGATCGAGGAAGCCCTCGCCGAGCTCTATGGCAACGGCGATTACCGGCCCTATCTCGCCGGGTCGGGTAGCTTGCCGGACGATCGCGCCGGGCTTGCGCGGGCGGCCGAAAACCGGGCGCTGGACCTGCTCGAGGAATGAGCCGGCTCTCCATCCGGCGCCTGCGGGTGCACGGCTTCGGGCATTTCCGGGACCTGGACGTCGGCCCGCTGGACGAGCGCGTCACCATCTTCGAGGGACCCAACGAGGCCGGCAAGAGCACGCTGCTCGAATTCATCCGCACCGTCCTCTTCGGGTTCCCGCGACGGCTCGGCGACCAGTGGTTTCCGCCGCTTGAGGGAGGGCGCCACGGAGGCCTGATCGAGCTTTCGCACGGCGACGGCGAGGTCACTTCGGTAACCCGTTTCGAGGGCAAGGGCCGGGGATCGGTCGAGATCTTCTCGGCCGACGGGCAGGTCCGGGACGAGGAATACCTGGCCGATCTGCTGGCGGGCCAGGGCGAGGATCTATTCACCAATCTCTACGCCTTCACCCTGGACGAACTGCAGAGCGACGACCTGCTGCGCGACGAGAACGTGAATCGCCAGATTTACAGCGCCGGCGTGGGCGAACGCAACCTTCCGCGCGCGCTCGAGGCGCTGGAGGACCGCCGCAGGGAGATCTACACTCCGCGCGGCCGCAAGCACCGGCTGGCCGAGCTGCGCCGGCAGATTAGGGACGTCGACCAGCAACTCGAACAAAGCCGCGGCCTGGCCCGCCAATACGGACAAATCCAGGAAAAACTGGCCGCTTCCGAGCGGGAAGCCCGCGAGCTGCGCGCGGCCGCCGCCGAGTGTTCCGACCGCGTCGAGGGCATTCGGCGCCTGCAGGCCGCCTGGGTCGATTTCGCCGAACTGCGTTCGCGCGAGCAGGAGCTGGCCGACGCTCCCGATCCGGGCGCGCTCCAACAGGACGCGGTCACGCTGCTGAACGCCATCGACGAGCGGATCCGGATCGCCCGCGAAGAGCACGAACGCGCCGAGCGCGATCTGACCGCGGCCCGCGCCGCGATCCCGGCCGGCAGCCAGCCTTACGACCTGGCCGAGAACCTGGCGCAGCTCGAATCGCTGGTGCGCGGCCGCTCCGCATTCGCCTCCGCGGTCCGGGACCTGCCGCAGCGCCGGGACGAACTGGCCCGCCACGAGCGCGAACTGGCGGACGCTTTGGCCGAGCTCGGTCCGGACTGGACCGCCGAACGCACCGCCGAGTTTCGGTTTTCGGAACAGGATCGGGCCGAGCTGGCCAGGCTCTCCGGCGCGCTCAGCCTCGGCGCCGGGTCGGGTCCCGGCGTAAGCGGCGCCGATTCCGGCGGCCCGAACCGGGTCCGGTCCGCCGGCGGGTTCCTGGCGATCCTGGTCGGCCTCGGCGGCGCCGGCGGCCTGCTCTGGGCCCAGCCGGCTTACGTCGAACCCTCCACCGCCGCCAATCTCGCGCTGATGGCGATGGTCGCCATCGCCGCCACGGGCCTCGGAATCCTGCTGACGGGCGGCCGGGGTCGGGCCGGGCGCGAGCCGGGCCGCGCCCTTGGCGACTGGCGCGCCTGGCTCCAACGCAGGCAGCTCGATCCGAACACGGCGCCCGAGCGGGCGGCCGGGCTGCCGGCGGCGCTGGAACGCGCCCGCGCGGCGGGCGAGAACTGCCGCGCCTGGCGGCGGCGAATAGCCGCCATCGAGCGCGACGTGAACCGTTACACCGCCCTGGCCGGCGACCTCGCCGAAGCCTTTGGCGTCGGCGCCGATCCAGATGACGCGGAGGG
>CAXXYJ010000081.1:0-3612 GCA_963664795.2 Chloroflexota bacterium | reverse complement strand
GAGGCCGACGCCCGGATAGGACTTACCCAGATCGAAAGCCTCGGGCACGTCCTGCAGGGCCGGTTCGAGGGCGACGTGGAGGCCTACTGCGACCGCCAGCTGCTGGCCCGGATCCACCGTCGCACGCGGGCCCGGGGCTGCGGGCCGAGATCGCCCCGGTCACCCGCCAGGACTACCTGCGCTTCCTGATGAACTGGCAGTACCTGGGGCCGGAGACGCGCCTGCAGGGGCGGGCCGGCCTGCGCCGGGCGATTGCGCGGCTGCAGGGTTACGAGGCGCCGGCGCCGGCCTGGGAGGGCGACCTGCTGCCGGCCCGGGTGAGCGACTACGATCCGGCCCTGCTGGACGAACTGTGCCTGGCCGGCGAGGTCACCTGGCTGCGCCTGACCGTACCCGGCAACGGCCGGGCCGGGCCCAGCCGGCGTTCGGCGACGAGGGCCACCCGCATCGCCCTCATGCCCCGGCGGCAGCTCCCGCTGCTGCTGGCGGCCGCGCGCGGGACCCAGGACCCGCTGGACGGGCTGACCGAAGGGACGCGCGAGCTTTTCGAGATCCTGCGCACGAAAGGCGCGCTGTTCTTCGAGGACCTGATCGGGCACAGCGGGCGCCTGCCCGAGGACGTGGAGCGCCGGCTGCTCGAATTGGTCGCCGCCGGGCTGGTCAATTCCGACGGCTACGCCTCGATCCGGGCGCTGTCGAACCGCCAGCTGGCGCGGCGGCTGCGGCGCGGCAACTACGCCGGCCGCCGCACGGGGCTCCTAAACGACGCCTGGCCGCCCGGCCGCTGGGCCGCGATCCAGCCGGCGACCGAGCCGCCGGACGAGGGATAGGGTCCTGGACGGAATCGCCGAGATTCTGCTCGAGCGCTACGGCGTGGTGTTCCGCGAACTTGCCACCCGCGAGCGCTGGCGCGTGCCGTGGCGCCTCCTGCTGCGGCGGCTGCGGATCATGGAGGCGCGCGGCCAGGTCCGCGGCGGACGGTTCGTGTCCGGTCTGACCGGCGAGCAGTTCGCGCTGCCAGCGGCCCTGGACGCCCTGCGCCGGCAGCGCAAGTCAAAGGCGGTCGCCGCGCTCACGCCCGGTGCCGACGATCCCGCCAACCTGGCCGAATACCTGGCCCGCTCGCCGGCCGAACGCTACCGGTCCTGATCTGAAACCGCATCGCCCGGGTCGCCGGGAAGCGGCCGCTGCCGTCCCCGGGCGCTCCGCCCGAAAAGCTCCATCGGGCCGGCCGCTCCGGCGGCGATCGGCCTAAAAAACCCCGAACTTCAGGTACGCCTCGCTCGGGTCCATGCCGGCCAGGATGGCCTTGCGCAGCTCGCTCTCGGTAGTCATGAGCTGCTCGGCCGCCGCGACCACGTCTTCGGCCGCAGGCGCCGGGATCACGACCGCCCCGTCGATATCGGCGAGCAGGAAATCGCCCGCAGTTATGTCGACCTCTCCCATCCGGATCGGCTCGCCGAGCGACTCCACCTTCCACCTTCCGACCACGTCGGCGGGCGTGCGGTAGCGGCAGAAGACCGGAAATCCCCTTGCGAGGATGAAATCGGTGTCGCGGCAGCCTCCGTCGACCAGGTAGCCCAGAACCCCGCGGATCCTTAGCGCATCGGCCGAAAGTTCGCCCATGTGGGCGATGGTCGAATCATTCGGCTGACACACGACCACCGACCCGGCCGGCGCCGCGCTCAGCAGCTTGGTCCAGCCCAGCAGGCTGGAGTTCTCGTCGATCCCGCGGTCGGGGCGGCCCGCGCAGGGCCAGATCGGGCCCGCCAGCACGCTCTTGGGATCGAGCGGGCGGATCGAGCTGGGCAGGACCGCGGGGTCCAATCCAAGGTCGCGCATCGCGTCGTAGACGGCGCCGCTGTAGCAGCGCCGAAGCCGATCGCCCAGATCGCGGGCGGAACCCGTCTCATCGGTCATTTGCAGCTCCCTCCCGGTGACGGCGGTTTCCCTCGACCGCGCCGGCGGCGGCCCGCCGGCACCCAGATTGTGATGTCCGGGACCACCCCGGCCGGCCCCGTCGCCGGATCCGATTGATCCGCCGGCCGGGGCCGCGCTTTAATTGGCCCACGGCCAAACGCCGGGACGTCGGAAAAAGAACAGGGACCGCGACAGATGGCAGAACTTGACGGCAAGGTGGCGATCGTGACCGGCGCGGGCCGGCTCCGCAGCATCGGCCGGGGAGCCGCGCTGGGCCTGGCGCGGCGCGGCTGCTCGATCGTCGCCGTGGGCACGGGCCGCGATCCCAGCACGTTCCCGGCCGACGAAAAGGCCGCCAACTGGCGCGACATCGAAAGCGTGGCCGACGAGGTCCGGGCGCTGGGGCCGGGTGCGCTGCCGCTGGTGGCCGATGTTTCCCGGCGCGAGCAGGTCGAGGCGCTGGTGGCAGACACCCTGGCCGAATTCGGGCGGATCGATTTTCTGATCAACAACGCCGCCGCCCCCAAGGGCGACGACCGCGTCCCGCTGGTCGAACTGACCGAGGAGCAGCTCCGCCTGGTGATGGAGGTCAAGGTCCTGGGCAGCTTCTTCTGCGCCCAGGCGGTCACCCGCACCCTGATCGAGCAGGGCGAGGGCGGCAGCATCGTGAACGTCTCCTCGATCGCCAGCAAGCGCCCGCAGGCCAACGCCACGGCCTATGCGGCCGCCAACGCCGCCCTCAACGCCCTGACCGCCTCGCTGGCCTGGGAGCTGGGCGAGCACAACATAAACGTCAACGCGGTCTGCCCGGGCCTGGCCGCGACCTCGCGCTGGGACTCGGATCTGGGCACCAGCCGCTGGGACGACATGGTCGAGAGCAGGGTGCCGCTGGGGCGCGCCACCGACGGCGACGAAACCGGCGAATTCATCGCCTACCTCTGCACCGCGGCAGGGTCGTACATCAACGGCCAGGCGATCAATTTCTGCGGCGGGGTCGCGACCGGATACTGACCGATCCGCGGGCGCGCCGGTCAGCCAAATTGCTCGGCCGCAAATTGCGAACCGGATTTTTGGCAATATCGGTATTGAATGCAGGGCGGAATCGCAGCCGCGCGGCTGCAATGATGCGAACCCACCCACCGACAAGAAGGGGCTGCCGATGAAGGCGCTGTTTCAACAAGCAGTTTCGGAATAGCCGCCTGGCATTGGCGGCGCTGGTCGCGGTCGCCCTGCTGGCGGCGCTGCCGGTCGCGGTCGCGGCCCAGGTCGCGGCCGAAACCCAGTTCGTCCTGAACACCTTCTCCTTCCTGATCTGGGGAGCGCTGGTGATGTGGATGTGCGCCGGCTTCACGATGCTCGAATCGGGATCGGTGCGGACCAAGAACGCCGCCATGATCTGCCTCAAGAACATCGGCCTCTACTCCATCGCCGGCCTGGCGTATTACTTCATCGGCTACAACCTCATGTACGTGAACGTCGGCGACCTGATCGGGGTCGTTCCAGCTCACCTACGGGCCCTCGGCGGCCGAGCTGGCGCTGCTGGCCGGCGACTCCGAGGCCGTGGCCGGGGTGATCGAGAACGGCTATTCGCGGATGTCGGACTGGTTCTTCCAGATGGTCTTCGTGGCCACCACCGCCTCGATCGTCTCCGGCGCGCTGGCCGAGCGGGTGAAGATGTGGTCGTTCTTCGTG
>CAXXYJ010000080.1:0-7174 GCA_963664795.2 Chloroflexota bacterium | reverse complement strand
GCCGACGAGGGCGGCTTCGGACCGGCGCTCGAGAGCAACCGCGCCGCGCTCGACCTGCTCACCGACTCGATCGCCGCGGCCGGGCTGGAGCCGGGCGCCGACGTTGCGATCGCGATCGACGTGGCGGCCCAGCACTTCTTCGCCGACCCCGGCTACCGGCTCGCCGCCGAGGGCCGCCGCCTGGACGCATCGGAGCTTATCGAGTACCTGGCGGGGCTGGCCGACCGCTATCCGATCGTCTCGATCGAGGACGGCCTGGCCGAAGACGACTGGCCTTCCTGGGTGGAGTTGAACCGCGTCCTGGGCGACCGGATCCAGGTCCTGGGCGACGACCTGTTCACGACCAATCCGGACCGGCTGGAGCGGGGCATTGCCGCCGGGGCGGCCAACGCCATCCTGGTCAAGGTGAACCAGATCGGCACCCTGACCGAGGCCCTGGCGGCGCTGCGCCGCGCCCAGGCGGCGGGATTCGCGACGGTTGTCTCGGCCCGATCGGGCGAGACCGAGGACTCCACCATCGCCGACCTGGCGGTGGCCACCGGCGCCGGCCAGATCAAGATCGGTTCGCTCGCACGCTCCGAGCGCGGGGCCAAGTACAACCAACTGCTGCGGATTGAGGACCGGGCGGGTCCTGGGATCCCGTACGCCGGCTGGGGAGCGCTGGCCGGCCGATAGGGCGCCGGGCGGACCGGAAATTTGGCGGAGGAGGCGGGATTCGAACCCGCGACCCGGTTAAAAGCCGAGTAACCGCTTAGCAGGCGGCCGCACTAGACCAACTATGCGACTCCTCCTGGAATATTTTGGGGCGGAGGGGGTGGGATTCGAACCCACGAACCTTAACGGTTAGTGGTTTTCAAGACCACCGCCTTAAACCACTCGGCCACCCCTCCATATCTTGGAGCGGGAAATTATAGGTGCGTTGATTGCCCGGGTCCGGGCCCCGACCGGTCGATCCCGCGGGTGAGCGCGGCAAGCGCGGCGCGTTCGACGTCGCGGCCCGCCGCGGCCTCCAGCTTGGCGATTCTGTCCCCGGGCGGGCCGTAGATTCCGGGATCGGTCGCGGTGTAGATGACGACCCCCCTTGATCCGACCGCCGCCCCCAGGTGCGCTATCGCCGAATCGTTGGATATGAAGCGATCGGCCAGCGCCAGCAGCGCGCCGACCTCGGCAAAGTCGAGCCGCCCGCAAAAGTCGAGCAGCGGGCCGCCGCAGAGCTCCCTGCGGACCGCGTCGACCGCTTCCCGGTCGTTTGCATCGCCGACTAGGACCGGCACGAGGCCGGCGTCCCCGCGCAGTCGCCTTGCGACCCGGGCGAATCCGGCCGGATCCCAGCGCTTGCTAAGCCGGCGGGCGCCGGGATTTACCCCGCCGCCGGGGGCCAGCACCAGGAACCGCGCCGGTCGCTCCAATTCGGCCAGCAGGCCGGCGACCTTAGCGCGGGCGGCGGCGGGCGGGCGGAACCAGGTCTCGGGCCTAACCACCGGCAGGCCGATCCGGCGCACGACGTCCAGGTACAGCTCGCCCTCGTTCCGGGCCGGCGGGACCGGCACCCGGCAGTTGAGCGCGAATCCGCGCCCGCCGCTGTCGAGCCCGGCCCGCGCGCCGATTCCGGACAGCCAGGGCAGCAGGGCCATCAGAGGGGACCGATCGAGCACGACCGCGGCGTCGAACCGCCGCGACCGGATCCGGTTGGCGGTCCGGACGTACTGGCCCAGCGAATATGCGCCCGGGGTTCCCACCGGACCGCATTCGAGCAGGCCGTCGACGTTGGGGCTGCCGGCGGCGGCGGGCCGGGCCCAGTCGCCGACCAGGTGCCAGATCTCGGCCTCCGGAAACCCGTTCCGCAGCGACGCCAGGGCGGGCCCGGCCAGGAGAACGTCGCCGAGGCTGCCGGGCTTGATCACCAGGATCCGGCGCGGTGCGGAAAAACCCGCATCACCGGCCGAGGGGAACCCCATCGCCAGGGTCCGGCAGACCGCGCTGACCAGCCCGTCGCGCGCCGACCCCGCCAAGGGGACCGCTTCAGTCGCCTTCGGGTTCGTCGATCAGGCCGAACGTCAGCCGGCCCGATACCGCGAGCTCGCCGTCGGCGAAGAGCTCGCCCCGGCCGCGCCCCATCCGGCTGCGCAGGCGCTCGACCTTGACCCGCATTTCCAGGCGGGCGCCCGGGGCTACCAAGCGCCGAAACCTTAGTTCGTCGATGCCGGCGAACACCGCCAGTTTGCCGGCGTTGGCGGGAGCCGACATCGCCAGGCAGGCGCCGGTCTGGGCCAATGCCTCGACCATGATCACGCCCGGCAGGACCGGATTGCCGGGGAAGTGGCCGGCGAAGAAGTCCTCGTCGCCGGTGACTTTGTATTCGGCCACCGCCAGCTCGCCGGGCTTAAGTTCCAGCAGGCGGTCGATGAAGAGGAATGGCGGGCGCTGCGGGATCAGGTCGGTCACCGCCGGCAGAGCGTCCGCGGGCCGGGAATCAGGCATCGCCGCGGACCAGGGTGCTGAGCCGGTGCGAGGGCTCGCGCAGGTGATCGCGGTAGAGGGACCGGAAGACTCCGTAGTAGTCGCGGTAGCTCTCCACCCGAACGGGGTCGGGTTCGACCAGATCGGAGTACCCGACGCACGCCTCCACCGCCGCGTTCACGTCGGCGTGGCCCCCGCCGGCGACCGCCCCCAGGATCGCCGCTCCGAACGCGGGACCCTCTTCGGACGCGGTCCGCTGCACCGGCAGTCCGAACACGTCGGCCATGGTCTGGACCCAGAAGTCCGATCGGGCCCCGCCGCCGGTGGCTATCACCCGGTCGGCGCTGACCCCCAGGTCGGAGATCAAGTGCAGGCAGTCGGCCAGGGCGAACGTGACCCCCTCGATGACCGCGCGCGCCACGTGCCCGACCGAATGCCGCAGGGTGACCCCGACCAGCGCCCCGCGCGCGTGAGGATCAAGGTGCGGCGTGCGCTCACCCGCAAGGTAGGGCAGGAACACCAGTCCCTCCGACCCCGGCGGCGCCTGGGCCGCGGCGGCGGTGAGCAGGTCGTAGCGGTCGCCCGCGCCGTCAAAACTGGCGCCGGCAGCCGGGTCTGAAAGCAGGTCGCGCAGCCAGCGCAGCGACATGCCGGCCGAGAGTATCACGCCCATGTAATGGAACGCGTCCGGGACGGAGTGGCACATCGTGTGGATCCGCCCGGCCGGATCGGCGACCGGCCGGTCGGCGTGGGCGAAGACCACGCCGCTGGTCCCGACGCTGGCCGAAACGACGCCCTCGCGGACGATTCCGGTCCCGATCGCAGCGGCCGAGTTGTCGCCCCCGCCGGCGGCGATCGGGATCCCTTCCGGCAGGCCCAGTTCGGCCGCGGCGGCGGCGCTCAGCCCGCCGGTGTCCTGGGGTCCCTCGAATACTTCCGGCAGCCAGCGGGCGGGAATCTGGAACGCGTCCAGCAGCTGCTGCGACCAGCGGCGCCGGGCCACGTCCAGGAGCAGCACCCCGGAGGCGTCGGCCGCATCCGTCGCCCGCCGGCCGCTCATGCGCAGGCGGACGAAGTCCTTGGGGAGCAGGACCGATTCGATCCGGGCGTAGTTTTCGGGTTCGTTCTCGCGCAGCCAGAGGATCTTGGGCGCCTGAAACCCGGTAATGGCCGGGCTCAGGGCGATCTCCATCAACCGGTCGCCGGCAAGATCCTGCATGGCCGCGGTCTGGGCGGCGGTGCGCTGATCGTTCCATAGCAGGGCGGGGCGAATGACCTGCTCGTCGCCATCAAGGAAGACCGAACCGTGCATCTGCCCGGTCAGGCCGATCCCGCGAACCGCGCGCAGGTCGATCTTGCCGCCCAGCTCGGCGATCGCCAGCTTGACCGCGCGCCACCATTCCTCGGGGTCCTGCTCGGTCCAGCCCGGGTTCGGCGTGGACAGCCGGTGCGGACCCGAGCCCGACGCCAGGATGGTCCCGGATTCGTCGATTGCGATCGCCCGCGAACCCTGGGTGCCAACGTCAATCCCCAGATACATGTTTGCCCTTCTGAACTCCGGCCGCACGCACCATCGCGACGGCCCGGTGATCGATATTCACATCCATAATTTTGGAGTTTGCCCGCGCCGGCCATCCCCAGCTATCGAGTCGCCCCCTGACCCACGCTCCGCCAATGCCCCGGCTGCTGGCGCTCGACGTCGACGGGACCCTGATCCCCAGCGGCGGCCAGCTCGGCCAGCGGACCATCGCCGCGGTGCGCGCGGCGTCGGCGGCCGGGATCGTGATCGTCATCGCCACCGGTCGCCGCTGGCGCACCGCCCGGACCGTCCTGGAACCCCTGGGCGCGGGGGACTTCCTGATCCAGAGTTCGGGCGCGGTGGTGCGCGACCTGGGCCGCGAACGCCACGGCCGGATCGTTTACCGCAAATACATCCGCAAGGAGGTCGCGGTCGATGTCTGCCGGGCCGCCCTGGAACTCGGGGTGATCCCGGTCTGGTACGACACCCCCGAACGGACCAGGCGGCTCTACGTCTTCGGGCGGGTATCGGACAGCCCGCAGCTTCAGATCTACTCGCGTCCCAACCCCGGCGCGTTCGTTGAAACCGACAGCTTCGAGCAGCTGGGTCCGGCCCTGGAGATCGTTTGCTTTGGCGAGCCGGAAGGTCTGGCCCGATTGCAGAGTCGGATCGACGCGCTGCCGCCCGGGAACGCGCGGGCGATGACCTGGAACAGTCCGCGCTACCGCGGATCGGTCCTGGAAGTGGTGCATTCCGGCACGTCCAAGGGCGCCGCCCTTAGCTGGCTCTGCGCAAGGATCGGGCTGGAGCCCGATCAGGTGGCCGCGATCGGGGATGACGTGAACGATATCGAGATGTTGGGCTGGTCCGGGACCGGGATCGCCGTCGAGGGCGCCGGACCGGCGGTCGTTCGCGCGGCTTCGTACCGCGTCGCCGGGCCCGCCGAATACGGCGTCGCGCGACTGATCGAAGGGTGGCTGGCAGTCCCCGGAACGCCCCTAAAATCGACCGGCCCGACCGCCGACGTGGCTCAACGGTAGAGCGGGGCTTTCGTAAAGCTCAGGTTGTGGGTTCGATTCCCACCGTCGGCTCCAGCTAAGGCGTCGCCGACAACGATCGCGGCGAATGCGGCTAGGACAGCTGAACCAGCAGCTTGCCGCGGGACGCACCGCCCTCCAGCGCGCGATGGGCGTCGGCCGCTTCGTCAAAGGCGTAGACCGCGCCGATATTGACTTTTAGCCGGCCTTGGCCGTAAAGGTCGAATAGCTTGTCGACCCGCTCGACGAGCGCGGCCCGGTCGCGGACATAGAGAAACGAAATGCCCGTGGTCAGAAAGACCGTCCCGGGGCCCAGCAGGCCTGTGTCGAAGGCGGTGGCCAGGCCACCTGCGTGCCCTCCCGATTTATACCCGTACAGGATGCAGCGGCCGCGGCGGCGGCAGGCGGCGATCGAGCCGGGCAGGGTCGCGTTGCCGATACCGTCCAGGGCCACGTCGACACCACCGCCGCTGGCGGACCGGACCTGGACGTCCCAGTCAGCGGAGTGCCGGTCGATGGCATGATCGGCGCCCAGATCGGAAAGGAACCCGAACTTTTCCGGCGACGCCGTGGCGATGATTTTGCCGGCACCGGCCAAGCGCGCCAACTGCACGGCCAGGTGCCCGACCCCGCCGGCGCCCGAGTGCACCAGCACCGATTCGCCGGGCTCGATGCCGGCGATGTCAAATACCAGCGCGTGGGCGGTGATCCCCTGGAGCATCAGCGCCACTGCGACCTTGGGGTCGAACCCATCCGGAACCCGGATGGCTCGCGCGGCCGGTATCGCCGCCAGTTCGGCGCAACTGCTGGGCGCACCCGGCTAGCCACCAGGCGACCCGGTCCCCAACCGCGAATCCCTCAGTCTGGGAGCCGGCCTGAACCACCCGGCCGCATCCTTCGGTGCCCATGACCATTGGCAGCGGGGTGCCGCGTTCGCCGCGCCGGTGATCGATGTCGGAAAAGTTCAGCCCGGCCAATTCGACCCGAATCAGCAGGTGGTCTTCCGGCAGCGCGGGAGGATCTATTTCCGCAATTTCAAGCACCTCGGGGCCGCCGTAAGACTTGGCCATTAGTGCGCGCATCGGCCTTCCGATCCTTGGCCTGTCAACGGTACCTGGGAAATGGTAGTGCGAATCCGGGCTGCCGGGCCGCCGCGATCGCGGCGGCCCGGATAATTCAGCGGATGTTGCCAGGGACCGGCGCAGCCCCGATGACACCCGTCATGGATTCGGCCTCCCGGTGCCCGGCGTTCAATTGAGCCAAATTGCAGGAAGACGGCATGACCCATAAAGGCTGGGCGGTGATTCTGGGCGTCTCTTCGGGATTCGGCGCTGCGGCTGCGCGTGAGCTGGCCGGCGACGGGTTCTCGATCTTCGGCTTCCACCTGGACCGCCGCTCCACCATGCCCAAGGTCGATGCCCTGAAGGCCGAAATCGAGGGGCTCGGCGTACGGGCGGAATTTACCAACGCCAACGCCGCCGACGCGGACGTGATGGAAAAGGCGGTCGGCGAGATGCGCGACGCGGTGGGGAGCCAGGGCCTGGGCAGCGTGCGGGTACTGATGCATTCGCTGGCGTTCGGCAATCTCCTGCCCTACTTTCCCGACGAGAACGACCGTTCGGTTTCAAAGCGCCAGTTGGAGATGACCTTCGACGTGATGGCCCACAGCCTCATCTACTGGACCCGGGCGCTGATCCAGGGCGAGTTGATGGCCCGCGGGGGGCGGGTGTTTGCGATGACCTCGGCCGGGAGCACCCGCATCTGGCCGCATTACGGAGCGGTCGGACCGGTCAAGGCGGCGCTGGAGGCGCACGTTAAGCGCCTCGCCTACGAGTGCGGTCCGCACGGGATCACCGTGAACGCGATCCGGGCCGGCGTCACCCACACCCCCGCGCTCGAAAAAATCCGCGGCTACCAGGAACTGATGGAGCGGTCGGCGGACCTGAACCCCGGCGGACGGCTGACCACGCCGGAGGACGTGGCATCGGCGATCTTGCTGCTCTGCGACGGCCGGGCGCACTGGATAACCGGCAACGTGATCGGGGTCGACGGCGGCGAAGACCTTATGGGCTAGGCAGTAGCCAGGGAGCGTAGCGGTCGGGCCGGCCGGGGTTTGTCGCGCGGGCGTTCCGGCAGTCGATGCCGATCTGCTCCACGA
>CAXXYJ010000079.1:0-5635 GCA_963664795.2 Chloroflexota bacterium | reverse complement strand
CGATCGACGTCCGGCAGCGCCGGATCCCGAATCGACTGACCGGGGCGGCGGCGGGAGCGGCGGTCCTGCTCGGGATCGGCCAGGCGATTTGCTCTGCGGCGCTTCCGCGGCGGCGGCGGCGGCGCTGCTGACCGGGGCTCCCAACCTGATCCGGGCCGGTTCGCTGGGCGCCGGCGACATCAAGCTGGCCGGCGTCCTGGGCGGGCTGCTCGGATTGCTGAACGCCCTGATCGTGGTTGCGGCCGGAGTCGTCGGCGCCCTTGTTGCCCTGGTCCTGTGCAGGGCGACCGGAAACGCCGGGCGCGTCGCGACGGGCCTGCCGTTCGCGCCGTTCCTGCTGGCCGGTCTGCCCGCGGCCGCCGCTTTCGGTTAATCGCGCCCGCCGCTTCGGCCAGTCGTCGATCCTGTACGGGGCCTTTCGGGCGACCCGTCCGCGACGGACTCGAAACGCCAGGCCCGCCGGCGCGAACTGGCAGCCGCGTCCGTTCGGCTCCCCGGCCGCGCCGGGCGCCCTATCCTGTCTCAATTTCGTTTCAATTGGCGGGTAGTTTATTGCAAAATTGTGGTAAATGCCCCGAATCGCCGATCCAATTTTGAAAGTCCGTCCAAAAGCGATGCAAAGCTCCCCGTTCAGCGGACGGTCTGGAACATGACCGGGTCCGAACCGCGCGGCACCGACGCAAACGGGCTGCGCGATCGCCTCTCGCGGCTCAGTCAGGCCAGCCTGCGAATCAACGAAAGCCTTGAGTTCGAGTCGGTGCTGCAGGGGGTGCTGGAGGCCGCCTGCGAGCTGTCCGGCGCCAAATATGGCGTCATCACCATGCTCGGCGACGACCACCTGCCGGACGCATTCCTGGTCAACGGGTTGACCGCCAAGCAGGCCCGCAACCTCTGGGAGTTCACCGAAGGAATTGCGGTGTTCCAATACCTGGGCCACGCGCGCGACCCGATGCGCATCGCCGACGTGCAGGTCGACCTGCGGGCGCGCGACCTGCCCGAACTGCCGTTGTCGGATCCGGTCGGGCCGATCCTTCTGGCGCCGATCATTCACGTCGGCGAACTGGTGGGCACGATCTACGTGGGCCGGGAAGAGGGCGCGGAAGAGTTCAACTCCGCGGACGAGGAGATCCTGGTCATGTTCGCCTCGCAGGCCGCGCTGGTGATCGCCAACGCCCGCCGCTACCGCGAGGAGCGGAGGACGCGGCTCGAGCTGGAAACCCTGATCGACACTTCGCCGGTGGGCGTGATCGTGATCGACGCGACCGGCGCCGGCGTCGTTTCGGCCAACCGCGAAGCGCGCCGCATAGCCGCCGACCTGCATCCCCCGGGCAGTTCGCTGGAGCAAACGGTCGCAAGCCTTACCATGCGCCGCGCCGACGGGCAGGAGTTTTCGCTGGCCGAGCATTCGCTGGCGGAGGCGATGAGCGCGGGCGAAAGCGTGCGGGCCGAGGAGATGACGTTCGAGATACCGGACGGCCGCAGCGTCACCCTGCTCGTTAACGCCACCCCGAACCGCTCCGAGGACGGGGCGATCGAAGCCTTCATCGTCACCCTGCAGGATCTGGCGCCGCTGGAGGAGCTGGAACGCCTGCGGGCCGAATTTCTGGGCATGGTCTCGCACGAGCTGCGCACCCCGCTGACTGCGATCCGCGGGTCGGCCGGCACCCTGCTGGACGACGACGAGTCGATGGACCCGGGCGAGATGCGCGAGTTTCACCGGATCATCCTGGAGCAGTCCGATCACATGCGGGGCCTGATCAACGACCTGGTCGACCTGGCCCGAATCAAGTCGGGAACGCTCTCGGTCGAAACCGAACCGGTCGAGGTGATCGCGTTGGTGAACGATGCCCGCAATGCATTCCGGGGCGCCGGCGGCGAAAACACCTTCGTCATCGACCTGCCGCCGGACCTGCCCCGGATCATGGCCGACCGGCGCCGGATCCGCCAGGTGCTTACGAACCTGATCCGCAACGCGGCCGGTTATTCCGGAGACTCCTCGAGGATCGGCCTGAGCGCGGCGCGCCAGGACTCCCACGTGGCGATTTCGGTCACCGACGAGGGACGCGGGATCCCGCCGGAAATGCTCTCGCAGCTCTTTACCCGCTATTCGCGCCTCGGCCCCGACCGCGGCGCGAACACCGAGGGTTCGGGGCTCGGCCTGGCGATCTGCAAGGGCCTGGTCGAGGCCCACGGGGGACGAATCCTGGCCGAGAGCGAAGGCGTGGGCCGGGGAGCGCGCTTCACGTTCACCGTGCCGGTGGTGGACGAACCGGTGCAGGAAGCCATGAAGGACCCCGCGCATGCGGCGGCTCGAACCCGGCACCGCGCCCCGGACCGGCAGCGGATCCTGGCGGTCGACGACGACCCGCACGCGCTCCGCTACATCCGCGACACCCTAGAAAAATCCGGCTACAACCCGGTCGTGACCGCCGACCCGGCCGAAGTGGACCGACTGTTGGAAAAGAGTCGGCCCGACCTGGTGCTGCTCGACCTGATGCTGCCTGGATCAGACGGTATCGACATGATGCGGGCCGTGCAGGCCAAGGCCGACGTGCCGGTCATCTTCATCTCCGCCTACGGGGAACAGGAGAACATAATCCGCGCGCTCGACATGGGCGCGACCGACTACATCGTCAAGCCCTTCTCGGCGGCCGAACTGGCGGCCAGGATCCGCGCCGCCCTGCGCAAGCGGTCGCAGTTCGAGCTGCCGGTCCACCCCGAGCCGTACCGGCTGGGCAACGTGATCCTCGATTACGGCGAACGTCGGCTCACCGTGTCCGGGGGCACGGTGGAGCTGACCGCGCGCGAGTACGCGGTGCTGTTCGAGCTGTCGGCAAATGCCGGGCGCGTGATGACGCACGAGCAGCTGCTGCTGCGGGTCTGGGGGTCGAAGGCGACCGGCGACTCGAGCCTGGTCCGCACGATCGTGAACCGGCTGCGCCGCAAGCTCGGCGACGACGCCAGGAACCCCTCTTTCATCAGCACGATACCCGGCGTCGGATACCGGATGGCGAGACCGAACGACACCGGTTTCGCCCCGCCCGCGATTTGATTCCGGGCACGGCCGTGGCGCATTTCATTAGCGTTCCGCGCCCGGTTGAGCCCGGCAGGTAGGCGGGTTCATGCAGGGGATACGGCGTAGCTCGGCCGAGGCGGAAGCGATTCTGCTGGCGGCGGTGGCAACCGGCGCGGACATCGTCCGCGAACGTGGCCGGGACGGTTCGACCATCAGCGTCGGCGACGCGCAGTTTCTGGGACCCGGCGACGGACTGCCCGAGCGCGCGCTCTGGAACGCGGCCCTGGGTGAAATCGAGGCGCTCGGCTACGCCACACCGACCACGACCGAGCGGGAAGTCTTCCAGGTGACGCCGCACGGGCGCAGATACGTCGCCAAGATAAGGCGGGCGTAGGGCGGGATCGAGTTACCGGTCCTCGGCGCAGGTCCCGGACCGCCCCCGACCATATCGCCCGGGAATCGGTCCGGGGAAGCGCGCGGGCCGGGTCCGCGGCCGCCTGCCGGGGATTTTTGGGCGGGCCCGCGCGCTACCGGTTCAGCTCTTGGCAAGCCTGCGAGTGACCGCGAACGCGGCGACCACGTAAGCTGCGTCCACGGCCGGCCACCAGACGGCGTGCGCGATGTGCGCGATCTCCGAGTCCGACCACGTGCTGCAACCCCAAACCCAGAAAAAAGTCATGCCCAGGGCAATCGACCCGTAGAAGGCCAGGTCCTGTTCGATCTTTTCCCCGCCGGCAAAGTGCTCGTAGGCGCTGAGCCCGAACACGATCAGGAGCCCCGCGGCCATCAACCAGGGCAGGATGTCGCCGGGCAAGTCGCCCCACGAATCCGCGAAAGCGGGGGAAGTGACCCGGTGCAGGGCGACAAGGCCTCCGCTGATGAACAGGTAGATGGTCGCAACTGGTTTCAATGCCTTCATCGGCGATCGCCCCCTGCGGTCAAGGTTTGCCTTGTCGGTGGTTTGGTCGATGGAGCGCGGCCGGCGCCCCTGATCCGGCGTTCAAGCCCGCCGTCGACGTTCTCGGAAATGGGCTTTCGCAGGCCCGCCGGGGTCAGCTCGCCCGGGGTTCCCGCAGCAAACCAGAGCCCGGTGTGAATGGACCACGAACTACCAGACTAACCACCGATCAAGGCTCGACCGCGACGGTTTTGCCCGGTCCCGGGGACCCCGACGGGGCAATGCTCGATTCCCGGTCGAGGCCCGCCCGGGCATGGCCGCGGCCAGGTAACCAACCGTGCGGCGGAAGGCCCTGTCAAGGTGCGCGGGACCTGCCGTAGCTGGGCACGCGATCCGTCCGCCGGCATCGTGGCCTGGCGCGGCCGAATGCCCGGACCGCATCGCCGCACCCGCGCTCAGAGGTCCGCCCGGCGGCGTATCGCATCCAGGCCGTCGCGCACCAGCACTTCGCCGTCGCGGAAGACTTCCCGCAAAACGTCCGGCTCGGTGTTCCAGCGCCCGTCGACCGTCCTGAAGCCCGTCCCGTCCCGGACCAGCTTCAGCGGCCCGGACTTGGAATTCTTGGACGGGTCCGAAACCGGACGCTTGAAAACGTCGCGCCGGACCCCGTCCACCTGGACCCAGTTGCACTTGAGCGCGAACCTGAGGGTGTCGCGATCGCAGTCCTGCAGCAGTCCGCCCCCGCTGCCGAATACCATGTTGTCCATCGACCAGCCGGCGTCCGTGATCGCCCCGCACAGGGCCGGCAGCGAGCGCCGCGTGATTCCGTCGCCCTGGATCAGGCGCACGTGGTCCGGCAACACCCGGTAGCCCTTCTCGTTCAGGCGATTTCCGAACCGCTCGCCCAGGATCGAGAGGCATTCGACCACGACCCGCTCCGGGTCGCCGGAATCGGGCCGCACCACCAGGGTCCTTCCTTCCTGGCCGGCGATCTCATCGCGCAGTTCCCCACCCCAGAGCCGCCGGCAGGCCTCGAATATGTCCCAGGAATCGCTGACCACCGCCACCGTTCCGGTGCCGAACCGGCCCAGGATGTGCCGGTAGGCGTCGAGTTCGCGGTCCTGCCCCCAGGCGGTGATCGTCGAATGCTCGGCCGCCGGGACCGAGTACCCGGGCTCTGCGGCGTCGTAGTGCCGCATCAGCAGCCGCAGGCCGGCAATCGTGTCGGTGCCCATGAAATTGACCAGGTGCGCGGCGCCGCCGAGGGCGGCCGATTCGGAGCTGCTGGAACCCCGGTATCCGAAGTCGTGCAGCATGAACGCCAGGTTGTCGAGGTTGCCGGTTTGCTCGAGCGCGGCTTTCAGGACCCGCTTCTGCTGGCGGCTGATCGTGGCGACCGTGCAGGGGTACCAGAGCTGGACCAGCAGGGTCTCGAGGTGGTTGGTCAGCCAGGCGCATTCCGGGTCGGTGTTCTCGATCGTAAGCAGCACGTTCGATTCGGGTACGACGCTGCCCTCCGGTACGGCCCGGATGCTGACCGGCAGGCGGCCGCCGTGCGCGCTGACGAGATGTTCCCAGCCGCGGCGGTTGAACAGCTCCTGCCCGAAGTGCCACCGGCACAGGTCCTCGGCCTCGCCGATCATCGCCGGCGTCACCCGGTCCGCCCCGGCAAGGTGCCGGTCCAGCAGGTACTGGAGCCCGAAGAAGACCGCGTGGGGGTA
>CAXXYJ010000078.1:0-8118 GCA_963664795.2 Chloroflexota bacterium | reverse complement strand
GCCATCTCCACCGCGGTCACCGCCAGCCCCGCCGCGATAGGGGCAGCGCGCGGCCCCGACCAGCCCCGCCCCGGCCAGCTCGAGGATCAGATCGCACAGCCGCCGTTCCAGCGCCAGGTCGATCCGGGGCCGGCCGCTGACCGAGTCGCGGCACACGGCCAGGTACTCGCTGGCGGCGAGATCGCCCTCCTGCTGCCCCAGCAGCAGCAGCTCCTGGCCCGGCCCCAGCTCGCTTCCGGTGATGGCCCTGTCGACATCCTCGATCAGCCCCAGCATCCCGATCACCGGGGTGGGATAGATCTGGCGGCCCTCGGTCTCGTTGAACAGCGAGACGTTGCCGCCGGTGACCACCAGGTCGAGCGCGTTGCAGGCGTCGGCCATTCCCTCGATCGCCCGCACCAGCTGGAAGTAGACCGCCGGCTCGGTCGGCGATCCGAAGTTAAGGCAGTTGGTGATCGCGATCGGCCTGGCCCCGGCGCAGGCCACCGCCCGGGCCGCCGCGGCCACCGCCAGCGCGCCGCCGGCGCGCGGGTCCAGGAACACCTGGCGCGAATTCCCAGCCGTGGCCAGCGCCAGGCCGCGGTTGCTTCCGGCGATCGCCATGATCGCCGCGTCGCCCCCGGCGGCGCGCACCGTCTGCGTGCCCACCGTCTGGTCGTAGGTCCGCCAGATCTTGTCGCTGCTGGCGATGTTGGGGCTGGCGAGCAGCTGCAGGAGGTCGGCGGCCAGGTCGGGGCTGGCGGTCTCGGAGGGGCCGGGCAGGGGCTGGACCTCGTCCAGGTAGCGCGGCCGGATTACCGGGTAGCGGTAGCGGGGCGGGTCCAGCAGGTGCCGGATCGGGATCCGGGCGACCGTGGATTCGGCCTCGTCGACGGTGAGCTGGCCGTCGTCGGTGACTTCCCCGATCACGGCGCAGTGCAGGCCGTAGCCCTCGAACAGGTCCATCACCTCGCCCTGGCGGCCGCGCCGGGCGATGACCAGCATCCGCTCCTGGCTCTCCGAGAGCATGATCTCGTAGGGAGTGAGCCCGCGCGTGCGGCGCGGCACCCTGGCCACGTCGATCCGGACCCCGGCCCCGCTGCGGCCCGCCGCCTCGACGCTGGAGCTGGTGAGCCCGGCCGCGCCCAGGTCCTGCAGGCCCACGACCGCGTCGCCGGCCAGGAGCTCCAGGCAGGCTTCGATCAGAAGTTTTTCCATGAACGGATTGCCCACCTGGACGACCCCGCGGGCCGATTGCTCGGGGTCCTCGACCGATGCGAAGGTGGCCCCGTGGACTCCGTCGCGACCGGTGTCGGTCCCGACCAGGATCAGCGGGTTGCCGACCCCGGCGGCCACCGCGCGGGTGAGCTGGTCGTGGCGCATCAGCCCCACGCACATGGCATTTACCAGCGGGTTGCCGGCGTAGCACCTATCGACCGCGGTATCGCCGCCGACGGTCGGTATCCCGACGCAGTTGCCGTAGTGCCCTATCCCGGCGATGATCCCGTTGGCCAGGTAGCGGTTGCGGTCGCTCTCGAGCGGGCCGAAGCGGAGCGAGTCCAGAAGCGCTATCGGGCGCGCCCCCATCGTGAAGATGTCGCGGATGATCCCGCCGACGCCGGTGGCCGCGCCCTCGAACGGTTCGACCGCGCTGGGGTGGTTGTGGCTCTCGATCTTGAAGACGCAGGCCAGTCCTTCGCCGATGTCGACCACCCCGGCGTTCTCCTCGCCCGCCCCGACCAGCATCCGCTCCGAACTGCTCGGCAGCCCCTTGAGCAGGGCGTGGGAGTGCTTGTAGCCGCAGTGCTCGCTCCAAAGCGCCCCGAAAATCCCCAGCTCGACCTCGTTTGGCGCGCGGCCCAGCATGTCCCGGCAGCGGCGGTACTCGCTCTCGGTCATCGAGACCGCCCGCAACTGGGCCGCGCCGGGCATCATGGGCGGCCGGCCAGCAGCCAGCGCGCGGCCGATTCCCAGAACGCGGTCCCGTCGGTCGAGCCCAGGCGGGCGGCGCTGGCCCGCTCGGGGTGCGGCATCAGCCCGACGACGTTGCGCTCCCGGTTGCAGACCCCGGCGATGTGATTGACCGATCCATTGGGGTTGTGCGCCCGCCCCAGGCGCCCGCGCTCGTCGCAGTAGCGGAAGACCACCCGGCCGTCGGCTTCGATCCGCCGCAGCTGGTCGGGCGGGGCGTAGAAGTTGCCCTCGCCGTGGGCGATTACCAGTTTCAGGACTCTTGCGCCGGCCGAGTCGGTCGAGAACGCGGTGTCGGCGTTCTCGCGCCGCACCCGGACCCAGCGGTGCTCGAAGCGGCTCGACTCGTTGGGCAGCATCGCCCCCGGCAGGAGTCCGGCCTCGAGCAGGATTTGGAAGCCGTTGCAGATGCCCAGCACCGGCACGCCGCGTTCGGCCGCCGCCGCAACGCCGTCGAGGCAGGGCGAAAAGCGCGCGATCGCCCCGCAGCGCAGGTAGTCGCCGTGCGCGAATCCCCCCGGCAGCACGATCAGGTCGTACCCGGCCAGGTCGGAGCGCGTGTGCGGGACCAGGTCGGCCGCAAATTCCGAAGTCTCCAGCAGCGCCCGCTGGGCGTCGCGGTCGCAGTTGGACCCGGGAAAGACCAGCACCGCCGCCTTCAACCGGGGACCTGCTCCCGCACCGTTACCGCGTAGTCCTCGATGACCGGATTGGCCAGCAGCCGGCCCGCCATGGCCTCGGCCCGGGCCAGCGCCTCCTCGGCGCCGTCGGCCTCGAGCTCGATCTCGATCAGCTTGCCGATGCGGACCGAGCGGACCCCGCCGAACCCCAGCTGCAGCAGGCCGTCGGCGACGGTGTTGCCGGGCGGGTCGTTAACGTCGGCCTGGAGCCGGACCTCGACCCGGGCCAGGAAGCGCGGCAAGTTGTCCCTCAACCGCTGATCCGAGCCAGCGCCTCGGCGTACTTCTGGCTCGTTGCGGCGATGACCTCGGCCGGCAGGTTCGGGGCCGGCGGCTCCTTGTTCCAGCCCGAATCCACCAGCCAGTCGCGCACGAACTGCTTGTCATAACTGGGAGGCGAAGAACCGGGCTGCGTAGCCTGCCCGCGTCCCAGAAGCGCGAGGAGTCGGGGGTCAGGACCTCGTCGATCAGCAGGAGTTCGCCGTCGAGGATTCCGAACTCGAACTTGGTGTCGGCCAGGATGATCCCGCGCTCGGCGGCGTAGTCGTGGCCGTGGGAGTAGAGCGCCAGGGTCACCTCGCGCAGCTTCGCGCGCCCAGTTCGGGGCCGACGATCTCGATCATCTGCTCGTAGGAGATGTTCTCGTCGTGCCCGGTCTGGGCCTTGGTGGCGGGCGTGAAGATCGGCTCAGGCAGCTTCTGCGCCTCGACCAGCCCCGCCGGCAGGGAGATCCCGCAGACGGTCCCGTCGCGGCGGTACTCGGACCAGGCCGACCCGGTGATGTAGCCGCGGGCCACGCACTCGACCAGGACCGGCTCGGTGCGGTGCACCAGCATGCTGCGGTCGCGCAGCTGGTCCGGATCGGCGCCGGCGGGCAGGTCCATCGCGGCCACGTCGGTGCCGATCAGGTGGTTGGGGATGATGTCGCGGGTGCGCTCGAGCCAGAAGGCCGAGAGCAGGTTGAGCACCGCCCCCTTGCCGGGGATCGGGTCCGGCAGGACCACGTCGTAGGCCGACAGGCGGTCGCTGGTGACCAGGAGCAGGCGGTCCTCGGCCGACCGCGTAGATGTCGCGGACCTTGCCGCGGGAGAGCAGTTCGAGTCCTTCGATCTCGGTCTGCAGCACGCTAGCTTGATTCATTTGCACCTTCCAAGGGGTGTTGAGTCCATGGTTTTAAAGGCCCAGGCGGGCGAAGGCTTCATCGACGTGGAGCAGGTGGCGGTCGATGTCGAATATCTCGGCCAGGCGCTCCGGCTCAACGTATTCGGCCCACCTGCGGATGGCGGGTCAGGAGCTGAGAGCAGATGCTCGCCGGTCTCGGCCGCCGCATGGCACTGCGCGCGCACCAGCTCGTAGGCCTCCTGCCGGTTCATGCCGGCTTCGACCAGCTCCAGCATCGCCGCCTGCGAGAAGATCTGGCCGCGGGTCAGGTCGAGGTTTTGCGCCATCTTCTGCGGGTAGACCGCCAATCCCTCCATGATCCCGGCGAACAGGAAGAGCATGTAGTCGATCAGGGTGGTCGAGTCCACCAGCACGATCCGTTCGGCCGAGCTGTGCGAGATGTCGCGCTCGTGCCAGAGGGCGACGTTCTCCAGCCCCACCTGGGCGTTGGCGCGCACCACCCGCGCCAGGCCGCTGATGCGTTCGGAGCGGGCCGGGTTGCGCTTGTGCGGCATCGAGGAGGACCCGTGGCGCGAGGCCTCGAACGGCTCCTCGAGCTCGGCCACCTCGTTGCGCTGCAGGTGGCGGATCTCGGTGGCGAACTTGTCCAGCGAGCTTGCCATGAGCGCGAGCGCGCAGAGGGCTTCGGCGTGCCGGTCGCGCTGCAGGATCTGCGAGGCCACCGGGGCCACGCCCAGTCCCCAGCTCGGCGCAGGCGATCTCCTCCACCCGCGGCGGCACGTTGGCGTGGGTGCCGACCGAACCGGCGATCTTGCCGACCGCGATCGAATCGCGCGCGGCGCCGAGCCGGGCGGCCGCGCGGCGCAGCTCGGCGACCCAGATCGCCAGCTTGAACCCGAAGCTGATCGGTTCGGCGTGCATGCCGTGCGAGCGCCCGATCATCGCGCTGCGGCGGTGCTCCTTGGCCAGCCTGGTGACCGCGGCCTCGACCCGCCCGAGGCGCACCGGCGATCTGGTCGAGCGCGGCCCGCAGCTGCAGGGCCCCGGCGGTGTCGAGCACGTCCGAGGAGGTAAGGCCCAGATGCAGCCAGCGCGATTCGGGTCCGATCGATTCGGCCAGCACGGTGACGAAGGCGTTGGTCTCGTGGTCGGCCTCGCGCTCGATTTCGTCGATCCGCTCCAGGGTGAAGCTGGCGCGCTGGATCAGCTCGCAGTCCTCCGGCGGGATCTTGCCGACCTTCGTCCAGGCGCGCACCACCGCCAGCTCGACCTGGCGCTGGTACTCGAAATAGGCCTGCCGGTTCCAGATGGCGGCCATTTCGGGTCGGGTGTAGCGTTCGATCATCGGGCTTGAGCCTCTAGTTTCGGGCTTTTGCAGGGGGCGCGGGACCCGCGTTCGGACGGCGCGACCGGGCTTTCGGGCCCGGCGCCCAGGGCGATGTCGCTGCGGTAGTGGGCGCCGTCGAACGAGATCCGCCCGACGTTCTCGTAGGCGAGCGACCGCGCCTCGGCCAGCGTGTCGCCGGCGGCCACCACGCAGAGTACCCGGCCGCCGTCGGTTAAGACCCGGTCCCTTTCCCGGCGGGCGCCGGCCAGGAAAACCTCGACCCCCGGATCGACCGCGTCAAGGCCTTCAATCTCGGCCCCGCGCGGGTAGCTGCCCGGGTAGCCGGGCGAGACCATCACCACGCCGACGGTGGCCCGTTCGTCCCATTCCAGGTCGAGCTCGTCCAGGCGGCCGCGCGCCACCGCCGCGCTGACGTCCAGGAAATCGGTCCGCAGACGGGGCAGCAGGACCTCGGTCTCGGGGTCGCCGAAGCGGCAGTTGAACTCGACCACCCGCGGGCCCCGGCCGGTGATCATCATTCCGGGATAGAGAACTCCCCGGAACGGCCGGCCCTCGTCGGCGAGCTGGCGGACCGCGCGCTCGGTCACCTCGCGCCGGATCACCCCGGCCGCGGCGACATCGAGCCAGCCGGGCGGCGAGTAGCAGCCCATCCCGCCGGTGTTGGGACCGCGGTTGCCGTCAAGGACCGGTTTGTGATCGCACGAGAAGGGCATGTGCCGAACGCTCCTACCGTCGGTGAAGGCGTGCGCCGAGGTCTCGCGGCCGCGCATCCGCTCCTCGAGCAGGACCGTATCGCCGGCGGGGCCGAATGCGCCGCCAAAGGCCTCGGTGACCGCGGCCTCGGCCTCGGCCAGGTCCTCGCAGACGGTCACGCCCTTGCCGGCGGCCAGGCCGTCGGCCTTGACCACGATGCCGTTCTCTGCCCAGTCCGGCAACGTCCGGCGCAGGTGGGAGAGGGCATCGGATTCGCGCCCGAAGCTCGATGCCCGCGCGGTGGCGATCCCGGCCCGGCGCATCAGGCCCTTGGCGTAGGCCTTCGAGGACTCGATCTCGGCCGCGGCGGCCGAGGGGCCGAACACCGCGAACCCTTCCGCCTCCAGGCGGTCGCCCACCCCGGCGCAGAGCGGTTCCTCGGGACCGATGACGACGAGATCGGGCCGCAGTCGCCGGGCCAACCCGGCAACCGCGGCGGGGTCGGAGGCCGAAACGCCGCGCACGTTCTCGCCGAATTCGACCGTGCCGGCGTTGCCGGGCAGCGCCCAGAGCTTTGCAAACCGAGTCGAGCGGGCCAGCGCCCAGGCCATCGCGTGCTCACGGCCGCCGGAGCCGAGCAGCAGCACCTTCAACCGGCTACTCCCACTCGATCGTGCCGGGCGGCTTGGAGGTGATGTCGTAGACGACCCGCGTGATTCCGCTGACCTCGTTAACGATGCGGGTCGCGGCGCGCTCCAGGAGCTCGTGCGGCAGGCGCGACCAGTCGGCGGTCATGAAATCGTCGCTCTCCACCGCCCGCAGCGCGGCCAGTTCGCCGTAGCTGCGGGAATCGCCCATGACCCCGACCGTGCGCACGCCGGTCAGGACCGCAAAGTACTGCGCGACCGCGCGGTCGTAGCCTTCCGCGGCGATTTCCTCGCGCCAGATGTGGTCGGCCAACTGCAGCGTTTTGACCCGTTCGGCGTCGATTTCGCCCAGGATCCGCACCGCCAGGCCGGGTCCGGGGAAGGGCTGTCGCCAGACGATCTCCTCGGGCAAGCCCAGTTCGAGGCCGACCGCCCGGACCTCGTCCTTGAACAGGTTGCGAAGCGGTTCGATCAGGCCCAGGTGCAGCCGGTCGGGGATTCGGGTGTTGTGATGGGTCTTGATCTTGGCCGAACCGAGCCCGGCGGCCGCGCTTTCGATCACGTCCGGGTAGATGGTCCCCTGGACGAAGAACTCGGCCCCGCCCAGCTCCCCGGCCTGCTCGATGAAAACGTCAAAGAACTTGTCGCCGATTACGTGGCGCTTGCGCTCGGGGTCGGTGACCCCGGCCAGCGGTTCCAGGAACCTGGCGGCCGCGTCCAGGGTGATCAGGTTCACCCCCAGCTGCTGTCCGAGCGCGACCCTCAATTCCGAGACCTCGCCGAGCCGCAGCATGCCGGTATCGACCAGAATCCCGGTCAGCGAATCGCCGACCGCGCGCTGGACGAGCGCGGCCGCGACCGAGGAGTCCACCCCGCCCGAGATTCCGCAGATCACCCGGCCCTCGCCGACCTGCTCGGCGATGTCGGCCACCGCCCCGGTCACGAACCGCGCGGGGGTCCAGTCGGCCTGGGCCTGGCAGACCCGCAGCGCGAAGTTGCGCAGCAGGGCGTGACCCAGCTGGGTGTGGGACACCTCGGGATGGAACTGGAGCAGGATCAGGTTCTCGCGACCCAGCGCGGCCCATTCCGAATTGGCGGTGCGGGCCAGCTGCTCAAATCCGGGCGGGGGCAGGATCACCCGGTCGCCGTGACTCATCCAGACCCGGGTGGTGGCCGGGAAGTCGGAAAACAGCGGGTGCCCGGGGTCGGTGATTTCCAGCTGGGCCGGTCCGTACTCGCGCCGTTCGGCGCCGGCGACCGCCCCCGCCCATGGCCTGGGCCACAAGCTGGTGGCCGTAGCAGATCCCCAGCACCGGCAGACCGCTTTCGATCAGACCGTCCGGCAGATCCGGGGAATCGTCGGCGTAGACGGACGAATCGGAACCGGAGAGCACGACGCCGACCGGATTGTGCGCAAGGATCTGGGGCAGGTCGGCCGCGGCCGGCACGATTTCGCTGTAGACCTCGGCCTCGCGGATGCGGCGCGCGATCAGGGCGGTGTACTGCGACCCGTAGTCGACCACGACAACGGTTCCGCGGGCAGGGCTCAATCGATGGCGTCGCGATCGCGGGCGGCGGTCACTATAGCGTCCTGGGCCAGGATGGGCCAGAAACGGCCGGGGGCCATATCTGGTGGGTGGTTCATCGTCCGCTGCGCGCTGGCTCGACTGGTCGTATA
>CAXXYJ010000077.1:0-73817 GCA_963664795.2 Chloroflexota bacterium | reverse complement strand
GCAGGATCCGTTCCTGTTCCAGGGCAGCATTCACCAGAACATCGCCTACGGACGGCCCGACGCCAGCCGGGCCGAAGTCGAGCTGGTGGCCCAGGCGGTGAATCTGCACGAATCGATCGTGGCCATGGATTACGGCTACGACACCTTCGTGAGCGAACGCGGCCTGCAGCTCTCGGTCGGACAGCGCCAGCTGCTCTCGTTTGCGCGCGCGCTGCTCATCGACCCCAAGATCCTGGTCCTGGACGAGGCCACCTCATCGGTCGACACCAAGACCGAAACCCTGGTTCAGTCGGCGCTGGCCAATCTCCTGGAGGGCCGGACCTCGATCGTGATCGCGCATCGCCTCTCAACGATTCAGAAAGCCGATCAGATCCTGGTCATCGACGCCGGCCGGATCATCGAACGCGGCACCCACGAGGAACTGTTGGCCCTGGGCGGGCACTACCGCCAGATGTACGAGATCGGGTTCGACATTTCCGACGCCGACATGACCGAGGCCCTGGCCCGCACGAGCTGAGTAACGCGGGGCGGAGTCTCACGTCCTCAGGTCGGCCCAGAGGACCGGGTCGCCCAGCGGCTTGTCGGACATCTTGGCCGCCGGCTCCACGGTAAGGACCAGGTTGTGGTAGCTGTTGATCGGCGCCGCCGTGTGCAGGGCCACGACCGCGCGCCCGGACGTCGAGGCCGGACAGGAGCCGCCAAAGGCGCGGGTCTCGCCCTTGTCCGTCGCTTAGCCACACCCTGAAGGCATGGCCGTGCGCGGCCACGCCGTCCAGTCCGGAGACGAACAGCATCCCCTGGCGCGGATTGGCGGTGAACACCAGGCAGCCGGTCGCGGCGGCGGCCGGACCCTGGCCCTGCAGCAGGATTCCGACGCCCTCGGAAACTGGCCAGGGCCGAGCACTCCTGCTCCAGCGCCTCCCAGCTCCCAACCGCCGAGCTGACCTGGTTCTCCAGGGTGTCGATTTCGGAATTGAAGACGTTCGACGTCGTAAACACCGCCAGCAGCACCGAGGCGGTGACCGCCGAGGTGGTGGCCAGGGCCGGAAACCAGCGCAGGTTGGCCAGGCGGTTCCACCAGGCTTCCACCTGGCAGCCGCAGGTTGCCAGCACCCGGCGGCGAACCGCCGGATTGGGGTCGGACGGGGCGAGCGTGAAACTCAGCAGGCTGGCGGTTTCCTCCAGCTCGCTGAGCTGGCGTGCGATTTCGGGCCGGGCGTCCAGGACCTGCTCGAGGTGGCGTTCGTCCTCGGGTTCGATGCAGCCGAGCGCGCGCGCGGCCAGCAGCTCCTCGATCCGCTGCATTTCAGGATCGCCGGCGTTCATCGCGGCATCGGCCCTAGTAGCGCGCCACGTCTGAGAGCAGGTCGCGCAGGCGCAGCATGCCGGCGCGGGTCCGCGATTTGACCGTCCCGAGCGGGATTCCGACGCTGTCGGCGATCTCCGACTGGGTCATTCCGTGGAAGTAGGCGAGCTCGATCACCTGGGCCTGTTCGGCCGGCAGCTGCTGGCACGCGCTGCGCACCCGATCGCGCATCTGGGCGCCGATGACGGCCTTCTCCGGGTCGATCGCGTCGTGGTCGATTTCGGCTTCGCGCTGCAGCCATTCGCCGGGCACGGTACGCGGGCGGCTGCGCATCCGGCGCAGCTCGTCGAAGGTGAGGTTGCGCCCGATGCGGATCACCCAGGAGTCGAGCCGGCCGCGTTCGGGATCGTAGGTAGAGATCCGCCGCCACACCCGTACGAAGGTGTCCTGGACTATCTCGTCGGCAACCTCCGGGCCGACCCGCTGACGCGCCATTGCGTGCAGGAGGCCGGCCAGGCGGTCGTAGAGTTCGGCCAATGCGGCCCCGTCGCGGTCCAGGATGCGCGCGGCGAGCTCGGTGTCGGCTTGCTTGCGGCAGCTGGCCTCGTCGTGGCAATCGCCCTTGGTCGCGGACTGGTCGGTCCGGTGCGCGGCGGCGATTTTCGCCAGGTTGATCATGCGCCGATTCCGCCTTGCAGCCGACCCCGCGGTGGTCGCCAAGACTTGTCCCTACACAAGGCTATACGCAATCGGGGGCCGGTCGGATTGAGCGGCCGCCGCTCGCCCCTTGCAAAAACACGACAGAACTCCCCACTGCCGCCGGTGTGCGCCCCTACAGTCCCCGGAATACCAGGTGGGTGCCCGCGGCCGACGGCGACGACTGCAAAAAGCCGTCCCCGCCACCAGCTAAGCTCCCTTCATAGAGCTGTTGGAACCAGCCAAGGGCTACAGATTGCCTTGCGGCGTCGGGAGTCCTGTCGGCCAAATTATGGCGAAACGGGTCTCGGACCGGAGGCCACCGGATCAGGCCTTCAGGCGCAGACCCAGTTCGCCCAGCTGCCCGTCGGAAATGGCGCCGGGCGCCGACTGGGCTAGGTCGACCCCGTCCTGCGTCTTGGGGAATGCGACCACGTCGCGGATCGAATCGTTGTCCGAGAGCAGCATCACCAGCCGGTCGATCCCGGTCGCGATGCCGCCGTGGGGCGGGGCCCCGAAATCGAACGCGCGCAGCATCGGTCCGAAATTGGCCTCGATCTGCTCCGGCGAATAACCGAGCAATTCGAAAACCCGGCGCTGCAGTGCCGCGTCGTGGATTCGGATCGACCCGCCGCCCATTTCCCAGCCGTTGCAGACCAGGTCGTACTGCAGCGAAGGGGCCGACGCCGGGTCCGACTCGAGCAGGTGCTCGGTTCCGGCCGGCATCCCGCAGAACGGGTTGTGCGAGAAGGTGAAACCGTCGTCCGTGGCCTCCAGCAGCGGAAAACCGGTGACCCAGCAGAATTTGAGCATCCCGCGGTCGAGCATTCCCAGGTGCCCGCCGGCGGCAATCCTGAGCCCGTCCAGAGCGGAATTGGTGATTGGATCGCGGTCGGCGACGATGCCGGCCAGATCGCCCGGACCCAGGTCGATCCGCGCGGCGATGCGGGCGAGTAGCTCGGCGGGGATGGTCCTGGCCAACGGGCCCCAGTAGCCGGCCTCGCGGTGGGCCAGCCAGACGACTCCGCGCGCGCCGCGGCCGCGCGCCAGTTCGGTCCATTCGTCGAGCTGGCGGCGCGTGAGCGCGGCGCAGCCGGGAATTTTCAGCGCCCGGACCCGGCCGCCCTCGGCCAGCGCGCCGGAAAAGGCTCTAAAGCCCGAGTCGGCCGCCAGGTCGGATATGTCCCGGATCTCCAGGTCGACGCGCAGATCGGGCGCATCGGTGCCGTAGCGGTCGAGGCATTCGTAGTAATCGAGCCGCGGGAACGGCTCGGCAAACGACTTCTCCGGCGCAAGGCCGGCGGCGATCCGGCAGTAGAGCGATTCAACGAGGCCGATGACGTCTTCGCTGTCGACGAAGGCCATCTCGATGTCCAGCTGGGTAAATTCCACGCTCCGGTCGGCGCGCGGGTCCTCGTCGCGGAAGCACTTGGCGATCTGGAAGTACTTGTCCAGTCCGGCGATCATGAGCAGCTGCTTCATCTGCTGGGGCGACTGCGGCAGGGCGTAGAACTGACCCGGATGCAGGCGCGACGGGACCACGAAATCGCGCGCTCCCTCCGGCGTCGACTTGATCAGCAGCGGAGTCTCGATCTCGAGGAAGCCGCGCTCGTCGAGGTAGTCGCGCATCAGCTTGACGATCCGGTGGCGCAGTTCGAGCACCGCCCGCTGGCCGGGACGGCGCAGGTCCAGGTAGCGGTGCCGCATGCGCAGCGCCGGTCCGGCCGACACCTGGTCGTCGATCGCAAACGGCGGGGTCTGGGACGCGTTGACGACTTCCAGGTCCCGGGCCAGGACCTCGATCTCGCCGGTCGCAAGGCCCGGATTGGCGGTCCCTTCCGGGCGCAGCCGGACTGTGCCGCGAACCAGGACCACCCATTCGGCCCGCAGGTCGCCGGCCAGTTCATGCGCCTTCGGCCCTTCGCTGGGATCGAACACGACCTGGGTGATCCCGTAGCGGTCGCGCAGGTCGACGAAGGCCAGCCCGCCGTGGTCGCGGCGCCGGTGGACCCAGCCGCCCAGGGTGACCTGCTCGCCGACGTTCCCGGGGCGCAGGCGGCCGCAGTCGTATTCGCGTTTTAGCAAACCGTCAGCCCGCCCCGCCGGGCGTGCCCGGCGACCCGGCGGCGGGACCGGGCAAATAGAATTTGAGGCTTGCATATCTAACTAGCGTTACCATGCATTTCCGTCGTGTCGCCCACGACCGCGGGAAAAACCTCGCCCGCGAGGGGTCTTTCGAGCCCCTTTTGTGAGGCAATGATAGCACATGGGAGCCGACATAATACGAACGCTTCTGCCCTTGGCTAGTTAAGTATGTAACCCCCATCCAATCGGGCAGGCAGGCATAGTTCATCGGTAGAACGCGACCTTCCCAAGGTTGAGAGGCGGGTTCGATTCCCGCTGCCTGCTCCAATTCCGGGCTCAACCGTCGCCGGCGCGCAGCGCCGGCAGCACGAATTCGCGCAGCGAATCGGCCCCCAGCACCACCATCGTGCCGGCCGCTTCGTCTACCCACAGGCCGCGCACGTCGGCGAAAAAGTCGTCCGACCCGGTGTAGAGGAGTTGGCGGATGAATCCGCCCTCCTGGCCGGGCCGCTTGTTCAATTCGACGATGCGCGCGAACGCGGCGTCGACGACGTACAGACTCTCAAGTCGCTGGTCGGTGTAAATCAATGTCGGGTCGGCCAGGGGTTTGTCCAGATCGGAAACGTCGAACAGCACCTGCTGCCCGACCCGATAGCGCTGGATCTGATTGTCGCCGAGGAGCAGGTAGACGTCGCCGTCGATGGCCATGTCGACCGCATCGCCGATGTCGACCTCCTGCTCGAGGAAGGGGACCGGCTCCAGCTCGTAACCCAGGGTCGTGGGGGTGTACTTGTAGATCTGGTTGGCGTCCGGCTGCAGCCGGTAGAGGTTGTTCTGGAAGTTGTCGGCGTCGGCCAGGTCGCCCCAGGCGGGCGGATCGACCAGGAGCAGGCTGGCGCGGCTGTCGTCGTTGTCGATGCCCAGGATCACGCCGTCGCGCGATATGACCTGCAGCCCCAGCGGTCTGTCGACCAGCGCGCTGATGGGCCGGCCGGCGAGCGGCGTCCCGTCCAGCTGGGTGGTCTGCGGCTGTCCGGGTTCAGAAATCTCGATCAGGCGGTTGGCGGTGGCGTCGAGGACGTAGTAGGTGCCGTCGACCACCTCGAGCTGGTTCCCGGTCGCGAAACCGATGTCGGCGCCGAACTCGCCCAGGACGCGGCTGGTTGCGACCCGGTACACGTGGTTGCGGCGGTCCTGCTCGGCTTCGATCTGGGCCAGCAGCGCATCCACGTCCGGCTCGGCGGCGCCCAATTCCAGCGCCAGCCGGGCCTGGTTTTCAGCTTCCAGGGCCAGCACCAGGGCCTGGCCGTCATCGCTCTGCGCGACCGCATCGCCCAGCACCTGCTGGGCCCGCGCGAACGCTTCCGCGGCGGCGGCCGTTTGCACCGGTGCGGCGGTCGTCACCGCCAGCGGGACGAACGGCCCTTCGTCCGGCGCGGCGGGCTCGGGCGGACGCAGGCCGACCAGGGCGAGCACCAGCAGCAGCAGGGCGACCGCGACAACCAGGATCGCCGCGCCCAGGCCGAGCCGGCGCGAGGGTCTCCGCGAGGCCGACACCGAATCGCCGCCCAGGTCGCCGAAGCGGCGGCGGCGCGGCGATTCGAGTTTGACCCCGTCGAGCGGTCGCGGCGGCTTACCCGGTTCGGCCGGGCGCGGGTTTTCCTCGACATACGACCCGTCGATGGCGATCGGGTCGGGTTCGCCGAACAGCACCCTCCGGACCTTTGACCAGACCGTCCGGATGGCTCCGGTCGCGGCCAGCCCGTCCCTGCCGGCGCCCTCCGACCGCGCGACCGGCTGGCCCGCCGACCTGCGGGCGGCGCGGGCGTCGATCAGGGCGCCGCGCTCCTCGTCCTGCAGCAGAGCTTCGACCGGATCCTCGGTGCCCTCCGCGGCCGGGCTGCGCTCGGCGATCGGGGGTCGCCGCCATACGGGCACCTCGATCCGCGACGATGTCTCGCCGGTGCTGGGGTAGGTCGCCTGGGCCGGGTCCTGGAGGACCAGCGCGTCGCAGTCCAGGACTCCGCGCCGGGCCAGCAGCAGCACCAGCTGCTGGGCGGTCGCGGACGGGCTGCGGCGGCGCATCAGGGTGGAAAGTTCGGTTCGGGTGAGCGATCCGCCGGCGTGCGAGTTCAGCAGGACAAGAACGTCGGAGGGCTCGAACCTGGTCGAGTAGTGCTCCACCCCCCGGTCCAGCCGCCCGATGGCCGGATCCAGCCCGGCGGCGGGGAGCTTCAAGACCTCATCGTTGCGGTAGAAGCAGGCCAGCGTCGGCGCCAGCTGGAACAGGTGCAGCGAATCCTCGGCCGCCACCGCGACCGTGAATCCAAGTCGCCGGTCGCCGCTGAATCGGGCCCGGTCTTCGGCGACCGCCAGCGCCGCCCGGATCGCCAGGGTCATGTTGGCCGCCACCGTATCGCCGGTCTGGCGGTAGTAACTCGAAACCAGGGAATTGCCGAACTGCTGCCGGATCTCGGAGGTGGCGCCCTCCGCCAGCAAGTGCATCGAACCGAAACGGCTGCGCCGCAGCGGCGGATTGATGCTTACGGCGTTGGTGGAGGAATTGCTGGGAATACCGCCGCGCAACGATGCCTGCAGGGACTTCATAGCGTGGGCACGTCGCGAAAACGCCTGTCTGAAGCAGACGCGCTAACCCGCTGCAGTTGCGCCAAGTCGGTCGCCTCCGACTTCAATTTGCCAGTTGCCGGACCGGTCGGAAAAGGTCTCGACGGCGCGGCCAATCGCCTTTTGGGAGTATTAGTTGGCAATCGTCTGCTATTTTCGCCAATATGGAGTAGACGATAAAGCGCGCCAATAATGGAGCGCAATCAGCAGCAGGAGCGGCCCTAGAACATGAGCGCGAAGGAACTTCGCACCAACGATGGCATCGGCCACCGCGAGGTTCTGTTGATCGACGATCAGAACGAAAAGCTGGGCGTGATGCCCACCGTCAACGCGCTTGCGTTGGCGCGCCAGAAGGGGCTCGATCTGGTCGAAGTGGCACCCAACGCCGTCCCGCCGGTAGCTAAATTGCTCGATTACGGCAAATACCGCTATCGGCAGGAGCGCAAGGACCGCAACAGCCGCAAGAACCAGCGATCCGGTGACGTGAAGGAAGTCCGCTTCCGGCCGGTGACCTCCGACCAGGACATCGACACCAAGCTGAAAAGAATGTCGAAGTTCCTGTCCAACGGAGCGAAAGTCAAGGCCACCGTGCGCATGCGCGGACGCGAACGCGTCTATCCCGAACTGGCGGCCGAACTCCTCAACAAGGTGGTCACCCGGCTCGACGGCATCGGCCACGTGGAAAACCCGATTTCGTCCGAGAGCAACGGTTCGTTCGCGGTGATCCTGGTGCCCGGTCCCGACCGCGGCTCGGTAGCGCGGAAGCGCTAGCCGGCCGCAGGCGCGGCCCTGGCGGGAGAGGGTGCAGGCGCGGCTGGTCTGGTACCGGGAGCAGCGCACCCTGCCCAACGGGCGCGAGCGCATGGTCCGCGTCGCCTGGATAGTCGCCGACGACCCGGAGCAGCCTGAGGCGACCCCGCGGCACCTTGCCTACCTGGGGGCCGACCCGACGATCTCCGATCGTCTGCGCGAAGAATTTGCGGCCCTGTACCCCGATGTCGACGCCGACTGGGACGACCTGGCCGAATCGGCCGAGATCGCCCCGACCGACGTGTCCAAGCTCACCCTGGACGACCTGGCGTTCCGGCTCCGGATGATCCTCGGCGAATACGGATACCTGCTCGACCAGATCGACTTCCGCCTGGGCAAGGGCTGGCGCAGGCCCCTGCGCCAGGTCGAGATCTTTGCGCGCGATTCCGTCGCGGTCGGGCGGTTCGAGCGCACCGCCGGTTCCTTCTACGCCTACCTGTGCCAGAAGCACCCGGAAACCGCCTACGCGCTGCTGAAGATCCGCACCCTGCTGATCGATGGCGAGGGGGCGCTCGAGGCGATGGAGGCGACCGAGCCCGAATTCAAACCCGGGTCGCGTTTCGCGCGCTACCGGGCGCACTGCCGCAAAGTGCTCTCCGAAACCCCTCCGCCGGAACCGGATATGGACATTTAGCCGCCCAGTCCGGCCCCTTCCGGTTGGGCCGGTCGGCCCGGCTGGCTCTAAAATCGCCCGGCGCGGTTCCCCGACAACTGGATAGCATGGCGTCCCAAACTGACCTTGCCCGCCGCGTGATCGACAACGTCGAGCGGGTGATACTCGGCAAGCACGCCGAGGTCGAACTGGTTCTGGTGGCGCTGATCAGCCAGGGCCACGTCCTGATCGAGGACGTGCCGGGGGTCGGAAAGACCACCCTGGCCAAGGCGTTCGCCCAGTCGATCGGCAGCACGTTTTCCCGGATCCAGTTCACTCCCGACATGCTGCCGTCGGACATTGCCGGGGTTTCGATCTACAACCAGAAGACCCAGGAGTTCGAATTCCGGGCCGGGCCAATCCAGGCGCAGATCGTGCTGGCCGACGAGGTCAACCGGGCCACGCCCAAGACCCAGGCGGCGCTGCTGGAAGCGATGGACGAGCGCCAGGTGACGGTGGACGGGGCCTCCTACGCCCTGCCGAGCCCTTTCCTGGTAATGGCGACCGAAAACCCGATCGAATACGAGGGAACGTTTCCGCTGCCGGAATCGCAGCTGGACCGGTTCTTCATGCGAATCACGCTGGGTTATGCCGACCGCGAAGCCGAGCTGGCGATCATCGAATCGCAGCTGCACGCCCACCCGATCGACGAGGTCGGGCAGGTGATCAGCGCCGCCGAACTGGAAGCCGCCCAGGGCGCGGTCCGCAACGTCTACGTGGACGCGCGGGTACGGGAGTACCTGGTCGACGTGGTCCGCAACACCCGTTCGCACCCCGACCTCTATCTGGGCGGGAGCACGCGGGCGGCCCTGGCCCTCTTCCGCGGAGCCCAAACGCTGGCCGAGTTGCGCGGCCGCGACTACGTGGTGCCCGACGACATCAAATACCTGGCCGAGCCGGTCCTGGCGCATCGCCTGATCACGTCTCCGGCGGCGCGGATCCGGAACCTCGACACCCGCACGACCGTGGCCGAAATCCTGGATTCGGTGGCGGTCCCGGGAGCCTCGGCGGCCTGACCGAATCGAGAGCCGGGGCAACCCTGACGGTCCCCGACGCTGAATCGACGATTGCCCCGGACGGCGTGGCCGCCGCCCGGGTGGCCGGCTGGGGCTGGTGCGCGGTCTCAGCCAGCGCGGCCGGAGTCTGCGCGGCGGTGGTCGGCGGCAGCGACCGAAATTCGGCCGTCGGCGGCGTCGACACCGTCCTCGGCGGCCGGGAACCCGGCCCCGCCAACGCGCGCCGCGGCCTGGAGGAGCTGACGGCCCGGCTGCGTGGGCACGGCGGCGATCCGGTGCAGCTGGACCTGGCCGGCACCAAATTCCAACGCGAAGTTTGGCGCGCCCTCGCCGGGATCGAGCCGGGCGAAACGATAACCTACGCGGACCTGGCGGTCCGGATGGGCAGGACCGGCGCCAGCGCCCGCGCGGTGGGGTCCGCAGTCGGGGCCAACCCGGCGCTGGTGCTGATTCCTTGCCACCGCGTGGTGCCGGCCGGCGGCGGAATCGGCGGTTACCGCCTCGGAGCCGACCTCAAGGAAAAGCTGCTGGCCGCCGAGCGCGGCGGGCGGGCGGCCTGATTCGGCAAATGTCGACCGCCCCGGGCGGTCAATCTTCGGCGTCCAGGCCCACGTCCAGCGCCGGCGCCGAATGGGTCAGCGCGCCGACCGATACGTAGTCGACGCCGCTGGCGGCGACGGCAGCGACGTTTTCCAAGTTCACTCCGCCCGAGGCCTCGAGCCGGCAGCGCCCGGCGACAAGGTCCACCATCTCGGCCAGGCGATCCGGGGTCATGTTGTCCAGCAGGACCATGCCCACCCCGCAGTCGAGACACTCCCTGACCTGGGCCGGCGAGTCGCACTCGATCTCGACATCCGAAGGCGGCCAACCCGACCGCTCCAGCGCCGCGACCGCGGCGGTGATCGATCCGGCGGCGGCGATGTGGTTGTCCTTTACCAGCACCGCGTCGAAGAGCCCGATGCGGTGATTGTTCCCGCCGCCGCAGCGGACCGCGTACTTGTCCAGGTTGCGGGTGCCGAGACCGGTCTTGCGGGTGTCAAGCAGCCTGGCCCGGGTGCCGGCTACCGCCGCGACGTATTGGGAGGTGAGCGTTGCGATTCCGCTGAGACGGCCCAGCAGGTTCAACGCCACCCGCTCGCCTTCCAGGATCGATCGAACCGATCCTGAGACTTTGAGCAGGATGTCGCCGGACCGCAGCCGCGATCCCTCGGGAACCGCCAACCCTATATCGAGATCGGGATCATGGGTCAGCAGCAGGGCCGCCGCCAACGGACCGCCGGACAGTACCCCTCCGCGCTTGGCCCGAACCTTGAACGAACCCTGCCGGCTGCGCCGGAACACCGCCGCCGAGGTCACGTCGCCGGCGCCGATGTCCTCGGCCAGGATCATCTTGAAGAAGGCGATGACCGGGTCCGGGTCCAGCCCGCAGGCGCGGACATGGGCCGCCGCGTCGGCCGCCGTCATCCGGCCTTCCGGACGAGACGGTAGGAGTTGGCGACCGCCTGCCCCGGATCGGTCTCCGGGTGATCGCTGCGGAAGTGGGTGCCCCGGCTCTCGGTGCGGTCCAGGGCGGCGCGGGCCGACATCAGGCCCACGACGGCGAGGTTGGCCGATTCCTGGTCGGCCCGATCCATTGCCGCCGGGCGGGCGGCCATGCGGGCCAGCTCGTCGGCGGCCCCCTCCAGGCCCGCTCCGCTCCTGAAGATTCCCACTTTGCGCCACATCACCTCCTGCAGCCTCGAGCGCTCGAAATCCATCGGATCGGCATCGACCGCTATCGGGCGGGCCGGCGTGAATTCCCAGCCCCGCCAGTCGGCGTCGCTGGTCACCAGCTCGGCGACCCGCCGGGCGAATACCACTGCCTCGAGCAGCGAATTCGAGGCCAGGCGGTTCGCACCGTGGGCGCCGGTCGATGCGGTCTCGCCGGCCGCGTAGAGTCCCGGCAGGCTGCTGCGGCCGAAATCGTCGGTCCGTATCCCGCCGATCAGATAGTGCGCGACCGGCGAAACCGGGACCGGCTCCCGGTCCATGTCCAGCCCGAAGTCGGAGAGCGTCCGCCACAGCGCCGAAAACTTGACCGAGGGAGGCCCGCCGGAAATGCCGCGGGCGTCCAGGAGCACCCCGCCGGGACCGGTCCGCCGCAGGCGCCGGGCGATCGCCCGCGCCACCACGTCGCGGGGAGCGAGCTCGGCCCGCTCGTCGGCGTCGGCCAGGAACCGCCGGCCGCTGCGGTCGACCACGGTGGCGCCGGATCCGCGCAACGCTTCCGAGAGGAGGTGCGCCGGCCGTCCCGGCATGTCCAGCGCGGTCGGGTGAAACTGCATGAATTCGAGGTTGGTCACGACCGCGCCGGCGCGCAGCGCGGCCGCGATCCCGTCACCGGTGGCGATCGAGGGATTCGAGGTCCGGGCATACAGGCGCCCGGCGCCGCCGGTGGCCAGCACCGTGACCGGCGCCCGGCACTCGAACTGTTCGCCGCTCGAGGTCGTCAGCACGCGCGCGCCGCAACAGCGCCCGTCCTCCAGCAAAAGGTCCAGCATCTGCGCGTTTTCGACGATTTCGATCGAACTGGAACGCGCAGCCGCGGAGAGGGCGGTCTGGATCGCAAGTCCCGTGGCGGCGCCGCCGGAATGCAGGATCCGCGGTACCGAGTGGGCCGCTTCCAGCCCGCGCGCCAATTGGTCGCCCTTTGTATCGAACGCGACCCCGTGCGCGATAAGTTCGGTGATGGCGTCGCGAGCGCTGTCGACCAGGGCCCTTACCGCGGAGCGATTCGAAATCGCGGCCCCGACGCTGATCGTGTCCTGGAAGTGCCGTTCGGGCGAATCGTCGGTGCCCAGCGCGGCCGCGATCCCGCCCTGGGCGTAGTAGGTGTTGGACTCGTCAATCGTGGCCTTGGTGATAATCAGGACACGCAAGTGCGGTGCCGACGCCAGCGCCGCAACCAGCCCGGCCAGGCCCGTGCCCACGATCAGAAGGTCGCAGTCGCGCTTTGGCGGTGCGGGTTGATTGTTCTCGAAAGTTTCGGCTGGCATCACCTTGGCACCACGCGCAGTTCGACCCCGGTCTGATGGGGTTTCCCGCACACGAGATTGCAACATTGAACCCGCAACATTTTCAGCATTTCGCCGCACGCATCACTGACAACGTCTCCAAGGTCGTAATCGGAAAGCGCACCGAAATCGAGCGCGTGCTGATCGCGCTGCTCTGCCGCGGCCACGTCCTGCTGGAAGACGTGCCCGGAACCGGCAAGACTATGTTTGCGCGCGCGCTGGCGGTCTCGCTCGGCGGGAACTTCGCCCGCATCCAGTTCACCCCCGACCTGCTGCCCAACGACATCACCGGCGTGGCGGTTTTCGACTCGGCGAAACTGGAGTTCGACTACCGGCCCGGGCCGGTCTTTACCAACGTCCTGCTGGCCGATGAAATCAACCGGGCCACGCCGCGAACCCAGGCTGCGATGCTCGAGTGCATGGGCGAGCGCCAGATTTCGATCGAGGGCCAGACCCGCCCCCTGCCCGACCCGTTCATGGTTCTGGCCACCCAGAACCCGGTCGAGTTCGAGGGGACGTTCCCGCTGCCCGAGGCCCAGCTGGACCGGTTCTTCATGCGCACCGCGCTCGGTTACCCGCAGCCCTCGGAAGAGGTCGCGATCCTTTACAGCCAGCGCGCCGGCCACCCGATCGACTCCCTGGAGCCGGTAGCCGAGCTGGATGAGCTCAAGTCCCTGCAGGACCAGGTGGGCCAGGTCCACGTCGACGATTCGGTCGCCGATTACCTCGTCGGGCTGATCAACAGCGTGCGCGCCCACCCGGCGGTGTCGATCGGCGCCAGCACCCGCGCCGCGCTGGCCCTTTTCCAGGCCGCGCAGGCCAAGGCGGTCCTGGCCGGGGAGAACTTCGCCACCCCGGACGACGTCAAGGAGATCGCGCCCTACGTCATCACCCACCGACTGCTGCTTGAACCGGACTCGGTCGTGCGCGGGGTCACCCCGGCCCAGGTAGTCGATCAGGTCCTGGGGTCCGCGGAAGTCGAACTGGCGCCGGCCGCCGCCTCATGATCACCGCGGTCTTCGTGGCCCTGTCCCTCGTGGTCGTGGCCCTGGCCTCGCGCCTGTCGGATTTTTTCCTGCTGGCCTACCTTTTCATCGGCCTTTACCTGGCCAACCTGGTCTGGATCCGGCTGGCCGGTCCCGGTCTGCGGATCCGGCGCGAATTCCAAAAGCGTTCGTTCCTGGGCGAGACCTCGACCGTCGAGCTGGTGGTTGAGAACCGGAACTGGCTGCCCGTCCCCTGGCTGAACCTGAACGAGCAGATCCCGGTGGAGCTGGGGCACCGCGACGCCCTCGACCTGGCCGTGGCGCTGCCGCCGCGCTCCAAGCGGCGCTACCGCTACGAGATAACCGGCGGGCAGCGCGGGGTTTACCTGCTCGGTCCGCTGCAGATTACCTACGGCGACGTTTTCGGAATTCACCGCCGCGAGGGCAGAATCCGCGAAGGTGAACGCAAGTACGTCTACCCGCGCATCATCCCGATTCCCGACCTGGGCCTGCCCTCCACGACGCCGATGGGGACGGAGCGTTCGGCGGTGCGCATCTACGAAGACCCCAGCCGGGTGGCGGGAGTACGCGAGTACGTGCCCTCCGACAGCCCGCGGCTGATCAACTGGAAGGCGTCGGCAGCGCGCGGGCAACTCCTTGTCCGGCAGCTGCAACCCGCGGTCAGTCACGAGGTCCTGCTGGTCGTGGACCTCAATCCGAACGAATACTCCAGCGGCTGGGCCCCCTACGCCACCGAGCTGTCCATAACCGGGGCGGCATCATTTGCCAACACCCTGATCGAGCGCCGCCAGGCGGTCGGCCTGATCGTGAACGGGCTCGACCGCAATGAAGTCATTTCGCGGCCGGTCGCCCAGATCGCCATGCGCACCCGCCAGCTGCGCAATCCGAGCGTCCCGATCGGGCGCGGCCGACGCCACCTGATGGGAATCCTGGAAATGCTGGCCCGATCGGCGATGCTGCCGCGCGCCGACTTCTCGGCCCAGGTTCGCAACCATCTGGCGCGCCTGAGTTTCGGGTCGACCATCGTCATGTTCGCCGGCGGCCGGACCGACCACCTGCCGATGCTCAAGCGCATGCAGCGCCAGGGCCACAAGGTGATGGTGATCTATTCCGACCCCGAACACGCCGCTGCGGCCCGGGCCAAGGCCAGCAGCGTTGCGATCAACGCCTTCGTGGCCACCGACCGGGAGGACTATGCGAATTGGGGCCGCCGGCTCCGGCCGGCATCTTGAACGCTATGCCTTAAGCGCGCTGCTGGTGGCCCTGGTCGCCACCTTCATGACCAATTTCGCGTTCCTCAGCTGGCAGTTCAGCGGCGAACCGGTATTCGCCTTCACCGCCGCGATCACGGCGGTGGCGATCTTTGGCCTGCGCCTGCACATGACCGCGATAGCCGAGCGCGACGTGCGCGCGCCGGTCACGTGGCGGGACTGGATGGGCTTCACCCTGCCGGCGGTAGCGGTGGTGCGGATCGTGACCGGCGCCTTCGTGGAACTGGACCCCGGCGCCGGCCTGGAGCCGCTGTTTGCGGGCCTGCGCGGGATCATCTTTTCGCTCGAGTCGGTAATCCTCTTCGGCACCCTTTCGGCGGCGTGGTTCATCGCCGCGGCCATGGCCGATTCGGTAAATTCGCTCTGCTACGTGGAGGACCGCAGTCCCCCGCCGCGCGATACCGCCGATTTCTACACCTGGCAGGCCGCGCGCGCGCTGGTGATCCCGCGCACCCAGGCGGTCGAGCAGATCCGCATCGGGGCCCTGGTCGGGGCGATCCTGGTCGCCACGATCGCCGCCATCCTGATCCTCTTGCCGACGGCGCTGCGCGGCCAGGAAGCCGCGCTGATTGAGCGGGCGGTGCAGCTGCCGGTGGTCTTTGCCTATTTCCTGTTCATGTTTGCGACCTTGAGCTTTGCCAATTACGCCCGCAACCGGGCCGGTTGGAGCGAGGCCGGCACCAGGGTGTCGGATGCGGTCGCGCCGGTGTGGCTGCGCACGAGCGCGCTCGTGATCGGACTGGGGTTGCTGGTGGCCAGTTCGCTGCCGGCGTTCTTCATTCCCAACATGGAATATTTCGGCGGATACCTGCTCAAGGGCGTGGTCATCGCCTGGCAGATCGTGACCATCCCGGTATTCATCGTGATGGCCCTGGCCAGTTACCTGGCCTCCCTGCTATTCGGGCAGATCGATGACGTCCTGGTGACCGAGACCACGCGCGGCCAGGTGCAGATGTTCGGCCAGACCGTCGATTCGATCACGTTCACCTACCTGCAGGGCCTGTTCGTGTTCACCCTGCTGACCATCGCGCTCTATTTCGTCTACCGCCGCGCATTCGCCACCGGTCGGCCCGGCCGCGGCTCCCGCTACCTTGATTTCTTCCTGGCGATTCTGGGTTTCCTATGGAACCTGCTGCGTTCCCTGGCGGTGGCCCCCTACGCGCTGGGCAGGGCCGGGGTCAGGGCCGTGGCCGAAAAAATCGCGGCCGCCCAGTCGCGGGCCGTCCCGAGCGCCGCGCCGCCGCCGGTGACCAATCTGGACCGGCTGTGGGAGGCGTTTGCCGAAGTTATCGCCGCCGCCGAGCGGGCGCAGGTGTTCCGGCCGCCGAGCCTGACCGCACGCGAATTCGGGCAACGCTTGATCGATCAGCTGGGGATCGAACCCGAACCGGTCGCGGCCGCGGCGGACGCGTTCAACCGGGCGCGCTACGATCCGCTGCAGGTAACAGCCGCCGCGGTCGAGGACATGCGGTCCCTGCGCGACCAGATCTGCAGCGCGATCGCGAAAAGCGACGGGGGTTCGGGTTCGGCAGGGCCGGAAACGTCGGCCGGCTAGCGCTCGCCGCGGGGTCGGGCTCCGGTTCGCCCGCGCTGGCCGCCCAGGTAGCGTTCCAGGGTCGGATGCAGCGCGCGGCGCTGAACGTCGGTCAGGTACAGCACCATGCCGCGGCCGCCTCCGGCCGGGCTCAGCCGGGCGCCGGCGGAGGTGTAGTGATAGGAGGCGAAATCGGTCCACTCGCGCAGGCCGCCGGATCCAACCGCCAATCCCTCGTCGAAGAAGTGGTACCGCATCGGCAGCATGATCATCACCACCGTCCCCAGCAGGATCAGGAACGAATAGAGGCCGTACTGGTTGGAATTTAGCGCGTCCAGGCCCGGCAAGGCGGCCACGCTGTTGATCGCCAGGATGCCCAGCACGTGCCAGCGCAGCACGAGAACGCGCTGCATGAAACCGAGGCGGATGTAGAAGACCTGGGTACCGCGCGTCCGGGCGCCGAACGGGTTGGCCAGGGTGATGAAAGTAAATACCAGCAAGCCGCCGGCTGGCACGATGATCAATAGCGGTTGCACCGACTCGTCCACGCAGGTCACCCGTCAGAAATTTGCGCGATTACCCCAACAATTGTGGCAACTTCATGCGCCAATAAACTTGATGGGTAGCCGCAGTTCATTGATTCGCCGAGGAGTTGATCGCCGCCATGTCAGGACACTCCAAATGGTCGACGATCAAGCGCAAAAAGGGCGCCAATGACGCCAAGCGCGGCCAGATTTTCTCCAAGCTGGCGCGCGAGATCATGATCGCGGCGCGCAGCGGCGGCGAGGTGATCGAAAACAACAACCGGCTGGCCATGGTGGTGCAGCGGGCCAGGGCCGAGAACATGCCCAACGCCAACATCGAGCGCGCCATCGCGCGCGGCGCCGGCGGGGGCGACGCGGCCAACATGGAGGAAATCACCTACGCCGGTTACGCTTCCGGCGGCATAGCCCTGCTCATCGACGTGATCACCGACAACCGCAACCGCTCGGTGGCCCAGATCCGCAACACGCTGGAGGACGCCGGCGGCCGGTTGGCCGACACCGCGTCGGTGGCCTGGCTGTTCGAGAACCAGGGGCAGATCCTGGTGGAGGCGGCCGGACTGGACTTCGACGAGGTCTTCGAGACCGCGGTCGAAGCCGGCGCCGAGGACGTGGAAGCGGCCGACGACCGGATCTCGATCCTGACCGGCCCCTCGGACCTGGATTCGGTGCGCCGCTCCCTGGTCGAAGCCGGGCTCGAGGTGAAGCAGTCCGACCTGATCCGGGTCGCCACCAACCCGCTCGCCGCCTCGGACCGAGATTCAATCGCCCTGCTCAAGCTGATAGACGCCCTGGAGGAACTCGACGACGTCCGCAAGGTCGAATCCAACCTCGAGCTCTCCGACGAGCTGGTAGCCGATTTCGCCGCCGGCTGAAGACCTGACCCTGGGCATCGACCCGGGGACCGCCAACCTCGGCTGGGCGCTCGTGAGCGGTGACGCGCAGCCGACCCTGGTCGATGCGGGGGTAATCCACTCGCCGCGCCGCAGCAGCCTGGGCGAACGGCTTGAGGCGATCGATAAGGGGCTGCGCCAGATCCTTGCGAGCCATCCGGTCACCGATCTGGCGCTCGAGCGGCAGGTGTTCGTCAAGAACGTGACCAACGCCGCCGCGGTCTTCTGCGCCTGCGGGGTGGTCACCCTGGCCGCCCACCAGCACGGCCTGGAGATTGCCGAGTACACCCCCACCCAGATCAAGGCGGCGGTGACCGGCTCCGGCAACGCCGGGAAGCGAGACGTCCAGGACTGGCTGACCAGGATCCTGCGGCGCAAGGCGCCGATCACGCCCGATCACGCCTCCGATGCGGCGGCGGCGGCGATCTGCCACATCCACAACCGAGACATCGCGCGCGGCCTCAGCCGCCGAATAGCTTGATCTCCCAAGTCCGCGGCACGGTCCGCGCCGCCGATCCCGACAGCGCCCTGGTCGAGCTGCAGCCCGAAGGCGTCGGCATCGTCCTGCGGGCTTCGGTGAGCCGGAGCCTGCTGAACCGGGTCAAGGTCGGTGACGCCGCCGACTTCCCGACCCACCTGCACGTGGGCGACGCCGGCCCGGAGCTGTTCGGGTTCGACGACGGAGCCGAACTCAAGGTCTTCACCCTCCTGCTAACCGTGCCGCGGATCGGGCCCAGGCTGGCCCAGCGAATCGTCTCCGATCTGTCGCCGCGGCGGATAGTTTCGGCCGTCAACGGCGATGACGAAAAAACGCTGCGGTCGGTAAGCGGCGTCGGCGCCCGGGCCGCTTCGCGCATCGTCGTCGACCTGAAAGGCAAGCTTTCCGAGGCCGAGTTCGCCGGTGCGCTGCAGCCGGGCGGGAAGATCGACGACGCCGAGGAGGCGCTGGCGGTCCTGGAGGGCCTCGGATACGCCCGCGCGGTGGCGGTCGACGCGCTGGAGGCCGGCGCCAAACCCGGGATGACGGTCGAGCAGCAGATCAGCGCCGCCCTCGGGACCCTGGCCTAGACGGCCGGCAACCGGCGAGTCAAAAATCATAGGAACCGCGAACCGGTCGATCCCGTCCGCCGATTTCCCCGCCAGCCGGGAGCATCGGACGGGATTCGGTCCGGCGGGCGTGCGCAAGCGGGAGCGGGTTTAGGGCGAAATGGCCGAATCGATCGTGGCGCCGGAACAGAGCACGCCCGACCAGCAGTTCGAGCAGGCGCTGCGGCCGCGTTCGCTGGCCGACGACGAATTCATCGGCCAGGGCCGGGTGAAGGCGCGCCTGCGGATCCTCATCGAAGCCGCGCTGGGCCGGGGCGAACCGACCGACCACGTGCTGCTGGCCGGCCCGCCCGGACTCGGCAAGACCTCCCTGGCGCACATAATCGCCTCCGAGACCGGGTCCAGCATCCGCATCAGTTCGGGACCGGCCCTGGGCCGTCCCGGCGATCTGGCCGCGCTCCTTAACAGCCTGCGCGCCGGCGACGTGCTGTTCATCGACGAGATTCACCGGCTGAGCAAGGTAGTCGAGGAGATCCTCTACCCGGCCATGGAGGACCGCCAGCTCGACCTGGTGACCGGACGCGGTTCCGGAGCGGCGCAGCGCACCTATCGGATCGCGATCGAGCCGTTCACGCTCGTGGGCGCCACGACCCGGCTGGGACTCCTGTCGGCGCCGCTGCGCGACCGCTTCGGGGAAATCTACCGACTCGACTACTACTCGGACCCCGAATGCGCCGCGATCATCAATCGGTCCGCCAGCCTGCTTCAGGTCCAGATCCGGCCCGAGGCCGCCGAGATGATCTCCACCCGCGCGCGCGGGACGGCGCGGGTCTGCAACCGGCTGCTGCGCCGCGTGCGCGACTACTGCCAGGTCAAGGGCGACGGGTCGATCACGACCGAGCTGGCCGAGGAGGCCCTCGAGATGCTGGACATCGACCGCCAGGGGCTCGACGACATGGACCGCCGGATCCTGGCCACGATCGTGGAAAAGTACGACGGCGGACCGGTGGGGATCAACACGATCGCGGCCTCGCTGTCGGAGGATCCCGCCACCATCGAGGACTACCACGAGCCGTATCTTCTGCAGATCGGTTACCTGGCCCGAACCCCGCGCGGACGGCAGGCCACCCGCCGGGCGTTCGAACACCTGGGTATCGAGGCCCCCAGCCGGGCCGACGACCCCGGCCAGCTCGCGTTCGGGATGGACCCGTAGGGGCAGCGATGGCGACCCGTCGATTGCTGGTGCGCGGCCGGGTGCAGCAAGTGGGTTTTCGCGCCTTCGTGCTGCGGCGGGCCGGCGAACTGGGGATTTCGGGCAACGTGCGCAACACCGCCGACGGCGCGGTCGAGGTGGTCGCCAGCGGCCCCGGCGGCGACCTGGACCGGCTGGAGGATTTGCTGCGCGACGGCCCGCCGCTGGCGCTGGTGGCCGCGGTCGAATCGACCGCCCTGCCGGAGAAGTCCTTTCCCGGCTTCCAGGTACTTGCCTGAACCGCTTCCGCGCCCGGTGGCGGGCGTCGACCTGATCGAAATCGCGCGAATCGCGGCGGTCCTGGAACGGCATCCGCAACGGTTCCTGGATAAGGTGTTCACTCCGGCCGAAGTCGCCTACTGCCGGGGCCGGGTGGCCGAACTGGCGGTGCGCTTTGCGGCCAAGGAAGCGATCTCCAAGGCCCTGGGCACCGGGCTCAGGGGCGTCTATTTCAGGGAGATGGAAATCTACAACGACCGCCGCGGCAAACCGCTGGTGCGGCTGCACGGGGCGGCCGCGCGCCGGGCCGGGGAGCTCGGCGTCGCATTCCTGGAAGTGAGCCTGAGCCACACCGACGAACTCGCGATCGCCCAGGTGGTCGGCCTGGCGACCGGGGGCGGCTCGTGATCCGGGTCTGCACGGTCGCCCAGATGCGGGAGGCCGAGAACGCCGCCTTCGACGCCGGCACCGGGGTCGACGAGCTGATGCTGCGGGCCGGGTCGGCGATGTTCGGGGTAATCGTCGATCAATTCGGAGAACTGTCCGGCAAATCGGCGACCGTGCTCGTCGGGCCCGGCTCGAACGGCGGCGATGGCCTCATCGTGGCCGCCCGGCTGGCCGCAGCCGGATGCCGCGTCCGACTCATCTGCTCGCGGCCCCGCGACGACGCCGCTGCCGCCGCCGCGCAAAATCCGGCAATCGAATTGATCCCCTACGCCACGGGCGCGGTCAGTCGTTCGGCGGGGGATTCGGATCTCTTGGTCGATGCGCTGCTGGGGATCGGGTCGGCGCCGCCGCTGCGCGGGCCGGTCGCCCGGATGCTGGACGAGGCCCGGTCCCTGGCGGGCTTCAAGGTCGCGCTGGACATGCCATCTGGAATCGACGCGCAGACCGGCGCCGCCGATCCCGCAGCATTTGCGGCGGACCTGACGGTCTGCGCCGGTCCGTGCAAGCTCGGAGTGCTGCAGTTCCCGGCCCGGCCCCATGCCGGCCGCGTCCGGACCACCGACATCGGCCTGGGGAATCCGGGTTCGGGCCACGCCCTGGACGCCGAAGTGGCCGCCGGGCTACTTCCCTGGCGTCCAATCGACGCGCACAAGGGGACGTTCGGCCGGGTGCTGGCGATCGCCGGCTCGACCAGTTACCGGGGCGCGGCCGGCCTGGTCTGCGGCGGGGCCCTGCGCGGCGGAGCCGGTTATGTCGAGCTGGCCGCCCCGGAAACGGTCGCGGCCGCGGTTGCCGCCCAGCTGCTGGTACCCACCTACACGGTCCTGGAAGCTGCCTCGGGCGAGGTGCGGCCGAACGCGATCGGCGCCCTCAAGGCGGCCGCGGGCAGGGCGGCGGCCATCGCGGCCGGGCCGGGGCTGGGAACCGGCGCCGGACCGGAGCGGGTCATTGAGTGGCTGGCCGGTCAGGACGGTCCGGCTCGACCGATCGTTCTGGACGCCGACGCGCTGACCCTGATCTCGCCGCTGCGAGGCGCTGCGGCCCCAAACGCTGCCGGGGCGGTGGTCCTGACTCCCCACCCAGGCGAAATGGCGCGCCTGCTGGGAATCGATCGCGGCGACGTGCAGGCCGACCGGCTGGCGGCCGCCCGGACCGCTTCCGCACTCTCCGGCGCGGTGGTCGTGCACAAGGGCGCCGGCACGATAGTGGCCCGGCCGGACGGGCGGTACTGCGTCTGCCCGCTGATCGCCCCGGCGCTGGCCAGCGCCGGCACCGGGGACGTCCTCACCGGCCTGATTGCCGCATTGCTGGGCGGCGGGCTCAACGCCTGGGACGCTGCCCGCCTGGGTGTTTACCTGCACGCCCGCGGCGGCCAGCTGGCGGCGACCGACATGGCCGCGGCCGGAGTGCTGGCCTCCGATCTGGCCCTCTTTCTCCCGCTGGCCTGGGCGGAGCTGGAGACCGGGGCGCCGCGGCCGATCGGGCTCGGGCGCGGCCAGGCGACGATAGGGCCGGATTTCTTCGATCCGCTGCCTGATGAATTGCTCGATCTCTTCGAAGGGGCTCCATAGCCCGCGGCGGCGATTCCTATCCGCTGCCCGAAACCGCCGCGCTCGACCGGCACGCAAGGGGTCCGGTCCGGCTTACGGATCGGAACCTGGCGCTCCTCCGGAGACCGCGGTCAATCCCGCTGCGACCGGGCTTTAATCCCCCGGCCGCCCGGGTCAGAAGCTTGGACCGGGCAGGTAGTACTGGACCGGGTCGAAGAATCGCAGCATCTCAGTCCGGGACAAGCGGCCCGACGCCACCTCGAGCACCAGGTCGAAGAGTTGGTCACCCAATTCTTCGATCGACCGGCCTTCCGATATGACCGGTCCGGACGAGAAATCGATGCCTTCCACGCGCGCCGCGGTCGTGGGATTGCCGGTCACCCACATCTGCGGGGCGACGATCCCCTGCCCCCCGGTCAGGGTCCGGCGCGACCAGCCGCCGCCGCCGAGCTGGAAGAAGACCACGTTGCAGCCGGCGCCGGCCATACCGGGCAGGACCACCACGTGCGAGACGGAGCTGTCCATGAAATAGAGCCCGGGCGCGGCCGGGCGTTCGGCGTATTCGAGCACGCCGGCGATCGGCGCCGTCCCGCCCTTGTGGACCGCCCCCAGGCTCTTTTCCTCCAGCGTGCTGATGCCGGCCGCGATGTTGGCCGGCACCGGGTTGATGGTGCGGATGTCCTGGCCGACGCCGCGCGCCACTTCCTCGTGGTTTTCGACCAGCTCCAGGAACCGCTTGCGCACCTGGGGATTCACGCAGCGTTCGGCGAGTTCGTGCTCGGCCCCGATCACCTCGGTAGTTTCGGAAAAAATCGCCGTTCCGCCGGCATCGACCACCCGGTCGAACATCCGCCCCAGCGAGGGGTTGCCGACCAGCCCCGATGTCGGATCGGAGGCCCCGCACTTGACCCCGACCCGCAGGTTCGACGCGTCGACTTCCTGGCGGCGCTGGGCCGAGGCTTCGTGGACCAGGCGCGCCGCCGCCCGGCTGCCCCGGGCGATCGCGTCCCAGCCGTCGCAGTCAACGATCTCGACCGGCTTGCCGGCCGAGCGGCAGGGTTCCTCGGCGTGCAGTCCGTTGAGCATCCCCTCGTTGGCTTTGCCCCCGGCGGTGACAATCACCACCGCGTAGACGTTCGGGTTGAGCGCCAGGCCCACGTGCATGCGGGCGATGGTCTCGCGGTCCGATCGGGTGCGCGCGACCCCCAGGTCGGCCGAGGTCGGCGTTACCGTGCCGTGGACCATGTTCACGATCTGCTGGCATTCCCAGCCGCCGGGCAGGACCAGGACATGGTTGCGGGTGCCGGCGCCGCCGTCGGACCGCGGGTAGCCAAGGAACGTCGAATTCATCCGGTTCTCCCGGTATCCCCGCCGGCGCGCAGTCCGGCCAGGTTGTGGACGTGGACGAGCGTGCCGACCGCGATGGCGGCGGTGGCCTGCCCGATCGAGGCGCCGTACTTGTAGACCTGTTCGCCGGTCGATATGTCGGCGACCGCGATCTTGAATCCGAAGGGAATCTGCTCGGCGGCGCAGACCTGCCGGCGCCCGTCGCCCGAATTGATCGTCACCGCCTGCCCGGCCTCGGCCGCGCTGACCATGGTGGCGACGTTGTCGGTGGGGGCCAATTGGATGGCGCTGGCGGCGGTCACTTGGCTCCTCGCTCCTACAATTTCGGGTTGCATTCCAACCCGATCCGGATCATCTGTGGACGACGAGCTAGAGTCTAGGCGCCCCGACGCCATCCCCTGGGGATTTTGGTCATTCGCGCGGGTCGCCTACCTGGTTTTTTCCGACAACCCGATCCTGGCGGTCTGGCTGGCCATCGGGACGGTCGCATCGTTCCTGGCCGGCCGCTTCCTGCTGCCGGAAATGCCCGCGTTCGATGCCGCGACCGACTTTGCCGAATTCGGCGACTTCCTGCTGGCCACCGCGGCGATCTTCGCGGTCCTGTTCGTGATCGGACTGCTGCTGGAAGTGGGGGTGACCTTCAACGGGCTGGCCGCCTACCGCCTCGGCGGCGTCGACCTGCAGGCGGGCTGGCGGGTAATCCAGGGCTGCCTGCGGGGGATACTCCTGTTCGCGCTCTCCTGGCTGGCGCTGGCGCTGGCCATCGGGGCGGTGATCGGATTCCTGGCGCTGGTCAATCCCGCCCTGGGGGTGATCGGGGCCATGCTGGGAGCCGGCGCGGTGATCGCCTACCTGTTCGTCTCTTTCTACTTCGTTCCGCTGCTTGTGGACACCGGCGCCAGCGTGCCAAACCTGCTGTACGAGTCGCTGCGCCTGGCGCGCCTGACCGGATCCGAAATCGTGCTCTACTGGGTCCTTTCGATCGCCGGCGCGATCCTGACCTCGCTGATTACTTCCGAGAGCGGAATATTGAGCGCCGTGGCCCTGGTGGTGGCCAACCTGGCCAACATGCTGCTGCTGACCTTCCTGGCGGTCCTGCGCTGCATCATCTACGAGAACTCGATCGAGCGGTTCGCACCCGATCCCGATCCCTAGCCGGGCAATTCAGGCGGGCCGGTCCACGCGGTAGCGCAGGAAAAGTTCCTGGTCCACCCGCTGGACGTCGACAAGTTCCAGCCGCGGGGCCCTTTCCGGGGGAAACGGTGACCCGCCGCCGACCAGCCGCAATCCTTCAGGGTCACCGAGCAGGCGCGGGGCGATGGTCAGCAGCAATTCGTCCACCAGGCCGGCCTCAAGCAGCGAACGCAGCAGGGTCGGACCGCCCTCGCAGAGGACCCGGCGAACGCCGCGACGACCACCCAGGCGGGCCAGCACCGCCGACAGGTCCAGCGGCTTTTGCGGGAAATCCCAGACGTCGCAGGCCGCCGTTACCGCCGGGTCGAGGCACGCCGGCGCGGGCGTGCAGATGAGCGGGCGGTGCTTAGCGTCGGCCCCGGCCACCATGGCCGCGGCCGGATCGATGTCGCCGCGGTTGGTTACCGCCACAACCAGGGGTTGCCTGCGACCGCACTGGGCCAGGGCGGCCCGGATGGCGGGATTGCCGAGATCGCGGCGCGGATTGAGTTCGAGGGTCCTGGACCCGCGCAGGATGGCGTCGAAATGAATGCGCAGCCGGCGCATGCTGCGGCGGTCGGCCGGACCGGAGAAGTGCCGATGGTCCGGGCCCGGTTTGCGCGCCGAGCCGTCGGCGGTGATGATGAAATTGGCGGCCACGAACGGGCGCTGCGCGGTCCCGGACGGAAAATGCGCCTGGTCGTACACACCGGGCGGATCGAATACGTCCATCGCTGGCTGCCGGCTTCCCACTGGCCCGAAACTGCCCCATGCTAATCGTCCGGACCCCCGAGTGCCCAACCGCCTAGCCGAAGCAACCAGCCTTTACCTGCGCCAGCACGCCGAAAACCCGGTTGACTGGTACGAGTGGGGCGAGGAGGCTTTCGCTGCCGCCCGCTCCCAGGACAAGCCGATCTTCCTGAGCGTTGGTTACTCGGCCTGCCACTGGTGCCACGTGATGGCGCATGAGTCGTTCGAGGACCCGGCCCTGGCCCGGCAGCTCAACGCCGAATTCATCTCGATCAAGGTGGACCGCGAAGAGCGGCCCGACGTGGACTCGATCTACATGAACGCGGTCGTCGCGCTCTCGGGCCAGGGCGGCTGGCCGATGAGCGTGTTCCTAAAACCTAGCGGCGAGCCCTTCTACGGCGGCACCTACTTCCCGCCGCAGTCGCGCTACGGGATGCCTTCGTTCGCGAACGTGCTTTCCCAGATCGCCAACGCCTGGCGGGAACGGCGCGAGGACGTCGACAGCTCGGCCGGACAGCTGCTGGAGCGGCTCAACCAGTTCGAGAGCCCTGGGCGGCGTCGAGCTGCCCGAGGGCCTGGCCATGCGCGCGGCGACCGCGATCTGCGCCGGATTCGACTACGAGAACGGCGGCTGGGGCGACCAGCCCAAGTTCCCGATGGCGATGACGATCGACTTCCTGCTGGGACGCTTCGCCCAGGCCGGCGACCGGCCGGCCCTGGAGACGGCGCTGCGGTCGCTCGACCGGATGGCCCTGGGCGGGATATTCGATCACCTCGGCGGCGGATTCCACCGCTACTCGGTCGATGCGGTCTGGCTCGTCCCGCATTTTGAAAAAATGCTCTACGACAACGCCCAGCTTTCCGGCTGCTACCTGCACGCCTGGCAGCTGACCGGCAACCAGCGCTACCTGGACGTTGCCCGGCGCACGTTCGACTACGTGCTCTCGGAAATGCGCGGCCCGCAGGGCTGGTTCTACGCCGCCCAGGACGCGGATTCGGAAGGGGTGGAGGGCAAGTACTACGTCTGGGACCTGGACGAGGTCCAAAAGCTCCTGGGCGAGGACGCCAAGGCGGTCTGCAGTTATTTCGACGTGACCCTGGGCGGCAATTTCGAGGGCCGCAACATACTGCACGAACCCTCCGATCCGGCCCCGCTGGCCAGCCGGCTGGGGATGTCGACCGAGCTGCTGCTGGCCAAGGTTGCCGCCGCCCGCAGGACGCTGCTGGAGGCCCGCCGCGACCGGATCGCTCCCCGCCACCGATCGCAAGGCGGTCGCTTCCTGGAACGCGCTCATGCTTTCAAGCCTGGCCCAGGCCGGGGCGGCGCTGGACGAGCCCGCCTACCTGGATGCGGCGCGGGCGAACGCCGAATTTCTGCTCGAGCAGATGTCGCCCGGCGGCAACCTGGTCCACTCCTGGGCCGAGGGCCGGGCCGGGCGGGTCGGATTCCTGGAGGACTACGCCGCGCTAGGCGACGCCCTGCTGACCCTGTACGAAGCCGATTTCGACCCGCGCTGGTTCCGGCTGGCCCAGGGCCTGGCCCAGCAGATGCTGGAGCGATTCGTCGACGACGAGGGCAACCTCTGCGATACGGCCGCCGGGCAGGACGACCTGATCGTGCGGCCGCGCCGGCGCGAGGACAACGCCACGCCCTCGGGTGCGGCGCTGGCCACCCGGCTGATGCTGCGCCTGTGGGCGCTGACCGGCCGGGAGGACTGGCGGGAACGGGCCGAGGCGGCGATTCCGGGGCTGGGCGAGACCTTCATCCGCCACGGGACGGCGTTTTCGATGTGGCTGCAGTCGGTGCTCTGGCTCGACGGGCGGGCCCAGCAGATCGCGATCGCCGGCGAGAGGGACGCGGACGCGACCCGCGCACTGGTCGATCAGGTGCGCGCGAACTGGCGCGCCGACCGCGTTCTGGCCGTCGGCAGGGACGGCGTACCGCCGCTACTTGACGGCCGCGGGCCGATCAACGGCCGGGCCACCGCCCACGTCTGCCGGCGCTTCGTCTGCCAGCAGCCGGTGACCGATCCCTGTGCCCTGCGAGACCAGCTCCTGGAAGATACCGCCTGACCGGCGCGCCGGAATCCCGGCAAAGAAGCAGGCGGGCGGTCAGCTCCCGGCCAGCATGGCGTGATCGGTCTGGTGGGCCCGCACCCAGTCCCAGTCGATCGTGACCCCGAGGCCGGGACCTTCGGGCGCGAATACGTTGCCGTCCGAATCGATCGAGTCGAGATTGTCGGCAAAGTCCGTGTACACGGGGTGGTGCGGAGCGTTGGTCTTGACGTTGGGATGGACCAGGCCCAGCTCGTAGTAGTTGGTGTTGCGGATCGCCGACATCAGGTGGCGGTGAACCGGGCCGGGCGTGTGCAGCTCCACGTCGAGCCCGAGGCTCTCGGCGGCATGAGCGATCTTCATGACCCCGGTTACCCCGCCGTCCTGGTAGGCGCCGGCGCGGACGTAGTCGGTCGCATCGGCGATAGCGAAGTTGATCGTCTGCTCGGGCAGCCGGATGTGTTCGGTCTGCAGCAGCGGAGTCCTGAGCAACTCGCGCAGCTTGCGATGGGCAAGGGTCGCGACGCCGCCGTCCTGGTAGGGGTCCTCGAGCCAGAAGAAGTTCGCCTCGTCGCAGGCCCGACCGACCGCCAGCGCCTGGCCGAACGTGGCCAGCTCGCAGGCCGGATCCAGCATCAGGTCCATCCGGTCGCCAACGGCCGCGCGCACGGCCAGGATGTTGTCGATTTCGCGCTGCACGTTCGACCCGGCCAGGCCCCAACCGTGGATCTTGAAGGCCGGGTAACCCATGTCGCGGCAGCGGACCGCGAACTCGGCGAACTGCTCCGGCGTGGTCAGACCGCCGTTCTCGTCGCCGTGCACGGTCGATGCGTAGGCGGCCAGCGGCCGGCGGGTGCCGCCGAGCAGGCGGTAGAGCGGCTCGTTGTACATCTTGCCGGCGATGTCCCAGAGGATGATGTCGATCACCCCGACACCGGTCATGTCGAACTGGCGCAGGGCGCGCTTGGTCTCGTTGTAGATCTGCTCGCGCGCGGTCACGTCCTTGCCGATCAGGTACCCGGCGCACATGGCCACCTGGGTCCGCGCCGGCGGGGCGTGGATCGGGAATTGACCGCTGATGCCGGCGTTGGTGTGGATCTGGATGATCGCCCCCACCTGCTTGAGCTTCTCGCCCGGCGAGTAGACCAGATTGAAGCCGTGGCGGTCGGTGCCCATGTCGTCGGTGAGGAATTCGTAGGTCGTCATCTCGACGCCGGTAATGATGGGTCCGCTGCTCATTGCTGGTTCCTTCGCATCTCGTCGGCTTGCGGCGACTGCCACGGTGGTTTCGTCAGCCATGTCATTTTCAGTTGGGGACGCCTTTATCTGCGACGCCGGCGACGCGCCTGAGTTCGGCAATTTCGTCCCGGTCGAGACGGCGTTGCTGGCCCGGTCGCAGGGCGTCGATCCGCAGCCCGGCGAATTCGATCCGCACCAGGCGCTTGACCCTGCGCCCGCAGGCGGCCAGCATGCGCCTTATCTGGCGGTTGCGCCCCTCCCGCAAGGCCATCTCCAGGACGGTCCGGTTCCCCGGTCTGGGAGCGTACCCGGACTTCGGCCGGGCGCGTCCGTCGGTCGCCGATCACTATCCCGGTCCGCAGCCGCAGCAGGTCGCCGCCGGCCAGCCGTCCCTCCACCGTGACCAGGTAGCGGCGCCGGTGACCGAATCGAGGATGGGTCAGCCGGTTGGCCAGCGCCCCGTCGTTGGTCAGCAGGACCAGCCCCTCCGAGTAGCGGTCGAGCCGCCCGACCGGAAACACCCGCGCCCCGGTATCGACCAGGTCGACGACGGTCCTGCGGCCGCGATCGTCGGCGGCGGTCGTAATGACCCCGCGCGGCTTGTTCAGCAGGATGTATTCCAGCGCCGGCGAGGGGTGCCGCAGCAGGCGGCCGTCGAATTCGATCCGGTCCGAATCCGGATCGACCTGCTGGCCGACGCGGGCCGGTTCCCCGTTTACCAGCACCCGGCCCGCAGCGATGGCGTCTTCCATCGCCCGCCGCGAACCAAAGCCGGCCCGGGCCAGTACGGCATGCAGCCGGCGGGACGGCTCCCCGCGCGCACGATCACCGCTTCCCGGCAGGCCTATCCCGTCCCTTCCCCGGCAGGTTCCACCCGAGCGCCGTTTCGGTCCGGCCTCAGGGCCGACTTCCCCGGGACCTGCGCCGGCGACGTACGGTCAGGCATTCGCCGGAATCATCTGGCCGAAAGCCGGATCGGCCTCGATGCGGTCCGGGGCGGTGCCCTACGGCCAGCCGGGCACGGCGGCCTGCCGCCGACCGGCGGGAGGTTCACTTCGATTCCCCGTCCGCGCCTTCAAAGTCCGCGATCAGCCGCGCCGGAGTTTCGTCAAAGTCCGCAGCGATCCGAACCGTTCCGGCCAGTCTGCCCGGTCGGCGCGGCGACCGCAAGGGCCGCGCCCCACCGTATGGCGCAAGGCGCGCCAGCGGCCGACCGGCCCGGCCCAACACCAGCTCTTCGCCATTGGCAACCCGGTCCAGGAGCTTTGAGAGGTCCGAACCGGCCTCGCCGACTTCGATCATCATTGCGACCTTCTGAACGCTCATCGACCCGGTCTCGTCTAGTCTGATCGATCTGATGGCGCGGTCGGCCGGGCCGCGCGGCGGCGTGAACGCCGGCAATTCCCGGCCCGGAGCCGGTTCCGAAGAACGGATCGACGACCGGAAGCAAGCTGGCTTGAATCCTGCCTTTCGCAGGTTCGGCTCGGTTACGCAGCCGGGATTCGAAGCGTCTGGACGGCCGGCGCAGCCGCCATAGAATGCGGCCACTCCACCGAAATTGCGGGCAGCGGCCATCTCCGAGAACGACTCGATTCTGTTTGCCGGCGTGTCCGAGCAACTCGCCCTGCTGCGCGGCGGAGAAGTCTCGCCGGTCGAACTGGTGAAGGCGCACATCGCCCGCATCGAAGGCCAGCCGGCGTTCGCCGCGGCCTGGCTGGAGGTCTTCGCCGAGTCGGCGCTTTCCCAGGCCGCCGCCCTGGGGCCGGACGACCTGCAAAAGCCGCTGGGCGGCATCCCGATCGCCTCCAAGGACCTCTACGACATCGCCGGGGAGGTGACCACCGCGGCCTCGCCCACGCGCGCGGCTGCGCCGCCGGCGACCGAGGACTCGCACGTGATCGCGCGGCTACGCCGGGCCGGCGCGATCGTCCTCGGCAAGACCGTGCTGCACGAATTCGCGTTCGGCGTAACCGGGGTTAACCCGCACTTCGGGACGCCTCCCAACCCCTGGCGGCGCGACCGCGTGCCCGGCGGCTCGTCTTCGGGGTCGGCGGTCGCGGTCGCGGTCGGAGCCGCGCCGCTGGCGCTTGGCTCCGACACCGGCGGATCCATTCGCCTGCCGGCCGCGCTGTGCGGGATAAGCGGCCACAAACCAACCTACGGATTCGTCTCCATGCGCGGCGTGTTCCCGCTTTCGCTGAACCTGGACCACGCCGGCCCGATGGCCCGGTCGGCGCAGGACTGCGCGATCATGCTCGATGCGATCGCCGGCTACGACCCGCGCGACCCCTACTGCCCGCCCGGCGAACGCGTCAAGACGCAGGAACGGCTCGGGAACTCGATCGCCGGCTGGCGGATCGCCATCCCCGACGATCCGCACTTTTCGGATCTGGGGCCCGAGGTCGGGGAGGCCGTCGAGCGCGCCGCCGCGGTGCTGGGCGGACTCGGGGCCGAACTGGTGGAAGTACCCCTGCCGTGGGCCGGACCGGCGTTTGCCAATAACGCCGCGATGGTGCCGGCCGACGCCGCCTACATCCATCGCGAACTGGTGGAGAGCCCGGACCTGGGCCGGGTATCGCCCGACACCCAGGCCCGGCTGCGGGCCGCTTACGAGACGTCGGCCGTCGATTACCAGGCGTTCGTCAACCTCCGCGCCCAAACAGTCCGCGCCGCCGAACTGCTCCTGTCCGAGTACGAACTGCTGCTGACCCCGAGCTGCTACCGAACGGCGGGACTGCTCGAAGGCGCCGATACCCGCCGCTACCTGCGCGACGTGGCGTTCACCGGGATCTTCGACCAGACCGGCCAGCCTTCGATCTCGGTTCCGTGCGGATTCGATTCCGAAGGCCTGCCGATCGGGCTGATGCTCACCGCCCGGCGCTGGCGCGACGACCTGCCCCTGACCGCCGCCCACGCCTACCAGCGGGCCACCGACTGGCACCGCGCCCGGCCCGATTTGGATTAACCCGACGGTGCCGGACCAACTCTGTTACCTGGGACTGGCCGAGGCCGCCCGCCTGATCCGCAATCGCCGCCTCGGGTCGCGCGAACTGGTCGAGGCCTGCATCGACCGCTACGACGCCCTGCCCGCGCACCGGAGCGCGTTCATCGATCACCAGGCCGAGGCCGCCCTTGCCGCCGCCGACGAAATCGACCGCGGAGATCCGGGCTCGGCCGGCATCCTGGCCGGAATCCCGCTGGTCCTGAAAGACAACCACGACGTCGCCGGTCGCGCCTACAGCGGCGGATCGGTGGCCCTTCCGCGCGATCCGGCCCCGACCGACTCGGGTCCGGTGCGGCTGCTCAAGTCGGCCGGGGCGGTCATCATCGGATTTGCAAACATGCACGAACTGGGGTTCGGCGCGTCCAACATCAACCGGCATTTCGGGACACCCGCCAACCCCTGGGACCCGGAGCGGGTGCCTGGCGGTTCGTCGGGCGGGACCGCGGCGGCGGTGGCGGCCGGGATGGCCGCCGGCGGGACCGGCTCCGACGCCGGCGGTTCGATCCGCACCCCGGCCGCGCACTGCGGGATATGCGGCCACAAGCCGACCTTCGGGCTGGTCCCCAAAAACGGGGTTCTGGCCCTCACGCCGAGCCAGGGCGTCGTCGGGCCGCTGGCGCGCTCGGCCGAGGACCTGGCCCTGCTGCTGACCGCCCTGACCGGGCATGACCGGCGCGACCCGTACAGCGCCGACATCGGCCCGATCGACCACCGCGCCGGCCTTGGGCTGGGCGTCGGCGGAAGGCGGCTGGCAGTCCCCACCGAGCACTTCTTTGACGACCTGCCGCCTGAGATCGTCGCCAACGTCGAGGCCGCGATCTCGGTCTGGGAGTCGCTGGGGGCCCAGATCCACCGGGTCCCGACCCCCTGGGCCGCCCCGGCGGTGGAGCCCAACCGCCAGCTCACCGCGATCGAGGCCGCGCACCAGCTGCGCGACCTGATGGCCGACGAACCCCGCTTCGGACAGCTGGCCCCCGACGTGCGGCGCCGCCTGCTCGAATCGGCCACCGCCTCCTCCGGGCGCTACCTGGAACTCAAAGACCGGATGCGAGCCCTAACCCGGGAGGCCGAGGCATTCTTCGACGAGTACGACGCCCTGATCACTCCAACCAACTACACAACCGCCGGAAGGGCCGACAATCCCGACCTGATCACCGAATACCTGCGGATGGATGCGATTCCGGGGGTGTTCAACCTGACCCGGCAGCCGTCGGTGGCGATCCCCAGCGGATTCGATTCGCAGGGCCTGCCCACCAGCGTGATGATCTCGACCCGCCAGTTCGGCGACGCAATGGCGCTGCGGATCGCCCACGCCTTCCAGCAGGCGACCGATTTCCACGCCCGGGTGCCCGCCGCCGTTGCCTGACCCGAGGCCGCGAGCGTGCAACAATTTTTTGCGTAGCTATGCGGCCCGCAGATTCCGAGCTGTGCGGTCGACTGCCGCCCCGGGGGTGAAAGGGACATGAGTTCGAACCGGAACTGGGAAGACGAAATCCGCGAGATTCTGCGCCGCAAGCAGTTCGAGGACCCGCCGCCCACCGGGCCGCGTCCGCTGGACCGCGTCGGCGATTTCGTCAAATCGCGGTTCGCCACGCCAGGTCAGATGGCCACGACCGGAGCGGTGCTCCTGTGCGCTTCGCTGCTGCTGGCAATTTTTCCGGTGATGCGCCTGATAGTTCCGCTTACGGCCACCGCCGGGGTGGTCATGCTCTTCCTGGCCTACCTGTCGGTCGTCGGATTCGGCCGACGGGGCGGGCGGCGCGGCAAAAAGATGTGGCGCGGGCGACTGGTCGACGACCGGCCCGAGCCGGGTCCCCTGGGACGATTCCTCAACCGCTGGCGGCGCAAGTAGATGAGCAACGCCCTGAAGGTCTCGGAAATCCAGTCCGGAACCCGGATCGACGGGGTGATGCTGCTTAGCACGTCGGAGCGCCGCCAGGACAAGAACGGCAACGATTACTGGCAGGGCGAACTCAAAGACGTCGACCAGAAGCGCATCGTGGCCCGTTTCTTCCGCCCGCCGGAATCGGTCTTCGGTCTCGAGCCCTCGGTCGCGGTCGAAATCCGCGGCTTCGCCGACACGTTCCGCGATCAGCTCAACCTCAAGCTCGATTCAATCTCCGCCGTTCTCGATACGGCCGTAACCGATACGTTCAGCCCGTCCTCGACGCGCGATCCGCAGGAGATGTTCTCCCAGTTGAACGCCTACCTGGCCCGGCTGCAGAAGTCGTCGCCGGCGATCGCCGCGGTCTGCAGCAGCGTTCTGGCGCGCGAGGAGGTCGCCGGCGGCATCAGCCACTGGTGGGCGGCCCAGCGCCGCCACCACGCCTTCCGCGGCGGGCTGCTCGAACACGTCCTGGAGATGCTGGCCCTGGCCGATACCCTCTGCGACCTCTACCGGGAGCTGGACCGCGACCTGGTGCTGGCCGGCTGCATCCTGCACGACCTTGGCAAGCTGGTGGAACTTACCCCGCGCGGGGCCGAATACACCTATTCGGCCGCCGGGTCGCTGGTCGGCCACATCGCCATCTGCGACCGCTGGGTGGCCGAGGCCTGCGCCGAGGCGAACGCCGGCGAGGAACTGACCATGCGGCTGCGCCACCTGGTGCTCTCCCACCACGGCGAGCAGTCCATGGGCGCAGTCGTGGAGCCGGCCACGCCGGAGGCGATGGCGCTGCACCTGCTCGATTACCTCTCCTCGCAGCTGCGCCAGGCGATGGACGCGATCGGCGAACTGGATTCGCCGGGAGCGGTAACTCCCGAGGGCATGGCCAATCGCCGCGACTGGCGCTTCCAGCGCTACTGGTACGGGGGCCGCGGCGCGGCCGAGTAGCCGGAGTCAGCCGCGCGCGGCCAGGACGTTTATCTCGCTGCGCCGGAGCAGGAGCAGCAGCGCCGGCACCAGGCAGACGGCCATCAGCCCGATCGCCGGACCGACTCCCAGCCAGGGCGTGAAGAGGGAGCCGAAAACCAGCGGACCCATCGCCGCCCCGGTCCCCATGAACAGGCCCGAAACCCCGTAAACCGTGCCGCGATCGGCGGGGTCGGAAGCGAACGCGATCAGGGTCCGTCCGAGCGGATTGATCAGGCCGGCGCAGAATCCCTGCAGGGCGCGAGCGGCCATGAACAGCCCGATGTCACCGGTGAATCCCTGCGGCAGAAACAGGACCACCATGCCCAGGATCCCGGCGAACAGCACCTGCCGATAGCCCCAGCGGCCGGCCAGGCGCGAGGCCAGCAGGACCCCGGCGAACATCGTTGCCGCGAAGACGCTGGCCGCCAGGCCGGTCAGGAGAGGCACCCGCCCGGAGTCGGCCATCTCCTGAATCCGCAGCGGGATGATGTAGTTGATGCCCAGGTTGGTCATCCAGAAGCCCCCGATCAGCAGGAACGCGAAAAGCACCGTCGGGTTCACGGTCGAACGCGCCCGCGAGAGAGTGCCGATCATCCGGCGCAGCGGGCTCAGGCGGGCCGGAGCCGTCAGCGAGGGCGGGCGCACGAAACGCTCGCGCGCAAACACCAGCACCAGCAGGGCCCCAAGTAGCCCGAAGACGCCGCCGACCACGAATGTCTGCGGGATGCCGATCGCTACCGCCAGCAGGCCGCCCGCCGCCAGGCCGACGACGCTGCCGAGCACCTGGGCGGCGTCGATCCAGCCCACGACCATCGCCAGGCGGCGGCGCGGGGTGACCGAGGACACCAGCGCCAGCGCGGCCGATCCCGGACCGGCCAGCAGGCCGCGGGCCATGATGATCAGGAAGACGACCGGGGCCGAGGTCGCCAGCGGCACCAGGAGCGTTCCCAGCGCCGAAAGCGCCACCCCGCGAACCGCCATCGGCTTGCGCCCCACGCGGTCGCCGAGCATCCCCCAGAACGGGGCCCCGACCGCAAACGCCAGACCCTGGATGAATCCGATGTAACCGGCCCAGACCGCCGATTCCCCGGGTGATAGGCCGATCCCCTGCAGGTAAAGGACCAGGAAGGGCATGAAGAAGGAGAGGTTGGCGTAGGTGGCGAACATCCCTCCGACCACCGCCAGCGCGGTCCGCATCCACGGGGTCCCGAGATCGGCCAGCAGGGGCCGCAGCGCGGTCATCGCCCTTGCCGCCCCGGTCCGCGCCGACCGGGGCCATCACATTTGCCGATCAACTGCCCGGTCCGGTCCGGCGATTGTGCGGGGGCCGGATGGGCGGAATCTGGACCACGCTAACCGCGCGCGGCGAGGGCATTGATTTCACCGCGCCGCAGCAGCGACAGCAGGGCCGGCAGAAAACAGAGCGCTCCCAGCATGAACGCGGGGCCCACCCCGATGGTCGCCGTAAGCAGGGTGCCGAACAGCAGCGGCCCGGTGGCCGTTCCGGCGCCACCGAACACGCCCGAGAGTCCGTAAACCGTGCCGCGGTCGGATCGCTCGGAAGCGAACGCGATCAGCGCGCGGCCCAGCGGCATGACCAGGCCGGTGCAGAAGCCCTGCAGGGCGCGGGCCAGCATGAACGGCCACAGCTCGCCGGCGAGTCCCTGCGGCAGGAAGAGCGCGGTGGTGCCGATCAGGCCGACAAACAGGACCTGGCGGTAGCCCCAGCGCCGGGCCAGTCGGGCCGCCAGCAGCACCCCGCCGAACATCGTCGCCGCAAACACGCTGGCGGCCAGGCCGGTGAACAGCTCCACCTGGTCGGGACTGGCGATTTCCTGCACCCGCAGCGGCAAGATGTAGCCGGTTCCCTGCTGCGACATCCACACACCCGAACTGAGCAGAAACGCGAAGACGATGGTCGGATTCAGCGTCGCGCGCGCCTGCGCAAGCGCGCCGCCGACGCGCCGCAGGCGGTTCCGGCCGGGCGGCGCCTGGAACTTTTGCGGCCGAACGAAATCCTCGCGCGCCATCAGCAGCACCAGCAGCGCCCCGAGCAGCCCGAAGCACCCGCCGGCGATAAACGTTCGCTGGATCCCGATCGTCGCCGCCAGCAATCCGCCGGCGGCCAGCCCCAGGCTGATCCCGAGCACCTGGGCGGCGTCGATCCAGCCCAGGACCATCGCCAGGCGTTCGCGCGGGGTCACCGCCGACACCAGCGCCACCGCGGCGGTTCCCGGGCCGGCCAGGAGACCGCGCCCCAGGATGATCAGCAGCACCGCCAGGGCCGAGTCGAAGAACGGCAGCACCAGCATTCCGATCGACGATGCGGCCATCGCCCGCACGACCATGGGTTTGCGGCCGACGCGGTCGGCCAGCATGCCCCAGAGCGGGGCCGAGGTCGCGAACCCGACGCCCTGGACGAACCCGATGTAGCCGACCCAGGTCGCCGATTCGGTCGGACTCAGGCCCAGGTCCTGGAGATGCAGGGCCAGGAAGGGAACGAAGAACGAAAACCCGCAGAACGTGGCGAACATCCCGCCGACCACGGCGACCGCGTTGCGAACCCACGGGGTGCCCAATCCGGGGCGGTCGGGCCGCCGCGCCGGCGCCAAGCTAGCTCGCCGTCCCGGTTTCGCGACGATGACGCGGCGGGGGCGCTGCGCTTTATGGCGGCGGGTCGGCGGGTGGGCGGATGCCCCGATCGCATGGGCCTGCCTGGTCGCCTTTGGTATGGCTGCTGGATGCCCGTCCCCGGGCCGGTTTCCAGTCTATGGCCCCTCCCTCCGCGGGGGCGAATCCGGCATGCGCGGCTAGAATTTCGGCGCCTCGCAAACTCTTGACCGGAGACCCCCGAACTGGCCTTTGATTTCATAGTGATCGGCGGTGGGTCGGCCGGTTACCACGCCGCCAGCACCGCCCTCGTCGGCCCGGTCTCCGGGTGGGGTTGATCGAGTCCGCCGAACGCTTCGGAGGGCTGTGCATCCTGCGCGGCTGCATGCCGACCAAGACCCTGCTGCGTTCGGCCGAGATAGCCCAGCTGGTGCGCGAGTCCGACGAGCTCGGGATCGGCAGCTCCGACCCGCGCGTGGATTGGCCGGCGGTCCGCCAGCGCAAGGACGAGCTGGTCGAGGAGTTCGCCAGCTACCGCCGGGTCCTCGGCCGAAAAACTGGCCAACGTTCAGATAATTTCCGGCCGCGCCGAATTCCTGGGCCCGGACTCGATAACGGTCGGCGGGCGGGTGCTGCGGGGCGCCAAAGTTCGCCGTGACCACCGGCTCGGAAATCGCCATCCCGGATCTGCCGGGGCTCTCGGAAGTCGGCTACATCGATTCCGACCAGGCCCAGAACCTGGAGCGCCTGCCCGATTCGCTATTGGTCCTGGGAGGGGGCGCGGTCGCGCTGGAATTTGCCCAGCTGTTCCTGCGGCTGGGGGTCGCGGTGACCGTAATCCAGCGCTCCCCGCACGTGCTTTCAGGAATGGACTCGGCGATCGGGACCGCCCTGGCCGGTTACCCTTGAGCGCGAGGGGATGACGGTCGTCACCGACACCAGCATCGCCCGGTTCGAGCGCGCGCCCGACGGCCGCAAGCAGGTCGCGGTCGAGACCGCGGCGGGCGAACGCACCTTCGCGGCCGAGGAGATCCTGGTCGCGCTGGGCCGGCGCCCGGCCACGCGCGGGCTCGGACTGGATCGCGCCGGGGTCGAGACCGACCGCGGCTGGATCCTGGTCAACACCCGGATGCAGACCTCGAACCCCCGACATCTTCGCCGCCGGCGACTGCATCGGGCCCGAGGTCGGGCCGCTGCAGGTGGTCCACACCGCCGTCCAGCAGGGCCAGATCATCGGGCAACAACGTGGCTGGCCGGGAAGTTGCAGGAATTTGATCTGCGGGTGGTCCCGCAGGCGGTCTTTACCGATCCGTCGGTCGGCGTCGTCGGCCTTTCGGAGGAGGAAGCCCGGGCCCGGCATGCCTCGGTGATAGTGGCCCAGGAGACTTTCGAGGACCAGGGCAAGGCCCTGACGATGGGCCAGAACAAGGGCCTGGTGAAGATGGTCGCCGACGGGGAGTCGGGCGAACTCCTGGGCGTGCACGTCCTCGGCCCCGAAGCGGCCGACCTGATCCACGAGGCGGTCGTGGCGATGCACTACCGGGCCACGGTGGACGATTTCGCCCGCATCCCGCACCTGCACCCCACCCTGGCCGAGATCATGGTGGATCCGGCCGAGGAACTGGCCGAAATGCTGGCGATGCCGGCGGCGGCGCGGTAGGGGGCCGGATTGGCCGCGCGCGCCCGACGCGACCTGCGCGAACGGATGCAGGAAGCCGCCCTGACCAGCTGGGAGGAGGTAGGCAACGAAGACCTGGCGATATTCCGGATCGCCCGCACCGACGGCGAGCCGTTCTTCCAGTTCCGGGCCGGCCAGTACGCCCAGCTGGCGTTCTGGGACCAGCCGGACGGCGATCCGCGCCCGCGCCAGCTATCGATCGCCTCGGCCCCGCACGACCGCTCGGAACTTGAGTTCTACGTCGTGCTGGTGCGCGACGGCGGCGCGGACGGGAAGAGCCTGGGCTACTTCACCGGCACCCTCTGGCAGCACCGCAATATCGGCGACACCATGTTGTTCATGGGCCCGGCCGGGCGCTTCGACCTTGATCGCACCAGCGAGTCCGAGGTTATCTGCGTGGCCACCGGGACCGGGCTTGCCCCCTACGTGGCGATGGCCCGCCAGGCCCGGTCGGAACTGGACGACGGCATCGTCCCGGAGCGCCGCCTGACCGTTATCCACGGCGTCAGCTACGCCCGCGAACTTGGCTATCGGGCCGAACTCGAGGAGTTGGCGGCGGTGCCCGAACTGGGCCTTACCTACATCCCGACCGTCTCGCGGCCCGATTCGGACCCGGGTTTCGACCCCTCGCTGGCGCGCGGACGGGCCAACGACATCCTGCGCCTGCTCCTGGACAGCCCGCCCAGCGGCCGGGTCGAGCCCCAGCTCCCCGACGGCTTGGGCGAAGGTCTCAAGGACCGAATGGGGCCGGGCCGCAGCGCCTTTTACCTCTGTGGGAACCCGGACATGATCTCGGACCTCAAGGAAGCCCTGGGGCCGCTCGGCTACCAGCTTTCTGGCCGCGGCGCGCAGGTGATCACCGAGGACTACTGGTAGCCGGTTTCGGCCCCGGCCGACGTATGGCGCCGGGTTGTCCGACGACGGCCAACGCAAACGCAAAATAAGTCGGGCGCGATCGACAGAGCGCACCCACTGGCCCCAAGAACGATTGAGGAATCGGAGCGAACATGACCCAGGAGTTGCCGGCCGAACTGATCGAGAAGCTGGCCGCGATCGACAGCCCGACGATCTGCAACGCGATCGAGCCGTTCAAGGTCCGCGGGCGCCACGAGGGCTACCTGGGCCCGGAAATCGGCTGCTATTTCCCGGAAATGGACCCGATCTGCGGCTACGCCGTAACCTGCACCGTCCGCAGCATCGCCGATGACGGCGATCAGCGCATCGATATGCGGCTCAAATTCTTCGAAGCGCTCGAAGCCGCGCCCAAACCGGCGATCTGCGTTTTCAAGGACGTTTCCGACAGCCCGGGCCGGGCCTCGCAGTGGGGCGAGGTCTACACGACCGCCGTCAAATCGTTCGGCGCGATCGGCGTGATCACCGACGGCGTGATTCGCGATCTGGCCGAAATCGCCGAAATCGGGGGAGTTCAGTTCTTCGCCGCCGGTACGTGCGTCTCGCACGGCCAGATGGCCACCGTGGCGGTGAACGAACCGGTCCAGATCTCGGGTTGCTGGATCAATCCCGGCGACATCCTCCACGGCGACCGCAACGGGGTCACCAAGATCCCTCACGAAATCGCCGACCAGTTGCCCGGCGCGGTCGAGGACGTGCGCGAGCGCGAGGGTGAGATGCTGGCCAAGTTCAAGCCGGGCATGACCACCGAGGACCTGCGCAAGATCTGGGCCTACCGCTAGAGCGAAATTGGCGGCCGGAGACCGGGACCGGACCGACCCGGCAAGGCTCGAGGCGCTCCTGGCCGATCTGCCGATCGGGGTTCAATTCCACGACCGGACGGATTCGACCAACAACCGCGCCCGGACGCTGCTGGAGGAAGGGCTCGGCGCCGCGCGCGCAATAGTCGCCGACGGCCAGAGCGCGGGGCGGGGGCGGGGCGGGAACCGCTGGCACTCCCCCTACGCCGAGGGACTGGCGCTGAGTTACGCCCTACCCGGATCCCGGCTGGAGCCGGCCGACCTGGTTCGGAGCGCCTGCCTGGCCCTGGGCCGGGCGCTTGCCCGCTTCGGCTGCACCGACGTCGGAATCAAGTGGCCCAATGACGTGATGCTTTCGGGCCGCAAGGCCGGCGGAATCCTGATCGAGTCGGCCGGCGGCGGCTGGGTGATAGGGATCGGGGCAAACCTGAACAACGACCCGGGCGACCTGCCCGGACTTTCCTACCCGGCGACATCGGTCCGCCGCCAGCTCGGACACCCGGTCGACCGCACCGCGGTGGCGGCCGAGGTGATTACCGGCCTGCACGCCAACCTGGCGGACCTGCCGGCGGGCAGGCGGCAACAGCACCGCCGCTGGGTGGAGCTGTCGATCCTGCTGGGCCGCAGGATTCGCCTGCTCGACGCCGGCCGGTCCCACACCGGCGTGGTGGTCGATCTCGGCCTGGACGGTTCGGTCGAACTTGAGGCCGAAGGACTGCGCCGCCGACACCACAGCGGCAGCGTCGACGAAATTTTTGCCGGCCGCTGAGGAAGCGGGATTGCCGAGTCCGCCCCGATGGACCTGACACCCAATAAAATCGAAACCAACCGCCAAAACCTCATAAATCCCGAGTTGTAACCGTGCCCGCCGACGCCAATCAAGACCGAATCGACCAGGTGATCGATGCCATGCGCGGGGTGTACGACCCCGAGATCCACAAGGACCTGGTCACCCTGAACATGGTCCGCGACGTGAAGGTAGCCGGCGACGACGTATCGCTCACGGTGGTCCTGACGACGCCGGCCTGCCCCCTGCGCGGGGAGATCGACAGCCGCGTTCGCGCCGGCCTGGCGACGCTGGGTTGGGTGGCCAACGCCGACATCGAAATGACGGCCGAAGTTGGCTCGCGCAGTTCCTCTCCGTCGGCCTCCCTGCCCGGGGTCAAGAACGCGATCGCGGTCGCCTCCGGCAAGGGCGGGGTCGGCAAGAGCACGACCTCGGTGAACCTCGCGGTGTCCCTGCGCCGCCAGGGCGCCACCGTCGGGCTGCTCGACGCCGACGTCTACGGTCCCAACATCCCGCTGATGATGGGCAGCAGCGCGTCCCCGACCGCCACCGGCGGCAAGATCCAGGCGATCGAGTCCTACGGCGTCAAGCTGATGTCGCTGGGCTTCATGCTCGAGGAAGACACCCCCGTCATCTGGCGCGGACCCATGATCGCGGGCGCCCTCAAGCAGCTGATCGGCGACGTCGACTGGGGCGAACTCGACTACATGATCGTCGACCTGCCGCCCGGAACCGGCGACGCGTCGCTCTCGCTGGCGCAGCTTATCCCGCTGACCGGCGCGGTAATCGTTTCGACCCCGCAGGCCGTAGCCCTGCAGGACGTCAGGCGCGCGATCTCGATGTTCGAACGCCTCAGCGTGGACGTATTGGGGCTGATCGAGAACATGTCCTGGTTCGAAAACCCGGTCGACGGATCTAGGATCGAGATCTTCGGTCACGGGGGCGCCCGGCGCGCCGCCGAGCACCTCGAAATCCCCTTCTTCGGCGAGCTGCCGCTGGACGAGGCCGTCCGCCGCGGCGGCGACGAAGGCCGGCCTGCGGCGCTGTTCGGGTCAGACCAGGTGGTCGCCAACTACAAGGCGATCAGCTCCAAGGTGGCGGCCGCGATTTCGGTCAAGAACCTCGAACGGGTCGAACCGCTGCCGATGCTCTGATCGGCGGGCGGGGCAGGACCCGTCCACGCCCGGTCAGCTCTCGCGCCCGGCGATCCTGGCGTTGTACCAGCCCAGCGCGAAGATTGCCACCGCCACCACCGCCACGAAACCGACCGCCACCGGCCCGGTGTAGTCCTCGACCAGGCCGCGCACCCGCTCGCCGAGCAGCATCAACGCCAGCGCCACCGCCAGGAACCGGCCGGCCCGGCCCACCAGCGAGATGAGCATGAATCGCTTGAAGTTGATCTGGCAGACGCCGGCGCCGATCGCGAACGCCTTGTAGGGCAGCGGGGTAAAGCAGGCCAGCAGCAGCGCGAGGGTGTCGTTCTCGCGGTACTTGCGCTCGACGTAGCGGATCTGGGGCTCGGGGACTATCCGGTACACCAGCGGTCGCCCGCCGACCAGGCCGATCCAGTACCCGAGCCAGGCCCCCAGCAGCGATCCGACCGTCGCCAGCGCCGCCAGCGGGACCGCAAACAGCGGGTCGGAGAGGATCAGCACCATCATCAGGCCGTCGGGCGGGACCGGCAGGATGCTCGAATCCCAGAACGCGACCAGGAAGAGCGCCACCCAGCCGAACGGAGACTGCCCCCAGCTCAGGATCCAGTCGGTCAGCTGGCCGAGAAGATGCGCGACTTCGTTCATCCCCAATCCTGCCTACCCCAGCGCCAGCCGGCGCTGGCAGGGCGCGAACGAGAGCCGGTGCTCGCCGCTGGGTCCGTGGGCGTCGATCGCCCGCAGGTGGCCGCGGGTGCCGTAGCCGACGTTGGATTCGAATCCGTAAACGTCGAACCTGCCGGCCAGGCGCCGCATGTGGGCGTCGCGCGCAACCTTGGCGCAGATGGACGCGGCCGCCACGCTGAGGCAGGTGCTGTCGGCGCGCGGAATGGCGATGAACCGGTCCGGCACGGCGGGACCGTTGAGGGTCACCGCGTCGCTGATCAACGCCTGCGGGCGCGGGCGCAGTTGCGCCAGCGCGGCTAGCATCGCCTTGCGAGTCGCCGCGACCACCCCCAGGCGATCGATGTCGCCGGCTTCGGCCCAGCCCAGCGCCACTCCCGGCGCCAGCCGCCAGACCCGGTCGCTCAGTTCCGGCCGCAGGCCGGCCGGCACCTGCTTGGAATCTCGCACCCCGGCCAGCCGGTCGCGGTTAAAGAGCAGGCTCCGGTCCAGCAGGACGGCTCCGGCGCAGATCGGCCCCGCCAGGGCGCCACGGCCGACCTCGTCGACGCCGGCGACCAGGTCGATTCCGGACGAAAGCAGGTCCAGCTCCAACGCCGGATTCAGTCGGGCGCCGGTCAGTTTCGGGTCTCCGGATGGAGTCGGACCGGCTGGTTGCGCCGGGCCGGCGCCGCTTGGGATTCCCGGTCGGCCGCCCCGGGCGTCAGCGCCGCGAGGGTTCGCGAACGCGGGCAGCCCGACCCTTGCGGTCGCGCAGGTAGTAGAGCTTGGCCCGGCGGACCCGCCCGCGCCTTACCACGTCGATGTGGTCGATCACCGGCGAGTGCACGTGGAAGCAGCGCTCTACTCCGACCCCGGCATGGGAGATGCGGCGAACGGTGAAGGTCTCCTGCAGGCCGCCGCCGCGCCGCTTGATGACCACGCCCTCGAACGCCTGGATGCGTTCGCGCTGTCCTTCGCGGACCCGGCTGTGCACCCGGACGGTGTCGCCGACCCCGAAATCCGGGAGGTCGTCGCGCAGGAATTGGCGGTCGATTTCAGCGATGATCGTGGACATGGCGCTCGCAGGCGTACGCTGGGGCGTCGGGGGTGGAAACTGGGCGACGCAAAGCGGATTTTAAGGGATTTGGCGGCCCCGCTCAGTCCCAGTCGAAGTCCGAGCCGGTGCGTTCGCGGGGATTTTCCAGGCGGGCCGCGCCGCAGGCGAACACCGCGCCGATGAGTTCGGCCAGGTGCGCGACCCACTCGGGTCCGACCTCGGAAACCGGGCGGTCGCCGCCCCGGTCGCCGGCGGCGCGCGGAATCTGCAGCCGGACCCCGTCGGCGTCGATTTGAAGCGTTTTCTCCTGCTGCTGCATCAGCGCCGCGGTAGTGAGCCGGACGGTTGCGACCCAGCCGGCCAAAGCCGTGACTTTCTCGGCCGCGTCGGGGTCCAGCAGTCGCAGGCGCGCAACGAATTTGCTGGAGCCGATCGGTTCGTTGCGATGCCTCCCCGAGCGCTCCAGAACCATCGACACCCAGCCGCCGAGTTCATCAAAGCACTGCCCGATCAGGACCAGGGCCCCGGCAACCCGGCTCCTGGCCAGTTCGGGGTCGTCGGGGGAGGCCGGGTCGCGCAAGAGGTGGTCGGCCGCCAGGAACGCGTTCACGATCCCGGCCGCCCGCCGGTGCTGGGCCGCGGCCGGAGGCGCCGCACGCACGATTTCCGGAATCAGTTCGCCCCAGCCGCGGTCGGCCAGGCGTTTGCAGGCAGCCAGCAGTTCCGGGTCGGAATCCCCGCCGACCCGGCTTGATCGAGCGAATGCGTCGCTGAATGCCATGTTCCCAATCACCGGCAATTGGGGCCGGAAGTCCCCTGATCGTTGAAGAATCGCGCCGCGCGCGACCCCGTCGAATAACGATAATCCCGGCGGATGCTGACCATCTCCCCTAGCCATGGGTCGCGCCCGTCCGGGGTTCCCCGGGCCGTAGTCCTGACCCTGGTGCTGATTTGCGGCTTGGCCGTCGGGGCCTGCGAACGAGCGTCGGGTGCGCAGGATGCCGCCAACGCGCCTCCGACCGCACCGACCGCGCCCCTGCCCGAGACCTTTAGCCGGGCGCGCGAACCGGCAGCGGCCGAATCGCCGCCGCCGCCGCCCGAACCCCCCGCCCCGGCGCCGCTCCCGGCCGATCCACCGCCCGAAGCCGGCCAGGCGGAATTTGATCAATTCGTAAGGGAAAACGCCCGGCGCGCGGCCGCGGCGGCCGAAAGCGCCCGCGGGCTTGAGCGCCGGTTCCTCGAACCAATGATCGTCAGCCCCGACGAGGCCGCCGCCGAGATCGCGGCCGCGCTCGAGGAACAGGACCCCGAAGATGTGTGGCGACGCGATCGGGCGCTGCAGCTGCTCGGCGTGCTGGCCGAGGGCCAGGGCCTGGACGAGATCTACCTGGCGCTCGTGCCGAACCAGGTCATCGGGTTCTACCTGGCCGATGAGGACGAGCTCTACGTGGTCGAACCGGAGGAAATCGGGGCAGGCGGCTCCGATCAGGCCCTCGTGACCCTGGCCCACGAATACGTCCACGCCCTCCAGCAGACCAATTTCGATATCGAGTCGCTCAGCTCGGACGTCCCTTTTCTGGACTTTGACCGCCAGCTGGCCCTGAGCGCGCTGATCGAAGGCGATGCCAGCGTTTTCGGCTTCATGGCGGTCGCCGACCAGGTCGACCTGCTGGCCCTGCAGGCGGAGGAACCGGCGCCCCCGCCGGACCTGGGACGCTCCGGCGAGTTCGTGCTGCAGCTGCTCGTCTATCCCTACCTGGCCGGACCCGAGTACGTCCTGGGCGTCCTGCTGGGATCGGGGCTGACCGGCCTGAACGGAATATATGAACCCTCGGAGCTGCCGCGGGCGACCGCTCAGATCACCCCGCTCGGACTTCGATCGGAATGGCGTTCCAGCTCGGCCGCCGAGTTCGAGGCGGCCGCCCTGCCCTGCTGGCAATCGCTGGCCGCCGGCAGTCTGGGCCAGTTCGTGCTGGGGGTCCTGCTGGGCGGGCAGATCGAACAGGGCGAGCGCGGGCCGGCCGGCTGGATCGACGACCATCTGCTGCTGATCGGCAACGGGGAGTCCGAGGTCCTGATGTACCGGGCCGAATTCGACGGGCCGGCGGCGGCGCAGGATTTCTACGACCGGCTGCGGGAACTCGCCGCCGCCGACCGGCTGGACCACGCCGCCCGCCCGGGGTCGTTGTCCGAATCCGGGCCGGGAAGTTTCAGCTGGCGGCTGGAGCAGCGGACCGCGCTGGCGGAACTCGACGGCCGTAGCGTGAGCCTGGTGGTCGGCGATCACGCCCTGGCCGCCGAATCCGCCGCCCGGGCGCTGGTCGGCCGGGCCCGGTCCGACCTTGCCGCGGAGGACTACTGTCCGGCGCAGTAGGCCAGGAAAAGCTCCCACTCGCGATCGATGCCGCGTTCCAGCTCCGCCTTCGAACCGCGGTTGGGGATGATCTGGGCCGGTGTTCCCGGCCGCCGGCTCCGGAAAAGCTCCAGCTTCCGGGCGGGCGGCGACTGGGCGTCGATTCGCGTTCCGGCTTCCTCGGCGGTGAGATTGCGGCTGCGCCGCAGGCGCTCGATCTGCTCGGCGCGCGGACTCTCCAGCACCCAGAGGGCGTCCAGCCGGCGCGCGTTCTGGCCTTCGACCAGCTTTATCGCCTCGATGACGTGCGGCGTCGTCGGGGCGGCCCGGGCGATGGCCGCGCCGACCGCCTCAAACACCGCCGGATGCACGATCGCCTCCAGGTCGGCGAGCGCCGCGGGGTCCGCAAACACGAGCGCTCCCAATTTCGCGCGGTCGACCCCGCCGGGGCCGATCAGATCGTGCCCGAACCGGTCCGCGACCCGTCTGGCCACCGGGTGGTCGGGGCCGTACAGTTCATGCACGATCCGGTCCGAGTCGATCACGGCGGCGCCACGGTCGGCCAGCCAGCCGGAAACCAGCGACTTGCCGGTGGCGATGTTGCCGGTAATCCCGAGCACCGGGGGAAGGGTCGGATTCATCGATGACTGGTTCCGATGGGATCCGCCGCCCCGGTCGGATACACGCCGCGGCGGCGACTTTGTGATGATGATATGTGGCGGCGGCGGGGCGGGCGCCCCCAAGCCGGTTCAACAACTCTTGCAACCGCGGGGACGAGAACGCTTGCGGCATCTAGATTTCCTGTACGTCGCGGCCGCCTTCGGGCGCGAATGGCTCGGCCGCACGAGCCCGCGCCCGGCGGTCGGAGCGGTGGTGGTCCGGGACGGCCAGATAGTCGGCCAGGCGGCCACCGCGCCAGGGAACGGTCCGCATGCCGAGCCCCAGGCGCTCGAGCAGGCCGGCGCCCTGGCCCGCGGCGCCGATCTCTACACGACCCTGGAGCCGTGCGGCCACCACGGCCAGACTCCCCCGTGCACCGACGCGATCATCGCGGCCGGGATCGCGCGCTGCTACTACGCGTGCCCCGACCCCAATCCGGCCGCCGCCGGGGGAGCCGAAGAACTCCTGGCCGCCGGCATCGAAGCGATACGGCTCACCGGCTGCGATGCCGCAACCGACGGGCTCAAGGGTTTTCTGCACCACTGCCGGACCGGCCGGCCGTGGGTGATCGCCAAGTGGGCGATGTCGCTGGACGGGCGCGTGGCCCCGCCGGGGGGACGGCGCGGCTACCTGAGTTCGCCCCGGTCGCTGGACCTGGTCCACCGCCGGCGGGCCGAAGTGGACGCGATTGTGGTCGGATCTGGCACGGCCCTGGCCGACGACCCCCGGCTGACGGTGCGGTCCGGGATATCGGTCAGCCGCCCGCCGGTGCGGGTCGTGCTGGACGGGCGGGCCCGCCTGCCGGCCGATGCGGCGATGCTGGGCATGCCCGGCCGGACGGTCTGCTTCGTGGGGCCGGCAGCTTCGGCGGAGCGGTGCGCGGCCCTGTCCGAGAGCGGCTGCACGGTGCGGCGCCTCCAGCATCCGCCACGCGCCAAACCGGCCGCGGTGCTCGAGCGATTGGGGGCGATGGGGATCCACTCGGTCCTGCTGGAGGGCGGACCGACCACGATCGGTTCCTTCCTGGCCGCGGAACTGATCAACGAGATCGAAGTTTTCGTGTGCCCGGTGCTGGTCGGGGACCCGGCTTCGCCGGCAGCCCTCCAGGGACTGCCGGATGGCTTCCTGCCGCCGGAGTTGGAATTGCTGGAAAGCTCTCCGGTCGGGGCGGACCTCTGGCTGCGGGCCCGGCCGCGCGGGCCGGCCGCGCGGGTCGGCGGCCTGGCGGCAGAGTGCGGCGAGGCCTGAGCGGCGGCGAAAATCTGGCTCGGGCCGAACCACGGCACCATCGCTAGGAAGCACATGTTCACCGGTCTGGTCGAAGAGGTTGGCAGGGTCGAACGGGCGCGCAGCAATCAGGGCCTGATGCGACTCTCGCTCCGAGCCAGCTTTGTGGACGAACTCCAAATCGGCGAGAGCGTCGCGGTGGCCGGCGCCTGCCTGACCGTAGTGGAGGCCAAAAACGGCAGATTCGCGGTCGAAGTCGTCGACGAGACCCGACGCCGCACCAATCTGGGATCCCTGCGGACCGGTCAACCGGTCAACCTGGAGCGCGCACTGCGGGCCGACTCCCGCCTCGGCGGCCATTTCGTCCAGGCGCACGTGGATTGCACCGTCTCGGTCAGGGCAATCGATCCCGACGGAGAGGCGCAACTTATAACCTTTTCGCATCCACCGCAGTACCGCACGCAGATCGTGGAGAAGGGTTACGTGGCAGTAGACGGGGTCAGCCTGACCGTGGTCGAAACCGGCCCGGACTGGTTCAAGGTCGCATTGATCCCGCACACGCGGTCGGTTACGACCCTCGGCGGGCTGGATCTGGGAACTAGCTGCAATCTGGAGACGGACGTGCTGGCAAAGTACGTGGTCGCGCTGGCCGATTCGGCCGCAACGGGCACATGAACGGCCGCGTTTCGGCCGCCGCCGATAGCTTCGCGGCCGGAGAGCCGGTCGTGATCAACAGCGCCGGCCGCGGCGATTTCGTCGCCACCCTCACCATCCCGGCGGCCGCCGTCACCAGTGCGGCCCTGCTGGAAGTGATGCGCATCTCCGGCGGGGCGTTCGTGGCCATGACCGCCGCGTCGCTGACCCGCCTGGGCATCGCCCAGGAGCACACCCCGGCGGCCGTGATGCCGGCCAGCCCGGCTTTCTGCGAAACGGTCGACCTGATCGGTCCCGATTCCTACTCGGTCACCGGGCAGGCGGCCACCATCCGGGCCCTGGGTTCGGCCGAGACCAGGCCGCAGCAGCTCAAAAAACCCGGCCTGGTCAGGCCCCTGCGGGCATTCGACGGCGGGGTGCTGCGCCGACCCGGGGTCACCGAAGCGGCCACGGATCTGGCCGTCCTGGCCGGCGTCGAGCCCGCCGTCCTCTTCGGTCGCCTGCTGGACGAGAAGGGCGACCCGCTGGGCGCCGACGCGGCCGCGGAACTGGCTTCGGCCAGGGGCTGGAGGACCCTCTCGACCACCGATCTGATCGCGCATCGGCGCAAGTCCGAAAAGCTGGTCGAGCGCGTGGCCTCGGCCCAGATTCCAACCCCCTGGGGGGAATTTACCGCGACCGCGTTCCGCGACTCGGTGACCGGCGACGACCACGTGGCTCTGGTGATCGGGCTGATCGAGCCGGGCGAGCCGACCCTGGTCAGGGTGCACGATGAATGCCTGACCGGCGACGTCTTCGAATCGATGCGCTGCGATTGCGGACCGCAGCTCAAAACCGCCCTGCAGCGGGTGGCCGCCGAGGGACGCGGCGTGATCCTCTACATGCGCCAGGAGGGCCGCGGGATCGGACTGGCCAACAAGCTGCGCGCCTACGCCCTGCAGCAGCAGGAGGGGCTCGACACCGTCGACGCCAACATCGCGCTGGGCTTTCTGCCCGACGAACGCGACTACGGAATCGGCGCGCAGATCCTGGGCGAGCTGGGGGTCACCAAGCTCAGGCTGCTGACCAACAATCCCCGCAAGCGGGTGGAGATCTCCGGTTACGGACTGGAGATCGTCGAGCAGGTGCCCCTGCAGGTCGAACCGAACGAACACAACCACTTCTACATGGCCACCAAGCGCGACCGCATGGGGCACGAATTAAAGCTGGCCGAGCGGGACTGAAGTGGCCCAGGGCGGCAAGATCGCAATCGCGGTAACCGACTACCACCGCCGCTTCACCGACAAGCTGCTGGCCGGGGTCCGCGCCGGCCTGGACGGCGGCGGTCCGGACCCGGCGCCGGCCGCGGTCGAGGTCTTCCGCGCTCCGGGCTCGTTCGAACTACCGCTGCTGGCCAAGAAGCTGGCCGGAAGCCGCTCCTACGCCGCGGTCATCTGCCTGGGCTGCATCATCCGCTCCGACACGCCGCACTTTGACTACGTTGCCGCCGAGTGCGCGCGCGGGATCATGCAGGCGGGGCTGGACACCGGCGTGCCGGTGATATTCGGGGTCCTGACCCTGGACAACGAACAGCAGGCTATCGACCGAACCCGGGACGACGAGACCAATCGCGGTTTCGAGGCCGCCAGGGCCGCCCTGATGATGATCAAGACGCTGGATTCGGGCCCCGAATAACGCCGGACCGGCTTGCGGCCGGGACCATTCAGAGAATCAGGTCCAGGGCCCCGTTCAGGTCCCGGGCCGCCAGCGTTGCGGCCGGAGGCTCTGCCCCCGAACGCTGGAGCAGCACCGCCCGGAATTCGGCCCGTTCGGCGCCGACGTAGTCCTCGGGGTACGAATCTCCGATGTGGGCGATCGGGGCATCCCCGACGCCGGCGCGCCGGCGGGCGATGGCGAATATCTCCGGGTCCGGTTTGGCGATGCCCTCCAGGCCCGACACCACCGCAAAGTCAAAGAGGCTATCGATCGCGAGTTCGCGCAGCGTCTCCTCCAGAACGAAGGAATAGTTCGAGAGCACTCCGATGACCGCGCCGGCGCGGCGGGCGCGCTCCAGGGCGCTGCGGGTCTCCGGAAAAAGAAGCGGCGGAAAGCTGTCGGCGATCGCCCGGCCCACCGCCAGCGGCGCGATCCCGGCCGCCTCATCGCCGAGCGCGTCCAGTACGATCTGGCCGCAGCGTCGCTGCAGGTCCGCAAGTTGCCCGGGGTTGCGAACGAACTTGTGATGCGAGCGGTAGTAGGGGAACTCGGCGCGCAGACCGTCCGCCACCGCCGCCTCGCCGCCGCCGTATCCCAGGCCGCGCAGGCGGTCGCAGACGGCCCGGGCGGGATCGCCTTCGCCGAGCCGGAACAGGGTACCGAACCCGTCGAAGCAGACCGCCGCCGGCCTGGCGGCTGCGGTAGATCGGTTCATTGGCGTTTCACCGAATCAGTCTCGCCCGACACATAGAATTCTGCGCCGAACCACTTGCTCAGGTGCGCCGATACGCGATGTTATGTCAACCGCATGAACTAAATACCTGGATGGAAAACGATCGCAAGCTGGCGATCCTGGACCTGCGCAGCCCGGCCGAATACGAAGCCGGCCACATCGTCGGGGCGCTAAACATCGACGTTCGCAGCTACCACCCGATCATTCGGACCGAGGAGCAGCGCATCGAGGCGACCCGTTATCTGGTCGACATGTTCCGCTCGGCCGGGGTCGACAACGACTCGACCGTGGTCCTATACCAGAGCTTTACCGGCTGGGCGGTCTGCCGCGCCTTCTGGATGCTTGATTACCTCGGTCACGCCCCGGCCCAGATCCTGGACGGCGGCTACCGCAACTGGCTCGATTTCGGCGGCTCGATCCAGGTGGAGGCCAACCCGCTCCCCGGCGGCGGCAACCTCTCCCCGAGCCCGCGCCCGCAGGTGCTGGCGACCGCCGACTACATCCGGGAGCGGCTCGAGGATCCGAATTTCCAGATCATCGACATGCGCACGATCGAGGAGTACGACGGCTCGGACAGCCGCGAGAACCCCCGCCACGGACACATCCCGGGCGCGGTCTGGATGAACTGGGAGATGCTGGTCGGCGCCGACGGGCAGATGCGCAACGAACGCGAGATCGCGGCCGAGCTGGCCCAGCGCGAAATCAGTTCCGAAAAGGAAGTCGTCGTCTACTGCAACGGCGGCGCGCGTTCGGCCTGCGGCTACATCGGCCTGCGAATGGCCGGCTACGGGAATTTCCGCAACTACTTCGGCTCCTGGCACGAGTGGTCGCGCCAGAACGACCTGCCGATCGAACAGCCCGTCTACGTAGCCAGATAGGCGGGGAGCTTGCCGCGGCGGCGGCTCAGCCCCTGTCCCGGGCGGCCATCCCGAGCAGGAACTCTTCCTGGCGGGCGGATTCGACCGCGCCCGGCCGCAGCCGCCGCACCCGGTCGATCGCCGCGCGGGGCTCCTCGCCGCCGGCGATCATCAGCCCGGCGATCACGACCCCGGTGCGACCGTACCCGGCGAAACAGTGCGCGAACACCGCCCTGCCGGCGCGGTTGGAGTCCTGAACGAACCGGACCGCGCGGTCCATCTGCGCCCGGCTGGGGGCGCCGGATTCGGGGATCGGCAGATGCAATCCGTCCAGTCCGGCCGCGGCCAGGGCGCTCGCATCCATCCCGTCGGCGGTCAGCGTCAGGACCGCGCCGTAGCCCAGGTCGGATAGCACCTTCAGCTGCCCGGCCAGTTCGCCATGGCGGGCTGGGTGCGACCCCCCGCCCAGGCTGCCCGGTATTGCCCAGAAATGATCCACGCGGCTAATCCCTATTTCGGACCTGTTCTGCAAAGTCAGCGCAAAGCGCGGACATAGCTCCGAAATTAGACTAAGCGCACACTGCGCTATGTGGTGATCGGGGAGGCCGAGATGAGCAAGGCAAGAGTCAGCCGGCGGAGATTTCTGGGGACCGGAATGGTCGCCGGCGCGACCGCGATCCTGGCCGCCTGCGGCGAGACGGTGGAAGTTGAACGCATCGTCACCCAGGTGGTCGAAAAAGAGGTCGAGGTCATCAAAGAGGTGACGGTCGAAGTCGAAATCCCGGTCGAGCGCCTGGTTGAAGTACAGGTCGTCCAGGAGGTCGAAGGCCCGCAGGACGTCTCCTACGAAGCCGCCAATGTCGACTGGCGCAAGTACGCCGGCCAGGAAATCAACGTTCTCGGCGTTAACGGGTTCGTGACCCAGTGGCAGCAGGGCCTGTTGCCGGAATTCGAGCAGATCACCGGAATCACGGTGAACTACGAGCTGCTCGGCGAGACCCAGCTGTTCGACAAGACCAACCTGGAACTGACCTCGCGCTCGGCCAACTACGACCTTTTCTGGTCGGCGGCCTTTAACATCCCGCGCTGGCTCTCCGGCGGACTGATCCAGGACCTGAGCGGTTACCTGACCGACCCCGACCACACCGACATCGAGTGGTACGACTTCAACGACGTCCACCCCTCGGTGAGGGGCGCGGTCACCGCGGGCGACGAGATCGGCGCGGTGCCGTTCGACGCGGTTACGCACGCGAACTTCTTCCGAGTCGACAAGTTCGAGGAAGCCGGAATCCAAGACCCTCCGAATACGATGGACGAGCTGGAGGAGACTGCGGCCAAGCTGCACGACCCCGAGAACGACTTCTACGGGATTTCGCTTCGCGGCGGATTCCTGCAGATCATGTACCCGGCGTTCCCCTACACCTACGGTGGCGGGTACCTCAATGACGACTGGGAGTCGATCATCAACTCCCCCGAGAGCCTGGCCGGTACCCAGAAGTACATCGACCTGGTGACCAAGTACGGCCCGCCCGGGTCTTCGACCAAGATCTGGCGCGACGTCCTGGAAGACTTCCGCGGCGGCCTCTCCGGCATGCTGCCGGACACCTTCGGGTTCACGCCCGGATTTGAGGACGCAAACGCCTCCAAGGTCGCCGGAACGGTGGGCGCCCACTACCTGCCCGGGGTTACCGAGGGCGAATACGGCGAGCACGGCTTCTGGACCTGGACCGTGACGATGAACAACTTCTCGGAGAAGAAGGACCCGGCCTGGCTCTACATGCAGTGGGCCAGCTCGCGTCTGACCGCGCTGCGCTTTGCCCTGCTGCGCTGGGTCACCGCCCGCAACTGGGTCACCCAGCAGAGCGTGTGGCAGGACGTTGTCAAGGACAAGAACTTCGGTAAATGGCCGGAAGTGTTCGGACACGGCATCTCGACCGCCCGCCCCGACTACCTGGTCACGTCCGTGAACGGGCGCCCGATACCCGAGGCCCAGGACATCCTGCGGATCCAGGGGATCGAGGTCTCGTCGATGGTCGCCGGAGAAAAGACGGTCGAAGAGGGTTCGCAATCCTCCTTCGAGCAGGTGAAGAACCTGATGACGCAGGCCGGCTATTACTCGTAGCTAACCGTTTTGGCCACCGCCCGACCCAAATGGAATCGGGCGGTGGCCCAATTAGCGCGTCGTTCTGGCGGCGGCAGATGTCCCCGTGAACCGTCCCCGGTTGCACGAGCCGTCTGGAGTTGACGTTTGAACTGGTTCCGCATCCGCAACCTCTCGATCGGGCTGGGTCTTTCGCCGGCCCTGCTGGTGCTCGTGGTGCTGACGCTGGCGCCGATGCTGTTGAACTTCTACCTGGCGTTCACGTTCTGGCGCGGCGGCGTCGAGGACCCGCGCTGGATTGGGCTAAGCAACTTCGACTTCCTGATCAACGACCCGAATTTCATCAACTCGGTCCTGCGCTCGGCCTCGTTCACGTTCGGATCGGTCTTCTTTCAGCTGATCCTCGGACTGGTCATCGCCATCATGCTCACCCGCCGCCTGCGCGGCAGCGCGTTCTTCCGGGTCGCCCTGCTGCTGCCCATGGTCATGACGCCGGTGGTCTCGGCGCTCACCTTCAAGACCCTGATATACGATCCCAACTGGGGCCTGACCGGGTACGCGTTCGATCTGCTGGGGTTCGGGCGCATCGCGCCGCTGAGCGACGTGAACATGGCGATCGTGGGGGTGATCCTGGTCGACATCTGGCACTGGACGCCGTTCATGACGATCACGATCTTCGCCGGACTGCTCTCGATCCCGGACGAACCGCTGGAGGCGGCCGCGATCGACGGCGCCAACGCCTGGCAGCGGTTCCGCTACGTGATCCTACCGATGGTCATGCCGGTGCTGCTGGTCGTGACGATGCTGCGGATGCTGGACGCTTTCCGCACCTTCGACATGATCTACGTGATGACCCAGGGCGGCCCCGGGCGGGTCACCATGACGCTCCCGATATTCATCTACGAGACGATGTTCTCGTTCTCAAATTTCGGTGGGGCGGCCGCGGTCGGCCTGGCGATGACGCTCTTCTCGTTCGTCCTGATCGCCATCTTCACCAGGGCCCTGGCCGCCAGCCGCGGGGCGGCGTACTGAACGTGGCGGGGACCGGCTAGCCGTGCGCCGGAACCGCCGTCTCGTAGACGGCATCGTCTACGCCGGGCTGATCGCCGCCTTCATATGGTCCGTACTGCCGATGTACCTGGTCCTGACCACCTCGGTAAAGGTCCAGACCGACGCTTTCTCGCTCACCCCGAAGCTGCTGTTTTTCGAATTCACCTGGGAGCACTACAAAAACGTGATCGGCGGCGTACACCAGGACTTCCTGCGGTTCTTCGTCAATTCGATCATCGTTTCGATCGGGTCCGTGATCGTAGCGCTCGGGGTCTCGATCCCGGCCGGATACGTGCTAGCGCGGTTCGAGTTCCGCGGCAAGAGAGCGTTCGGCATATTTCTGCTGCTGCCGCGGGCGATTCCTCCGATCGCGATGCTGCTGCCGTTCTTCTTTCTCTGGACCAGGCTGGGCCTGATGGACACCCTCCAGGGGCTGGTCCTGATCTACGTCCAGCTCAATCTCTCGATCGGGGTCTGGATGCTGCGCGAGTTCATCGCCGAGATTCCACGCGAATTGGAGGAGGCGGCCCTGGTCGACGGCTGCACCCGGTTGCAATTGATCTGGCGGATCGTGCTGCCGCTGGCGGCGCCGGGGATCGCCGCGACCGCGATCCTGCTGCTGATCTTTTCCTGGAACGAATTCCTGTTCGCCTTCTCGGTGGCCGGCGCCAAGGCCCGCACAGCGCCGGTTAGCGTGTTCAATTTCGTCGGGGTCGAGGAAGTGCTCTGGGGTCAGCTGCACGCGGCGGGCACGATGGTGGTCCTGCCGGTCATCCTGTTCGCCCTGCTGGTGCAGCGGCGCATGGCCGCGGGGCTTACCGCCGGAGCCGTCACCGGCTGAAGGCGGCTTTACTGCGCCCGATCAAACGACCGAGAACATGACGGTGTCAACCCCGAGTCCGGGTGGGCGATCGCTCAATGAGCGGGCAGGGATAGATGCGCGGCGGCTGACGCGCTCACGAGAGTCTCCCTGTGCTCTATGGCCGGGGTCGGCCTGCATTAGGCCCAGACCGCTACTGCTGGGTCGGTCGGTTTCCCGGCGTGGAGACTGGTGGTCGCCGCGACCGCTTCCCATCCGCACCGTCGAAGCAGCTGGTGAGTGGCAGATTGCGCAGATGCAATCCGGACACCTCAGGCTGCGGGCGCATTCAAAATTGTTTAAACTCACGTACTTGCTGGTTACTGCAAGGTAGTAGATTTAAACAAGCATGCGAATTCCTCGCGAATCCCTTGCCGTTGGGCAAGTCGCGAATCGGCTCGCCGAAATTTTTGGCACTTCTGACGTCCGCTTGGAGAAGGGCCCTGACCGCCAATACCGGTGGGGCGCAACGATCGAGTGCGGCGACCGCAAATTCCTGCTGGAATGGAAAAACTCTGGCTCTTTGCCCAAAGTCGTCGCGGGTACGCAGACTCTGTCTCGCGCCGAGGGTGGGTCGCCTGAGGGCGCCATTGCTTTGCTGGCAGTTCCATACATGGGAGAAGCCGGTAGAAGTCATTGCGAGAAAATCGATCAATCATGGTTGGATCTTTCCGGGAATGCCAGGATCGTCGCCCCCGGAATCTTCTATCAGAATCTGGGCATCAAAAACAGGTTTCGCCAGCCGGGTCGACCGGCGAGCGCGTTTGGCGCTAAGGGTTCCCGCATCGCCCGAAGGCTGCTGATCGCGCCAGAAAACGCGATCAGGCAACGCGCTATTGCTCTCGAGACTGGTCTTGACGAAGGTCATACCAGCCGGGTGGTCGCAAAACTATTGGCCGACGGATTGGTGCATCGCGGTGAAGTCGGCATCCGGGTCCATGACTGGCAGGTTCTGCTCGACGCTTGGCGAGAAGATTACCGATTTGACCGACACGAAGTCTTCCCTGGCCACATTCCGGCATCGGGCGGTGACCAGCTGATCCAAAAGATCGCCAACGTCATGTCTGAGCATCAGATTTCGTACGCCGCCACCGCGCTCCCCGCGGCGTGGCTCTGGACTGGATTCGCCGGTTTCCGTCTTGCAACCGTATATGTAACGCAGCCTCCTTCGCGAGACCTCGCGAGCTCTCTTTCTTTTCGCGAAGGGGAAAGAGGGGCAAACACCTGGCTGGTTGTGCCAAACGATGACGGAGTTTTCGACGGCTCCGGGTCCGTAGATGGAATACGTTGCGTGCATCCGGTGCAGGTCTATTTGGATTTGAAAGGTCACCCGGAGCGATCCGCCGAAGCCGCCGAAAACCTCCGCAGCCGATTGTCTCTGGGGATCTCGGAGGGTATGTGGGGCGACCATGTCGTCTGAGTACAGCCAACACCAGCTGGGGCTCGTGCGCCAGACATGCCTGTATGTCGCCTCCAAATTGGGGGATTTTTGGACGAAATGGTTGTAGTCGGTGGTTTGGTACCGCATCTTCTGGTCGGAACCAGCAATGCGCAATCACGTCTTGGTGATCATCCGGGAACCATTGACCTCGACTTGGGTATCGACTTGGCCTTACTCGGCGATAGTCGCTACCGGGAATTGAGCGAAAGATTGCGGGACGCAGGATTCAAACCGGACGTAAACAATCGTGATAACCTGACGCCGCAACGGTGGACGTCGGGCACACCTCGACCTGTAACCATCGATTTCCTAATGCCACCGTCGGGCGAAACCGATTCAAGCCGACGCATCATGCATATCGACTCGGATTTGGCGGCGATAGTCACGCCAGGCCTTGAACTGGCACTAGCCGACCGCACCTGGATCGATTTGGCCGACCACCTTCCGAACGGCGCACTTGTATCGCGGAGCATTCCGGTTTGCGGCGCGGGCGCGTTTACTGTGCTCAAGGCGCTCGCGTTCGGAAACCGGACCCGAAACAAGGACGCGTACGACCTGTTTTATGTCTGGGACGCGCTTGGAATTGAGGAAGTTGCCGAGAGGCTGGCCTTGCTCCGCCCAAACTCAAGCGTGGACGAGGCGCTCAAAATCATCCGCAAAGATTTTTTCGATTTGGATGGGCCCGGGCCGACCGGAGTATCAGGCTTTCTTGGCAGAGTCAAAGATGACGAATTGCAAGCCGACGTCTCAGGCCAAGCCCGTGCTTTATGCCAGTTCGCAGCGGACTTAGGAAATCAACGCCCAAATCCTGGTTGATGATCCGAGACCGGCGCCTCTTGCCCGATTGGAAGCAAAGAATCGGAAGGGTTAAGGGTGTTTGCTGTCCCAGGGAATCTGATGTCGCTCGCGGCCGCTCCTCGGTCTCAGCGCAATCGCCCCAGATTGACTTGGCGCTTTCCTGGACGATCGGACTAGATCTGCCTTACAGCGCCGGATCGCCATCTGGGTTCGGGCGGCACAAATATTCAGGATTAAACGCCCGCCGGCTTTCAGGCATTCACCCAGATTCCAACCGGTGGCGAGCATCCGTTCCAGGAACCCCAGCACCGAATTCACTCAAATGCTTCTCGCGGCATGGTAGGGGCGTTTCGCGTAAGCTATGTGAAAGGCGGAGAGATCCGTTTTTTAGGCGGGGCACGGCTATTGCCGAACAGTTCTGGCTCCGTCGGGTCGCAGGTAGCCACGCAGTGGCTGCAGGCGGCTTCATGCAGGCGCCGGCGGCGCGGCCGCGGCGCGGAAAGGGTGTTGACCGCCTATGGCAAGCGTCACACTTGACAACGTCACTAAGCGCTTCGGCGAGGTAGTGGCAGTCAGAAACCTGAGTCTTGAGATCGAGGACCAGGAGTTCCTGGTGCTGGTCGGCCCGTCGGGATGTGGCAAGTCCACCACCCTGCGTCTCATCGCCGGCCTGGAAGAGCTCAGCGCTGGCAACATCTACATCGGTGACCGCGTGGTCAACGACGTCGCGCCGAAAGACCGCGACATTGCAATGGTGTTCCAGAGCTACGCGCTTTACCCGCACATGAGCGTCTACGACAACCTGGCATTCGGGCTGCGCCTGCGCAAGACCGCCAAGGCGGAGATCACCCGCCGGGTCCAGGAAGCCGCCGAACTGCTGGCTATCGGTGAACTGCTCGACCGCAAGCCCAAGGAACTCTCCGGTGGGCAGCGCCAGCGGGTAGCGCTGGGACGCGCGATCGTGCGCGAGCCCAAGGCCTTCCTCATGGACGAGCCGCTCTCCAACCTCGACGCCAAGCTGCGGGTACAGACTCGCGCCGAGCTAATCCGCCTGCACGAACGTCTTCAGACCACGGTCATTTACGTCACGCACGACCAGACTGAGGCCATGACGATGGGCAGCCGGATCGCAGTCCTGCGCGACGGCGTGCTGCAGCAGTGCGGCAGCCCGCAGGGCGTCTACGACCACCCCGCCAACATGTTCGTGGCCGGGTTCATCGGCAGCCCCTCAATGAATTTCTTCGACGCCAAGGTCACCGGTACCGCCGACGATCTGAAAATCGAAGCGTTCGAAGGCCAGCCGCTTGATGTCCCGCCCGACCGACGCCAGGCCTATGCGCCCTACATCGGTCAGGACGTGATCTTCGGGATCAGGCCCGAGGACCTCTGGACGCCGCAGTTTGCCCCCGATCGAACGACCCAAGACCAGCTCATCAAGAGCACGGTCGACGTCTTCGAGCCGTTGGGATCGGAAATCTACCTGTATCTGGTCACCGACGACAACTCGTACATCGCTCGGGTGGACCCGCGGACGACCGAACACGCCGGTGAGGAATTTAACTGTGTGTTCGACATGAACCACATGCACCTTTTCGACCCGATGACGCAAGAAGTCATCGGCGAGGAGCCGGCCGGGATCGCTTAAGTCCCGCTTCCGGAAACGGAACAACGACGGCCGGGGCGGAAGGCCCCGGCCGTCTTTTATTTGCCCGGCCTGCAGTCGCCGGCCCCGCACCAGGAACCGTAAATGGCGCTGATCGGGCTCAACGCGACCTGCATGCACTCGCGGCCCGGCTTTCGCAACAGCGGGGTCAGCGTTTACGCCCGCAACCTGATAAGGGCCCTGCTCGAGGAACCCGACCCCGAGCACGAATACCTGGTCTTCTGCAACGCCGACTTCGACCCCGCCAGCCTGGCCGTCCTCGCACGGGCGCGGGTCATCTTCTCCCCCGCACCGGGAGACCGGCCCTGGCGGCGGATCGCCTGGGAGCAGACCGGTCTGCCGCTGGCCGCCGATGAGGCGGGAGTAGACGTCCTGCACGGGCTGCTTAACGTCTCCCCGCTGTTGACCGGCTGCCGCCAGGTCATAACCGTTCACGACCTGACCTACCTGACGACCCCCGGGGCCCACCCCTGGCGGCGGCGCGCCTGGCTGGGATTGGCCGGCCGCTGGTCGCTGCGGCGGGCGGCCGCGGTGCTGGTCGATTCGGCCTCGACCGGCCGCGACCTGGTCGCGATCCGGGACGCCGACCCGGAACGGCTGGTGGTCGCCTATCCGGGACTCGACCCGTCGCTGGGCGGGGCGGTGGATTCGGAATCCCTCGAACGGTTCCGCAGTCGGCCCGACGTCCCCGGGCGGTTCCTGCTCCACCTGGGCACGATCGAACCGCGCAAGAACCTCGACCGCCTGATCGCGGCGTTCGCCCGGCTGGCCGGGCGCGGGTATCCGGGACGGCTGGTCATCGCCGGCGGTTCCGGCTGGGGCGGAGTCGACGTTCGCGCGCTGGCCGCGGAAGCGGGCGTTGCCGACCGCCTGCTCCTGCCCGGTTTCGTCCCCGAATCCGAAAAGCCCCTCTGGTATTCGGCCGCCGAGGGGTTCGTGTATCCGTCGGCCTACGAGGGGTTCGGACTGCCGGTGCTCGAGGCGATGGCCTGCGGCACCCCGGTCGCGGCGGCCGACAATTCCTCCCTGCCCGAGGTGGTCGGCGACGCCGGCCTGCTCTTCGACCCCAATAACATTGATTCGATAGTGGCCGCGCTCGAAAAAATTTGCAGCAATTCAAATCCGATCCAGTCGCTGAGACGGAAAGGCCGACGGCGGGCCCGGGAATTCACCTGGGCGGAGACCGCGCGCTGCGCCCGTCGGGCCTATCGGATGGCTCTGGGCGGTTAGCCGATAACGCTGCCGCGCCGGACGCCGTGACCGCCGGCGCGTCCGGGCAGAACCGCTGGCAGCGGCGTCAGTGGCTGACCCTGGCGCTCGATACGGCGGCGCTCGCGGGCGCCTTCATCATCTCGCACGTGGCCCGCTACGACCTGGAGATCGGCGGGGCAATCGGTCCGGGCCGATACGTCGACCTGAGCCAGTTCCTGGTCGTCGGGCTCATTTTTGCGGCGGTGATGCTGGCGACCCTTTACTCGCGGGGGCTCTACCGCCGCCAGGTGCTCGGCTCCTGGCTCGATCAGGTCGGCCGGATCGTCCCGGCGGCGCTGCTGGCCGAAGCCGCCATCATCGTCGTCTCCTACCTTGCCCGCGAGGCCTTCCCGCCCTCTTCGCGGCTCATGTTCGCCTACCTCGGCGTCTCGGCGGTGCTGCTGGTGGCGCTGCTGCGGTTGATAGTGCACCGCTGGTACGTGAACCGCTACCGCCGCGGCGTCGGGACCGAACGGGTGATCGTGGCCGGGCGCGGGGTCCTGGCCAAGATGCTCATGCAGCAGATCCGCGGCAACGCCGGCGCCGGCATGGTGGCGCTCGGATTCCTCGATCACGAGCCCGGCAACGAGGGCGATTTCGGGAGGTTTCGGCGCCTGGGCGGGTTGGGCGACATCGATGCGGTCCTCGAGCGGACGGCTCCCGACCGGGTGATCGTGGCCCTGCCGCTGGAATCGAACGCGCACTCCAACGAGCTGATCGCGGCCTGCCGTAGGCGCGGGATAAGGGCCACCGTGGTCCCGGACCTGCTGGCCCTCCAGGCCGGCCGGGTCAACACCGAGGCCGTGGCCGGCATTCCGCTGTTCACCCTCACCAGCAACCGGATCGCGGGCTTTAACGCATTCCTGAAGCGGTCCCTGGACGTCGTGCTGGCGGGAACGATGCTGGTGCTGCTTTCGCCGCTGCTCGGGCTGCTGGCGCTGGCGATTCGATTCGACTCGCCCGGCCCGGCCCTGTTCGGGCAGCAGCGAATCGGGCGCGACCGGCGGCCGTTCCGGATGATCAAATTCCGCTCCATGGTCGAAGATGCCTCCGGCGCCCGCTACGAGGTGTTCCCCGAGGCGCGCGATCAGGCGCTGTTCAAGCCGCGCAACGACCCGCGCGTAACCCGCGTCGGCAGGGTCCTGCGCAAGACCTCGCTGGACGAGCTGCCGCAGCTGATTAACGTGATCGCGGGGCAGATGAGCCTGGTCGGACCGCGCGCCCAGATCCCGGACGAGGTCTCGGCCTACGATGAGTACGCGTACAACCGGCTGCTGGCCCCGCCCGGAATCACCGGCCTCTGGCAGGTCAGCGGGCGCAGCAATCTCGGGTTCGAGGAGATGGTCATGCTGGACACCTATTACGTGGGGCACTGGTCGGTCGGGCTGGATCTGAAGATCCTGCTGCGCACGATCCCCGCGGTGCTCAAGGCCGAGGGGGCCTACTGACGGTGCCGGCCGCTGCGGGCCGCCGGGTCGCCCTCGTTCACGACTGGCTCAACCAGATGGGCGGCGCCGAAAGGGTTCTGCTGGAGCTATCCGGGCTCTACCCCGAAGCGCCCATCTACACCTCCATCTACGACCCCGCGGCGATGGATTCGGAGTTTTCGGAGAAAGACATCCGCACCTCGCTGATGCAGGTCATGCCGGCCGTATTCGAGCAGCACCGGCGCTACCTGCCCGTCTATGCGGCGACCTTTGCTCGCTGGTGGATCAGGGATGCCGACGTGATCGTCTCCAACGCATCCGGGTTCTGCCGCTGGATTCCGACCGACCTCTCGACCACCCACGTCTGCTACTGCCTTACCCCGCCCCGTTACCTTTGGGACACGCGCCGGTACCTTGCCGCCGAGCGCGACTTCCCGGAAACGCTCGACCCACTCGTCCAGCTGGGCCTTGACGGCCTGCGGCAACTGGACCGGTACATGGCCGACCGCACCGACCATTTCGTCGCAATCTCAAAGGTGGTCGCCGAGCGAATCCGGCGCTTCTACGGGCGCGACTCCACCGTGATCCACCCGCCGGTGCGGGTCGAGGATTTCGCGCCCGCCCCGCCCGCCGAAATCGGCGACCACCTGCTGCTGGTTTCGCGGCTGGCCCCCTACAAGCGGATCGACCTTGCGATCCGCGCCTGCAACCGGCTCGGTTTGCCGCTGCGAATCGTGGGGTCGGGCCGGGCCGAAGCCGACCTGAAGGCGATCGCCGGGCCCACGATCGAGTTTGCCGGGCGCGTTAACGAACAGCGCCTGCGTCGCGAGCTGGCCCGCTGCCGGGCGGTCCTCTTTCCCGGCGAGGAGGACTTCGGCCTGGTCCCGATCGAGGCCCAGGCGTCCGGCCGACCGGTGCTGGCGTTCGCCGGCGGCGGCGCCCTGGAGACCATCCGCGCCGGGGAGACCGGCGAATTCTTCGAACGACCCACCACCGGGTCGCTGATTGCGGCCCTGCAGGAATTTGACGCCGGAAGCTACGATCCAGCGGCGCTGGTCGAAAATGCGCGGGGGTATTCGCACCGGCGTTTCGGCCGGCAATTTACCCGGTTCATCGATAACGTCGCCGACCGCGCGCGCGGTCCGATTTAAGGAGCCCGGTGTACGCAGACACGCTCTGGGCCGGTTGGCTGCGCAACTGGGTTACCGTCGCCGCAGCAACCGTGCTGCTGCTGGCGGCGGCGGGAGTCTGGGTCGCATTCGACCAGCAGTCCTACGTCGGCCGCGCCCAGGTCCTGGTGAGCGTGAAGGTGCCGGACTCGGGCCAGGACCCGACCTACCAGGTCGAAATCTCGCGCACGCTGACCATCAACTACGTCATGGACGACCTCGAGCAGCTGGTCACCGGCGCGGCGTTCGCGGGACTGGTGACCGACCGCCTGGCCAGGGAATATCAGCTGGTCCTTCCGCCCGGCGCCCTGGCCGGATCGCTGGAGGCCGACCGGACCCACCGCGGCCTGAACGTATACGTTTATTGGGACGAGCGCGCGACCGCCGAGCGCGCGGCGCGGGCCGCCGCCGAGGTGATAACGCACGAACTGGACGGCCTGCTGCCGGCATTTGGCGAAATCGCCTACGCCAGCGTGATCGACTGGGATTCGGGGCTCGACCGCCTGACCCTTTTGCGCAAGGCGATCACCGTGTTCCTGGGCGGCGCGGTGGGTCTTTTCGGCTCGCTCCTGGCGGTGGCCATCGGCATCGCCTGGCGCGACCGCCTGCATCTGGGTGACCCCGACCTGCCGGGCGGCCTCAAGGTCCTGGCCCGGCTCGATGGGCGGGAAGAATGAAATTCGAATTCGAGCTGGCCGCGCTCCGGGCGCGGGTCCTGGCGCAGCTGGCCGGGAACGCCGGCGTGATCCTGGTGGCCGCGCCGGATTCGCGGGCGGACGCGGCCGCGGTCGCCAGGCACCTGGCCCGGTCGCTGGCCGACTCCGGCCGCGGGGCGCTGCTGGTCGAGGCCGCATCCGCTCCCACCGGCCTGGCCGGGCACTGCGGCGGCCAGCTTGGCAGCCTCGCCCACGCGCTTGAATCGGAACCGCCGCGACCCGGCCCCGGCGAGTTGGAGGTCCTGGGCGGGACGCTCTCACCCGACCGGATCGCAAACCCGTCCCTCTCGGCCTGGCTGCGTGGTAACGGCGGGCTGGTCGTGCTGCTCACCGCCGATCTGGGGCTGACCGCCGATGCGATCGCCCTGTGCGGGGCCGCCGACGTTGCCCTGCTGGCGGTCGCGGACGGAATGAGCCGGCGCAACCACCTGCAGGCCGCGGTCGAGGACCTTAGGGCAGCCGGGCGCGATCCGCTGGGCCTGGTGGCCGCGCCGCCACGCCCCTAGTCGGCGCGGGGATTCGGCGGCCCTAGCAGCGGGCCAGCTTGTACAGCTTGTTGTCGGCCTGGACCTCGCAGACGTACAGGTTGCCGTCCGAATCTAGCCAGATGCCGTGCGGGGCCTGGGGGTCGGGGAGGTCGAAGCGCTCGACGATGCCCCCGTCCAGGTCCATCACCGACAGCCGCCCGCCCAGTTCGCACACGTAGACCAGGTCGTCGCCCTCGGTGACGAAATCGGCCGGGCGCAGCAGGTCGGCCCAGGTTTCCAGGTGGTTGCCCTCGGTATCGAACAGCTGCACGCGGTTGTTTTCGCGGTCGGCGACCCAGACCCGGCCGCGGGTGTCGTAATGGACGCAGTGGGGCAGGTTGAAGACTCCCGGCCCCTCGCCGCGCCCGCCCCAGGTCTTGACCAGCGAGTAATCCGGCGCCAGATGGTGAATGTGGCTGTTGCCGTAGCCGTCGGAGACGAAGTAGCCAAGGTCTCCGGCCAGCGCGATGTCGGTCGGCTCGTTGAACGGCGCCCCGTCGACGGCGCCCTTCTGGCCCTCGTTGCCGATGTGGTCGAGGATGTTGCCCTGCTCGTCGCAGATCCAGATCACGTGCGCCTTCTGGTCGGTCAGCCAGAGCCGGTCGTCGTCGTCGACCCAGACGGCGTGGGCGTGCACCATCCGCGGCTCGTCCCAGGTCTCGATGAATGCGCCGCTCTCGGCATCGAACACGGCCATCGGGTAATCGCCGCGGTTGTAGACGTAGGCGCGCCCGCTGCTGGTGACCCCGATTCCGCCGATCCAGCCCAGCTCCAGGTCCGCGGGGCGCTGCGGCCAGCCCTCGACGAGTTCAAAACGGTGTTCTCCGCTTCCAAATTTCATTTACCGCCAACCCCCTCATCCGTACCGCGGCGCGGGTTCTGATCGCAGTCGCCGGGATCGGGCTCTGCACCCGCGCCGGCGATGCGCGCCAGTTCCTCCAATTGTGCTTCCGCCACGGCCTCGAATCGGGCGAAGAACCGGCCCACCGCCCAGAACCGCCGCGGGGCGTGCAGGCAGACCGCGTCGTCGAATTCGCCTCCCACCAGCCGCTGCAGCGTCGCCGGCGGAGCCACCGGCGCGGCAACGACCAGGCGCTTGGCTCCCAGCGAACGCAGCAGGCGCCCGGCGGCGATCGCGGTCGCGCCGGTGGCCAGGCCGTCGTCCACGACCACCGCGACCGCGGGCAGGCGGTCGGATTCGATCCGGCCGAACCGGGCCTGGCTGGCGGCGGCCTGGCGGCGGCGGCCCGAAATTTCCTCATTCAGATAACGCGCGTCGATCTCGAGGTGCCTGATGGCGGAGTCGTCCAGGTAGATCGGCCCATCGGCGGTCACCGCGCCGATGGCCAGCTCCGGCTGGGAGGGAGCGCGCAGCTTGCTGGCCGCGACCGCCCGCAGCGGGCCGCCGGTGATGAGCGCGGCATGATGGGCCACCACCAGCCCGCCGCGCAGGATCCCGAATGCCCCGTAGCGCCCAAGGCCTTCGGCCAGCAGTCGCTTGCCCAGGCGCGCGCCGGCGTCGGCGCGGGTCGCGGAATTCCAGCTCCGGCATGGGGTGCTTGCGCCTGCCTTCCTCGTCCGGCCCCGGTCCTTATCAGATAATCCCCATTGGGCCAAGAATTCGGCCGCCCGACCAATCTCTCCCCCACTCCACCGCTCCGAGCCCTTGCGCAGACGCTTAATCGTCCTGGCGGCCAGCATTGCAGCCCTTGTCGCCTTCGCCATCTACGTGGACCTGCCCGGTACGCCGGGGTTCGGCGTCACGGTGGCCGGCCGCGACCTGAGCCAGCTGGAATTCCGCCAGGGGCTCGACCTGCAGGGCGGACTGCACGTGGCGTTCCAGGCCAATCCGGTCGAGGGCCAGGTCGTCGACGAGGACGCGATGGAGGCGGTGCGCCAGATTCTGGAGAACCGCGTCAACGCCCTCGGGGGTGGCCGAGCCGCAGGTCCAGCTGGAGGGCTCCGACCGGGTGATCGTCGAGTTGCCCGGGATCGAAGACCCCGACGAGGCGATCGCGCTCTTTAAGCAGACCGGCCGCCTGGACGTGATCGGCACCGAGTTCCAGTCGTTGCCGGTGGGTTCGTCGGTCGACGTCGAAGCCGGCGAATACGAACGGGTGATAACCGGGTCCGACCTGCTGGACGCCGACCTGGTTTACGACGAGATCGGCAACGGCATCGTCCAGTTCGAGCTCAACGACGCCGGGGCGGCGAAATTCGGCGCCTACACCGGCGCCCACGTCGGCCAGTTCCTCTCGATCCTGGTCGACGGGATCGTCATCAACTCGGCCGTCATCAACAGCCGGATCGACAACCGCGGGGTGATCGAGGGGTTCGACAGCCTGCAGGAAGCCCGCAACGTCGTGATCCAGCTGCGCTACGGCGCCCTGCCGGTTCCGCTGGAGGTCATTAGAAACATCACGGTCGGACCGACCCTGGGGGCCGAGTCGCTCGACAAGAGCGTCCGCGCCGGGCTGGTGGGATTCGTGATGCTGGTGATCTTCATGATTGCCTACTACCGGCTGCCCGGGGCGGTGGCGGCGCTGGCCCTGACCATCTACGCCCTGCTGGTGTTCGCGGTCTTCAAGCTGATCCCGGTCACGCTCACCCTGGCCGGAATCGCCGGATTCATCCTCTCGATCGGGATGGCGGTCGACGCCAATATCCTGATCTTCGAGCGGACCCGCGAGGAGCTGCGCAACGGGGTTTCGCTAAACCGCTCGATCCACATCGGCTTCCGCCGCGCGTGGACCTCGATCCGCGATTCCAACATCGCCACCCTGATCACCTGCACGGTCCTTTGGTACTTCGGGACCGGCCTGGTCAAGGGGTTTGCCCTGACCCTGGGCATCGGGGTCCTGATTTCGATGTTCTCGGCGATTTCGGTGTCGCGGACCATCCTGCTGCTGCTGGTCCGCGCCCGCGCCTGGAACCCGGCCGCCCTTTTCGGGGTCAAGACCCCCGGCCGCGACCGGGCCGGATGAGCAGATGATCCCGCTGATTGCTCCGCGCCGGCTGCTGCTGGCCATATCGGGGGTGCTGGTGCTGGCATCGCTGGCGCTGCTGCTGGCGGTCGGGGTCAACCTGGGGATCGACTTCACGTCCGGCAGCCTGGCCCGGGTCGAACTGGGAGTTGAGGGCGAGCGCGACGCGATCGAATCGGCGCTCCTGGCCGATCGGATACCCGGCGCCGAGGTTCAGGCATCCGACGGTTCGACCTACCTGATCCGGACCGCCGAACTCAGCGATGCCGAAAAGGACCGGATGGAGGAAATCCTGGCCGGCGCCTACCCGGCGTTCGAGCTGATTTCGTTCGATTTCGTGGGGCCGGTGATCGGCGCCGAACTGACCCGCAACGCGGCCCTGGCGGTCGCCGGCGCCTCGATCGCGATCCTGCTGTACCTGACCTGGAGCTTCCGCAGCATCGAGAACTCCTTCCGCTACGGTCTGATCGCGGTCCTCACCCTGGTGCACGACGTCCTGATCCTGCTGGGCATATTCGCCGTGCTGGGGCAGATCATGGGCCTGCAGGTCGATTCGATGTTCGTGACCGCCGCCCTGACGGTGGCCGGGTTTTCGGTCCACGATACGATCGTGGTCTTCGACCGCATACGCGAGAACCAGGCCCGCTACCGCGGGACCGGGTTTGACCGGATCGTGAATTTCTCCCTGAACCAGACCCTGGACCGGTCGCTGAACACGTCGATTACGGCGGTGTTCGTCCTGGCGGCCCTGCTTCTGATCGGCGGACCGACCATCCGCGAATTCATCCTCGCGCTGCTGATCGGAATAGTCATCGGGACCTATTCGTCGATCTTTACGGCCTCGCAGCTGCTGGTCGTCTGGAACGAGAGCCTGGCCGAGCGCCTGACCCGCCTGCGGACGCGGCTGCTCAGCCGCGCCGGCTAGATTTCGGACCCGGTTAGCGCGGCAGGATCCGGGCCAATTCCTGGCCGTATTCGACCGGCGCCCCGTCCTCGACCAGGAATCCGAGCAGTTCGCCGGCCTTGACGGCCCCGATCGGGTGGTAGTGGTCGAGCGTGTCGATGAACCCGATCGTCTGGCCGGCCTCGATCTGCGAACCGATCGTCACCGCTTTTTCGTCATCGGCGGCCTCGCCGCGCCGGAACACCCCCACGTTGCGCGCGATCACCACCGTCACCGTCGGCCCGTCGGCCTCGCCGGCGTCCGAATCGGCCTGCTCCCCGTCGACGGCCGGGTCGGCCTGCAGCCGGACCCTTACCGAGGCGTCCGCGGACGTCAGGGTGACCTCTTCCACGTCGGTGCCTTCGACCGACTCCAGGATGGCCGGCAGCGCCTCGTCGAGCAGTCGGTTCCAGTCCGAGCGCCGGACGCTGGAATTCATTTCCGCGCGCGCTCCAGGTACTGCCCGCTGGAAGTGGAGACGACGATGGTTTCGCCGGTGGAGATAAAGAGCGGCACCTGAACCGTCAGGCCGGTGTCGAGCTGGGCCGGCTTGGTAACCCCGGTGGCGGTGTCGCCGCGATGCCCGGGGTCGGTCTGCACGACGGTGCATTCAACCGTGGCTGGAAACTGGCTGGAGAGGATGTCGTCACCGTCGGCCATCAGTTCGATGATCAATTCCTCGACCAGGAAATCCTTGCCGGCGCCGAGCATTTCGTCGCCTAGCACCAGCTCCTCGAAGCTCTCCATGTCCAGGAAGTGGTGCCCGGAGGAATCCGAATAGAGGAACTGGGCCTTGCGGGTGCTGGTGCGCACCCGCTCGAACCGGCGCGTGGCCGGGAACGAGCGGTCGGTCGTGGCGCCGGTGGCCAGGTTGCGCATCCGCACGTTCAGCTTCGCGCCGCCGCGGCCGATCTTCTGGTGGCGCGCGTCAACGACCTGCTGGCGCTCGCCGTCCAGGCTCAGGATCATGCCCGCGCGAACGTCGTTGGAGGAAAGCATTGGAAAACTCTCTGGTTCGGGGGTCCCTCAGCGGGGGTACTGGGACAGAGTCAGCGGATGCTCGGCGTTCACCAGCACCAGGTCCTCGATGCGAATTCCGCCCCAATCGGGCAAGTATATTCCGGGTTCAATCGAGTGCACCATGCCCGATTCAAGGACTCCCTCGGACCGGGGCGCAAGGCGCGGACCCTCGTGGATCTCCAGCCCCACGCCGTGACCGAGGCCGTGGTCGAAATACTCGCCGAAGCCGGCCGATTCGATGACCGAGCGCACCTTCGCGTCAACCTCGGCGCACGAGGCCCCGGCCACCGCGGCCTTGACCCCGGCGCGGTTGGCGGCCAGCACGATGTCGTAGACGACCATGAACCCCGGCGTGCGGCCGCCGGCGCAGAAGGTGCGCGTTATGTCGGAGTGATAACCGTCGATCAGCGCTCCCATGTCCACGACCACGGCATCGCCGGGGGCGATCTCGTAATCGGACGGAAAATGGTGCGGCCGGGCCGAATTGCGGCCGCCGGCCACGATCGTCGGGAACCCGGTGCCGTCGGCGCCGGCGTCCCGGAAGGCGCTTTCGATCTTTATCGCCACCGCCTTTTCGGTCACGCCCGGATTGATCGCTTCCTCTGCGACCGCCATGACTTCGTCGGCGACCTTGATTGCCCGGCGCATCAGCGCCAGCTCGCTCTCGTCCTTTGTCAGCCGGAGCTCCTCGACCAGGCCGCCGGCCGCGACCAGCTCGACGCCCTCGATTGCCTCCAGGCGCCGGAACAGGTTCACCGAGACGTCGGCGTCGTCGAAGCCGATCCGCCGGATGTTCTTGTCGCGCCCGAATTCGGCCGCCCGCAGCACCGGGTTCGTGCTGGCGATCCGGATGCCGAAACCCTTCGCCTGCTGCGCGGCCTGGACCGTGTAGCGTCCGTCGGTGAAAAGCTCGCGCCGCCCGTCCGCGATCATCAGCGATCCGGCCGAGCCGGTAAAGCCCGACAGGTAGCGGCGGTTGGGCGCGGTCGTGACCAGCAGCGCATCGAGGTCGAGCTCGCCAAGTCTTGCCGCGATCTTCTCGCAGCGCGCGTCAGTAATCGGCATCGGCAATCACCCCGACTGGAATCTTGCGACGTTTTGCTCGTGTTCCTCGTAAGTTTCGGAAAACGCGTGCGAGCCGTCGCCGCGGGCCACGAAAAACAGGTAATCGGTCTGGGCCGGTTCCAGCACCGCCCTGATCGAGGCGGCCCCGGGGCTGGCGATCGGCCCCGGCGGGAGACCCGTGTGCTGGTAGGTGTTGTAGGGCGATTCGGACCGCAGGTCGTTCAGCGTCAACGGGTCCTTCCACCATCCCAGCTCGACCCCGTCGGAGACCGCGAACTGCACCGTCGGATCGGCCTGCAGCAGCATTCCCCGCTGCAGGCGGTTCAGGTACACGCTGGCGATTACCGCCCGCTCTTCCTCCAATTGGGCCTCGCGCTCCACGATCGAGGCCAAGATCACCACCTCGTGGTCGGAGAGTCCGGCCGCGGCGGCTGCCTGGCGCTCCTGGGCGCCGTAGACCTGCCCGAACCGGTCCAGCATCGCCTGCACGAATTCGCGCGGCGTGGTCTGGGCGCCGACGAAGTAGGTGTCCGGGAACAGGTATCCCTCGAGCGAACCGGCGGTGGCCTGCTCGGGCAGGAAATCGTGCGGGAACTGGTCGGGTCCGGACCGGACCAGTTCCAGGAAGTCGGCGCCCGCAAAAGCCCCCAGGGATTCGAGGTGCTCGGCGACCTGCTCGCCGCGCCAGCCTTCGATCACGGTGACCACGCGGTCGGCCACCTGGCCGCGCTGCAGCTCGTCGATGACCTGGTCCATGCTCATGCTCGGCCGCAGGACGTACTGGCCCGGCTGGAGGGTGTGCACCGATCCGCGCCGCTCCAGCGCCAGCCGGAAAACGAGATCGGAGATGATCAGGCCGTCGTCCTGCAGGCGGGCGGCGATCTCGGTGAGGGTATCGCCCGGCTGGACGGTGAAGAGCACCGACGAATCGGTGCGCGCGGCGGGCGGGCGGGTAAGCACGCTGGCGGCCGAATAGGCCAGGTACGCGAGCAGGGCGGCCGCGATCAGGCTCAGCGCCGCGATCTGCAGCGACCGCGTGCTCATCGCGGGCCGCCGGCGCGGGCTGAAAGATAGTGTTCCAGCATCACCGCCGCCGCGTGCGAGTCGTCGGCCCGTTTGGCGAAGCGGTGATTGGCCTCGGCCGTGGTGTAGCTCTCGTCGAAGTACTCGACCCGCTCGGGCCGGCCGGCAAGCAGCTGCCCGGCCTGGATGCGAATGCGGTCCGACTGGACGGTCGGTTCTCCGTCGCGGCCGAGCGGCAGCCCGACCAGGATCAGGTCGGCGGCCTGCTCGTTAAGGACCCGGTTCAGCCGCCGCCGGCCGTCCCGGCGCTCGCGCAGGTCGATCACCCCCTGCGGGGAGACCAGGGTGCCGGTCGGGTCGCACCGCGCCACGCCGATCCGGCGCCCGGACACGTCGAGGGCGACGATCACCGTTTGCTTAACCGTCGGCGGCAATGTCGACCTCGATCCGGGGAGTCAGCCAGGTCACCGCATCCCCGAACGGCGACCAGATTCGCAGATCGGAGCGCGCGACCCCGTCGATCGAATTTACGTATGCGAAGGCCTCGTCGAAACTCAGCCCCGCGATTTGCTCGCGAACCGCGCCGGGATCGATCAGGCGCTCGATCCGCGCGGCGGCCTCGTACTGCACCGCCACGGTGTTGCCGAGGGTGACCGAAAGCAGCGGTTCGTTCAGTTCCAGCGTGTCGGGCAATATCCGGTAGGGGACCGGGTCGAGCCGGGCCCCGGTCAACTCCAGCTGCGCCAGCTCTTCGAGGTCGGCGCGCCGGAAGACGGTGGCCTGGAGCTCGAGATCCACCTGGTACTCGAACGAGACTCCGCCCGCGGGATCGCCGACCGTCGAGTAGCGCGTGGTGTAGGCGGGCCGCAGCTCGGATTCGGGCAGCACCTGGCCGTAATCCCCGGTCACCAGCTGGGACGAGAGCTCGGCCTCGGCCTGGGTCCTGAGCCTGGCCTGCAGTTCCTGCAGGGCCGACTGGCGCTCGGATTCGGTCACGAATTCCTCCTGGAGGTCGACCCCGCCGGAGAGCGGTTCGCGCAGTGAAAGCTGCAGCAGGGCGCCATAGGGTCCGATCGCCCGCAGCGGGGTGCCGGCCGGAAGGTTGAACCCCGAACCGGCCTGCTCTGACTCGATCGCGACCCGCATCGCGCCGACGTCCGTGATCGCCGCCAGCAGGTTACGGTCGTTCGGCGACTGGGCGTAGGTTGCAACCACCGCGATGCCCTCCAGGGCCCTCGCCAGCGCGTCCTCGTCGTTGTCGGCGCCGGCTTCCCCATCCGGCGGTTCGGAATCCGGCGTAGGCTCGCCGGCGGATCCCAGCCCCTGCAGCTGCGCCTGGGTGGGCAGGGCGAAATCGCTGCCCAGGATGTAGCGTCGTCCGTCGTCGGCCGCCAGAGCGGTCCCGGCGGGAATCTGCAGGATCTGTTCGGTCAGGTTCAGCACCTGGACCGCGCCGCGGGCCGGCTCCACCCCGACCAGGCGCCGGCCGCTCCCGGTGCCGGTGGTCGAACCG
>CAXXYJ010000076.1:0-13783 GCA_963664795.2 Chloroflexota bacterium | reverse complement strand
AAACAGGCGCAGCGCGAACCAGGCCGCAAAACACGCCAGCCCCACCGCCGCGACCACCAGGTACAGGTCGGGATTGAGGTCGAAGAACGGCCAGATGAGCAGGCGGATTACGAAGAACGCGGCGTAAATCGCGAACGTGACGTTGATCGCCCAGAGCAGCCGGCGGCGAAAGCCGGAATGGATCACGAACCCCAGCGCGAACAGCAGCGAAACCAGGAGCAGGAGCCTCAGCACGCCGCCGGCGCCCGATCGGCTTGCGGCGGCTGGCGGGACCCCGGGGAACCGGCGAACGCGTTCGGGCGCGCCGAATCGATTGCTTCGGTAGTCATTCCTGTTGGGGTTCCGGAGCCTTGGGCGGACGGCGCCCGGCCGGCTACTCCGGGGCCAGGCCCAGGACCAGGTCGCGCAGCGTGACCAGGCCCAGCGGCGACCCTTCGTCGTCTACCACCAGCGCCCGCGAAACCCCAAACTTGACCAGCAGCCGCACCGCGTAGCGGGCCAGCATGCCGGACCGGACGGTGAGCGCCGGCTTCGACATGATTTCGTAGACGTTTACCCTTTCCGGGGCCCGATTGCGGCCGATGACCTCGCGGGGCCACGTCGCTGACCACGATCAGCCCCAGTTCGTCGTCGTCGCGGCGCCGGTTCACGACCAGTGAACTGATCTGCAGCCGCTTCATGATCGCCATCGCCTCGGCCACCGTCGCCAGACCGTCGATGGCATGCACCTGCGAGCCCATTACGTCCGACACCCTTATAGGCCGGCCGCCGCCCTGACCGTTCATAGGGCGTTCTCGAGCTCCTCTTTCAGGGTGGGCAACTGGGACTCGAGGGCCGACCACGTCCTCGATGGCGAGCTGGAAGGCGACCCCGGCGCCGCTTTCGCAGTCCATCCCGCAGGCGGCCGAAATGCGCTCGAGGATGTCGCGGGGCGCGGGGTTCGGCCACCAGGAAAAGCAACACGTCGCGCTTGGCCGTCAGGCCCAGTCCGAGAAAGGTGGTTCCCGGCTTTATTCCCTCGCCGCGCACGCTGCTGATGATGGTGGCGCCGGTGGCGCCGCCGGCCCGCGCGACATCGATGACGTGGTCGGTCTTGTCGTCGCCCACGAGGGCGACGATCAGCGCCATCTTCAAGGCTCAACCTCCTGACGCTGTCTCCGCCCTGCGCCAGCGTTCCACCCGTTCGGCGGTGATGGCATAGCCTAGCACCGACATGATGGGGGAAGACGCTGGCGAAAGCGATGAGTCCAAAACCGTCGATCAGGGGACTGCGTCCGGGTACGCTGGCGGCCAGGCCCAGTCCCAGGGCCGCGACCACCGGCACGGTTACGGTGGAGGTCGTTACGCCGCCGCTGTCGTAGGCCAGGGGAACGATCGTGCGGTTGCTCAGGAACGTCTGGACGATGACTATCAGGTAGGCCGCCAGGATGTACCACGGCAGCGGGGGTGCCGGTCACGATCCGCAGGCAACCCAGCGAGACGCCGGCGGCCACCCCGACCGCCACGGCGATGCGCAGACCCCTGGATCGCACCGCGCCGCCCCGAGACCTCCTCGGCCTTGAGCGCCACCGCGATCAAGGAGGGCTCGGCCACGGTCGTGGCGAATCCGATTGCGGCCCCAAACAGGTAAACCAGCCAGTAGTTCTCCCACCGGACCGCGCCCGCCAGCGACCCCGCCTGCTCGGTCAGCTGCTCGGCCATGGTCTCCCCGATCGGAAACAGCGCCCGCTCCAGGCCGATCAGGAACAGCGCCAGTCCCAGCAGCACCATGACCGCGCCCGAGGCGATTTGGGCCAGGTTGGGTATCCCGCGCCGTAGCACCGCCACCTGGAAGACCACCAGGATCACGACTATCGGGGGTCACGTCCCACAGCGTGCCCAGCAGGGTACGGCCAAAAAACGGCGAGGAACTCCGGCATCACCTAACCATCCCGTACGCCAGCACGCAGATCATTGGGCTGAGGCTGGCGAACGCGATCAGGCCGAAGCCGTCGAGCATCGGATTGCGACCCCTGATGGTCGATGCCAGCCCGACCCCCGAGCGCGGTGATCAGCGGAACGGTGATCGTGCTGGTCGTTACGCCCCCGGAGTCGTAGGCCACGCCGACGATCTCGGTGGGCGCGAACAGGGTCATGACCATGACCAGGGGCGTATCCGGCGATGATCAGGCGGTGGATGGGCCAGCCCCGCAGAATGCGCAGCACCCCCAGAACGATGGCGAGACCGACGGCGACCGCCACGACCATCCGGAGCTCAAACGCGTACCGTTCGCGGGCGGCGGCGGCTTCGCCGATGAACCCCGCCTCCGCCGCCACTTCGGCCGCCTCGGCGGCCACGGCGATGAGCGCCGGTTCGGCCACGGTGGTTCCGAACCCGAGGCTGAAGGCCAGCGCCGCCAGCGCCGGCGTGCTCCCCTTGCGCGCGATGCCCTCCGCCAGCGCCTCCCCGAGCGGGAAAAGTCCGCTCTCGAGCCCCTGGATGAACAGCGCCAGCCCGAGGACCACGCACACCAGTCCGACCGCCACCTCGACCAGGTCGGGAAAGGGCTGCCGCAGGACGACGATCTGGAAGAACGCGATCACGGCGAAGATGGGCAGCAGATCCCGGACCGCGCCGACCACCCGCCCGGCCATGACCGTTACGAAACCGGGCAGGCCGAAGCCCGGGCCGTCGGCCGATCGAAGTCTTGAGATCCTGCGCAGCGCGGCTACCGGACCGGGGGCGGCTGGGGGGCGGTTCAGGGGCAGGGCGGGACCTTGGTCCTGGCTGAACGACGGAGATTTCAACGCCGAAACGTCAAGTATTCTTGCCGGTTCAAGCCCGGTCCGGTTCGACCCGCGGTCCGGGATTCGCACCGAAAGTCATGGCAGCGGGGCGACGGGGAAGCCGGGGTTTTGCCGGCCGCGCCGCCCGGGGTCCGCCCCGCGCCCGCAAGCCTTAACCTTTAGGCATGTGTGCGTTGCGAGGATTCGGCGAGCGTAGATTGAGCCGACTGCGACTGGTGTGCCTGGTACTGGCCCTGGTGCTGCTGGCGGCCTGCGAACAGACCACCGAGACCGCGGTCACGGCCTCGACCCCTGCCCCGACGGCCGCCCCCGTGGAACCCGGATTCGAGCTGGCGCGTTTCCACGCCGAGACCGCGGCGCTGCTCAATCAAGGACTCCGCGTGGTTTCCACCGAGGACGTCAGCGACGACGTTACTTGGACGATCGTGATCGAGTCGGTCCCCGCCTCGGACCTGGTCCGGATGGTCTTCACGGCCGCCGGGCCGCAGCCGGCCGAAGTCGAAATCGCCGGCACCCCCGGCCGGATCTATCTGCGCGGCCAGAACACGCAGGAAGACGTGGACTGGGTCTCGCTGCCGACCAGCGGCGAGGAGCGCGAAGTGTTCTTCGACGGGGCGCCGGGCCTCTCGCTGCTGACCGCCGAGCGGCTGCTGAAGGCCTGGGACGAGGCCGAGGAGACCGTAAGCTGCGGATCCGGCCGGAGCTGTTACGCGCTAACCAGCGACGGCGAGCCAGGGATCGAACTTCTGGTCGACGAGCAGACGTACCGCCTGATCAGCTACCTGGAGACCTCCGCCGACGGCGAGGATACGCTCAAGTTCGATGTCGAGCTGGCCGCCGACATCGACATCCGGTTGCCGGCCGACGAGGGCACCGAACTCGATTCGGACCAATTCGGCACGGTGTTCCTCACCCTGCTGTCCGCGGTCACCGAGACCAACCAGGAAGCGGCGCCCGAGTCGCCCGACATTGAAATCGCGCCCGGTTCGATCAAGTACCGGGACCTGGGCCGCCGGCTGATCGCCCAGTTCTATGCCGAGCAGGTCGACGCGGTCTGGGGCCTGATGAACCAGGAGGCCCAGGAGGCCTTCGGATCTCTGGAGAACCTGATCGAGGCGCGCGCGGCGACCCTGGGCGTGTTCGGGCAGGAAGAACTGGTCTTCGAGGAGTACGTGACCAAGGTCGGAGAGTTTGAGATTTACGAGCGGATCGTGAAGATGCCCAACGCCGCCGGACCGGTTTCACTGCGCTTTGCCTTCGACACCGACGGCCGGATCGCCGGATTCGACATCGACTACGCATCCGGCGGCCAGGCGGCGGCCGAAAACCCAAATTCCGACCTGTCCCCGGAGACCCGTCTCAGCCTTCCGTTCGACGGCCAGTACCTGGTGCAATGGGGCGGCCGTCTGCCGCCGCAGAACCGCTACGCGGTCGACCCCCGCCAGCAGTTCGGCTACGATTTCGTCCTGGTCGAGAACGGCGCCTTGCATCGGGGCAGCGGGCTCGCCAACGAGGACTATTTCTGCTTCGGCAAGCCGGTGCTGGCGCCGGCCGGCGGCTCGATCTTCGTGCTTGCGGACGGGCAGGCCGACAACCAGCCGGGTCAGATTACGCACGATAGCGAATACGGCAATTTCGTGGTGCTCTCGCACGGCGCGGGCGAGTTTTCCTTCCTGACCAACCTGCGCCAGGGTTCGATCGCCGTCGTGGAAGGGCAGGTGGTCGAGGCGGGCGAGAAGGTGGGCGAATGCGGAAACAGCGGCGCGTCCGCGATTCCGCACATCCACATCCACATGCAGGATGCGGCCGATCCGCTCTACGCGTTCGGAATTCCGGCGCGCTTTAGCAATTACGCGGTCGCCGGATTTGGTCCGGTCGCGATCGGCGAACCAACTTCCGGACAGACGGTCGGCAACCGCTGACCTCCCGCGCCGGACCCTCCGGCGCCGCACCTGCCGCCGGGCAAGCACCGCGATCCCGCGTCGCGCCCAACCCTACGATGGAGTCAGCCGACGGTCGCGCGGGTGCCGATTGCACCCCCATGGGCCGGAAGCCTGCATGGCGTTACGCATGAGCGAGTGAGCACGATGGCCTTTTTCGTCAACGGCGATGTCCGCATCCGCTACGAGGAGGTCGGAACCGGGTTCCCCCTGCTGGTCACCCCGGGCGGCGGCCTCAACTCCCAGGTGAGCCTCTGGCCCGCGCAGGTGTTTAACGCGATGGAGGAATTCAAGGACGATTTCCGCTGCATCACCATGGACCAGCGCAATGCGGTCGGCGGCGGGTCAACCGGACCGATCCAGCTGGAGAACCCCTGGGACGCATTTGCCGACGACCAGCTGGGGCTGATGGACCACCTCGGGATTTCGGAATTTCTGTTCATGGGCTACTGCATCGGCGGCCCGTTTGCGCTCAAGCTGATGGAGCGGGCCCCCGAACGCGTCCTTGCGGCCGTGTTCTGCCAGCCGGTCGGCCACAACCGGGCGGAGCCGGACGCAATGGTCGAACACGGCCGCGACGGCTGGGGATCGGAGATTTGCGCCGAGCGCGCCGACGTTTCTATGGAGACCGTCGAGCGCTATCTGCACAACCTGTACCGCGTCCGGCCCGACTTTGCCTACAGCGTGACGCGCGATTTCGCCCGCTCCTGTCCGACGCCGATGCTGGTGATGCCCGACGACACACCGGCGCATTCCTACGAAGCGGCCATGGATCTGGTGGCGCTGGCGCCCAACGCCCAGGTCACCGCCTACCCCTGGAAGGAATCGGCCGACATCAAGGCCCGCACGATCGACCAGGTCCGGGACTTCCTGCGTTCGCATCAGCCCGCCGGAGGCAGCTGAACTCGGACCGGACCCCGCGGTCCGGTCCGCCCGCGCCGGTCGGTGCGGGTCCGGCGCCGCCCCAATCGCGGCGGGCAATAATGGCCCGTTCCGCCCGCCCCGGACGAACGCTCGGCGGAGTCCGCGGCAACCGGACCGGCCGGATGAGCGCCCGGTATTGAGTGCGGATGGTGAACCTCTGGGAGACGAAATTTGGGTTGGTCGATCGCGCAGCCTACGGGCCTTACCTACAACCGCAGCGCCCAAACCTACAAGGGCTACAACCTCATCTGCCCGAGCGGATCGGCATCGGTTTACCTGATCGACATGCAGGGCCGGGTGGTTCACACCTGGGAACCCAGTTTTTTCCGCTGCAACCACTGCAAGCTCCTTCCCAACGGCAACCTGCTGGCGCTCGGCCGCGACAGCTCGCTCGGCCGTCCGGACCCGCCAATGCCCGGCGATCCCCCGCTGCCGTTCGACGAGGATGTCCGCCGGCTCGGCGCCAACGCGACCGAACTGCGCGAAATCGACTGGGATGGGCAGACGGTCTGGAGCCACCGCAACTGGTACCTGCACCACGATTTCCATCGGGCCGCGAACGGACACACCTTCGTGCTCGAATTCGCCCAGATCTCGAAGGAACTGACCGCCAGGGTAAAGGGCGGCTTCGTCCCGAAGGACGGACACGACCCCGAGCAGCTCATCGGTGACGACGTGGTCGAGCTCGACCCCGACGGCGAGGAAGTCGGCCGCTGGGCGGTGCACGAATACCTGGATCCCGAAATCGACCACCTCTCCCCGCTGGACCTGCGCCACGAATGGAGCCACACCAACGGCATCGACGTGGACGGTGACCGCCTGCTGCTTTCGCTGCGCAATACCCACACCGTCCTGATCCTGGACCGCGCCAAGGACGCGATCACCTGGCGCTTTAGCTGGCCCAAGATCGCCCACCAGCACAATGCGACCTTCGTCGACGGGGGCAAGGTCCAGATCTTCGACAACGGGTCCCACGCGCCCCGTTCCAACGTTTCATCGATCCTCGAGGTCGATCCCGAAACCGACGAGGAGACCTGGCGTTACCGGGCGAACCCGCCCGAACAGTTCTTTTCGGGTCACATCTCGGGGGTGCAGCGGCTTCCGAACCGCTCGGTGCTCATCTGCGAAGGCACCTCGGGCCGGGTGTTCGAGGTGCTGCGCACCGGCCAGGAGGTCTGGGAGTGGATAAACCCGTTCATCTCCCAGCGCCCGGACGGGACTTCCATGGGCTGGCTGTTCCGGGCCTATCGCTACGGGCTCGAATATCCGGCCTTTTCAGACAAGGAACTTGATCCGCGCCGCTTCGCCGCGCTAAATCGCGCCTACGGGCTGGGCCCGCGCGGGGCGCGCTGGCGCTGAACGCCAAAGCCCTACAGGCCGAGCGGCTCCAGCCACTGCACGAGAAGCTCTTCGGCGGCGCGGTTTAGGGAATCCGAGCAGCGCGCCGCGTCGGCTCGCAGGCGCTTAACGTCGGCGCCGTCGGTCTGCGAAATCTCCAGGGCGTGGCCGATCAGCCAGGCCTCCAGCCCGGCGGCCTCGACCTCGACGTGAAACTGCAGCGCCAGGCCGTGTTCGCCCAGCGCGAACGCCTGCACATGGCAGTCCGGCGTGAGCGCCAGCAGGTCGGCGCCCCCGGGCAGGCCGGCGCAGTCGCCGTGCCAGTGCAGAACCGCCAGCCCGTCCAGGCGGGCGAGCGGCGAACGCCGACCGCGGTCGGTCAGCTCGACCGGGAAATAGCCGAGCTCGCGGCGCGGCCCGGGCGCGACCTCGGCGCCCAGCGCCCGGGCCATGATCTGGTGCCCGAGACATATCCCCAGGACCGGCCGCCCGCCCCGAAGGCGCTCGGCCACCAGGGCGATTTCGCCGGCCAGGAACGGATAGATGCCCTCTTCGTAGGCTCCGATCGGTCCGCCGAGGACCACCAGCAGGTCGGCATCCCGGGCCGGGGCGAGGTCGTCGCGCCAGGCGTCGAGGTAGCAAACCCGGTGACCTCGCCCGCGCAGCAGCCGTTCCAGCATCCCCAGGTCCTCGAAGTGGACGTGGCGGATCGCGGTCACCGTCGCCATCGTCGGGCCCGCCCCTTCCCGCGCGCGGCCGGATTTGACTGCCAGGTCCGGCGGGCCGTCATGCCCGGGCGGCGACCTTTCCGGCCCGGTCGGCCGCCAGCCGGGCGGCGAGCCGGAGCGCGTACTCCATGCTGCTCGGATCGGCCCGGCCCTGGCCGGCGATGTCGAACGCGGTGCCGTGGGCCGGGGTGGTGATGACCAGCGGCTGCCCGGCCTGGACCGTTACCCCCTTGTCGAACCCGAGCAGTTTGGTGGCGATCTGGCCCTGGTCGTGGTACATCATCACGACCGCGTCGAATTCGCCCTCGCGGGCGCGCAGAAAGATCGAGTCGGCCGGGATCGGACCGGTAACGCGCAGGCCTTCAGCCTGCAGCCGGCGCACCGCCGGGGCGATGATGCGGATCTCCTCGTCGCCGAACAGGCCTTCGTCGCCGGCGTGCGGGTTCAGCGCCGCCACGCCCAGGCGCGGCCGGGGCTTGCCCATTCCGGCGAGGGTGCGGTCGGCGAGCCGGCAGACCGTGCCGATTCGTTCCGGCGTGATCAGGTCTAGGGCCTCGCGCAGCGACACGTGCGAGGTGACCCGGAAGGTGCTGAACTGCGGAATGACGTTCATTTCGCCGAAGTCGCCCTCGAAGCCGGTCATGCTGGCGATCAGGCCGGCCCCGTCGTTGAACGGCGATCCGCCCATGTGCAGGGCCGCCTTGTTGAGCGGGGCAAAACAGATCGCGTCCAATTCCCCGGCCTGGGCGTGGTCGATGAGGCGCTGCAGCGCCTGAATGCAGGCCCGCCCGGCGGCGGCCGAGGCGCGGCCCTTGGCGATCTGGTCCGGGTCGGAGTTGCAAAGGTCGACCAGGGGTACGGCCGCTCCGCCATTCGCCTCGGCCAGCGAGGCGTGGGTCGTGTATTCGAGCGCGGCGCCGGCATCCCGGATCCCCAGCTCCAGGACCCTTCGGTCGCCGAACAGCACCACCCGGGCCATCCCATCCAGGGCGCCGGCGGCAAGGGCCTTGACCGAAATCTCCGGACCGATTCCGGCCGCATCGCCCAGCATCAGCCCGATCAGCGGCGTGCGGTTCGACGTCAATTCGTTCTCCATGCATATTGCGCCCGTTGCCCCGGGCAATTTCAACCTAAACGCGGGACCGGACCGGTGTCGCCGAGTCTGCGTTCGGTGGCGGCCCTGCTACCCGGCTTCGGCCCGGATCCGGCCCGGCCCCAGCAAACGGAGGCGCTCGCCGTCGATTCGGACCAGTCCGCCGCCGACCGCCGCCTCCGCCACGCGGTGGGCGAAGTCGGACTCCCAGCCGAGTCCGGCGTGCAGGTGATCGAGTTCGCTCTCGCGGTCCTCCTGCGGGGTGCCGAGGTGGTTGAGCAGGTGCTTGACCAGCAGGGTCTGGGCAAATTCCAGCCGCCGCCGCCGCCGGATCCGGAGGCGCGCGATCAGGCCGCGACGCGGGGACGCCATTACCGCTCCGGCGAACTGGAGCCCGATGACGCAGGCGACGGATCCGGCGATGGTCGTGTCGAAATACCAGGCGGCGGCGTAGCCGAGAACCCCGGCGCTGGCGCTCAGGCACAGCGACCAGAAGACCACGCGCCGCAGGCGCCGGGTCAGCAGCAGGGCGCTCGCCGGCGGCCCGACAACCAGCGCCACGACCAGGATGGAGCCGACCGACTCGAACGCGGTCACCGCGGTCAGCGACGTGGCCGCCATCAGCCCGAGCCCGATCGCGCCCGGCGACATGCCGATGGCGGCGGCCAGGCCCGGATCGAAGCTGGCGATCTTGAGCTCCTTCCAGAACGCGGCCGTCAATCCGGCGTTCAGCAGCAGCACGGCGCCGAGGAAGAGGAACGAGCGCGGGACGGAGAACGATCCGACATCGATCCGATCGAACGGAGCGAGCCCGATCTCCCCGGTCAGCACCACGTCGGTGTCCAAATGCACGTTGCCGGCAAACAGGGTGATCAGCAGCACCGCCAGCGCGAACAGCACCGGGAATACGAGCCCGATCGAGGCGTCGGTGCGAACCAGCGGCCGTCGCGCCAGCAGATCCACGACTATCACGGTGAGGATCCCGATCAGCGCCGCCCCGGCCCGCAGCAGCGGCGAACCCAGGTCCCCGCTCAGCAGAAACGCCAGCACGATCCCCAAAAGGACCGTGTGCGAGATCGCATCGACCAGCATCGCCGAACCGCGCAGCACCAGCCAGGTTCCGGGCAGGCAGCACGACCATCCGGCCAGCAGGGCCACCGCCAGAACTTCGAGCTGGCCGGGGGTCACCGGGCAGCTCCCGGCAATGCGATGTTGCGTTCATCCAGAATCTCCCGGGCCCGTTCCATCCCTCCGGCGGTCAGCCGCCAGCCCCGCCCCGGGGAGCCTATGGCCAGACCGGCCGCGGCCAGCTCCCGGACCACCCCGTCGACACCGTCGAGGTCGGGGATGCTGGCCTGGATCGCCGCCGCCGAGTGCGAATGCCGGCCGGAGCGGTGCTGGCCTTCCAGGGCGAGCATCGCCGCCAGGGTCTTTTCAAGCCGGAAACGGCCGCGCCGCCGGCGCGAGCGCAGGTATTCGGCAACGACCCCGTGCCGGGGCGCCCCCAGGATCGAAAGGATTGCGATCGCGCCGAGGCTCAGGACCACCAGCGGGCCGGTCGCCAGCGACGGTCCGAGGATCGAGAGGAAGGCGCCGGCCACGCCCCCGGCCGCCCCGAATCCGGCGCTCAGGGCGGTCACCACCGCGAAGCGGTCCGACCACTGGCGGGCGGCCACGGCCGGGGCCACCAGCATCGCGCTCATCAGCACCACGCCCACCACCTTGAGCCCGGCGGCGATCGTGACCACCAGCAGCAGGACCAGCAGCAGGTCGATGCGGCGAACCGCGACCCCGGCCACCTGGGCGAATTCGAAGTCAAAGCAGATCGCCCGGAATTCGTTCCAGCGCCAGGCGACCGCGGCCAGCACCAGCACCGCCGCCACGGCTATGGTGAGCAGGTCCGCGGCCACGATCGCCGCGGCCTGGCCGAAGAGGAAGCTGTTGAGGCCGGCCTGGGCGCTTTCGCCGCGCGAGTGGGCCACCAGCAGCACCATGCCGAGTCCGAACGCGGCGGTCAGGACCAGGGCGAGGGCTGAATCGAATTTGACCGGCGTCGAGCGCGCCGTCAGCGAAATCGCGGCCGCGGCCGCCACCCCGGTGACGCAGGCCCCGGCGATCAGGACCCATGGTTCGCGAACGCCCACCAGCATCGCCGCCAGCACGATCCCGGGCAGGGTTGCATGCGATACCGCGTCGCCCATGAGGCTCTGGCCGCGGGCGACTGCGAACGACCCGATCACTCCTGCGACAAGGCCCATGGCCGCCGCGCCGGCGGCCACCGTGCGGAAGGTGTGGCCGAGCAGGAACTGGCCGAGGAGTTCGCCTAGTTCGGGCACCGGATCAGTCGGCGTCCGCCAGCAGCGGGTTCTGGACCCCGTAGGCCAGGCCCAGATTGGCGTTGGTAAATTCCGACTCGATCCTGCCAGCCGCGATACGCGATACGTTTAGCACCAGGACGTGGTCGAAATACTCGGCCACCGTCCCCAGGTCGTGGTGCACCGCCAGGACGGTGCCGCCACGCCGCTGGATCCTGGCGAACAGCTCCGCGATGGTGCGTTCGGAGACCGCGTCGATTCCCTGGAACGGCTCGTCCAGGATGAACAGCGAGGCGTCCTGGACCAGGGCGCGGGCCAGGAACACGCGCTGCTGCTGGCCGCCGGAGAGGTCGGCGATGTGCCGGCCGGCGAATTCGCTCATGCCGACGTCGTCCAGCGCGGTCAGGGCCCGGCGCCTGTCCTCCCGCCCCGGACGCCGCAGCCAGCCGAGGTGCCCGAAGCGGCCCATCAGGACCACCTCCAGGACGTTGATCGGGAAGTCCCAGTCGACGCTCTCGCGCTGCGGGACGTAGGCGACCCGGCGCCGATCCGGGTCCCCCGCGCTCCCGAACAGCTCGATCGTTCCGGCGGCCGGATTCACCAGGCCCAGCACCGCCTTGAGCAGGGTCGACTTGCCGGCCCCGTTCGGACCGACGATCGCCATCGCCGCCCCTTGCGGCACCTCGAGGTCAAGGTCCCACAGGGCGGGCTTTTCGTCGTAGGCGACGGTCAGGTCCGAAATTCGAAGGGCCGGAGTCCCTTCGCCTGTGTTCATTGCCCCAGCGCGCCGGCGATGGCGGTCACGTTAGCCCGGTACATGCCCTCAAACGTGCCGGCGCCGGAATCGCGCGGCCCCAGGGCGTCCGAGTAGAGTTCGCCCCCGATCCGGACCTGGTGTCCCTGCGCGAGGGCGGCCTCGAGAACTGCGCGCATCGTCTGATCGGGAACCGAAGTTTCGATGAATATTGCCGGGACCTTCTCCTCGGCCAGAAAGTTGGCCAGGCGCTGCACGTCGCCGGCCCCGGCTTCGGCGGCGGTCGAAATGCCCTGTAGTCCGTGGACCTGGAATCCCCACGCGCGCCCGAAGTAGCCGAACGCGTCGTGGGCGGTGACAAGGACCCGCCGGTCCGGGGGCACCTGATCCAACTGCGATCCGGCCCATTGCGAAAGTTCCGCCAGCCGGTCAAGGTATTCGGCGGCGTTGGCCTCGTAGGCGTCGGCGCCGTCCGGATCGGCGGCTTTGAGCTCGGCGGTTACGGTGGCGACCGCCTGCGACCAAAGATCCAGGTCGAACCAGATGTGCGGGTCGTATTTGCCATGGGACCCCCTGGTCGTGATGAAGGCGCTTTCGGCAATATCACGCGTAACCGCGACCGAGCGGCGACCGTCGCGCCCCAATTCAGCCAGCAGGTCGGCCAGCCTGGCCTCCAGGTGCAACCCGTTGAAAAAGATGACGTCGGCCCGCTCCAGGCGGACTAGATCACCTTCGGACAGGACGAACAGGTGAGGATCGGTGCCCGGGCCCATGAGGGCATGCAGCCGGACCCGGTCGCCGGCGACGTTGGCGACCACGTCTTCGATCTGTCCGGTCGTGACCACGACCTGCAGCCGCCCGTCGTCCGGCTGGTCGGCCTCGCAGCCGAGCAGGATGACCGCCAGCAGCGCGATCGCGCCGGCCATGCGCAGCGGGCGCGGCATGCGGGTGGGGAATCCGGGGGCGGGATGCGCAATCAACTGGTTTCAGTTGCAGATGATAATCGTTTACAACAAGGATTTTAATCGCGAACCGCTTCCACGCCCCGGTCTCTGGCAGACTTCTAGCTGGCTCCAAATCAGGGAAGAAACGTACGAACGCGCATGTCCGAGCACCTGAATCTGCGGCAGAAGCTGCTGGCCGGCGAGACGGTGATGGGGCCCTTCCTGACCATGCCCAGCCCCGACGTGGTCGAGATGATCGCCATCGCCGGTTTCGACTTCGCGATAGTCGACACCGAGCACGGCATGTATTCCGAAGAACGCGCCGCTCAGCTGGTGCGCGCCGCCGCCGCCCGGGCGATGGCGGCGGTGGTACGCGTGCCGCAGGTCGACCCGCCCCTGATCACCAAGGCTCTGGACATGGGAGCCCAGGGGGTGATGGTCCCGCAGATTTCCAGCCCGGAGGCGGCCGCGCGTGCGGTGGCCGCCGCCCGCTATCACCCCCTGGGCAACCGCGGCGTGATGGCGCACGTGCGCAACGCCGATTACTCCTCGCTGGGCGACCCCGGGTTCTACCAGCGCGAGAACGAACGGGCGGCGGTGATATTGCAGATCGAGGGTTCGGAAGGGATCGAGTGCCTGCCGCAGCTGTGCCGTCTGGAAGGGGTCGACTGTTTCTTCATCGGCGTGATGGACCTCTCGCAGTCGCTGGGATTTCCGGGCCAGCCGGAACACCCGGCGGTCATCGAGCAGGTCGCGAAAACGGTGGACCTGTGCGGCCGCTACGGCAAAGCGCTGGGGATTTACGCTTTCGAGCCCGAACCGGCCCGGCGCTGGCTGGACATGGGCATCCAGTTCCTCGGCTACCACACCGACGCCGGCGTGATGGTCGAGGCGTTCCGCCGGTTACGCCGCCAACTCGACTAGGCCACGGTCTCGGCGCGAGAACCAGCAATCGGACTT
>CAXXYJ010000075.1:0-2636 GCA_963664795.2 Chloroflexota bacterium | reverse complement strand
CAGACCTCGACCTTCTCCGCCACCGACGCTCCCGACCCGGGATTGATCTCAACCTGCATTCACTGCGGGATGTGCCTGCCCGAATGCCCGACCTATCGGGCGCTGCGGGTGGAGACCGATTCGCCGCGCGGCCGCATCGAGTTGGTGCGCGCGGTGCACGAGGGCCGGCTGGACCTGGAAGAGCCCTCGTTCAGCGAGCACATCTTCCTGTGCCTGGACTGCCGGGGCTGCGAATCGGCCTGCCCGTCCGGAGTCGAATACGGGCAGATCATCGAGGCCGCGCGCGCCCAGGCCACTATCGCCGGGAATCTCCCTCCCGGGCTCCAGACCGCCAACCGCCTGATGCGCCTGATCCTTGCCCGCATCTGGCTGCTGCGGCTGCTGGCGCGCGGGCTGCGGCTCTCCCAGCGGCTGGGCCTGGACCGCCTGGTCGGTCCGCTGCAGCGGCTGCGCATCCTGCCGGCGGGGCTGGCCCGGGCGGCGCGCAGCGCCCCGCGGATTTCGGAGCGATTCTGCGGCCAGGCCGACGTGGAGGTGTTCCCGCCGCGCGGCCGCCGCCGCTACCGGGTGGGGGTCCTGTCCGGGTGCATCATGCAGGTGGCGTTCGGGGACGTGAACCGGGCCACGCTGGAGGTCCTGGCCGAGAACGGCTGCGAGGCGGTGCTGCCGCGCCAGCAGGGCTGCTGTGGCGGGCTCAGCTGGCACAACGGCGACCGGGCGACGGCGCGCGCGATGGCGCGCCGCAACGTGCGCGCATTCGACCGCGACGACCTGGACGCGGTCGTGATCAACTCGGCCGGCTGCGGCTCCTCGGCCAAGGAATGGCAGGAAATGCTTGAGGACGATGAGCAGATGTCGGCCGCCGCCGCCCGGGTCAGGGCAAAGACCTACGACCTGTCCGAATGGCTGGACCGCATCGGACTCGAGGGCGAGCTGGGCCCGGTCAACGCGCGGGTCTGCTACCAGGACGCCTGCCACCTGCGGCACGCCCAGAAGATCACCGAGCAGCCGCGCTCGCTGCTCGCCCGGGTGCCGGGGGTGGAGCTGGTCGAACCCGACCGCTCGTTCCTGTGTTGCGGCAATGCCGGCATCTACAGCCTGCTAAACCCCGACGTTTCCGGGCAGGTGCGTTCGGAAAAACTCGACACGATCGAGGCCACCGCCGCCGACCGGCTGGTCACCACCAACCCGGGCTGCCAGATGCACCTGGCCCAGGGCCTGGACCTGCGCGGGAACGCGATGCGGGTCCAGCACCTGGCCGAATTTTTGGCCGAGTCCTACGCCAGCGCCCGGGAGCGCGAACAGGTTCCCCGCAACTAAAATCGGAGCGCCCTGCGGCAGCGCACTTCCGTTTAGGTGATGGGTGCAGGTGTGTGCGGTGAGTCGGACAGCGCAGGGCGGTTGTCGACGCGCAAAGGATAAATCGTGGACGAAGCCTATTCTGAATCGCAGTTCCCCGATTGCATTGCCTGCGGCGAAGGGGTCCTGGTGCCGCTATCGGATTTTGGTGGGCACGGGGCGTCGGTCCACTACAAGGCCTGGGTCTGCACGAATCCGACCTGCAAGTTCAATCTCAAGATCCGCAACGGCGAGGTCTACATGAACGAACCGGTCGTTGACCTGCGCCATTCAGCCCGGCGCTAGCGGCGGAGCGCTGAGCGCGAGAACTGAATTTGCCTGAAAAGCGCCGCAGAACCGGTGGCGCCCAAGCCACTCGGCGCTGCCCATACTTCCCGACCAAGCCGGCGACCGAAACCTGCGGTCGCTGCCGCTCCTATTTCTCGGCCGAGGCGCTCAGCGTGGTCGAAGACGTTCGCGTCTGCCCCAAGTGCAGCGAGGAAGTCCTGCTGGCGGCCGAACTGGCCGAAGGACGACGCTGGAGCAAACGGAACTTCTTTGCCTGGCTGCGGTCTCCGCGCGCCTTCCTGGTCGGCGCGCTGCTGCTCTTCCTGGCGCTGGTCATCGGTGGCGGAACGGTGGTTTTCGTGAACCTCTCCTCGACTCCGCTTCCCTACGAGACCATCCGCCGCGCGCGGGTGGGCTTCACCCAGGACTTTTCGCTGGATGGCCAGGGAATCTCGCTGACGGAATCGATAAACGGCGGCGGGGCCTGGGTCCCGGCCGGCGCCACCCGCCGGATGGTCCTGGACGGCGACAAGACCGTGATCGGGCTGGCCGACCAACTGCGCGTGAGCCCGCGCGACGTCTCCACCCTCAACGGGGTGGCCGGCGATCACAAATTCCCTTCCGGAACCGCGGTCACGGTCCCGCTCTCGGACTTCCACACCTCGGCCCGCCTGGTGGACGGCCTGCTGGAGCCGAACCTGCCGGGATGGCTGTCCGGCCCGGCGCAGTACCCGTTCGACCTGGTCCTCTGGGCCGAGGAGCCGTTCCCGCTGGAGAAAGTGGTCATCTGGAACCACGAACTGGAGGAACCCACCTCCTTCGTCGCCGAATTCGAGATCTACGCCGCGCCCTTCGATCCGCGCGTGGACGCCGCCGGCCTGGAGCTCCTGGGCAGGTTCGAATCGCCCCAAACCATCGGCGGCAATCCGCAGGTCCTGGAGCCGGACCCGGAGCGCCCCGAAACCCGCTGGTACGTCCTGCGAATCCTGGCCAATCACGGGTTCGGCGAA
>CAXXYJ010000074.1:0-85049 GCA_963664795.2 Chloroflexota bacterium | reverse complement strand
GACCAGGTCGTACAACTCGTCGCGGTCGCGCAGCCGCCGCACGTACTTGTGGGTGCCGGTGCGGACCGCCGCCGCCTTGGCGACCGAATCCGGATTGTCGGTCTGGATTCGGCCCTTCTGGTAGTAGACATGGTCGGTCCCGCCCAGGCTGTCCCACTTGAGCTCCACCGCCTGGCGCTCGAAGTGGTGATGGCCCCCTTCGACGAATACCGCGTCCTTGTGCTCGAGGGTTTGCCCGCGGATCAGCGGCAGCAGGCTCCTGCCGTACTGGTCGTGCTCGAGCGGAACGCCGGCGATGTCGAGGATCGTGGGAGTAAGGTCGAGCGTTTCGCAGAGGTGCGGGATCATCGCGGTCTGCTCGTTGGTAGGCAGCTTGACCGTCAGCGGCACCCGCAGCAGCACGTCCTCGAACCCGCTGGGCCACTTCTCCACCAGGCCGTAGTCGCCGGCGTAATCGCCGTGGTCGGAGAAGAAAAGCACCGCCGCCTCGTCCCAGAACCCGTTCTGCTCCAGCGATTGGCGGAGCTCGCCGAACTGGTCGTCTAGACGCGAGCACATCCCCCAGTAGGTAGCGATCAGCTCGCGCCAGTCGTCGGCGTTTAGCCGGTCCAGCCCATAGGAGCGGTGCATCTCCTGGTGGTGGATGGGCCCGTCGCCGCGCGGCGGCATCGGATCGGGCACGCGGTCGCGGTCGTGCATCGAGAAGTAGGGTTCCTCGCACCAGTACGGGCAGTGCGGGAATATGAGCGGCAGGTACAGGCAGAACGGCTCCGGCGGATTCGATTCGAGGAACCGGATCGCCCCGTCGATCCACTGCCGGTCGGTGTCGTTGGAGGCCTCGTCCGGGCGCTGCCCGAAATAGAAGCTGCGGAAGTGCTTGTGGTCGGGAGGCCAGGGATTTGCGGTGAACTTGCGGTAGTCGAAATTGATCTGGCCCTCGTGCGAGATGCTGTCGGGGAACGATTCCTGGGCCAGAAGGTCGTTCTTGCCCCACATTTCCACGTGGTATCCGGCCTGCTTGAGGTAATTGAACACGTTCGGCTGGTGCGGCCGCAGCATGTGCCACAGGGTGCGGTGACCGTTCACGTGCGGCGGCCATCCGGTGAACATGCAGATCCGCGACGGGGTGCAGACCGTGTGGTTGACGAAGAAGTGCGAAAACGGGGCGTTCTCGTCCGCGAAGCGGTCAAAATTCGGAGTGTTGATGACCGAATTGCCGGCGTACCCAACGCAGTCCCAACGCATCTCGTCGGGCATGAAGATGATGATGTTGGGTTGCTTGGGCATGCCCCGGTCCTTTGGCAGGCAATCGTGGGTCGCGGGCCAGGGGCGCTCGTGGCACCCGGCCATTTAGCTTATTGGAAACCGGGCGAAGCTGGCCGGCCTGGCTCCTTCTGGCCGGGCTCCTCCTGGGATGCCAGCCCGGCGCCGAACCGCCCCGGGCCGGTTCGCCGGTCGAATTCGAGCACCTGGTCGACTGGGGGCTGCTCGGCGACCGCCAGATCGTTTTCCGATCGAGCGCCGACGGCGACTGGGACATATACCTCGCCGACGGGTTCTCGGACCAATTGCGGCGCGTGACCGCCGACCGGCATCACAACCGCTATGCCGATCCATCGCCGGACGGGTCGCGGGTTATTTACTCGTCCAGCGCCGACGGCGGGGATTTCGACCTGTTCGTGGTCGGAACCGACGGCGGCGAGCCGGTCCAGCTGACCGCCAACGACCGCGAAGACTTCTCGCCGGTCTTCTCGCCTGACGGGGCCCGGATAGCCTTCGAACGCGACATCGACTACTTTCAGCTGTTCGAGCTCGACCTTGGGAGCGGCACGGTGCGCCAGCTCACCGACGATCCATGGCACCATTACGCGCCGGACTGGAGTCCGGACGGGCGCGAGATTGCCTATTTCGCCAATCCCGGAGGCGATTTCGACATCTACGTATCCCGGACCGGCAAGGCGCCGTTTCGGGAGTCCGGCAAGGGCCGTCGACACGACCGCTTTCGCCCAGTTCCCCGACTTTGACCCCAGCGGCCGATACATCGCCTTTGAGGCCTTCGAGGCCGGAGACTGGGACCTCTACGCCCTCGATCGCCGGTCCGGGGCGGTCCGAAGACTGACCCGCGGCGGCGGTGACGACCGCGATCCCGATTTTTCGCCCGACGGGGGCCAGATCGCGTTCGCGCGCGCCGGTTCCGATTCGGCCGACATCTGGATCATGCAGGCCGACGGGGAACGGCAGGAGTTGTTGATATCCACTCCGGGACGGGATTTTCAGCCGGTCTGGGTCAGGTCGACGGCGGCCGGGACGGGGTCGCGGCCAGATTGAGTCAACTTGCCCCGCCGGATCGCCGGGCGTCCCGATTCCAGCGGTCAGCGGCGGGCGCGGGCGCCCCTGGTTACCAGCCGACCTCGTACTGAAGCAGGCGCGAATTGACGTAGGTGATCAGCGCGATCACCAGGAACAGCACCACCGACATCGCCGCCGCGTATCCCATCTTCAGGTACTCGAAGGCGTTCGAATAGATCAGCAGCACCACGGTGACGGTGCTGTCGAGGGGGCCGCCGGTGAGAACGCCGTTGCCGGCCTGCTGGGTCATGATCCATACCTGCACGAACATCTGCAGGGCGCCGATGAAATAAACGATCACCACAAAGTAGGTCGTCGGCGCCAGCAGCGGCACCAGGATCCGGAAAAACTTCGACACGCGCCCGGCGCCGTCGATGTCGGACGCCTCGATCACGGTCGGCGGGATGCCCTGCAGTCCGGCCAGGTAGATGACCATGTTCAGGCCCATGTTTTTCCAAACGCTCATGATGATGATCGAGAGCAGCGCAGTCTCCGGACCCTTGAGCCATTTCGAGGCCGGCAAGCCGACCCATATAAGGAAGTCATTGAATAGCCCGAACTGGGGTTCGTAGAACCAGAGCCATATCAGCGATACGGCCACGAACGAGGACACCACCGGCATGTAGAACATCGCCCGGAAGAAATAGATGCCGCGAATCGAGCGGTTGATAAGGACGGCGAGCAGCAGCGAGGTGATCACGCCGGCCGGCACGGTCACGAACGCAAACAGCAGGGTGTTGCGGATCGCCGGAATGTACCGCTCGTCGCCCGGCAGGGCGGTGAAGTTCTTCCAGACCGGGTCGGCGATAGTCGGCTGGGTGAGCAGGTTGTAGTTGGTTACCGAGTAGTAGAACGCGCCGGCGATGGGTATCAGGATGAAGACGGCGATGAAGAGGATCTGCGGCAGGACGAACAGGTAGCCTGCCAGGTTGCGCCGAAAGTAGACGCCGAACCGTGGCTGTGCGCCCCCGCCAAGGCCGGGGGCGACAGATTCACTGGCCAATGAGGCTCAGTTACCCCTTGATGCCGGAGAGGGCGATCCCCTGGACGAAGTAGCGTTGCGTCATCAGGAACAGGATCAGGATCGGCACCGTGGCGACCATGGTGGCGGCCATCAGCAGACCCCAGTCGGTGTTGTATTCCTGCCTGAAGTTGGCGAGCGCCACCTGCAGGGTCTTGATGTCCTCGTCGCGGGTGATGATGAACGGCCAGACGAAGTCGTTCCAGGTCTGCTGGAAGGAGAACACCGTCAGGACCGCCAGGGCGGCGCCCGAGAGCGGGAGGATCACGTTCCAGTAGATGCGCAACTCGGAAGCGCCGTCGATTCGGGCGGCGTCCTCGAGCTCGCGCGGCAGGGTCTGGAAGAACTGTCGCAGGAGGAATGTTCCGTAGGCGGTCGGGAACATCGGGATGGTCAGGCCGGCGTAGGAGTCGAGCAGACCGCGTCCGCCCTGACCGAGGAGGTCGTTGCCACCGGTGAGGGGCCAGTTTTTGATCATGATGAACAGCGGAACCATCGTGACCTGGAACGGGACCATGAGGGTGGCGACCACGGCAACGAACAGAACGTCGCGACCGGGGAATTCCAACCGCGCGAACGCGTATCCGGCGGTGGAGGCAAGCAGCAGGTGAGCCAGGGTTATGATCGTGGCCACAAATGCGCTGTTGAAGAAGAACCGCCCGAAGTTGAGCCCCCAGACGGTCGTGTAGTTATTGAACTGCCAGGCGTAGGGCAGGTAGGTGCCCGGGTCTTCGATCGCGAAGTCGAAAAGGTCTTCCGCGGTCTTGAATGACCCCAGGAGCGACCAGAGGAACGGGAAAACCGCCAAGAAGGCGATCACCGACATGAGGGTGTAAAGCAACGTGCGGCGAATGAAGGGCCACGTTCGGCCCTGGGTCCGCAGCGTTACTGCCGGTTGAGTTTGCGCTACCGCCATTGGGTTTTCCTTACGAACCGTTCTTCCGCTGTTCGAGCCGCAGCGCGGCTCTGCACTCGGCCGTTAAGACCTTCATATTACCGGAACGCCGCCGATCGGCGGCAATTCGGGAGCCGCCGGCCAGTACCGGTCCGGCGGGTGAATTTTCGGCGAGGCCGGGTGGCGGCCACTCGGGCCACCACCCTTGCCCCGCTTCTCGGAAGTTCCGTTTGACGGGAACCGCCGAATAGGACGAATTAGCTGCCCGTAATGATTTCGAGTACTTCCGCGTCCATTCCCTCGAGGGTTTCCTCGACGGTGAGTTCGCCAAGAGCGGCCTTCTCCACCCAGCGGCTCATGGCCGGCTGAACGTCGAAGTGCTCCGGAACGATCTGACGTCCCTTGCCGAACTTGTTGCCGTTCTGGGAGTAGGTCTTCCACGGCTCTTGCTTGTAGAGCTCGTAGGCTTCCATCGCTACCCGGCACGGCATTGAGCGGTCGCCGACCACGTTGATGTCATGGTTCGGACCCGGTGACGCAAAGTACTTCATGGTCTCGAAGGTAGCGTCCGGGTTCTTGGTGAGCTTCCAAGGCATGTATTTATCAACGTAGATCTGCATGATCTGCTCTTTAGGACCACGCAGCGGCTCGCCGACTACCACGTCCGCAAACACGTCAGGGGCGTTGGTTTCGCAGTTGCCCACGTTACCGGGCCAGAGCTGCTGGTACGCCACGCGGCCAGCGCAGAAAGCGTGCAGGTTCGGTACGCCGGAGTCCATGCCTTCTTTGGGCATGGTCCCGTCGACCAATCCGGGTCTCACGTGCTGGCTAAGCGCAGTGTTGCCCTCGGGCGAGTTGTTCAGCGGCATCGTGCGGTCTTCGGAGAAGTAGTTACCGCCGGCCTGGAACAGCCAGTCCTCGTACACCTGGGTGTGGTGCTGGAGGTTCATTCCGGCCTGCTCGAAGATGTCGCCATCTTTGACCGTGAGCTTGGGAGTTTGTTCGTTGAGCTCGTCCCAGGTCGTCGGCGGAGTCGGCTCGAGGCCGGCCGCTTCGTAGAACGAGGCTCGGATTACCGCGGATGCTCGGTAGTTGAACCGATAAGGAACACCCTGGATATGACCTTCGTAGGTCACGTCCTCGAGACCGCGCGGATAAAAGTCGCTCCACTCGTCCCAGTTGGCCACGTACTCATCAATTTCGAGCACCTGGCCCTTTGCGGCCAGTACCGGGGTCCACAGCCCGCCGCCGTACCAAATGTCAGGCGCGGATTGGGCCGCAAAACCGGTAGTGATCTTCTGGAAGGAGCTTGCCCAGTCGGAAAAGTCAGGCTTGACCTGGATACCGGTCAAGTCCTTGAACTTGGCGATTTCAGTGCGTGCCGCTTCCTGGCCGGCGGGGTTGAGTCCGTTGAAGCGGAATTCAATTTCCACGTCCTCGAACATCATTCCACCGGTGTCGGGCGCAGCATCTGCGCCACTGTCCGCGGCCGGAGCCGCGGGAGCCGCAGCTGCCGGAGCTGCTGCGGGAGCCGGGGCGTCTGCCTCTTCCTCGCCGCAGGCGGCCAGAATAGCCAGACCAGTTGCCCCAGCCATGCCGGTTAAGGCACGTCTTCGGGTTATGCGCAAGAGTTTTCCTCCTACTTTGAGTTGCTCTGATCTCCCGCCGGCGCGCTGGGATCAAATAAGAATCCCGCGCCAGCAGTGTCCTCCCAAATATTCAGAGAAGGCCAACCGTCGACGGGCCAATCAGTTGGGCGCATTTTGCGCCCATGGAAGGTCAATGTCAAATCAATAGAAGGTCAGCGCCGAATTAACCGGTTGCCGCCGGCGGGCCGGCGCTCGTGCGGGCGCTACGAGACATTGCCGCCTAAAATCGGTCAATCGTCCCCGCTTGCGCCGCTGATCCGCACAGGGTCGGCGGAGGGCATCAGGGGCATGGCGCGCTTGGCACCGAATTCTCGTTTGCGCTATCAATCTATATATGGAGAAAAGCACAGGAGGCAGACGTGGTGAGAAATGACCTGATCATTAGCCGCCGGCGACTGCTGGCCACCGGATCCGCCGGTGCCGCAATATTGGCGCTGGCCGCCTGCGGCGAGGCCCACGACGAAAGCCGGCTCGGTGGAGCCGAAGAAGTAGCCGGCGCCGCGCGTGCGGGAGGCGGCCCCTCGGCCGAACTCGACGGCGGACCGAAGTTCGTCGAAGAGCCCACCGACATGGTCGGGCCGGTCGGCATCGGCCAGAACGACGAACGCAAGGACATCTACGTTGTCACCTCCGACAACAAGCTGTTTGAATTCACCCAGGACGGCGTCCTCAACTACTGGTCCGACGGCGGCGACGAGATCACCGACCGCCAGCATCCGTTCAACGGCCCCACCGACATCACCATGGACCGCACCCGCGTGCTCTGGGTTCTCGACGCCGGCAACGCCCAGGTGCAGAAGTTTTCGACCTACCTGGGACGCCCCGCGGGCCACATGAACATCCCCAAGAAATGGGGCGACCCCGACCTTGCAGGCGCCACCCAGCTGCGCTCCAGCGGTTTTGGGTTTCCGTACATCATCACCGCCGACGAGCGCCTGCTCCGCTTTTCCGCCGACGGCAGCAACAAGACCGTGATCGAACCCCCCGAAGCCGGTGGGCTGTGGCGCGGCGTAACCGCGGTTCCGGTTGAAGGTGAAATATTCGGACTGGTCTGGAATCCCGACCAGGGCAACTCCCAACTCTTCCAGATCAACCGGGTCGGGCTCGATTACGAAATCGAGCACAAGGCCGATTTCGAAGACCTGGTCGAGCCCGGTCACATGTCGATCAACCGCGAGGAACAGTTCTACGTGCTCGATCCGGCCAATGACGAGATTCACCGCTTCGAGATAGACGGCACCCGCAGCGCCAGTTTCGGCAGCTCCGGTGCAGGCGACGGCGAGTTCTCCGGGGCCACCGGGCTGCAGGCCGGCGTCGAAGGCGTATACGTGGCCGACTCCGGCAACAACCGGGTCGTGCACTTCGACTCGGACGGGAACTTCATCAAGTCGTGGGGCGGCGCCGGAACCGGCTAATTCCAACCTAGCTGAATTCCCCTGACGGCGCGGCAACCCCGCGCCGTCAGTTGATTTGGGGGCCAAGTGAGAGATTCCAACGACCGGGCCCGGGACCCGCTCGAGCTATTCCCGGAAGGCGCCGCCCGCGACGCGGCCGGCCGCCTGGTTCTGGGCGGATGCGCGGTAACCGACCTGATCGAGCAATTCGGCAGCCCGCTGTACGTCTACGACGAAGTGGCAGTCAAGACTTCCTGCCGGCAGTACCGCCAGCCGCTGGCCGCGGCCTATTCGAATTCGCGCGTGATCTACGCCGCCAAGGCCTATGCGGACCTGCACGTGCTCGGCCTGGTGGCCGAATGCGGGCTCGGGGTCGATTGCGTCAGCGCCGGCGAGCTGACCGCCGCCCTCGAGGCCGGCGTCGACCCGTCAACGATCACCTTTCACGGCAACAACAAGTCGCGCGACGAGATCGAGCTGGCGCTGGCGGCCGGGATCGGCCAGCTGGTCGCCGACGGAGAGGACGACCTGGCGTTCATCGGCCTGGTGGCGGCCGGACGGGGCGTCCGCGCACCGGTCCTGCTGCGGCTGACGCCGGGCATTTCAGCCCACACCCACGAGTACATTCGGACCGGCGAGCTCGACTCCAAGTTCGGCATACCGATTTCCACCGGACAGGCCCTTGCGGCCGCCAAGTCGGCGCTCCAAGACCCGGGAATCGAACTGCTCGGCTATCACGCCCACATCGGTTCGCAGATATTCGATCGCCAGCCGCTGGTCGACAACGCCCGCAGGCTGGTGGAATTTGCGATCGCGACCGAACGCGAGACCGGCTTCTTTCCGGAGGTTCTCTCGCCGGGCGGCGGCGGCGGCGTGCGCTACACGCTGGACGACGCCGGACTGGAACCGGGCCCGTTGATGACCGCGATCGGATCTGCGGTCACCGAAGCCCTGCCCGATTCACGCCGGCCGCTGCTGGTGGTCGAGCCGGGCAGGTCCATAATCGCCCGCGCCGGCGTGGCCCTCTACAGCGTCGGCACGATCAAGTCGATTCCCGGCATTCGCACCTACGTGGCCGTCGACGGGGGGATGGCCGACAACATCCGCCCGGCCCTATACGGCGCCGAATACACGGTCGTGCTGGCCAGCCGCCGGCCGGAACCGCCATTCGGGCCCGTGACCGTAGCGGGTCGTTATTGCGAGTCCGGCGACATCCTTTTCAAGGACGCGCCGCTGCCGCAGCTTCGGCGCGACGACGTCCTGGCGGCGGCCACCTCGGGGGCGTACGGAATGGCAATGGCTTCCAACTACAACATGGCCCTGCGGCCGGCGGTTGTGTTTGCGGCCGGCGGCCGGGCAGTGCTTACCCGCCGACGCGAGACCGAGGCTGATCTGCTAGGTCTCTTCCCGCGATCAGGTGAGGGTGAATAGCCAGTCGATCAACAGATCGACCTCGTTGTCGGTAAGGCCCAGGTTCGGCATTAGCGTGTCGGCCTTGTGAGCCGGCGGGTCACTGAGCCAGGCGGCCAGGTTGTCGCGGTTGACTTCCATCGTTTCACCGGCCATCATCTCCCGGCTCGCGAACCCGTTCAGGTTCGGCCCGGTGTCGCCGATGGCCTCCGGAATCCCGTCCACGATGTGGCAGCCGGTGCAGCCTTTTTCGATGAAGGTGTCGTAAATGGCCTCGAGTTCGGGCGAGCGCTCGATCGGCTCGCCGTCGGCCATGCCGCCGGCGGCAGCGGTGATCGAGAAGATGCCGAATTCGGCCAGTTCCGGCGACTCGAGATAGGGCCTGTAATGGTCGGCGGCATCCTCGTGGCCCCAGTAGACCTCGGTCACCAGCACGGCGGCCAGAACAACCACTATCAGCGCCGCCAGCGTGGCGACGGCCGCAACTTGGAATTCGGTTCGATTAGGCATAGGGCTTGAATTGGACCTCTTTGACCAGTTCGCGCGGACGCGGATTAGTCGAAACCTGAATCTGGCCCCCCTGCAGGCGCAGCGGGTGGTATGCCAGCGGGCGCGGCGCCGGACCGCTTACATTGTCGCCATATTCGTCGTAGACCGAACCGTGGCAAGGGCAGCGGAATTCCCGCTCGACCGGATCGAACGGGACCTTGCAGCCCAGGTGCGTGCACTCGTGGTTCAGGGCGATAAAACCGCGCTCGCTGCGGGCCACGAATATGCCCGCCGACGGGATGAACTTGACTTCGCCCTCGGCGTAGCTGCCCGGTTCCCCGGCTTCCAGCCACTCTTCGCCTTCTTCGCGAACCGGCATGAGATAGGCGACGCCGGAGGCCACCGCCGCCAGCGGCGCCAGCACGCCCATGGTCGATCCGAATACACCCTTGAGCAGACCGCGTCGCGATAGCTCGATAAGTCCTGGCTGGCGGGCGGGCATGGGTGCTACGGCGCGGTGACGGGTGCGATCAAACGGGAAGGCTGGGCCCGGTTAGCCGGTGCCAAACGCGGCCGGAATCGGAGCCGGCACGTCCCATGGCGCATACAGCGCCAGGTCCGGTCCGCGCATCGCCCCGTAAACAAATGTCAGCAGCAGGATCGATATCCAGATGCCGGTGAACAGGAAAACGGTCATTTCGCGGCGGTCGGCGCCCATCGCCAACCGCGCCACCAGGAGGGCGGCCCCGGAGAGAACGATCCACGCCAGCAGGGGCAACACCCCGGTCCAGACCAGGGCCGAAAGGTCGGACAAGTCCAGGAAACCGAAGAAAAGAATGCTCGTCGGCCACCAGCCGGGCGATTCGCCGCCGGAAAGCTTGGTCAACTCCAGCGTCGAATTGATTTCATGGAAGAGCTGCCCGTCGGGGTCAAACGCGACATAGAGGATCCAGACGATCCCGAAAAAACGCCGCCCCGGCCAGCGCGAACCCGAGCGATCGTCCGCCGAACCAGGTCCCCGGCGAAACCGGGTTCGACGCCGTCAGCGGCACCAGCAGCAGTCCGAAGACCCAGAGGCTGGGAATGATGATTCCGCCGATGATGGGGTCGTAGCGCAGGTTCAGTTCGGCGACCGAGGCCGTGAACCACGGGACCGGCGCAGGGTTGTCGGCGGCGGCAACGTTCGGCGGAGGACCGAGATTGGCCGACATGGCGGCCGCGATCACCAGCAGCACCAGCAGCAGACCCAGCCCCAGGAGCAGTTCGGTCAGCAGCACCGAGGGCCAGGCGAGCTGTTTGCCGGGAGCGGCGCGGACCGTCCGGACCTGGCCGCGGGCCAGCCCCATCAGGCCGTAGGTCTTGCCCGAGGAGTCCAATTGCGAGGTGCTCAAGCCGATTCCCCAGCGCTAGGCATTATGGCCCCCATTCGGTTGCGGCCGGACCGCCGCGGCGAAGCAGGAAAACGTGCCAGCCGGCCAGCGCCATCAGCGCCAGCGGGCCGACTATGAAATGCAAGGTGTAGAAGCGGGTCAGGGTGGCCTGGCTCACGTCCTCGGAGCCGAACGCCAGCAACCTGATCCACTCGCCGAAGATCGGACCCTCGGCAAGGATTTCGCCGGCCCCGGACGTGATCCAGTAGGCGGACTGGTCCCATGGCAGCACGTACCCGGTCAGCACGGTAAGTCCCGCGCCGACCAGCATCGCCACCGAGAGGATCCAGTTGGCGGCGCGCCCCGCGTAGGCGCCGGTGAAAAACACCCGCACCAGGTGCAGGGCCGCGAATGCGACCAGGGCGTGTCCGGATACAACGTGTAGGTTCTTGATCAGGCCGCCCAGGAAGACGTCCGTCTCCAGGCGCACCATCGATGAATAGGCGTTATCGATTTCGGGCACGTAATGGAACATCAGCAGCAGGCCGCTGACGAACATGATCAGGAGGCTGTAGAGACCCAGCAACCCGAAGCCGAACGAGTAGGTCGGGCGCAGGCTTTTAGAACTCACCTGCACCGGGTGGAAGGCAAGGAAGAAATTCTGCGCGACCGCCCGCGAGCGGTCGGTATAGCCGTTCGTTATTTCGGGCCGCAGATTCACGCCGACTGCTCCTTCTGGCTGCATCGGCGCGAATTCTTCCATTCGCGCCCGCAAGTTCGCAGGCCCCGGCGAGCCGGCGAGCCGGCTGGGACCGCACCCATTTTCCCAAAGCGGGGCAGGGCGAAAGCGCCGCCGATTCGGCGAAGCATCAGGCCGGCACCTTGATCAGTTCGAGTTCTTCGGAGAACGCGAACCATTCAAACGAGATCACGTCGGTCGGACAAATCTCCACGCACAGACCGCAGTTTGCGCACATCGAATCGTCCTTGAGGATCAACGTCGCCTCGCTGACCTCTTCGGAGTTGCGCTGGAAGTCGAGGCCGGCACCAAATTCCTGCGCGAGCAGCGAATCCAGACCCGGGCCGCCGACGTTCTCCGGCCCGGTCAGTATCAGGCAGCCGGGCGGGCAAACGTCCACGCAGTCACCGCAGGTGATGCAGCGCGGGCTCTCAAAAACCGTGTTGACGTTGCATTTGAGGCACCGGCGGGCCTCGGCCCGGGCTTCGTCGGCGGTGAACCCCAGGTCGACGACGTCGAATGGTCCGCGCCGCGCCGGCGGAATCAATTCGGGCTCCTGCGCCAGGGCGGTCAGCGCACCGGGCACTTCGAATTCGGAGTGTTCGATCGGGTGCATCCGCGCGCTGCGGCGCACGCCCAGGGCCTGACCCTGGATCAGCGATTCGACTTCGGCCGCGGCGCCGTGTCCGGAGGCGACCGCGTAAATCACGCCCTCGTCGGCGTGCGGAGACTCGGCGACGATCACGTTTTCGGGCAACTGGCTCAGATCGGGAGCGCTCGGAGCGACCAGCTGCGGGTTGCCCATCGGCAGGACCACCAGGTCGGCCTCGAGCGAACCGCGCCCGGGTCCGAGCGGGACGCTCGCTCCCCCGGACTCCTCGGAAATCTCGTCCGGGAAATGGCCGCTGACTATTTCGACGCCCTCGCGCTGGGCTTCGCGGGCGGCATCGGGCGATCCGATGATGCGGTGCGTGACCATGGTCACGTTCACCGGCTCGGACGCCATGCGCTGGATTCGGGCGGCCACGCGCGCGGCGTAGATCGAACGGTTGCAGCCTCCGACTATGACGACCCGTCGGCCGACTTGGCCCGGTTGGCCCGGACGCAGCCGTTCGACCAGCTCGGGGACCGAGACTAGCGCGCCGCCGGCGCCGCGGCGCCACTGACCGGGATCGCCGAGCGCCAGGACCACGCCGTCGTAGCGGGCCGCGAGTTCGGCGATGTCCAGGCCGCTGCCAAGCCGCATCCCGTATTGGATCTGAACCCCGGGCATTTCCAGGACCGCCGCGACCTCGGCTTCGATGACCGCCCGCGGAAGTACGAATTCGGGTATGCCGCGCAGCATCATCCCGCCGGCGCGGTCGGAGGACTCGTAGACGTCCACCGCGTGTCCGAGCAGGGCCAGGTCGTGGGTGGCGGTAAGGCCGGCCGGGCCCGACCCGACGACGGCGATTTGCGCTCCGGAGCGGCGCTGACCGGCGTACTCGCGCCGGTATTGCGACAGGGCGTAAACCGAATGCGCGGTCCGGGAGTTTTCCGGGGCCCGTTCGGGCGCGGCCAGGTCCAGGGGGCGTTCGGTCGGCCCCGCGATCTCGGCCACGAATCGCTGCAGCGCGCCGGCCGCGACCGGGGAATCGATGCTTCCGCGCCTGCAACCCTTCTCGCACGGCGCCGAGCACGCGCTTCCGCAGACGGCGGCGAACGGGTTCGCCTGCCGGGCCATGTCCCAGGCGGCCTGATGCTCGCCGCGGGCGATCGCGGTGATCATGCCGCGCACGTCGGTGTCGACCGGGCAGGCGGCCTGGCAGGTTATCTGCTCGCGGTAGTAATCGAGCCCGGGAAGCGTTACCCGCAGGCCGGTTTCGTTGACAGCGCCGGGGGCGCCGGCGCTATCGGGTGGCGCCATGGGTGGTAGGCAAATCCGGGGGCGGGCGGGTTAACCAGCGGATTTTATATTGGGGGCCCGTTTTGGCCGGCCGGCCCGACCCGCCGCGACCGGCTATCCGGCACCGCTCCACCCGGTCAGCGCCCGGGCCGCGGCGTGGGCGGCCCATTCCCTGCGATCGTCCAGTTGGGCCAGCTCCTCGCGGTGCCCCAGGCGGCCCAGCGCGCGCTCAAGCAGGAAGTCGGCGAACGCGGGGTTCTTGGGCAGGAGCGAACCGTGCAGGTAGGTGCCGAAGACGTTGCCCGTCCGGGCGCCCTCGGTGCCGTCGCCGGAGTTGTTGCCGTGTCCGTACTCGACCCTGGCCAGAGGGAGCTGCCCGGCCCCGAGGTAGGTGCGGCCGCCGTGGTTCTCGAACCCGACCAGCACCTGCTCCTCCCAGCGGGCCGCCACGTTGCCGATGCAGCGCGCCACGCCGGGGCCCGGGTGCACGGTTTCCACGTCGAGCAGACCTATCCCGTCCAGGACCGCGCCGGTCGCGTCGCGGTACGAGTGCCCCATCAGCTGGTAGCCGCCGCACACCGCCAGCACCACCACGCCCTCGCCGACGCAGCGGCGCAGCGCCGCACCGGTCGTTTCCTTAAGGGCCTGGCTGGCCAGCGCCTGCTGGCGGTCCTGGCCTCCGCCGATCAGTATTATGTCGACTTCATCGGGACCGAACGGCCGGCCGGCCGGCAGCGGGACGACCTCGGCCTCCAGCCCGCGCCAGCGACAGCGCTGGGCCAGGCACTCTACGTTGCCCCGGTCGGCGTAAATGTTCATCAGTTCCGGCAGCAGATGTCCGATGCGGACTTTCATCGCGCCTGCCAGTGCTGGTTAACGGCCCCCGAACGCAGCAGCCAGCGGCGCAATTCGAGCATCGCGGTGTAGGTCGATAGCACCAGCAGCCGCTCGCCGCCCGCCTCCATGGCCGCGCTCAGCGCGTCCTCGACCGGGCCCTCCGACACGTCGGCAACCTCGTGCCCGGCGTACTTGAGCCGCAGCGCCATGTCCGAGGCGCGCGAACCGCCGACAAACAGCCGGCGCGGTCCCATCGCGGAGAAGTTCACGTCCCAGATCCAGGAGACGTCCTCGCCGTCGGCGGGTCGGTCGTTCAGGAGCACCAGCAGGTCGTAGTCGTCATTGGGCAGCGTGCGCACAAGCTCGTTGGCGCCGGTCGGGTTCTTCATCAGCAGGAGCGTGATTTCGACTCCATCCAATTCAACCCGCTCGGCCCGGCCGAATCTCGGTCCGGCCGCAGCGATCACCGCGGCCGAGCTTTCGACCGAATAGCCAAGGGCGTGCGCGGCGGCCAGCCCCGCCAGCAGGTTGTAGGCGTTGAACGTTCCGGGAAGGGGGCTGCTCAGGGCGACGGTATGCCCGTTGACCCGGCACTCGAGCGCGATGCCCTGCAGGTCGGCCTGCAGGACCTTCCCGCTGATTTCGGGCTGGCGATGGGAGAACCCGCAGGACCGGCACCGGAAGCGGCCCAGGTGCGAGTAGGCCACGCCGGCGTACTCCAGCGGCCCGAGGCATTCGGGGCAGAGCGTCGAATCGGCCCATTCGTCGGGCTCGGCGCCCGACCCGGATACATCCAGCCCGAACCCGACCACCGCGCCCGGATAGGACTCGGCGATGTGGGAAAGGACCGGATCGTCGCGATTGACCACCAGCGCCGGGAGCGGATCGCATTCGGCCAGCGCGGCGGCAAATCCCCGGCCCAGCGCGTCCAGTTCGCCGTAGCGGTCGAGCTGGTCCCGGAACAGGTTCGTGAGCACAACCGCGCGCGGTGCCATCCGCCCCAGGCTGGCGATCAGCTGCGCCTCGTCCAGCTCGAGCACTCCGAGCGATTCGGGGGCCCAGCGCGCGCGGGCGCGCAGGTCGACCCGCTCCAAAAGGTGCGAAAGCAGGCCCCGGGCCAGGTTCGACCCCGACGGATTGCTGACCACCGGGTCGCCGCCGGCCCGGGCGATTTCGGCTACCAGCGCGGTCACCGTGGTCTTTCCGTTGGTGCCCGAAATCAGGACGGTGCCGCCCCCGAGGTCGCCGATCAGCGCATACAGCAGGCCTGGATCGAGCGTGTCGGCAACCAGTCCCGGCAGCGCCGACCCGCCGCGCCGGACGATTCCGCGAACCGCCGCGCGGCTCAGGCGCGCAGCAGCGACCGCGGCCAACCGACGCGGTCCGGGCACCTGGAATCGGTCCCTATTCGCGGTCGGCCGCCAGGGCCTCGGCCTCATCGATCATGTCCCCGATCAGCGCCAGTCCGCGCTGCCAGAGCCCGGGGTCGTCCAGGTCAACGCCGAGCGGGGCGACCAGGTCCTTCGGCGAGGCCGAACCGCCCCGCCGCAGCATCTCCAGGTAGCCGGGCACGAAATCGGGGCCCTGCCGGCGGTAGGTGGCGTAAAGGGCCAGGACCAGCAGGTGACCGAAGCTGTAGGCGTAGGTGTAGAAGGGGGTGTGGATGAAGTGCGGGATGTAGCTCCACCAGGATTCGTAGTCCGCGGTCAGTTCGACCACGTCGCCGTGCATCGGTGCGTTCGCTTCCATCCACAGCTCGCCGATTCGTTCGGTGCTCAGCTCCCCCTCGCGGCGGCGCGCGGCGTGGGCGGCGCGTTCGAACTGGGTCAGCACGATCTGCCGGAACACGGTGGCGAAGGAGTCCTCGATCTTGCCCGCCAGCAGCGAAAGCCGCTCGCCGGGGTCGCGGCTGCCCTCCAGCAGGCGGTAGAAAACGATCATCTCACCGAAGACGGAGGCGGTCTCGGCCATCGTCAGCGGGGTGTGCGACTGCAGGTAGCCCACGTCGCGGGCCAGGTACTGGTGGATCCCGTGTCCGAGTTCGTGGGCCACGGTCATCACGTCGCGGGCGCGGTCGGTGTAGTTGCAGAGGATGTAGGGGTGCGCGTCGGCCGGGCCGCCGGCCGAGAACGCCCCGCCGCGCTTGCCGTTGCGCAGTTCGGCGTCGATCCAGGAACGCTTAAAGAACAGTTCGACGATCTCTCCCGCCCGGGGGTCGAACGCGGCGTAGCTGTCGGTGACCATCCGGCGGCAGCGGTCCCACGCCCAGCGCCCGTCCTGCTGCTCCAGCGGGGCGTAGCGGTCGTAGTCGTAGAGCTTCTCCAGCCCCAGGAGCCGGGTCTTTAGGCGGTAGTAGCGCTGCACCATCCCGTTGGCGCCGCTGCAGGCCGAAATCAGGGCATCGACCGACTCCTGCGAAATCTCGTTGGCCAGGTTGCGCGCCTGCATCGGGTGCTGGCGCGAACGCAGCTGGTCGTCGACGTTGTGGTCCTGAAGCAGCACGTTGAATATGTAGGTGAGCACCTTCGAGTTGGCGCGCAGCGTGTCGGTCAGGGCGCTGGCGGCGGCGCGCCGCACCCCGCGGTCGTGGTCGTGGAGCAGGGCGAGCGTGGCCGACTCGTTGAGCCGCTGGGTCCCGGACGGGAGTTCGACGTCGCACTCCAGCCCGCTGGTGATCTCGTCGAACAGGCGCTTGAACGCGCGCGAACCGGTGTTCGACTTCTGCTCGAGGGCTTCCTCGACCGGACGCGCGAGCACGTGCGGGCGGAACGCCAGGCCCTTGCGCAGGAAGTGGGCGAACCGGACGCTGGCCGGGTCGGCGATGATGGGCTCGGTGTGTTCGTCGGGCAGCGCCAGCCATTCGAGTTCGAAGAACAGGAGTCCCGCCCGGATCTGCGAATTGGCCTCCGCCGTCCTGGCGATCAGCGCCCCGTGCGCGGGATCGGAGCTGTCGGCGGCGTGCAGCAGGTGGGCGAAGATCAGCGGGCGATCGGCCAGCTGGCTCAGGTCCTCGAGTTCGGCTACGGCGTCCCGCATCGCCTCGGCCGCCAGGGCGGCGACCCGTCCTTCGTAGCGGTTGCGGAATTGGGTCGCGCGCTCGCCGGCACGGACGATGTCGGCATCCAGCTGCGGGTCCGCCGGACCCGAGTAAAGGTCGGAAAGGTCCCAGGCTACGCCTTCGGCGCTGCTGACGGCGGCTGCGGCGGGCGTGGACATGCGGTTCCTCGAATCTTGGGGGTAGTTCGCTGGATGATTGCGCGACGTACGGGGCGCGGCCCCGGTCGATTTTGCGCCCGCGCGGAGATAATTGCGGCGAGCGCGCCCCTTAACCCCGTCCCGGCGGTGCAATGCCCAGTTTTTACCAAGCCTGCGCGATCGACTATCCCAACGGGGACCCGCATCTCGGCCACGCGTTCGAAAAGATCGGCGCCGACTGCCAGGCGCGGTTCAAGCGCCTCAAGGGTTTCGACGTGTTCTTCTCCACCGGGGTGGACGAGAACAGCCTGAACGTGGCCCGCACCGCGAGCGCCGCCGGCCTTGACGCGCGCGAATTCATCGACTCGATGTCGCCCCGCTTCGCCGCGCTCTGGGAGCACCTTGACGTCTCCGCCAGCGCCTTTATCCGCACTACCGAGCCGCGCCACCACCGGGCCGCCCAGGAATTCTTCTGCCGGGCCCAGGCGCGCGGCGACATCTACAGCGACCGCTACGAGGGCTGGTACTGCCTTTCCTGCGAGAACTATTACTCCGAGGACGAACTTGTGGACGGCCTCTGCCCGATCCACAAGCGGGCGCCGGAATGGCTGGCCGAGGAAAACTACTTCTTCGCCCTGACCCGGTACGAGGAGCGGCTGCGCGCGCACTTTCTGGAAAACCCGGATTTTGTGATTCCGCGTTCGCGCTACAACGAAATGCTGGCCCTGATCGAGGGCGGGCTCAAGGACTTTTCGGTCTCGCGCCACCGCGCCGACTGGGGAATACCGACCCCGAACGACCCCGACCATGTGATCTACGTCTGGTTCGACGCGCTGATCAACTACGCCACCGTGGTCGGGTTCGAAAGCGACGAGGATGCGTTCGCGCGCTGGTGGCCGTGCGACGCCCAGGTCATCGGCAAGGACATCCTGCGCTTCCACGCCATCTACTGGCCGGCAATGCTCTGGTCCTGCGGCCTGGAGCCGCCGGCCAAGATCGTCTCGCACGGATTCATCGACATGGCGGGCGAGAAGCTGAGCAAGTCGCGCGGGAACGTCATCGACCCCTACGACGTGACCGAGTACTACGGGGTCGATCCGCTGCGCTACTACCTGCTGCGCGAGATGCGCTTTCTGCTGGACGGGAGTTTTCGGCGCGAGACCCTGCACTCGCGTTACAACCACGATCTCGGCAACGATCTGGGCAACCTGCTCAACCGCTGCGTGGCGATGATTTCGCGCTACTGCGACGGGGTCCTGCCCGAACCCGGCGAGGACGCCGACGAGGACGCCGAGCTCAGGAACGCGGCCGCGGCCGCCTGGTCGGAGGCCGAGCGCCACTACGCGGCCTGGGAGTTTTCCGAGGCGCTTGAAGCGGCCTGGCGCCTCATCGCCGCCGCCAACCGCTACGTCGACCAGACCCAGCCGTTCCGGCTGGCCAGGGACCCTGGCGCCGGCGCGCGCGTGGGCACGATCCTCTATCACCTGGCCGACTGCCTGCGCCAGATCGCGGTCCTGGTCTATCCCGCCATGCCCGGGGTGGGGGAACGGATATCGGCCCAGCTCGGCTGCGCCGGTCCCAGCGAGCGCAGCTGGGACGAATCCGCGCGCTGGTTAACGATCGCGCCCGGCAACCCGGTCCCCGGCGGACAGCCGCTGTTCCCGCGGCTGGACATGCTCGACTAGTTTTTGCGCCGCAATTGCTGTTCGACTCGCACTGCCACCTAAATCACGACGCATTCGGCCAGGACCTGCCGGAGGTGCTGGGCCGGGCGCGCGCGTCCGGGGTGGGGCGCCTGCTGGTGCCGGGTTTCGACCTGGCGTCCTCGGAGAAGGCGCTGGTGATGGCGCGGGACGATGATTCGGTCTGCGCGGCGGCGGCGATTCACCCTTATTCAGCGGCCGAACTGGACCCGGACGCCAAGGCCCGCCTAACCAATATCTGGTCCGACGGCGAGGCGGTCGCGGTCGGCGAGATCGGCCTGGATTTCGCCGGGCGCGGCTATCCGGAACCCGGGCTGCAGCGCGCGGCCTTCGCCTGGCAGCTGGACCAGGCCGAGCGGCTGGGGCTGCCGGTGATAATCCACCAGCGCCAGTCCGCGGCGGCGATCCTGGAGCAGCTTGCCGGGCGCGAAATCAACGGCGTGATGCACTGCTGGAGCCTTGGCCCGGAGGACCTGGACCGGTTCCTGGAACTCGGCCTCTACGTGTCCTTCGCCGGTCTCCTGACCTTCAAGTCGGCCGAGCCTGTCCGGGCGGCGGCGGCGCAGGTCCCCGACGATCGCCTGATGGTGGAGACCGACGCGCCCTACCTGGTCCCGCGCGGCGCGCGTTCGGGGCGCCGCAACGAGCCCGCCAACCTGCCGCTGACGGTTCGGCTGCTGGCCCGGCTGCGGGATAGGGCCGAAGATGAAATCGCGGCCCTGTGCGCGGACAACGCGCGGGCCCTGTTCGCCCTGCCCGGCGCCGCGTGAGCAGTCTTTCGCTGGAAGGCATCTCCGCCCCGGTCGAACCCTGGCTGGAGCGGGTGAACGAGCGCCTGGACCGGCTCTGCGACGACGAGCCCTCGCCGATGATCGCGGCCGTGCTGCAGAACCTTTTCGACGCCCCCGCCAAGCGCCTGCGGCCGCTGCTGGTGCTCCTTTCGGCCGGAGCGTTCGGGCGCCTTGACGAGCGGTCGGTGGTGCTTGCCTGCGGGGTTGAGTGCCTGCACACGGCGACCCTGATTCACGACGACGTGGTGGACGCCTCGACCACCCGCCGCGGACGCGAGACGGTGCACACGATGTGGTCGGAGGGAGTCGCGATCCTGGCCGGCGACTTCATGTTCGCGCTCTCGGCCGAGATGGTGGCGAGTCTGCAGCGGCCCTCGATCGTGTCCAAGTTCGCCGACGCGATCATGCAGATGTCGCGGGCCGAACTGCACTCGCCCGACCTCGAAGACGGCGCGGCGGCGGCGCAGGCCGATTACCTGACCAAGATTGAAGGCAAGACCGCCGCCTTGATCGGGCTTTGCGCCTGCGCGGCGGCCGACCTGGCCGAACGCCCTGCCGGCCAGCAGGAGCAGATGGGGCGGCTGGGAGTGGCGCTAGGACTGGCGTTCCAGATCTGCGACGACGTCCTTGATCTGCGCGGCGACCCCGACGTGACCGGCAAGCCGGCCGGCGGCGACCTGCTGCAGGCCCAGCTGACGCTGCCGATCCTGGCGCACCTGGGCACGAATCCCGGCGGCGAGGTGGCCGCCTTTTACGACCGCCGCAGAGCCGACCCCGACCGGCTTCCGCTCGCGCTGGCCGAAATCGGCGCGAGCGGGGCGCTGGACGAGGCCGTGGCGAGGGCCAGGGACCTTGCCGACGAAGCCCGCGCCCAACTTGACAGCCTGCCGGACAATGAATTCAGAAGTGCGCTATCCGACCTGGCCGAATTCGTAGTTGACCGAGTCCGCTGAACGCGGGCGGCTTGATCCGCCACAGGTCCGGGCGATGTTCGACGCCATCGCCCCGACCTACGATCGCCTCAACCGCATGATCAGCCTCGGGCTCGACGGCGGATGGCGGTGCCGGATGATCGATCTGGCCCTGGCCGGCCGCCCCGCGGTCCTGCTCGATATCGGGACCGGCACCGGCGACCTGATCGCCCTGGCCCGGCGGCGCGGTAAGGACCGCCTGCACGCCATTGGGATCGATTTCTCGCACGAGATGCTGCTGGCCGGCGGCGACCGGGTGCGGCGCGCCGGCGGCCATCTGGCCCGCGCCGATGCGCTGCGCCTGCCGGTGGGCGACGGCGCGGTGGACGCGATCGTATGCGCGTTCGTGGTGCGCAATCTGGCCGACCGCCGGACCGCATTCGGCGAATGGCGCCGCGTCCTGACCGGCGGCGGACGGCTGGTGATCCTGGAGATGACCCCGATGGGCAACGGCCCGCTGGCCCGGCTGTTCAGGTTCTATTTCGGGCGCGTCACCCCGCTGCTGGGTCGCCTGGTCAGCGGCCACCGGTTCGCCTACAGCTACCTGCCGGCCTCGGTCGAGCGGTTTCCGGGCCCCGGGCGGCTGGCGGCCGAACTCGCCGCGGCCGGGTTCGAGCGGGTCGATTGGGAGCGCCGCGGATTCGGGAGCGTTGCCATTCACACCGCGATCGCGCCGGGGGATTCGGCGTGAAGGTCGACCTGCGCGCGGTCGAGAACCCGCGGGAGTGGGCCCGGCTGTTCGGGCCCGCGAGCGGCCACAGTTTCCTGCAGCGCTGGGAGTGGGGCGAAATCAAGCGCCGCAACGGCTGGGAACCGCTGCGAATCGGGGCTTTCAACGGGAAGGCGCTGGTGGCCGGAATGCAGATCCTGATCCAGCGGCACCGCCCGCTTCCCTTCCTGCCGGCGGTCGGGATCGCGTACGTGCCGCGCGGACCGGTGGGGCGGGTCGAGGGCGGCGTGGCCGAAGCCCTGGTCGCCGCGGCCGTTGACGGCGCCCGGCGCGGGGGCGCCAGCCTGCTGCGGATCGAACCGCCCCAGGCAAGCGCGAGCTGGGTCTGCCCCGCGCTGCATCGAGTGGGGTTCGAGGCATCCGACCAGAACGTGCAGATCCGGCACTCGGCCTACCTCGACCTGGACAAACCCGAGTCCGAGATCCTGGGCGGATTCAAGTCCAAGACGCGCTACAACACCCGTTTGGCCGGACGGCGCGGGGTGGAGGTTCGCAAGGGCGGCGAGCAGGACCTGGAGAGCTTTTTCGATCTCACCGCCGAAACCGGACGGCGCGACGGTTTCGCGATCCACGACCGGGATTACTACGAGGCCGTCTACAAGGCCTTCGGACCCGACGATTCGGCCCTGTTCATGGCCGCGTACGAGGGCCGGGACCTGGCCGCCCTGATGGCGATCAAGACCGGTGGCGAAGCGGTGTACGTCTACGGGGCTTCGACGTCGCGCGAGCGCCGCCGAATGCCCAGCTACGCGGTCCAGTGGGAGACCATGCGCTGGGCCCGCTCCCACGGCTGCCGCCGGTACGATCTCTGGGGAATGGCCGATCCCGAGAACGACGGCGATCCGATGGCCGGCGTGAGCAGGTTCAAGCAGGGCTACAACCCGGTGCCGATCGAACACCCGGGGACGTTCGACCTTGATCTCTCGCGGCCCTTGTCGGGACTGATTAAGGCCTTTTTGCCGATGTACCAGCAGGTGATCGCCAACCGGTCGCAACCGGAGCCGGCGTCGAATTGAGGCTTGACCGACTGGCGGCCGCGATCGGCTGCCGCGTGGACTCCGGGGACAGGGAGCGCCGAATCGCCGCCATCGCCTTCGATTCGCGCCGGGCGGAGCCCGGATCGCTGTTCGTGGCGATAGATGGAACCAGCGCCGACGGACACGATTACATCCCGCAGGCGATCGCCGCCGGCGCGGTGGCGGTGGTCGCCCAGCGCCCCTCGGCCCTGCCGCGCGGCGTCGTCGGCCTGGTCGTCGATGACTCCCGCGCGGCGCTGGCGCAGCTGGCGCGCTGCTTTCACGGTCGTCCGGACGAAAGGTTGGGGATGATCGGCGTCACCGGCACCGACGGCAAGACGACGACCTCCTCGCTGCTGGCGCACCTTATATCCAGCGTCGGGACCGGCTGCGGCCTGGTCACGACCGCCCAGCTCGGCGTGGGCGGGTCGCTCACTCCCAGGGCCGAGCACGAGACCACGCCCTCGGCCCTGCGCGTTAACGAACTGCTGGCGGAGATGGTCAAGGCCGGCGACCGCTGGGCGGTGATCGAGGCGACCTCGCACGCGCTGGACCAAAAGCGCGTCGACGGACTCGGCTTCGACCTGGCGGTTTACACCCGGATCACGCACGAACACCTCGAATACCACCGCACGATCGACGCCTACGTGGCCGCCAAGGCGCGCCTGGCGCAACTGGTCGATGAAGCCGCGGGCCGGGAGGGTCCGGGCACGCTGATCCTGAACGCGGCCGACCCGCATTCCGAGACCGTGGCGGCCGGTAGGGGCGCCCGCCAAATCAGCTACGGGCGGGGCGCGGGCGAGGTCCGGAGCCGCCGCGAGCGGTCAACCGGCCGCGGCCTCGAATTCGAGGTGCTAACGCCCTGGGGCGACGGGACGGTCCAGACCCCGCTGCGGGGCGGCTTCAATATCGAAAACGTCCTTGCCGCCATCGCCGCCGGCGGCGCCGCCGGATTCGAACTGGGCGCGCTCATTGAAGGCTGCCGCTCCTTCAGCGGCGTGGCCGGCCGCATGCAGTACGTCGAGGGCGGCCAGGACTTTGCGGTCGTTATCGATTACGCCCACACCCCGGCCAGCCTGGGGGCGGTGCTCTCCGAGCTGCGCGAGCAGACCGACGGCCGGATCATCGCCGTATTTGGAAGCGCCGGCGAGCGCGACGTCGAAAAGCGTTCGCTGATGGGCCAGGTGGCGGCCGAGCTGGCCGACCTGGCGGTGATCACGGACGAGGACCCGCGCGGCGAGGACCGCGACCGGATCGCCGCCCAGATCGTCGCCGGTCTGCGGCAGAAGGACCCCACGTCCAGCTTCGTGGTAATCCACGACCGGCCGCAGGCGGTCGGGTACGCGCTGGCCCAGGCCCGCCCCAGCGACGTGGTGGCCCTGCTCGGCAAGGGGCACGAACAGAGCATCATCGGTCCGGGCGGAGAAGTCCCCTACGACGAGGTCGAAGTGGCGCTCAAGGCGCTGGCGGGGATTTCCTAAGCCGGTTGAGCGGCCGGGGCCCGGCGGCAGCCGGGCGGGAGCGCGGCTACTTGCCGGCCACGCTCGAGGTGCAGGTGCCTTCGTCGACGGCTCCGCCGGTGGTCTTGAAGGACTGGCCGCAGGAGCAGTCGGCCGTGGAAAGCGGGTTGCTGACCGAGAAACCCTGTCCCATCAGGCCGTCGGCGAAATCGATCACCGCCCCGTCAAAGAGCGGCAGGGTCATCGAATCGACGAACAGCGTGATGCCCAGCGATTCGGTAATCAGATCGGTGTCGGTGGGGCGACGGGCGATTCCCAGCTGGTACTCCCAGCCGCCGCAGCCGCCCGGGGCGACCGCCACCTTCATCGCCGCGGCGTCGTAGCCCTGTGCGTCAACGATGCCGTTGAACGCGGCGGCGGCGGCCTCGGTCAATGAGACGTTGGGGGCGGTGAGTTCGGAAGCCATGTCGGTTTCTGCTCGCTCGATCGGACCGGTTGAGCCAGCCCAAATGCGGTTGCTCGATATTAGTTGGTAAAAGGGTTTGGGCTGGCGCGAATCGGTCGGAGGCGCCGAATAACCGGCGCTTGAAGTCCCGCCGCGCGGTTCGATAATCGAGCTGGAATGGGGCGGGTCCGACCGTTCGGTGAGGAGTTTTGCGGGGCTGTGATAACCGAAACTTCATCGAGGCCGCAGACGGTCCAGATCCCGGTTCAAGGGATGACCTGCGCGGCCTGCCGGGCCAAGGTCGAAGGCGCCGTCGCCGCCGGCGATGGGGTGCTCGAATCCAACGTTTCGCTGCTCACCCGCGCGGTCGTTGCCCGATTCGATCCGGGCGCCACCGATGCGAACGCCATCAGCGACCGGATCCGCGCCGTTGGCTACGACGTCGAATCCGCCCAGGCCCGGATCACCCTCGCGCCCGGGGACGGGAGTCTGCACTCGGCCGCGCTGGCGGCGCTGCGCGGACTCGACGGAGTGTTGCGGGCCGAGGTGCGGGGCGATCAGGTATGGTGCCAGTTCTTCTCCGACTACGTCGGCCGGCGGCAGATTGACGCCGCCCTGGAAGCGGTTGGCGTCGCGCCGCTGGCGGTAACGCTCGAATCCGCCGGCAAGACCCAGGACTCCGAATCCGGCCTGGCCGCAGCCCCCTCCTGGTGGGAGCGGCTTGAAGACCGCCGCGACGATCTCCTGGACGCGCTGCCGGACTGGTTCGGTCCGGTCGCCGGGATCCTGGCCGGGCTTGTGGTCCTGTGGGGGCAGGCGGCATGGATCCCCGCCCCGGCGTTCCTGGGCAATCTGCCGGTCCTGTTCCTGGTCTCCGCGGCGGTGTTCGTACTGCTGGGATCCGATTGCCACAAGGCCGCCTGGCGGGCGATTCGCAACCGCAGCCTCGACATGAATTCCCTGGTGTCGATGAGCACCGGAATGGCCCTGCTCTGGAGCGCGATCGAAATCGGGCGAGCGGCCTGGAGCGGATCCGAAGCGGGCGAGGTGTTCCTGGCCGAGGCGGCCCTGGTAATCGCCATCGTTGCGCTCGGCCACCACCTGCAGGACCGGGCCCTGGCGGCCACCACCCGCCCGTACGAATCCCTGCTGGAAATAGTCGGGTCCGGGACTGCCCAAGTGGAGCGCGACGGCGAAATCGCCACCGCCAGCATCCGTGACCTGCGGCCCGGCGACATCCAGGTGGTCCGGCCCGGTGACCAGATCGCCCTCGACGGACGGGTACTGTCCGGGCGGTCGACCGTCGACGAGTCGCTCATTACCGGGGAATCGCGTCCGGTCGGCAAGGGCCCCGGCGACCAGGTGGTCGGATCGACCCTCAATCACGACGGATCGCTGCGAGTCGCGGTCGAACAGGCGTGCGACCGAACCGTGCTGGCCCAGATCGTCCGCGAGGTCGAGCTGGCCCACAGCCGGCGCGGTCACGGCGAGGCCGCGCTGGCGCGGTTCATCGCCCGTTACGTGCCCGCGGTCGCGCTGGTGGGGATCGCCGCTTCGGCGGGCTGGTTGCTGCTGGCCCCGGACGAGGGATTTGCGGCGGCCTTCCAGACCCTTTTCACGGTACTGGTGGTCGCCTGCCCGTGCGCGATCGGACTGGCGATTCCAGCCGCCACCACGGTCGGGATCTCGCTGGGGATCGGCAACGGAATAATGCTGCGCGATCCGGCCGTCATCGGGGCCGCCGCCCGGGTCGACGTCCTGCTGCTGGACAAGACCGGAACCCTGACCCACGGACGCCCCGAGGTCGTTGACGTTAGGACCCTGCCGGGAACGGACCCCTCCGACGCGATCGCCCTTGCCGCCGCCGCCGAATCGCACTCGGAGCACCCGATCGGTCGGGCGATAGGCGAGCTGGCGCGTCGGCGCGCCGTGTCGGTTCCGGCCGCAAGGGAGTTTTCGGCCCAGTTCGGCGGCGGGGTGCGGGCGCTGGTTGAGGGCGCCGAAGTACTGGTGGGCTCGCCCGCGTTCCTGCGCGGCAAATCCATCACCCCCATCGAGTTGTCCGGCGACGTCGGTTACGGGGTCGCGCAACTGGCGGTCAACGGGCGGGCGGTGGCGAGCTTTGCGCTGGAGGACGAAATCCGGCAAGAGGCGGCCGACGAGATCCTGCGGCTGCGGCGCGCCGGGATCGAACCGGTCCTGGTTACCGGCGACCGCGCCCCGGTGGCGGCCAGGGTCGCCGCGGCGGTGGGGATTGAACGCATCCACGCCGAACAGAGCCCTGCCCAAAAGGCCGGACTCGCCGCCGAATTGAAAAACGAGGGACACTGCGTTGCGATGGTCGGGGACGGCGTCAACGACGCTCCCGCGCTGGGGCGCGCCGATGTGGGAATCGCGATTGGGACGGGGTCCGACCTGGCCGCGCACGCGGCCCAAATGAGCATCATCGCCGGCGGGCTGGAGCGGATCGCGGCGTCATTGATACTCATCGCCAGAATCCGCGCCACGGTGAACGCCAACCTCGCGATCGCCTTCGGCAGCACGTTCCTGCTTATCACGCTGGCCACCGGGATCCTCTACCCGGTTCTCGGCTTTCAGTTCAATCCGGTCCTGGCGGCGGCGGCGATGGGGCTGAGCATCCTGCTGGTGCTGGGTAATTCGCTGCGCCTGCGCTACGCCCGGATAGTGAACTCCACCTCGCGCTGAACCTGACCGTCGATGAGGACCGCCGCCGAGTAGGCGCCAGGGATCGCATCGCCCGGGTCCAGGTAGAAAGCGAAATAGCCGCGCGTGAAGGCCGACTGCACCGGCTGCTCGTAAGTGAATACCGACCTATCGCCCCGGCTCCAGGCGATCCCGATGGTCGAACCGGCGCCGATCTCGATGAACTCGGCCGAGACATAGACGCGCTCGCCGGCGTCGAATTCGGTGGCCCGCTCGCGCGGCCGCTGCTGCGAATCGATCGAGCGGGCGACCGCCGCCGTGCCCACCCGTCCGCGCACCGCCACGGTCGGTGACGGACTCGGAGTCACCGGCGTCGGAGTCGCGACCGGTGGAGGCGGGGCCGGTTCGGGCTGCGCCGCCGGCGTCGGAGTCGGCTGCGGGGGCGCCGGAACGGTCTGAACCGGCGTCGGAAAAACGGTCGGCGGTTCGGGCGCAGGGGTGGGGTCGGTGGCCGGGGGCGCCGCTGCGGTCGGGGCGGGAGCCACGGTCGGCTCGGGCGACGCGGCGAACAGATCGCAGCCCGCGAGCGCGATCGAGAGAACGCAGATCAGGGCGAGTGTTGGCGCGCGCAACCGCAATCCGGCGACCATGGGCCGCCCAATCCACAACCTGAGCTCACTCATTCCCACCGACATCTACCTCGCCGCGGCCCGATTTGCGGGCGGGAACCGATTTTAGGAAGCGGCGCAATCGCCTCGCGTTCGCCGCACTTCAAATGCGGCCAAGAAAGCCATGAACGTTCAGATGTTCGACTTCTCGGGCATGCCCGGCGCGTCGATCTTGGCGAACTTCAATACCTGGACATCGAGCGACATGCCGGCCGATTTTTCGCGCATGGCGTTCATGTGCGGCGCGGCGGCGTGCTCGGCCAGCGCCTCGGCGGACGTCCAGCGCTCGACCACAACCAGCTTTTCCGGTTCCTCGGTGTTGCGGTGCAGGGTGTAGTGCAGGCAGCCCTCTTCCTCGTGCACGTTGATCAGGTTCTCGCTGAAGATTTCGATGAACTGTTCGGTCTTGGCCGGATCGGTCGTGATGTGGGCGATTACGGTCAGTTCGGACACCGGGTACTCCAATGCGCAGACGGGGCGAACGATGTTATTTGGCCGGGCTTGCCTTGCGCAGTCTCCAGGCTCCAAATTCGGTCAGGTTGTCAAGGTCGGCCTCGCGGACCGGGATCCCGGGATCGTCGATCCGCGAAATCACCCGGACCCCGACGCTCTCGTCAAGCTCCGGATACGCGCGCATGGCGCCGGCCCGCCCGTTGGCGAACACCTCCACCACCGAGGAGTCGACGAATACGCGCAGCTCAACGTCCTCGCCCGGCCGCAGGTAAAGGCGCCCGCCGGATACAGTGCGGTGATTGCGCGCTTCAAGGCTCGATCCGGACGCGTCGAGAGTCAGCCAGTCGTTGGCGAATCCGTAGGTGATCTCGGTCCGCTCGCGGCCGTCGCCAGAATCCAGGACGCTCAGCCCGCAGACGCCGTTCTCTACCCACGAAAAGCGGGCAATTATTTCGATGCGGTCGCCGGAAACCTGGTCCGGTTCGCGCCAGTCGGGATTCGCGGTGGTGCGCAATGCGTCGATTTCTGGTGCCGGATCGCACAGCAGCCGGCCGGCCGGATCGCTGCCCAGCACCCGCGGCAGGCTCTGGACGCCGGACCAGCCGGCGTCGATCTGCAGCTGCCGAGGGCGCTCCTCCTGCAGCCAGCCGAACATGATCCGGCGGCCGGTCTGGTCGGTGTAGCTCTGCGGGGCGTATAGGGCCCGGCCCAGATCGACCTTGCCGCCCGGCATGCCCTCAAAGACCTGACCGTGGTCGGGCGCCGTGTAGTAGAAGACCCGCCGGTCGGGGTGCATGCTCACGACCAGGAAGTCGCGTTCACCGGCCCTGAAAAAGTCCGGGCATTCCCACATTGGGGAGCTTTCCTGCCCGGCCGAGGACGCAAAGACCCCGTCGTATTCCCAATTGAGGAGATCGGGCGAACGGTATCCGAGCGCGAGTCCGGATCGGCCGCTCTGACCGGAGCCCATGATCATCCGCCATCCCCCCGTCCTCGCGCCAGACCGAGTGGTCCCGGAAGCCGGGCGTGCTCAAGCCCGACGGAGGCCCGGCGATCACCGGGTTGCCGTCGTATTTCTCGAGCTTGCTTAGGTCATCGTTGCCGAATGCGACACAGGCCCGTTCTGGGGCCACGCCGGTGTAAATGATTACCGGCTGGCCGTCGTTGTCGACCGCGCAGCCCGAGTAGCAGGAGAGCGGGTCGGCGCCCTCCTGGCCGGGCGAAAGGGAGTTGGGCAGGATCTTCCAGTCGATCAGGTTCTCAGAGCGGGCGTGTCCCCAGTGGATCCGCTCGGCCCAGGGGTTCTCGGGGTTGTTCTGGAAAAACATGTGGTGCACGCCGCGGTGCTGGATCAGACCGTTGGGGTCGTTCATCCAGTTGGCGGCCGGCTGGAAGTGGTATGCGGTCCGGTGGCGGGTGTTCATTGGAATCGAAGGTCCGGCGATGGCCTGACTACGCATCGATTAGAACCCGTTCGGCGCGAACACACAAGCGCTTGCGGCGGGTCCCCAGCGTGCGACGGAAGGCCTCAGTACAGCCGATTCGCGTCGAATCGAGTGATGGGCGACTGGAGATTCAACCGCGCCCGTGAGTGGCTATTGGCCCGATTGCGGCCTACGAGCGTCAGTCGGCGGCGCCGGGTGCGTTCAGCGAAGGTCGCTTTCGCCGTAAATGATGTCGCGCAATTCCGGCCATGAATAAGCGGTCAGGGGGTCCGGCGCAAATTCCGATCCGAAACTAAGGTCTGGCAGGCTGTATCGAATCTGCTCATTACGGGCCGATAGGACCGCACGCAGGCCATCTTCGACAATCGCCGACAGTGGACGGCCAGTCTCCCTGCTGAGATGCTCGGCCCGCTGTAGCAGAATCTGGTTGATATCAAACGTGATTCGCACGGTCTCAAATTCCCCCGTTCCTACTTGGCGAGTTCGGCTGAGCACACTTCATTCGACAGGATGCCGAACTCCTTAAATTCATCGTCGCATGGCACTCATTGACGCAATGTCGTCAATATTCGGCCTTTTCCGGCGTCCGACGGTGCCGTGATTCGGCCTTCCTCGCATGAATCTCAATCGACCGCTCCCAATGTGGCAAGGCGACCCCTTACGGGCAGTCAGTCCCCGAGTTACGGGGCCGGACCGCACCCGGTAGTGAATCGGGCACCGGCAGTCTCTCTTCATATGGCGGGCGCATTCTCATCTAGAAGCCCACCCGAGCGACAGCACCTCTGCTTGCTCAATGACCGTCAGCGTCGCTTTTTCCCGTTTGTCGGGCGGATACCCGTGTTTGCGCAGAGACCGTCTAACTAGCCGACGCAGATTGGCTCGGATGTTCTCGCGAATCGTCCAGTCGATCGTCACGTTGTTCCTGACGGTGCCGACGAGTTCGCGCGCTATGTCTCTCAATTTCTCGTCGCCGAGAATCTGTACGGCGCTGTCGTTTGTTTCGAGCGCGTCGTAAAAAGCCAATTCGTCGTCTGACAGGCCGAGAGCCTCGCCCCGAGCGTTTGCTTCGCGCATCAAACGGGCAAGTTGAATCAATTCCTCGATTACCTGTGACGCCTCGATACCGCGATTTCGGTAGCGAAGAATTGCCCGCTCAAGCATCTCGGCGAACGACCGCGCCTGCACTACGTTCTTTTTCCTGCGAGTCGCCAATTCGCCCTTTAGCAACTTCTGCAGTAACTCGACCGCCAAGTTGCGTTGCTGCATTCCTCGAACTTCGGCCAGAAACTCCTCGGAGAGGATCGAAATGTCAGGCTTTTTGAGTCCGGCCGCCGCGAATATGTCGACTACGCTTTCAGGCGCCACGGCCCGCGAAACTATTTGGCGAATCGCGTAGTCCAACTCCTCCTGGGGCTTCTTGTCAACCACGGCTCCTTTGGCCAGAACCGACCGGACTGTTTGGAAGAACGCCAAATGATCGCGGATTCGATTCGCCTGCTCGCTCGGCACGGAGAGTGCGAAGGCCAGAGATAGCTCGCGCACGGCCCGCAAATAGCGCTCTTTACCGTCTTCCTGCGCCAGGATGTGCTCCTGCGCTCTGGGCAAGTAGGTCAGCCGTTCAGTCGGCGTGCCTTTGATCCACCCGCTGTAATCGAAACTGTGGAACAGCCCGCGGCACACCTCGTACTTCTCCAGCATGACCGCCACGGCTGCGGCTTGGTCAATGGTCGTCTTGCCCTTGCCCCCGCTCTCGGTGTAGGTCGCAAGCGCCCGACGGAGTTCGTGGGCGATTCCGAGGTAGTCAACGACCAATCCGCCCGGTTTGTCCCGGAATACTCGGTTCACCCGGGCGATCGCCTGCATCAGGCCGTGTCCGCGCATCGGCTTGTCCAGATACATCGTGTGCAGGCTCGGGGCGTCGAATCCGGTCAGCCACATGTCGCGAACGATCACGACTTGCAGTTCGTCCGCCGCATCGCGAAACCTGTTTGCAAGGAGTTCACGGCGCTTCTTGTTACGGATGTGCGGTTGCCAACCCGGCGGATCTTGCGCAGCACCGGTCATAATGACCTTCAACTGGCCCGCGGCGTCGTCCTCGCTGTGCCAGCCGGGGCGCAGGCGGATCAATTCGCGGTAGAGGTCGATGCAAATCCTGCGGCTCATGCAGACGATCATCGCCTTGCCGTCCAGCGCTTCGGTGCGCCGGTCGAAGTGGGCGACGATGTCCTCGGCGATGAGCCTGAGGCGGGGTTCGGCGCCGACAACGGCTTCGAGTTGAGCCCATTTGGTTTTCAGCCTGTCCTTACGCTCGACCTCCTCACCCTCGGTGGCTTCCTCGAATTCGGGGTCTATTTTGGGCCGCTCAACCTCGTCCAGCGAGAGCTTGGCCAAGCGGCTCTCATAGTAGATCGGGACCGTTGCTCGGTCCTCAACCGCCCGCTCAATGTCGTAGATGCTGATGTAGTCGCCAAACACCGCGCGTGTGTTGGCATCTTCCAGCTCAATCGGCGTGCCAGTAAAGCCAATAAAGGATGCGCTGGGAAGCGCGTCGCGCATGTGACGCGCATATCCGTCGATGAAGTCGTACTGACTACGGTGCGCCTCGTCGGCGATCACAACGATGTTTCGGCGTCCGGACAACTCCGGAAACCGATCGCCTTTTTCATCCGGAAGGAATTTCTGAATGGTCGTGAACACAACGCCACCTGATTCGACCGCCAGTTTGACGCGCAGATCCGTTCTGTCTTCGGCCTGGACCGGGGGTTGTCGCAGCAGATCCTGGCAGCGGGAGAAGGTGCCGAAAAGCTGGTCGTCGAGATCGTTGCGGTCAGTCAGCACGACGATGGTTGGATTAGCCATCGCCGGTTCGCGAATAACTCGCCCAGCATAGAACGCCATGGTCAGGCTCTTGCCCGACCCCTGTGTGTGCCAGACGACACCGATGCGACGGTCGCCATCGATTGCGTCAAGGTTCGCATCCGCTTCGTGGCGGCCACCGGATTCCCCGCGCCACCGCGATTCCTGCCGGAGAGTTGCCGCCCGCCGGGTCTGCAGGACCGCCGTCTCAACCGCGTGGTATTGGTGGTATCCGGCCATCTTTTTGGTCAGTTGGCCGGCATCGTCATCAAAAGCGATGTAGTCGCGGACCAGTGAAAGAAAACGGTCGCACTGGCACACTCCCTGGAGCATCACCTGCAATTGGGGAAGCTTCGGACTGGCGAGCGTTGCGCCATCCACGGTGCGCCACTTCTTGAACCATTCGCGACCCGCCGTGAGCGTGCCCAGGCGGGCCTCGACGCCATCGGAGACCAAGAGGAATTCGTTGAATGCAAAGAGGTTTGAAATTTCAGATTTGTAAGTCTGGATCTGCTGCCACGCCGCCCACACCGTGGCGTTCTCATCTGCCGGGTTCTTGAGCTCAATTAGGCCAAGTGGAAGGCCGTTGATGAACAACACGATGTCCGGCCGCCGTTCGTGTTCACCTTCAACTACCGTGAACTGATTTACCGCCAGCCAATCGTTTTTTGCCGGGTCTTCGAAGTCGATGACGGAAACTTGCGCGCCGCGGATTCCGCCTTCCTCCACTCGGTGTTCTACGTTCACGCCTTCCACCAGCATGCGGTGCAGAGCCCGATTGCGAGTTTCCAGAGTGCTTCCTTCGGGACGGGTCAGTTTGCCCAAAGCGTCATCCAAGGCTTCGGGGGGCAACTCGGGATTCAAACGGGTCAGGGCAAGGCGAAGTCTTTGCCCCAAGGCGACTTCGCGGTAATCGGATCGCTCCGCAAAATCCGAATACGGAGCGATGTTGGGGCCGTGGGCGATCGTCCACCCGAGGCCCTTAAGCCATGTAAGCGCTGCTTCCTCGACCTCCGATTCGGTGAAGTTGGAAGCCGCACTGGTCATCCGACGATTTCCGCTGCGCGCTCAACTTCCGATACGCGTATTTCGCCGGAGATGAGCTTCGGAAGCAGGGTGTCGCGGAGGGCGGACAGCGTTCGGGATTCACGAATGCTGGCCACCGCTTTTTGCAGAAGCGGTTCCGCCGTATTGGCGAAAGAATCCAGCACCATTTGCTTTGGCCGAAGCAACCGAATAGTCTCCAGGTCCTTTTTCCCAAGGTGGATTACTGTCGTCCCCACTTTTGCACGCTCGAAGAACGCCAATGGATCCATCAATGCACCCGCCAAAAAGGAAGTTGGAACCCCTGGTTTTGGCTCGAAATGGCAAACGCGTTGATTCAGCCAGGAATTCGGACCCTTCCAGACTTCTAACCGGAACGCACCATCCATCCCAACCACTATGTCTCCCGGGTTGATGAGATGACCCTGCTGGTGGACTTCGCGTGTCGACACACTCGGATCGTGAGTCGCGAGATCTCGAATTCGAATTAACGGTACACCTTCGTTGCCCGAATTGAAACTCTTTGAAGCGAATGGAGCGCCGTAAACGATATCGGCAAAAGAATAGACAGAATTGTGCGCCCACCCCTCCGGAATCTCTCCAAATTCCGATTCCACCAAGCGATCTGGGAAAAGGTCATAAAGTTTGGCGGGCAGGCCAGGCAGGGATTCGCCGCGTCGCCAACGACGGTCCATCTTGGCCCGCACAGGCACGAATTCCACGAACCAGGACTTGAACAGCGCCCGTGCCATCGCCTCAAGCGTTTGGTTCATTCGGCGATTCAGCTCGATCTTTTTGTCGAGCGCGCACAAGACATGGGCAATTTCACGTTGCGCAGCGAGGGGCGGTACGGGGATTTCTACAAGGCCGATATCAGATTTCCGCAAACCAAACCTCGTTATGCCGTTGGCAAAGGAATGGAATTGGCTTTGGGCTTGGGATGTGCGTAATGCGTAAAACAAATACGACCCATCCACAACCGAGTTTCGAGGCCGCAGAATCGCCAAGTGGTAGCCGCAAACCAGATCCGGAACGTCATCTCGCACTAACGCTGGAACTCCAATATCGTCATATTTTTCCGAATCTTTGGTGATGACGACATCCCCCACAGCCAAGGAGCAGTTTGAAATTTCCCTGTCGGTGGCGGTTGCACGCAAGAAATCAATACCGGAGTGAATAAAGCTGTTGTTGTACACGTCCATGTAATTGCACAGTTGGACTGCTCGCTCACCCGGTTTTGATTTCTTGTCCACGCTGCTCAGTTGGAGGTCAATCAAGTTGGATAGGGTAGCACGGTGTTGCCAATGCAACCCTGCGCGATTCTTCGCGTCAACGTCGCCGGTGCCGCCAGATTGCGGATCCTCAATTCGGTATCGCTCACTCGAAGGATCGTCGTCCAAGTGCAGGCGCACCATTTGGGATTCCAAGATTGCCCTAAATGAATCCCCAATCCGATTGATATCCACCACGTCCACCGTGTATGGAAGGCTTGATTCCTCAAACGCCCATTTCAGCCCACTCAGCATTTTGTTGCTAAGTCGGCCATCGCCTTCCAGGGCCAAGTCCAGATCAGAGGAGTCCTTGGTGGACCAGTCTGCACGGCTCCCAAACACCCAGATCGCGACACCGGCAGGCAGGTGCTCGCGCAGAATTTTCTGCACTTTTTCAAGGTGGTCGGGCCTGATGTCCACGGGGTAGCTCAAGAGAATCGTTCCTTGAGGCGACTCAGATTCCGGCCCTCCTTATGGAAGTAAAGAATGCAAAATATTTCCGCCACATCCCTGACGACTGCAAAGTTTGATGAAAAGACTTCGCGAAATTCGAATTTGACGTCCGACCAATTGACCACACTCACTCCAATCGGCGTGACCGATGTTTCAATCAACACCTTTGATCACAAAATCGTACGGTGATGTTTTGATTCAATAATCGAGATCACCAAATCGAGATTGGCGTGGCGCAGTGGGATTCGTGAAGTACGAGAGCCGAACGCCCGTCTCGCAAACTCCAGTACCAAGTCTCCCAGGACCCGCTCGGAGATCGCGAAATGCGCAGGTTTCAATTCATTCATTTCGCGCTTCTAACGCCTCAAGCAGGCGGCGAGCGTTATGCGCGAATTCCTTGGCGGCTTGATAGACCCGGACAGCCCATTCCTCGTCGTAAATGTGCGTCGTCGCATTTCGTGCGGCGTGATACTCCATCCACTCATCAACATCGTGAATCAGGTGACTTTCCGCAGCGAGCCTAAATAGCTGCCGTCGCGTAACCCCATCTGCAATCCCCAGCCCAACGTTGGCGTTGATCCAACGAACCATCAGCTTCCAGGAGAGTTCGTAGGTAATTTCAAAATTCTGAATAACGCCAGCACGGATTCCGTCCCGTTCGATTTCGGTAAATTGCCCCATTCGCGCATTGTTTTCGGCTACTGCCAGCAGATCGCTCAGTGATTGGATGGAATTGCGGAGGTTGGATAGCTCTAACGGCATCACGCTGGCCGTTCATGCTTATTGCGGTTAATTTCGCCGTACCCAATAGCCCGAAGACTAGCTTCAATCTCGGCGTCTAACCGGCGAGTGGCTTCTTGCTGTTCCCGCCATTGATCTGTAAGTTGTGCCATCTTTTCCTCGAAAGGAACGCCGTCGTCCCTTTCAGGCTCCGCTTCAACATATCGGCCTGGAGTGAGTACATGCTGGTGTTTGCGAATCTCTGCTTTCGAAATGCTCTTGCAGAATCCGGGAGTGTCAGCATATTCGGCCTCACCCGACCCAGTCCGCCACTTGTGATAAGTGTCTGAAATCCGTGAAATGTCCTCCTCCGTCAATTCGCGGTGGGTCCGGTCCACCATCTGACCTAGCCGCCGCGCGTCGATGAATAAGACTTCACCGATTCGTCGCCGATCGCGCGCCAAAAACCAAAGGCAAGCCGGGATCTGCGTCGAGTAGAAGAGCTGTCCCGGCAAAGCGATCATGCAATCGACTAGATCGGCTTCGATCAGGTTCTGCCGGATCGCCCCCTCGCCGGATTGACTGGAAGACATGGACCCATTTGCAAGCACGAAACCAGCGATGCCCTTCGGCGCCAGGTGGTGAACCATGTGCTGCACCCAGGCGAAATTTGCGTTGCTCTTTGGGGGTACTCCGAACCGCCAGCGCTGGTCGTCGGTCAACCGCTCCCCACCCCAGTCGGAAACGTTGAATGGGGGATTGGCCAGTATGAAATCAGCCTTCAGGTCCGGGTGCCGGTCATCGAGGAATGAGTCACCGTGCTCGATCTGGCCGCTAATTCCGCGAATCGCGAGGTTCATTCTGGCGAGTCGCCAGGTCGTGTAGTTTGATTCCTGACCGAAGATCGAAATGTTGGCTTGTCCGTTTCTTCCGTTCGCGTTGCCGCCGGCGTGGGCATTGATGAAATCGACAGATTGGACGAACATTCCCGAGGACCCACAGCACGGATCGTAAACCCGGCCCCTGAACGGTTCCAGCATCTCTACGAGCAATTTGACTACGCATCGCGGCGTATAGAACTCGCCTCCTCGCTTGCCTTCGGCGCTCGCGAACTGCGATAGGAAGTACTCGTAAACCCGGCCGAGTACATCCTTCGAGCGGGATTCCGCGTCCCCGACCTGGATATTCCCAATCATGTCTATCAGTTGACCGAGGCGCTGTTTGTCCAGAGCGGGTCGCCCATAGTCCTTGGGAAGGACGAGTTTCAATACTGGGTTTTCCCGCTCAACGGCCTCCATGGCCCGGTCGACGGATTGACCGATCGTTGGCTGCCGGGCCTCGGACCTGAGTCGCTCCCAGCGGGCTTCCCGCGGGACCCAGAAGATGTTTTCGGCCACGTACTCGTCCCGGTCTTCGGCAGCATCTTCGCCCCACTCGGTCAAAACCTTGGAGCGGCGTTCTTCAAATGCATCGGAGATGTACTTGAGGAAGATCAGTCCGAGAACGACATGCTTGTACTCAGCCGCATCCATCGACCCGCGCATGGCATCGGCCATCGCCCACAACTCTGCTTCGTAACCGGTTGTAGCACCGTTATCGGCTCGGTTTTTGGCCATCGTGCTCGCTTCTTGCGCGTTCCCAATCAGGCAATCAAAGTCGAGATTACCGGACACCGCTTAACGGGCGGAATAGCCTGGCGGTGACGAATTTGATCCGGCACCCTTCTTCCTAGTTTCGACCGTGCAACCCAGTCAGCGCAAATTGGTGGTTCAGGTTGAGGTGGCGCGGCGGCTGAATCAGCTTCAACTTTCTTTCGGCTTCCCACCTGGCGGATTTCCGGGAGGGAATTTCTTGGCCGGCCACTTCTTGCGCGCGGTGCCTCTTCTGGTAACTTTGCCGCGACTCGAGCGGTGGTTTCCACCGTCCTTTTTATGATTCATCGACATCATCCAAGCCCAGACAACCAGAATCAAATGGGGCTGCTCTGGCCATACCGAGTCGGCCTGTTGGGCAGATCAAAGCCGTTCTCGAGTCTTTTTGACAAGGGATTGCAAGCAGCAACGCAAAGTCTGCCGATGCTCAAAACCCGCAGATAAACCGCAGGGGCGGGCGGCGCCGGACTGAACTTTGCCGGTCTCGCTAATGCCGTGAGCATTCCGCCCCTCATTTACCAGGGATCCGGTACTGGCCCGAATTCAGGCGAGTCGATCTGCGCGCGCAACCAGTCGCGCAGCTGCGGCCATCGGTCGGGTTCGTCGATCACGAAAATATCGCCATTCTCCACCGGGTCGTACATCTGGCCGGGGCGACGCGTGATGTAGTAGCGGCCGTCGGTGAGGATTCCCCAGGTAACGTCCGGGGCGACTTCCTTGGCTTTGAGAAAAAAGACGTTGACCTCCAGCACGCAGCGCTGCCACGGCACGCCCATAATCGTCGCGCGCCACTTACATATGAATGCGTGCGTGGGGGTCATCACGTCTGCCAGAACCGGAAATACTTCGATGTCTTCTCTGATATCGGCGGGATCGATCAGTCCGGTTTTGACCAGGAACTGCTGGAGCAGCCGGGAGAAACCCTGCTCCTTCTGGATCTTCTTGTGCTCGGCGAGGATGCTGGCGTAAATCGCGGTGATTTCAGGGTCGGGATCCATTAGACGCGAGGGTTGCGGATTTGCGGCAGCCGCTTCCGGTCCGACAGGACGACGCCCCTCTGGAGGCGCCATAAGAACCTAATGGTGCTAACGAATCTGGAACAATCTATGGTAAAAGCCCCAAACAAGGTTTATTTCGACGCAGGGGTTGGGTCGCACTTGCGCGCGAGGATCAGCCCGTCGGCTACCGGCAGCAGCACCGAATCGGTCCTGTCGTCGGCGCTGATGCGCTCGTTTAGCTCGCGCGCGCTTCGGGACCGCTCGGAGTCCTCGGATTCCACCCCTGAAAGCGCGTTGTCAATCAGGATCACCCCGCCCGGGCGCAGGCGTGGCAGGACCTCTTCGTAGTAGGTCCAGTTCGATTTCTTGTCGGCGTCCAGAAACGCCAGATCGAACTGCTCTTCCCTTGGCATGGCCTGGACAGTCGGCACCGCCTCGCCCGAGCGCAGCTCGATCCGGTCCGAGAGCCCGGCGCGGCGCCAGTAGCGTTCGGCCACGCAGGTCCATTCGGGGCTGTCGTCGCAGCAGATCAGCTTCCCGTCGGGCGGGAGCGCGCGGGCTATGCAGATCGAGGAGTAGCCGGTGAAGGTTCCAAGCTCCAGCGCCCTGCGGGCGCCGATAAGGCGCGTCAAAAGATGCATGAACGATCCCTGCGCCGGAGAGATCTGCATACCGGCCCAGTCCTTGGTCAGCTCGTCGGTCTCGGCGATCAGGTCCAACAGAAGTTGGTCGGGGGGCATGCTGACCGCGGTGATGTGGTCGTAGAGGTCGTCGGTCAAGGACCGGTACTTGCGGCGCATTGCTATCCGCGCGGCGGGGGCGGGTCACCGGAGCGATTGGCCAGCGTCCGGTCGCTGAGCTGGTAACGGGGTTCGAACCCGCGGCGCATGCGGTCTATTTCATCGACCATCAGGGCGAAGAACCGGGTCCGCGAGGCTTGGGTGTTGCCGGCGATGTGCGGTGAGATGAACACGTTGGGCAGATCGCGGATTTCCGAATCGGTAGGAATCGTGTCGGGATCGAATACGTCCAGGCAGGCGCTGATGTCGCCGCGCCGGCAGCGCTCGATCAGGGCGTCGGAATCGACCACCGCGCCGCGCGAGACGTTCACGAAGACGCAGTCGGGCCGGATCAGGTCCAGTTCGGCCCGGCCGATGCTCTGCTGGGTGGCCGGGGTCAAAGGCAGAAGACATACGACCACGTCGGCCAGGGGTAAAACGCCGCCTCCCAGCCGACCAGCTCGAACCCCATCGCGTCGGCCGTCTCGATCGGGATGTACGGGTCGTGAACCAGGGACGGGTGTGTTGAACGGCCGCAGGTATTCGATCAGGGCGCCGGCCGATGTTGCCCCGCAGCCGAGCAGGCTGACGGTCTTGCCCTCGAGCTCGCCGCGCCGGTAGAAGGGCAGGTCCGGGCCGGGTGTCGCCCGACGGGGAACCTCCTCATGATTGATGATCCGCCGAAAAAGGGGCCCCTGCGTCGCGCAGGCCGATCATCATCAGGCGCCAGGGCCCACTCCGAGACCGGGTACGAGGAGCCCCTGGGTCGTATCGACCGCGACCACGCCGCGGGTGGTGCAGGCCGAAACGTCGATCCGGCGGGCCAGCCGGTCGCCCTCCAGCTCTCCGACCAGGCGCAGGGCGCGGGGTCATCGAAAGGAGCGATCCGGTAATGCGCGGCGAGCCGTGACAAACGATTAGCGCGTCCAGCTCAAGCGCGAATTCGGCCAGGGCGGCCTCGGCCTTGGGCTCGTACGGGGGCGGTCGGTGCCATTCCGATTCGAGGTCGGATTCGAGCCAGCTAAAGCTGGCGAACTGATGGAGGCGATCCAGATCGGGGGGCACCGATGTATTCGGCCCGCACGTGCGCGTTGGCGCAGAGACCGACGGCTAGTTTGGCAGCTATGAGCTCTCTCCCCCGGTTGCGTCCGCTGGCGGTTCCGGCCCCCAAATAACGATAATGGCCGGTAGTGAACAAATCGGGGGCGCGATGTCCAAATTAAAGGTGCTGGTGACCGGTGCAACCGGGCAGATCGGCCGCACCATCATGGAAGATCTAGACGATCGCTGGGAGCTGACCGGCAGTTCGCGCAGCTCGAATCCGGACCCGCGCTTTATCGAGCTGGACTTTTCGGACATGGACCAGACCGTTGCGGCGTTCTCGGGCCAGGACGCGATCGTCCACATGCACGGCAAGGCCAACCACGACACCGACGAGTTCGAGCCCTACCTGCGGTCGAACATCGTCGACCTGTACGCGGCCTACGAGGCGACGCGGCTGGCCGGCGTGAAGCGCTTCATCTTCGCCAGCTCCAACCACGCCGCCGGCTGGCAGGAACTGGCCGGGCAGGCGGCCGGGCCCGACATCGGGTACCGCCCGGACGGGTTTTACGGGGCCGCCAAGGTCTACGGCGAGGCGCTCGGCAACTACTACACCGACCGCTACGGAATGGAAGTCGTTTGCCTGCGGATCGGCAGCTACAAGTACCGGGCCAAGCCGACCGAATGGGAAGGGCGGCGGATCCTGTCCACCTGGCTCTCCGACCGCGACCTGATCGACCTGGTCACCCGCTCGGTCGAGACCGCGGGGATCTCATTCGGGGTCTACTACGGCGTCTCCAACAACGCCCGCTCCTACTGGGACATAACCTCGGCGGTTGCCGATCTGGGCTACATCCCGGCCGACAACGCCGAGGATTACGCCGACGCGGTCATCGCCGCCGGCGGAATGTCCGGTCTCTGGGACGTCGACATCCCCGGCATCATCGAATCGAGTTGACATGACGGCCACCGATTCCTCCCTGCGCGCTCGGATGATCGCCCGCCTGGCAGCACGCGGACCTGACGCGCTGCCCGGTATCGACGGTCAGTTCCTGGCCGCGCGCCGCGCGCTCGGCGAAGACCCGGACACCTACTTCGCGCTTGAACTCTCCGACGGCGAATGGGTGCTCGAATGGAATCGCGACCGCGAATCGCTGGGAAGGCTCTCGCGGGCCGGCCTGGAACGCTACGCCGAGGCCGTCCTGGCCGCCAAGTCCGAAGCCCTGAGCGAGTCCCTCGCGGGCCCGCTGACCCTGCTGGCCGCGTCCGAACTGCTCGACCTGCCGGTGGACGTGGTCGCCGCCGCGATCAGGGACGGATCGCTGCCCGCCACAGCGAGCGAGGACTCCGGGATGACGGTCTCGTTCGCCGATCTCCTGGAATGGGGAAACTCGGCCGAAAGCGGACCGTGGTTTCGCCTGGATCCGACGCTGGAGATCGGCTAAGCCGCAGCCCCGTCGGGCCGCTGCGGTAGGTTAGCGGACCTTCGAGAAGCCCTTCTCGAAGGGTCGGGCCCGCTCGACCGGCTTGAAGCGCCAGATCCGGGATCCCGAACGTTCGGCATCGTCTGAACGCTGCAGCGTTTCGCCGGCCACGAAGGGACCCGCCCCTGCGGCATCGGCAGTCCCTGGACCCGCTCGCGGAAATTGCCCCGGCCGCGCGGCAAGGTCGTGAACGTCATGACCCTGCTCGTGCAGTTGCTTCTAAAACTTCGTCCAGCGAGGAGCACGGTCCCCGCACTTGCAGCGGAAGCTGTCGGTCCAGCGCAGGCGAGCCTTGCGAATTTCAAGTTCCTGGCCGTCCGGGCAGCGGACGACGAATACCTTTTCGCGGCTGCGCGGCCGCTTGTCAGCCTCGGTCGAAGCCATTCCGCCCTCCGGTAGTTTTGCTCGTCGGGGCCTAATTGCCCGTGGAAACATCGCGCCCCTGATCGGATTCTAAATTCTGGGGATTCGGGTTCGGTCAATCGGTGGGGCGGGCGACAAAGATCAGCTGGCCGCCGGGATCGCGGAACGGGGCGCCGGTCAAATCCCCCGTAGAGGGATTCGATCCGGAATCCGGACTCGACCAGCTGCGATTCCAGTTCCGGCCAGCTGTGCAGGTGCAGCCCGTAGCTGTGCCGGCTGGGCCACCTGGCCGTGGCCGCGGCGGTAGCTCACGTGCGAGATTCCGGCCCCTGAGCTGGGGGATCGTAGCGGTAGCTTCGGTCCCGCCACCATGGACCCCTCGCCGCCCGCCAGTTGAGCAGATTCGTCGTCGGGCAGGGCGTCGAAATTCCGTCATCGCGAACAGCTCCGCCACCAGTTTTGCCGCCCCCGGCCCAGGTGCGCTCGGACCCGCTCCAGCACGGGCGCCCAGCTCGCGGTGGCGGGACCAGCAGGGAGCGCGTTGAAGGCGGCCATGACCAGGTCGAACTCTTCGTCCAGGTCCAGTTCCTGCATCGACTGCTCATGCAGCCGGACGCCGGCGCCGCCGACCGCCGGTTCGGCGCGCAGTCTTTCGCGGGCCCGGGCGAGCATGGCCGGCGAGGAATCGATCCCGGTCATCCTGGCCCCGCCGCGCGCCAGGGGCAGCAGCAGGGCGTCCCCGATCCGCAGGCCAGTTCCAGGGACCTTCAAGTCCGGCGCCGGCAGCTGGCCCCGCCAGAATTCCAGCTCGCTCGACCGCGGGGCCGGGGGTACTCGAGGTCGTAGTGGGCGGCGACGTCGTCGTAGGCGCGGCGGTTGTCCATTGGGTTACCCGCCGCCCGACCGGGGCCGCCGAACGGGGCCAGGTTGTGGGGCCAGGCGCTGCGGCAGCGGGATCCGGTACCCGTCCAGGCAGCCGATCACCGCATAGACCGCCCTGGTCCAGGGGTGATGCGGTGGGCCGACCGAGACAAATATCGGCCGTACCCCGGCGCGCGATCGCAGGACCCTGCCCAGGCAGCTCCTCCCCGTCCTTGAGGTCGGTCCGCTCCAGGGCCTCCTGACCCGGTTCGACGAACCGGCCGCAGAGCCGCGACTTGGCGCAGCCGACGGCCGGCAGGTCGAATTCGACGCCGGCGTGGCAGGCCAGGCCGAAGCGGCGCGGATGGGCGATTCCGTGTCCGTCGAGCAGCAGCAAGGTCGGGTGGCTCGGAGAGCTCGGCCAGGGACCGCTTCCACGGCCGGCAACTCGCGGAAGGAGAGGTAGCCGGTCCGGTACGGGAAAATCTACCGGGACCGCGGCCACCTTGGATTCGGTCAGCTGCGGGGGGCGAACCCGACACCACACAGGCCGCCGCCCAGGCGCGATCGCCGCCCGGTTCGAAGTGGACGTCGACCCCGGCCACCCGCCGCGGGGCGCCGGCAAGCGGCTCGATCCGGACCCGGCCGCGCAGCCGTTTCCTGCAGGTCCCGCGCCCGGGCCAGCCGGTCGGAGTCAGCGGGTGATGCCACGACCGGCGACGGTTTGCCAGGGTCAGCACGACGATTCCGGTGAACGCGATCGCCCCGGTTCATCGTCAACACGTTGGGAGCGAACAGGGCCGCGAACACGATCGCGTAGAGCGAGGAGAGCAGCATCTGCGAAAACCCCATGACCGCCGCGGCAAGGCCCGCCATGTGCCGGAACGGGGCCAGCGCGGCCACCGTGATCACCGGCCTTGCCACCGAGGCTCCCATCGTCGTAAAAAAACATGGGAACCACGATCAGCGCCGCCCCGGCCAGGGCCGATCCCGGCTCCCTGATCAGCAGCGCCAGGGTGTACATCGTCGTCCCGCCGACAGCGGTCAGGGTCATTCCCCCCAAAAAGCAGCCAGGGCGCCGGCAACCCGGCCGACCAGGGCGCCGCTGATGGCCCCCGCCCGGCCATGAGGCCGGCCGAGACGATTTCCGAATGCGATCCCGTACAGCCCGGGCGAGATGCCGATGTCGTCGATCAGCACCAGCGCCGAGGTTGAGATGAACGTCAGGTGACCGGCGAATACGATCGCGACCAGGGCCACCGGCACGACGTAGGCGCGGGTGGAGAAAAGGGTCCGGTAATTGCGCAGGATCTGCGGAAACGTACAGCGCCCTGGGATCGCGCTGCAGGTTGGTTTCGGGGATCTGGTAGATGTAGGCGGGCGATGAGGCCGATTTCCCATCAGGGGTCAGGGGTTGCAAAGACCCACCGCCAGCCGACCGTCTCCTGGTAGATGCCGCCGACGACCGGCGCCAGCATCGGCGCCAGGGCCATGACCACCGACATGATCGCGATGATCCGGGTGGCCCGGTCGCGCCCGTAGACGTCGATGACCGTGGCGCGGGGCGATCGACATCCCGGCCCCCGCTGCCGAACCCCCTGCACGATCCGCGCCGCCACCAGCATTTCGGCCGGAAACCGAGAACCAGGCCAGGATCCCGCCCAGCACGTACAGCGACATCCCCACCACCAGGGCGGGCCGGCGCCCGAAAGCGGTCCGAGGGCCGGGGCCGAACAGCATCGCCGAGGTTGCCGACATAAGCAGGTACATCGTCACCGCCCAGCCGGATCGTCGCCGAGTCGGCTGAAAACTCTGCCGTAATGTCCGGGATCGACGGCAGGAACATGTCGATCGAGAGCGGCGCCAGGGCCGAGAGCGCGATCAGGATCGCGGTCGGTCAGGCGCGATTCGGCGCGCGAGTCGTGCTCGGCTTGCGGAGAGGGCGAGGCCGCGGCCGCGTTGGGCGGGTGAGGGCATCAAGTCCTAAGCGTAGGCACCGGCCGCAGCGTTCGGGCCATTGCATTCAACCAATGATCCCACCGCGTGCATTCCCTGCCCGGCCCCGGCGGGGCCATTCTTCAGCGAATGACCTGGCGGCCGAACAGCAGCACCAGCAGGAAGGGACGCGACTCCCGACAGGGCGATCGCCCCCGGCCCATCGAGGGCCGCCGACGGGGCCAGCAGGCGCCGCGAACCCGATCGCGTAGAGGGACGATACGGCCATCATGGAAAACTCCCAGCACCGCCGCGGCCAGGCCCGACATCTCCCGAAAGGGGGGTCAGCGCCGTGGCGGTGGCGAACCGGCCCACGACATCGCCGTGCCCCAGCAGGGTGAAGAACATCGGGGCCACGATCAGACCCGCGCCCCGCAAGGGCCCGATCCGGGCTCGATCAGCAGCAGCGCGGGCCGCCAGCAGGGGCCAGCGATCCGAGCGCGGTCAGGCCCGATGCCCGCCATGAGGATCCGGGTCGGCCCGGAGCCGGCCGACCAGGGCGCCGCCGATCGCCCCGCCCGCCATCAGGCCCGACGAGACCACCCCGAAGGCGACCCCGAAAAGCCCCGCGCTGATTTCGATCTGGTCGATGAGAACCAGGGCCGAGGTGGAAATGAACACCAGGTGCCCTGAGAAGGTCAGCGCGAACAGGGCTACCGGGACCACGTAGACCCGGGTCGAGAAGAGCCTGCGGTAGTTGCCGGCCACGCGCCGCAGCCGCAGCGCCGCCGGGTCCGGCCGCAGGTTGGTTTCCGGGATCCAAGCCAGATAGGTTGCGACCAGTCCGGCCCCCAGCAGGGTCAGCGTGGCAAAGACCCAGCGCCAGCCGACCGTCTCCTGATAGATCCCTCCCACGATCGGAGCGACCATCGGGGCCAGCGACATCACCACTCCGATCACGGCCAGAATCCGGGCCGCCCGGTCGCTGCCGTGGACGTCGATGACGGTGGCGGTCGCAATCGCCATGCTCACCCCGCCGCCGAAACCCTGCACGATCCGCGCCGCCACGAGCATGGGAGCCGAGATCGCGAACCAGGCCAGCGCGCTCCCGACCACGTATAGCGCCATCCCGGCGATAAGCGCCGGGCGGCGGCCGAACCGGTCCGAGACCGGGCCGAAAAGCAGCGCCGAGGTCGCCGATACCAAGAGGTACCCGGTAACCGTCAGGCGGATCGTGGCCGAATCGGTCGCAAATTCGGCCGTGATGTCCGGGATCGACGGCAAGAACATGTCGATCGAGAGCGGCGCAAGGGCCGCCAGGGCGACCAGGATCGCGGTCGTCAGGTGCGATTCGGCGCGCCTGCGGTTAAATCGGTCGCGGCCGGACCCGCCGGCGCCCGCCGCCGCCTTCTCCCTCAAGCCGGCCCGGCGACCCGATCAACGAATAACATTTCGCCCGGCGATTAGCACCAGCAGGAACGAGCCGACCCCGGTGAGGGCGATCGCCGCGGCCATCGAGAGCGCGTTGGGTTCAAGCAGGGCCGCAAACCCGATCGCGTAAAGGGACGAAACCAACATCATCGAGAACCCCAGCACGGCCGAGGCCAGTCCGGCCATCTGGCGAAACGGGGTCAGCGCGGCCGCCGTCGCCACCGGTCGCAGAATCGCCGAGCCCATTGCGGTAAAGAACATCGGCACCACGAGCAGCGCGGCCCCGTAAAACCCCGAGCCCGGTTCGATCAGCAGCCAGGCCGCCGCCAGCAGCGCGAGCGCGGCCGCCGCGGTCATGCTGACGCCGCCGACCATGATCCGCTGGCCGCTCTGCCGCCCGACCAGCGCTCCGCCGATCGCCCCGCCGGCCATAAATCCGGAGGAGACCACTCCGAAGGCGATTCCGTACAGCCCGGGGCCGATTCCGATTTCGTCGATCAGCACCAGGGCGGACGTGGATATGAACACCAGGTGCCCGGAGAACATCACCGCAAAGAGGGTGACCGGAATCACGTACACGCGCGTCGAAAAAAGCGTTCGGTAATTGCCCAGGATGCGCCGCACCCGCAGGGCGTCGGGGTCCCTCTGGAGATTGGTCTCGGGAATCCAGAGCAGGTAGACCGAAATCAGGGCCGCCCCCATCAGGGTGAGCGTCCCGAACACCCCAGCGCCAGCCGACGGTCTCCTGGTAGATCCCGCCGACGATCGGGGCCAGCATCGGGGCCAGCGACATTACCACGCCCATGATCGCCAGGATCCGCGCCGCCCGGTCGCGGCCGTAAATGTCGATGACGGTGGCGCTGGCGACCGCCATCCCGACTCCGCCGCCGAATCCCTGCACGATGCGTCCGCCGACCAGCATCGGGGCCGAAACCGATACCCAGCACAGAATCCCGCCCAATACGTAAAGCAGCATGCCGGCGATGAGTGCCGGGCGGCGGCCGAACCGGTCCGAAATCGGACCGAACAGCAGCGCCGCGCCCGCCGAGACCAGAAGGTACATGGTCACCGCCAGGCGGATCGTGGCCGAGTCGGCCGCAAATTCGGCCGTGATGTCCGGGATCGACGGCAGGAACATGTCGATCGAAAGCGGCGCCAGGGCCGCGAGCGTGATCAGGATCGCGGTGGTCAGGTGCGATTCTGCGCGCGCCGAATGCAGGCGCGGAGGAGCCGGAGGGGACGGGTTGGGACTCTGCCGAATTTGCTGCTGGCACGAGGCGGTGATCTTTGCTTTAGAAGCTCGGCTGATTGAGGGCCCGGTGACGGCGCCGTCCGACGCGCACGGGGGAATTGCAAGCGTTGAAACGATTACCGGCTATTGCGCGCGGCGCACGGGCGTCAATAATGGGCACGCGATGATCAGCCATTAGCGACACGATGCTCAATGCGAATCACGTTGACCCTCGACGATGACCTCGAGACTGTGCTCCGGGAAGGCGCCCGACGACTGAACGTCCCCTTCGAGCAGGCGGTCAACGACGCGATTCGTCGCGGACTTTCGCCGGGCGCATCGAGCGGGACGGCGACTGCGTACCGGGTCCGGACGTTTGATGCGCGCCTGAATCCAGAAATCGATCCAACTCGATTAAATCAATTGCTCGACGATCAGGAAGTCGATAACTTCCTCGAAGGCCGGAAGTCTTCCGAGCCTCCGCTGTCGGCGGCCGGCGGGCGCTGAATCATCTGTGCCCGCATCGCCGCCGTCAACACCGGATACAAGGTGATCGCTGCCGACATCGACCGCCATCCCGGCCGCAGGCCGGGCCCGAGATTGCGCAAATCGATTGAACGCGGAGAGCGATGCGGATAACTTTGGCTTTGGGCCTTGACCGGCAATAAGGAACGAGAGCGTGTGGTGCCCGCACTGCCAGAGCGTTGATCTGCGCGTAATCGACAGCCGCCATGCCGACGATGCGACCCGGCGGCGTCGCGAGTGCGGCAACTGCGGGCGACGCTTTACCACCTATGAGCGGGTCGAGCGCTTCATCTGCCCGACCTGCGGTTCCCCCAATTCCCGGACCACCAAGCTTGATTTCGAGCGGGGGGTCTCCTGGCGGCGGCGCGAATGCCTGGCCTGCGGCACGCGTTACGAGACCCGCGAAAGCGCGGTCGCGCGCGACCTGGTGGTGGTAAAGCGCGACTTCCGCCGCGAACCGTTCCGGCGCGACAAAGTCCTCGGCAGTGTTCGGATCGCCACCGCCAAACTGCCGATATCAAGCGATCAGATCGAATCGCTGGTGGACGACGTCATCGCCGAAATCTCGCGCCTGGCCCTGCACGAAGTGCCGACCGTTGAAATCGGTGGAATGGTTATGGAGCGACTGCGCGCCCCTCTCGGAGATCGCATATCTACGGTTTGCCAGCGTGTACGAGTCGATAACCGACCTCGACTCAATGACGACCCAGATCTCGAACCTGCGGCGGCGGATGGGGCAACGGGTCGATCCCCGCCAGGCCGTCCTGATTCCGCCCGAGGACGACTCCGGCAATTAGCGGGGCGGTCCGCAATTCGTTAATCGGCTGCGATAATTCCCGACAAGTTCATAAAAGCCCCAAAGGCTGTGAACGGGACTAGTAGCCTGATCCCGGCGCGCTTACAGAGAGTCGGTTGGCGGTGAGATGCCGACTACGCGTCGCCAGGCGAATGGACCCGGGAGCTGCGGCCCGAACCGGGAAATCCCACAGTAGGCGTCGACGGTAGAGGAACTCCGTTAACGGGACTGGGTATCGACCCTTAGCGGCGGCGAGCCGCCGCCGAGCGTCCGCACCCGTATTCGAGTGGGTCGGCTGCGTGCGGCCGGCCAAGCTGGGTGGCACCGCGCAAGGCTGAAAAAGCCCTTTCGTCCCGGCGGTCAATCTAATTCGCAACCGCCCAAAAGGACCTCAAATGGCCACCCCGGTGCAGACGGTAGGCACCGCTCCCGGCGCCGAAATCGTGATCGGCCACCTTCGCCAGGGCCGTGCCGTGCCGGTTTACCGCGAACTGCTCTCCGACCTGGATACGCCGGTTTCGGCGTACCTCAAGCTCGCCGGCGACAGACCCGCGTTCCTGCTCGAGAGCGCCGAACCGGACGAGTCCGTCGGCCGCTACAGCTTCGTGGGTTCGGACCCCGACATGCTGGTGGCGATGCGCGACGGCGTGGCGACCTTTACCTTCGCCGACGGCAGCACGCAAACGCGCGCTTACCGCGATCCGCTGCGGGTCGTGGCCCGCGAGCTCCAGGAGATAAACGCCGTTGCGCTGCCCGAGCTGCCCGCGTTCCAGGGCGGGGCGATCGGCTACCTGGGGTACGAGGCGGTCGAGTGTTTCGAGCGGCTTCCGCACACGCGCCGCGACGACGTGGGCCTGCCCGACGTCCAGCTGATGTTCGTCGACACGTTTGTGATGTTCGACAACCTCTCGCGCACCCAGAAGCTGGTGACCCTTGCCCGTCCCAACGTTGACCCGCGGCGCTCCTACGACGAGGCGCTGGAGCGCCTCGATCAGCTGGCCGAGCGCCTGTCCGCCCGGCCGGCCGCGCTGGATCCGGCCCGCGGGCCGGCCGGACCGGTCGAGGTCAACATGTCCGAGGCCGAATTTGCGGCGATGGTCCACCAGGCCAAGGAGTACATCGCCGCCGGGGACATCATCCAGGTGGTGCTCTCGCAACGGCTGAAGCGCGAGCTCGCGGTGCACCCGTTCGCTGTCTACCGGCACCTCCGGCAGCTGAACCCGTCGCCCTACATGTATTTCCTGCAGCTGCCGGGCATGCACGTCTGCGGCGCGTCGCCGGAGATGCTGGTGCGGGTGCGCGGGGACAGGATTCGGACCGTCCCGGTGGCCGGCAGCCGCTGGCGGGGCGAGGACCGCGCCAGCGACGACCGCATCGCCGCCGAGCTGCTGGAGGACGAGAAGGAGGTCGCCGAACACGTGATGCTGGTCGACCTGGCGCGCAACGACCTGGGGCGCGTTTCGGTCGGCGGCAGCGTATCCGTGACCCGCCTGCTCGAGGTCGACCGTTTCTCGCACGTGATGCACATCGTCTCGCACGTTGACGGTTCGCTCTCGCCGGACAGGTCGGGAGTCGACGCGCTGCGGTCGTGTTTCCCGGCCGGCACCCTGTCCGGGGCGCCCAAGATCCGGGCCATGGAGATCATCGACGAGCTCGAGCCGACCCGGCGCGGCGTCTACGGCGGGGCGGTGGGGTATTTCGCCTATTCGGGCGACCTGGACACCGCCATCGGCATCCGCACGATGGTCGCCCGCGACGGGATCGGATACGTCCAGGCCGGCGGCGGAATCGTGGCCGACTCGGAACCCGAATACGAATTCAACGAGACGATGAACAAGGCCGCCGCCCTGCTGGCCGCGATCGACCGCGCGCACGGAGGCCCGGCATGATCCTGATGATCGACAACTACGATTCCTTCACCTACAACCTCGTCCAGTACCTCTTCGAGCTCGGGTGCGAGGTCGAGGTCTACCGCAACGACGCGATCGACATCGAAACGGTCAGAAAACTCGGGCCGGAGGCGGTCGTGGTCTCTCCCGGACCCTGCACCCCGCACGAGGCCGGAGTTTCCATGGAGCTGATCGAGGAAATCTCCCGCGACCTGCCAACCCTGGGCGTGTGCCTGGGGCACCAGTGCATCGGCGAGGTGTTCGGCGGCCGGGTCATCCGCGCGCCGACCCTCATGCACGGAAAGACTTCGATGATCAAGCACGACGGGGCGGGGGAATTCAAGGACCTGCCGCAGCCGTTCCAGGCCACCCGCTACCACTCGCTGATCGTCGAGCGCGAGACGCTCCCCGATTCGCTGCAGATCTCGGCCCAGACCGATGACGGGATAATCATGGGGCTCCGCCACCGGAGCCGACCCGTGCACGGGGTGCAGTTCCACCCTGAGTCGATCCTCACTCCCCAGGGGCACGACATCCTGCGCAACTTCCTAAAGCTCTACCGGATCGGGCCGCGCGCATGATCGCCCAAATGCTGGCCAAGGTCTACCGGGGGCCGGGACCTGACCGCCGACGAGGCCGAATCGGTCATGGACCAGATCATGTCCGGCGAATTCGAACCGGCCCAGTTCGGGGCGTTCGTCGCCGCGCTGGGGATGAAGGGTGAGACCGCCGACGAGGTGGCCGGCCTGGCCCGCGCGATGCGGCGGGCGGCGCTGGCGCTCAAGGTCGCCGGCGAGGACCACATCGACACCTGCGGCACCGGCGGGGACGGCAAGAACACGTTCAACGTTTCCACCGCCGCGGCCCTGATCGCCGCGGCCGCCGGCGTCGTCGTCGCCAAGCACGGCAACCGCGCCGCCTCCTCGCGATCGGGCTCGGCCGACGTGCTGGAAGCTCTCGGCGCCCGGATCGACCTGACGCCGGAGCAGGTCGGCGGCTGCATCGACCGGGTCGGAATCGGGTTCCTGTTCGCCCAGTCGTTCCACCCGGCGATGCGTCACGCCGGCCCGCTGCGCGCCCAGATCCAGATCCCGACGGTTTTCAACATCCTGGGCCCGCTGACCAATCCGGCCGGGGCGCGGCGCCAGCTGCTGGGCGTTGCCCGGGCCGAACTGCTGGAGCTGGTGGCCGGGGCGCTGGCCCGCCTGGGAACCCGCCGGGCCCTGGTCGTGCACGGAATGGAGGGTCTGGACGAGATATCGATCGCCGGTCCCACCCGGGTCTTCTCGGTCAAGGGCGGGGACATCGAAGAGTTTCAGGTCAACCCCTCCGACTTCGGACTCAGAGAACGGCCGCTGTCGGAAGTCGCCGGCGGCGACTCGGCCCACAACGCCGAGATCATCCGCCGCGTCTTTGCCGGCGAAACCGGACCCGCACGTGACTTCATGCTGCTCAACTCCGCCGCCGCGCTGCTGGTGGCCGGCCGGGTCGAAGACCTGGGCGAGGGGGTCGGGCTGGCCGGCGCGACGCTCGACTCGGGCGCCGCCCGCCGCAAGCTTGCAGAATTTGCGGCCGCGACCCATGCGGTCTAGCTCGATACCCCGCGACCGCTGACCGGATCGATTCCGAAACCATGAGCGTTCTGCAAAAGATCCTCGCGCACAAGCGGGGAGAACTTGAGCAGCGCGCGGCGAAGGTCCCGCTCGCCCGGATGCGCCGGCGCGCGCTTGCGGGGCCGGCCGCGCGCGGGTTCAGGCGGGCGCTGTCGGGGCCCGGCCTGTCGGTGATCGCCGAAATTAAGCGCGCCTCGCCCTCGGCCGGCCGGATCGCGGACCTGGACCCGACCGAGTCGGCCGCCGGCTACCAGTCCGCCGGCGCGGCGGCGCTTTCGGTGCTGACCGACGAGAAGTTCTTCGCCGGCTGCGACCGGGACCTGGTCCAGGCCCGGGCGGCCTGCAATCTACCGGTCCTGCGCAAGGACTTCGTCGTAGACCCCTGGCAGGTCCACGAAGCGCGCGCGCTCGGCGCCGACGCAGTGCTGGTGATCATGGCCGCGACCAACGACCCTACACCGCTCCTGGACGCGGCCGGCGAACTCGGCATGGACGCCCTGGTCGAAGTCCACGACGAGGCCGAGCTGGAGCGCGCGCTTGCGGCCGGCGCGTCACTGATAGGAGTCAACAACCGCGACCTGAAGACCTTCCACACCGACCTGGCGGTCACCGAGCGCCTGGCCCCGCAAATCGGCGGCCGGGCGGTGCTGGTCGCCGAAAGCGGAGTGAAGGACAAGTTCGACCTGGCGCGGCTTTCGGCCGCCGGCGCCGACGCGGTCCTGGTGGGCGAAACCCTGGCCCGCCACAGCGGCGACGTTAAGCGGATGCGGGCCTTGATCAAGGCCCCTTCGCCGCGGGTGAAGATCTGCGGGGTTTCGCGTCCCGCCGACGCGGCCGCCGCCGACGAGGCCGGCGCCGATTTCATCGGGGCGATCCTGGCCCGCTCGCGCCGCCGGGTCTCGCCGGATCGGGCGCGGGAGATTTTTTCGGCCGCGCCGAACGCCAAGTCGGTCGCCGTCATGGTCGGAGCCGGCCCGGCCGAGATGGCCGGCGCCCTGGATGCGACCGGGGCCGACTACGTCCAGGTGTACGATCTGGAGAATCCCCCGCCAGCCGAACTGGCCGGGCGCGTGATTCCGACGTTCAAGGTCGGTCCGGCCGGCCTCGAGCCGGACCTCGGCCCGATCGACGCCGGCCTGGTCCACGTCGATTCGCCGGGCGGAGGCGGCTCCGGCCAGACCTGGGACTGGGCAAAGGCCCCGCGGCTGGTCGGGCGGCGCAATTACCTGCTTTCCGGCGGACTGGACCCGGAAAACGTGGCCGCGGCCGTGCTCCGTCTGCGGCCCTGGGGAGTCGACGTGTCCTCCGGGGTCGAAACCGACGGCCAAAAAGACCGCCGCAAGATCAGCGCTTTCATTGCGTCCGCCAAGCGGGCGGGGCAGCGTCCATGACTGCCGAATCCCCACGGCTGCGCGACCTGCCCGACGCCGGCGGCCATTTCGGCCCCTGGGGCGGCATGTTCATGCCCGAGACGCTGATGCCGGCGGTGCACGAACTCGATGACGCCTATGGCGAAATTCGCACCGATTCGGCGTTCGCCGAGGAGCTGGCCACCTACCTGCGCGAATACGTCGGGCGCCCCACCCCGCTGTATGAGGCGACCCGCCTCAGCGCCCTGGCCGGGGGCGCGCGCATATTCCTCAAGCGCGAGGACCTGGCCCACACCGGCGCCCACAAGATAAACGCCGCCATCGGCCAGGGGCTGCTGGCCCGGCGCATGGGCAAGAGCCGGGTGGTCGCCGAGACCGGCGCCGGCCAGCACGGGGTGGCCACGGCCACCGTCTGCGCGCTGCTTGACCAGGAATGCGTCGTCTACATGGGCAGCCTGGACATCGAGCGCCAGCACCTGAACGTGGTCAGGATGCAGGTACTCGGGGCCGAGGTGGTGCCGGTTGAATCCGGTTCGCGGACCCTGAAGGACGCGATCAACGAGGCCATCCGCGACTGGGTCACCAACGTCGCCGACACCTACTATCTGCTCGGGTCGGTCGCCGGTCCGCATCCCTACCCGATGATGATCCGGGACTTCCAGGCGGTGATCGGGCGCGAAACCCGGGCGCAGTTCGACCGGATGGTCGGCGGCGCGCCCGACGCGCTGGTGGCCTGCGTCGGCGGCGGATCCAACGCGATGGGGCTGTTCTACGAGTTCCTGGATGACCCCGAGGTCGCCCTGCACGGGGTCGAGGCGGCCGGTCACGGACTCTCCAGCGGGTCGCACGCGGCCACGATCGGCGCCGGCAAGGACGGCGTCCTGCACGGGACGCGCACGCTGGTCCTGCAGGACCGGTGGGGCCAGGTGCTGCCCGCCCACAGCATTTCGGCCGGTCTCGACTACCCGGGGGTTGGGCCCGAGCACTCCCACCTGGCCAGCAGCGGCCGCGCGCGCTACGACTCGGTCACCGACCGGCAGGCGCTCGACGCGGTCTCCGCGCTTGCGCGCGCGGAAGGGATCATCCCGGCGCTCGAATCGGCGCACGCGGTGGCGTTTGCGCTCGAACTGGCCGGCGGCATGCGCCGCGACCAGTCGGTCGTTGTCAACCTCTCCGGGCGCGGCGACAAGGACATGGAGACCATCGCCGAGCACGGCCGGGCCGAAAAATGACGGCCCGCCTCGAGAGGATCTACCGGCGGACCCGCGAGCACGGCGACCTGGCGCTCAACATCTTTCTCACGATCGGCTACCCCTCGCTCGAAGAGTCGTGGGAGCTGGCGCGCGCGGCCCTGGCGGGCGGCGCCGACGTGCTCGAGCTGGGCGTTCCGTTCTCGGACCCGATCGCCGAGGGGCCGACCATTCAGCACTCCTCCCAGGTCGCGCTGGAGAACGGCGTGAACCTGGGCGACTGCCTGGAATTTACGGCCCGGCTGCGCGCCGAGACCGACGCCGGCCTGGTCCTGATGGGTTACGCCAACCCTTACCTGGCCTACGGGATCAAGCCCCTGGCCGGGGCGATCGCCGACGCCGGCATCGACGCGGTGATTGCGGTCGACCTGCCGGCCGAGGAGTCCGGCCCGCTGTCCCGGACGCTGGGCGAGCGCGGGGTCTCGCTCGTGCAGTTCCTGGCTCCGACCACCGATCCCGAGCGCGCCGTCCGGGTGCTGGCCGAAGAGTCCGGATTCATTTATGTCGTGTCGCTGACCGGCGTTACCGGCGCTCGGCAAAATATGGGTGTGGAATTCGCGACGTTTCTGCGCCGCACGCGTTCGCTGACCGACCGCCCGCTGGCGGTCGGGTTCGGTATATCCAGCCCCGAGCACGTCCTCGGGCTGCACGGAATGGCCGATGGGGCGATCGTTGGTTCCGCGTTCGTGAAGATATGCGGCCTGGCCGACCGTCCGAAACGCCTGGCCCGCGCGGAAGAATTCGTGACCCAGCTCTCTGGGGCGGCTCGCCGAGGAGGAGATTCGTAAGTGAATCCCTGGCTGCTGCTGCTATTGCTGATCCCTTTAGGCCTGGCCGGGATTTGGACGCTGCTGGTGGTGCGCACCGCCTGGTATCTGACCCACCCGAATCCGCGCCACACACCCAAGGGCTACGCGCCCGACTTCGACCCCTCGGTGCTGGGCCTGAAACCGGTCCGCATCGAGAGCCGGACCGGGATGATTCTCAAGGCCTGGATCGCGCGCCCCAAACATCACCCGGCCTCGGTAATCCTCTGTCACGGCGTCTGGACCAACCACAAGGAAATGGTCGGCCGCTGCGTCGAGCTGCTAAAGCTCGGGTATGGAGTCATACTGTTCGATTTCTCCGGCCACGGCGAAAGCGAGGGCAGCACCACCACGATGGGTTACCGCGAGATGCTGGACCTGCTGGGGGTCGTGGACTGGGCCGCCGACCATGCCGAACTGGGACGCCTGGCGGTCTGGGGAAATTCGATGGGCGGTTCGGTCGCGATCATGGCCGCCGCGCTGGACGAGCGCCTGGAAGCGGTGATCGCCGACAGCCCCTTTGCGACCCTGCGCGAGAACGTGGCGCGGGCATTCAAGCGGATCACCGGCCTGCCGCCCTGGCTGTTCGTGGGTCCGGTCGTCTGGCTGGGCCAGCGGCTGGTCGGACACCGGATGGACCACATCCGGCCGGTCGACCTGGTCGCGTCGCTGCATTCGCGTCCGCTGATGGTCGTCCAGAGCGGACAGGACTCAATCGTGAGCGCGGAGAGCACCCGCAAGCTGTTCGAGGCCGCCACCAGCGCCGAGAAGCACCTCTGGGTCATCGACGAGGCCGAGCACGTCGAGGGTTTCCACATCCTGCGCGACGAATACCTGGCCAAGATCTCCGAGTTCCTGCGCCATTCGCTGCGCGAACCGGTCGAGAAGCAGTTCTCCCGCGACGGGAATCGGGTGAAAGCCGGCGGAGACCTCAAGCTCCGGCCAGGCGACGCTCCCGGTGCTCAGCGATCCGCTCCCACTCCCAAGCATTAATCACCTGCGCGCGGGTCAGGCCGGCCCGCCGCGCGATCATCACCCCGAGTTGCGTGTTCGCCAGCTGGGTCGCGGCGTGGGCGTCGCTGTTTACGGTCAGGACCGCACCGGCTGCGGCCGCGCGGCGGGCAAGCTCTGCCGAAAGGTCCAGGCGACCGGGCTGGGAGTTGATTTCGAGCGCGACGCCCGCCTCGGCGGCGGCCGCAAAGACCGCGTCGTGGTCGAAATCGAAGCCCTCGCGTCCGAGCAGGATCCTGCCGGTCGGATGGCCGATCACGCAGGTCGCCGGGTCGGAAATCGCGGTCTGAATGCGCTCGGTCAGCACCGACCGCGATTGGCCCAGTCCGGCGTGCACCGAGGCGACCACCCAGTCCAGCCGGGCCAGCAATTCGGGTTCGTAATCCAGCGAACCGTCGACGCGGATCTCGCTTTCGGTCCCGTGCAGCAGGGTCAGCCCCGCATGCTGCCCCGCCTGGGCCTTAATCTCCTCGCGCTGGGCCAGCAGGCGCTCCGGCGAGAGCCCGTTGGCGACCGCCAGCGACTGCGAATGGTCGCTGATGACCAGGTGCCGCAGGCCGATCCGTTGCCCGGCTTCGGCCATCGCCGCGATGCTGTCCTGGCCGTCGCTCCAGTCGCTGTGGGCGTGCAGGTCGCAGCCAAGGTCTGGGTGCTCAAGCAGGCGCGGCAGCTGCCCGCGCAGGGCCAGGTCGATCTCGTCGCGCCCCTCGCGCAGTTCGGGCGGGATCGGGTCAAGGCCAAGCGCGCGGTAGAACTCGGCCTCGGTCGCGAACGCGCTGCCGGGCGATTCGAGTTCGATCCCGCGCCGCCGGGCAAGGTCGGTCAGCCGGGCAAGGTGCTCGCGGGACCCGGTCGCCAGCGCCAGCGTTGATCCGAGCGATTCTTCCGAGGTCACCCGGACCCGCACCGGAACCGGCTCCCGCAGCTCGTCCGGGTCGAGCTGGATAAGCGATTCCCCACCGAGGGCGGCCAGTTCGGGACGGTTCGGGTCGCGCACGGCGACCACCAGATCGACGCCCGACATCGTTTCGCACGCGCGCCGCGCCGCTCCGGCCAGGAGCACCGCGCCGACCCCTTCAATTTCTCCCAGGCGGGTGGCTTCCACGTGCCCCGCCGCCAGCGCGAGTCCGAGCGGATACAACCCGCGGGTGGCGGCGATCCGTTCGACCTCGGCCAGGATCCCGGTCACCTTGCGACTTCCGATTCCGGGCAGCTGACTGAGCCGGCCGTCGTTTCCCGCCGCCTTGAGCGAATCCAGGTCGGATACGCCGAGGTCCCGCACGATCCGGCCCACCGTGCGCGCCCCCAGTCCGCGGATCGAAAGCAGCTGCCACGCCCCGGCCGGAATCCGCTGGAGCAGTTCGTTTAGACGCCGGCTGGAACCGTCTTTAACGAATTCACCGATCGTTCGCGCCAGCGAGGGGCCGATTCCGGACACGCCGGTCAGCTCGCCGGCCTCGGCCAGGGCGGCAAAATCCCGTTTCGATGACTCGACCCGCCGCGCCGCCGCGGCGTAAGTCCGCGAGCGTCCCGAATCCGGGTCCGCCAGGTCTATCGCCTGGGCGATCCGCTCCAGGTGGGCGGCGATGGCGCGGTTCGAGATCACCGCGCCGAGACCGCGTCGGTTGCCCGTTCCACCCCGGGGAGGCCTATCCCGGAGTACACGAAACCGAGCCCGCGCAGGCGCTCGGGGTCGAGCGCGTTGCGCCCGTCGATGACTATTCGGCCCCGCATCCTGGTCGCCGCCGCCGCCCAGTCCAGCTCCACGAACTGGGGCCATTCGGTGCAGAGCACCGCCGCGTCGGCGCCGCTCAGGGCGGCCAGCGGATCCTCGGAAATCTGCGCCCGCGGCTCCGCCTCGGCGGCGCGCCGCGCGGCCATGGGGTCGCAGGCGCTGACCTCGGCGCCGTCGGCCAGCAGCAGGCGCGCGATCTCCAGGGCCGGGGCATCGCGGATGTCATCGGTTTGCGGCTTGAAGGCAAGGCCCAGGAGCGCGACCTTGCGGCCCCGCACGTCGCCGAGCAGATCGCGCAGCCGGCGCAGCACGCCCAGGCGCGCGTCGCGGTTGATTTCCAGCACCACCCGCAGAAGCTGCGGGTGCGAACCGGCGACCGCCGCCATGTGCTCGAGCGCGAGAACGTCCTTGCCGAGGCAGCTGCCGCCCCATCCGATTCCGGCCTGGAGGTAGCGCGATCCGATTCGCTGGTCGAGCCCCATGCCCCTGGACACCGTGGTCACGTCGGCGCCCAGCCGCTCGCAGATGGCCGCGATTTCGTTGATGAAAGAAATCCGGGCGGCAAGATACGCGTTGGATGCGTATTTGATCATTTCGGCGCTTCGCAGGTCGGTGCGCACCACCGGGCACGAGATCCCGGCATAGAGCTCCTGCACCGCGTCGCCGGCCGCCCGATCGGCCGTGCCGAGCACGACCCGGTCGGGATGCATGAAATCCTTGACCGCCGAGCCCTCGCGCAGAAACTCCGGATTGGCGACCACCGGGACCGGAAAGTCCACGTGCCGGGCGATCAGCTGCTGGACCACCTCGGCCGTGCCCACCGGGACCGTGCTCTTGTCCACGACCACGGTCCCGGGGCGAACGTGGTCGGCGATCGAGCGGGCGACTTTCTCAATCGCGGATAGGTCGGCCCGCCCGAAGTCGCCGACCGGCGTGTTTACCGCGATTACGACGAAATCGGCATTCGGCACCACCGCGGCGAACGAATCGCCGAACTCCAGCCGCCCCGCGGCCCGGTTGCGCCGGACCAGCTCCTCCAGACCGGGTTCGTAGATCGGAAGCTCGCCGGCGCGCAGCTGGGAAATCTTGGCGTGGTCGATGTCCAGGCAGTCGACGCGGTGGCCGAGTTCGGCAAAGCACGCTCCCGAAACCAGGCCGACGTAGCCGCACCCGATGACCGCGATCCGGGCCGCGGCCCCGTCAGGCGGCAAAGGCGCGGGCCAGTTTGGAGACCGCATCGACCCTGGTGAGGCGGTCGGCCTGGCGGAGGGCGCCGAGCACGGCCCGCTCGCGCGAGCGCCCGTGCCCGATCAGGACCAGGCCGTTGACGCCGAGCAGGGGGGCAGCCCCGATCTCGCGGTAATCGACTTGCGAGCGGATTCCGGCCAACGCCGGTCGAAGCAGCAACCCGCCCAGCCGTCCCCGCACCGAGGAGCGCGCGTAGTCGCGCACGGTGCCGAAGAGGATGTCGGCGAACGCCTCGAGGGTCTTGACGGTGATGTTCATCGTGAACCCGTCGGCGACTACGACGTCGACCTCGGCCCGCAGCATCATCTGCGGCTCCACGTTGCCGACGAAATTGAGTCCGCTGGCGGCGATCTTCTCGGCCGCGTCCCTAACGACCTGCGGGCCCTTGCCTTCCTCGTGACCCATGTTCAGCAGCCCCACGGTCGGCCTTTCTATTCCCAGTTCGGCGCGCGCATACACCTCGCCCATCTGGGCGAACTGGCAGAGCTGTCCGGCGTCGCAGTCCGAATTTGCGCCTATGTCCATCCAGATCGTCGCGCCGCCCGGCAGCCGCAGCAGCGTGGCCACCACGGGACGGCGCACCCCTGGCAGGCGGCGCAGCCGCAGCACGGCGGCGGCCATGATCGCGCCGCTGTTGCCAAGCGATACCGTGGAGCCGCCGGCGCCGTCGCGCAGCAGCTCGATAGAGCGCACCAGGGAGGAGTCCGGCCTTTTCCTGACCGCCTCGGCCGGATGTTCGTCCATGCCGATCACGTCGCCGGCGTGGGCGACTTCGATCAGGTCGCGCTCCCGGCCCGCCGCGGCCAGCAGCGGATCGATCTGGGACCGATCGCCCACCAGCAGGCTGGCGATGCCGTAATCGCGGGCCGCCTGGAGGGCACCGACGACCATCGGTTCGGGCGCGTGATCGCCGCCCATCACGTCGAATATGACCCGGGGTCGGTTTTCGGACATTGCCGTTTCGGATTTGAGCCTGGCTGCTTGGGGATCAGACGTCCAGGTTTCGAACCTCGCGGGCATGTTCGAGGATGTACTCCTGGCGCGGTGCGACCTCGGGACCCATCAGTCGCGAGACGAGGTCTTCGGCCAGGTCAAAGTCCTGGGTACGGACCTTTAGCAGAGTCCGGCCGACGGGGTTGATGGTGGTGTCCCAGAGCTGGTCGGGATTCATTTCACCGAGGCCCTTGTAGCGCTGCAGGTTCACTTTCCCGCCGAATTCATCGATTACCGCATCGCGTTCGACTTCGCTGTAGACGTAGCGCGTCTTGCGGCCGCGGGATACCCGGAAAAGCGGCGGCAGGGCGATGAACAGGTGGCCGTCCTTGATCAGCTGGGGCATGTAGCGGAAGAAGAAGGTGAGCAGCAGGCTGCGGATGTGGGCGCCGTCGACATCGGCGTCGGTCATGATGATGACCCGGTGATAGCGCAGCTTCTCGGCGTCGTACGACTCGCCCACCCCGGTCCCGATCGCCGCGATCAGGTCGCAGATCGCCTGGTTTTCGAGCATCTTGTCGATGCGCGCCTTCTCCACGTTCAGGATCTTGCCGCGCAACGGCAGAACGGCCTGGAAAATCCTGTCCCGGCCCTGCTTGGCGTTGCCGCCGGCCGAATCGCCCTCAACGATGAAGAGCTCGGTCCGCGAGGGGTCGCGGTCCTGGCAGTCGGCCAGTTTCCCCGACAGCGCCAGCGAGTCGAACGCCCCCTTGCGGCGCACCATGTCGCGCGCCCGCTGGGCGGCGACCCGGGCCCTTGCCGATTCAATGCTGCGCACGACGATCGCCCGCGCGTCCGAGGGGTTCTCGTGCAGGTGCTGGGAAAGCGCCGCGTTGGTCACCGACTGCACCAGGCCGGCCACCTCGGGATTGTTGAGCCGGACCTTGGTCTGGGACTCGAACTGCGGTTCGGGCAGGAAGACCGAGATCGCCGCTACCAGCCCCTCGCGCACGTCGTCGCCGGTGAGATTGGAGTCGTTCTCCTTTAGAAGCCCCATCTCGCGGCCCTGCCGGTTGATGCAGCTGGTGAGCGCGGAGCGGAAGCCGGAAAGGTGGGTCCCGCCGTCCATGGTGTGGACGGTGTTGGCGAACGCGGTCACCTGCTCGCGCGAGGCGCGGGTGTACTGGAGCGCGACCTCGACCCGCACGTCATTGATCGAATCGCTGAGAAAGATCGGTTCGGAGATTACCGGCTTGAGCCGGCGCGCGGTCCTTGCCACATAGGACCTGATGCCGCCCTGGAAATAAAAGGTCGCGTGGCGTCCGCTGCGCTGGTCGGTGAGGTTCACTTCCATCCCCGGCACCAGGAACGCCAGTTGCCGCAGGCGCTCGGCCAGGATGTCGAATTCAAACCCGATCGGGTTCCCGTCCTCGTCGCAGAAGATTTCGCCGTCCGGCTTGAAGCGGACGCGGGTGCCGGTGATGTTCTTGTCCCGGATCTTGCCGCGCGGGCGGACGCGGTACTTGGGGATCCCGCGGAAGTACTCCTGGAAGTACTCGCGCCGGTTGCGCGAGACCCTAACTTCCAGGTGCTCGGAGAGGGCGTTTACGACCGACACCCCGACTCCGTGCAGTCCCCCCGAGACCTTGTAGGCGTCGGCGTCGAATTTGCCCCCGGCGTGCAGGTTGGTCATCACCACTTCCAGCGCCGAGACGCCCTCGTCGCGGTGCCGGTCAACCGGGATGCCGCGCCCGTTGTCGGAAACCTCGCAGTACCCGTCCGCGGTAAGGCTCACCGAGATCTGCGTGCCGTGCCCGGCCATGACCTCGTCGACGCTGTTGTCGACGACCTCGTACACGCAGTGGTGCAGCCCGGTCAGGGACGTGTCGCCGATGTACATGGCGGGGCGCTGGCGGACCGGTTCCAGACCTTTGAGGGCCCGGATCTGGGCGGCGGTGTACTTGTTGCGGTTAGTGGCGGTCGGCGGCAAGAAGTTCCGGCGGCTTTCTCTCTTTAGATTGGCGGGCGCCGAGGCGGCAGAACGGCGGATCGGAGGGCCCGGATTCCGGGGCCGCAAAATGGGCGCGGGAACCCCGTCCCAAAGGATCAATTACCGGATGCCACATCAGCTTGCTGATTATAATCTGGCCGCCTGTTTGTATGCAAGCCGTTCGGTGTTTTCCGCCGCCCGTCCGAATCTTTGGCGGCGATAATGGGATCGACACCCGCAGACACCGCCACGGAGGGGACCAAAATGTCCGAGCAGACGGTATCGCGCGACGATGTGATCGCGGTCCTGGAGGGCGTACTCGACCCTGAACTGCACCTGGACATTTGGAATCTGGGTCTGGTCTACGAGGTCAAGCCCGACGCGCGCAAAGTCGACATCGAAATGACCCTGACTTCGCCGATGTGTCCCTACGGACCGCAGCTGATCTCCGAAACCCAGCGCTCGGTCGAGGAGATGGAAAAGGTGGACGAGGTGAACATCGAAATCGTCTGGGACCCACCCTGGAGCATGGACATGATGAGCGAAGATCTCAAGTTCATGCTGGGCCGCGGTTGAGCCAATCGCGCGCCGCAACGGCCGCAGATAATTGAATCCCACCAGACCCAGGACTAGGCATTGCCATGCCCCGCTACGCCCCTGACGCGATCCAGGACCTGACCCGGTCGATCTTTGCCGGCGCCGGAACCCCGGACGACATCGCCGATTTCATGGCCTATTCACTGGTCCTGGCCGACCTTTCCGGCCACCCGTCGCACGGCGTGATCCGGATCCCGTCCTACCTGGAGATGATCGAAGCCGGCCGCATCGTGCCGGACGGACGGCCGGAGCTGCGCAAGGAGTCCGATACGACCGCCCTGATCAGCGGAAACAAGGGTTTCGGGCACTTCACCGGCAAGTACGCGACCGAGGTCGCGATCGCCAAGGCCAAGTCCGGCGGCATCGCCCTGGTCGGCCTGTGCGAGGTCAACCATTTGGGCCGCGTCGGCCAGTGGTCGGAAATGGCCGCGGCCGAAGGCATCCTGGCCATCATGTCAGTCGGCGGCGGAGCCGGCGCCGGAGCCGGGGCGCCGTTCGGCGGCGCGGCGCGCGCGCTCTCGACCAATCCGATTTCGGCCGGGGTCCCCAACCCTTCGGGCCCGGCGATCGTGATGGACTTTGCGACAACCTCGACCGCCGAAGGCAAGCTCAGGGTCGCCCGCGACAAGGGGGCGCAGCTGCCGCCCGGCCAGATCCTCGACAAGGACGGCAATCCGTCGACCAACCCGGCCGACTTCTACGCCGGCGGGATGATGCTTCCGGCGGCCGCGCACAAGGGATACGGCCTGGCCCTGCTGGTCGAGGCCCTCGGTGCGGCCGTGACCGGCGCCTACGCGTCCCCGTCGGGCCTGCTGATGGGCGGCAGCATCATCGCCATCGATCCCGGGGCCCTGGTCGGTGCCGAAACCTACGGCGAGGGCGTCTCGCGGCTGGTTCGGCGGATGCACGGCACCCCGCCGGCGGCCGGTTTCGATCGCGTCCTGGTGCCCGGGGAACCCGAGAGCATGAACCGCGCCAAAAACCGCGCCGACGGGATTGAAATCGCCGACGCCACGGCGGCCGACATCAGCAAGGCCGCCGCCGGCCTGGGCGTTGCCGCAGGGCCGCTGGCATAGCAACTCCAGCCGTCGCGGAACTCGCGGCCGCCCGCCGGGGCCCGCGTCAGCGGTGCGTCAAATTCCTGCTGGCGCTGGCGGTCGTCGGATGCGCGCTGGCGCTGGCTCCGCGCCCGGCCGCGGCCGAATTGGCCCGGGACGGGAACTACAACCTCTGCCACTTTCTAAATCCGGACCACTTCCAGGCGTTTGAACGCCTCTACGAAGGCCTGCTGCCGACCATCGAACCGGAGGCCGCCGCGCTCATCGACGAGGACGGCGACCTCGACTACAACGACTGCGACGAGTTCTACGTAAATTACGAGGCCGACCGCAGCCAGCCGCTGCGCCCGGGAACCAACCTGGCGAAGCTGTCCCGGGAGCTGGAGCGCACCCCGGGCCGGCGCCCGGCCACCCTCGACTTCACGAATCTGGGCCTGGAAGGGTTCAGCTTGCGCGACGACTCGCTCGAGGCCCTGATCAGCTACCACTATGCGGCCGGCCACATCGACCGCCTGCGCTTTGCCGGCAACCCCATGGGACCCGAAGACGTGGACATATCGGACCTGCCGGAAGGGCTGCTGCTGGTATTTGACGGCGGAACCGGCAAACGGGTCGGATTCGGGAGCTCGGGCTATCAGGCCGCCGAGGGGTCGCTCGCCCTGATCGAGTTCGAGTTCGCCTCGATCCCGCCCGGGGCCGGCGTGGACGCCGGCGACGAAGCGATCGACGTATGTCTGCAGATAACCCTTGAAGATCACCGCCAGTGGCGCCTGCGGATCAACGCCTCGGACCGGATCCGTGCGGTATTCGGATTGGTGATCAGACTGCCCGACAACCCCGAGATCGAACCCGACTACGAACTGGACCTGTTGCTCGACCTGATACCGGGTTGCCTGGGCACCGCCCCGCGGCCCGACATCAACGACGGCGATCTTGACTATTCGACCCTGCTCGTCCTGGATGACGACGCTCCCCGGCATTCCCTGTGCGGGCGCCACGCCGCGGTCCGGGCCGAAATCGAGAAGTGGCTGCCGCGCAAGCGGGCCTGCGAGGAAGTGAGCGTCACGCAGCTCGCGCAGGTGACCGAGATCGACCTGTCGGGTCGCGATGACCTGGCCGACGCGAGCGCGGCGGACTTCTCGCAGTTGCCGCAATTGCGCCGGCTGGACCTGAGCGACGCCGGGCTCAGCGCGCTGCCGCCGGATCTCCTGGGGGAGATCGGACCCGAAAAAACGCTCGTGGTCGACGTCCGCTCCAACCCCGGACCGGACGGCGAGGGATTCCAGCTGGAGAATCTGCCGGCTCTCTGGCGAGAGCAGATCGTTCCCGGGGTGGAGGTGGTCCTGGACCCGGATTCGCGCGCGGTCACCGGCTTCGACAGTCCGGTCTACTACGCCGACGAAGGCCGCCCGCTGGCCGTCGGCGTCCAGCACAACGACCGCGAAGCCGCCTCGGCCGATGCGCGCCTTCTGCTCAAGTCGGAGAATCGCGGCCATGGCGCCGAGGCCAGCGACCTGCCCGCCCCGGTCAATCTCGACATCGGGTACGGCAGCGCCCGCCTGGTGGCCCTGGACGTTCCCGAGGAACGGATTTCGGACGGCGAGGACGAGGCGTTCGTCCTGCTGCTGATCGATCGCTACCGGACTCGAATGGGCCGGGTGACGCCGATCATCGATTTCGCAAACGTTCGCATCACCGACACCGCCAACTACGTCGCGCCGGCGCCTCCGCAACCGGCCGAACCGGTCTTCGGCGACATCACCGTGCTTGGCAATCTGCACGTGGAAGTGGCCGGGCACGAAGTCCTGGCCCACAACGTGCCGGTGCTGAGCGTGGAGCTGCCCGAGGGCGGTACCGCCGTGGCCGACTTCCGCGCCCACTTTGAGGGCACCGGCGGGCTGGAGCGCTGGGGCTACCCGGTGTCCGAAGTCCTGGTCGTAGAGCCCGGGGCGCTGAGCCAGTACTACCAGCGCGGGGTGGTCGACTTCCACTCCGTCGGCGCCGGCTGGGTGGTCGAGCGGCGTCTCGCCTGGGACTATTTCGGTGGCGGTCTTGGCGGAAGCACCGACATGGGGGTCGAATACGCCCCGACCAATCCGCATCCGGGCCAGGTCTTTGAGCCCTGGGGCCGCCGGGTTTCGAACCAGGCCGTTAACGGGACGGTGACCGGATTCGCCGACTTCTTCGATCGCCTGGGCGGGGTGCGGTCGTTCGGACTGCCCAAGACCGAGGCCCGCCTTGACGGGCAGGGCAGCGCGGTACTGCAGATCGGCGACCCGGGCTTTATCCGCCAGTACTTTCAGGCGGCGGTGTTCGAGTTCCATCCCGGCACCCCCGACCCGGTAAGGTTGCAGCTCCTGGGTGATGCACTGCGCGACGCCCAGTTCCCGGACCGGTCCTGGCGAAACCTGCCGGCCTTCCTGGCCAGCGACCCGCTCTCCAGTGGCGACCCCTACAGTCCGGCCCGGGTCCGCCCCGGCCGGTCCGGCTGAGCGCGACCGCCCCTAATCCCGCCCGATCGGCACGGCGCTCAGGTCGGCCCCGTTCTCCTCCAGGAGCAGCCGGATTGCATGTTCGGTCTGCTCATAGGCCCCCTCGCCGATACGGTCGTAGCGCACGGCGCCGGCGGAGTCGATCAGATATTTGCGCGGCCACCAGCGATTGCGCCACGCGAACCAGGTTCCTCTCTGGTTGTCGATCGCAACGGTCCAGGTAATTCCCAGTTCGGCCACGGCCCGGCGAACCCTTGCCGGGTCCCGTTCGTAGGCAAATTCCGGCGTGTGCACGCCGATTACCTTCAGGCCGTGCGCCGCGTACCGGTCGTGCCACCCCCTTACGTGGGGCAGGGTGCGCCGGCAGTTGATGCAGCCCAGGGTCCAAAAATCGATCAGGACGACCTGGCCGCGCAGTCCCGCCATCGTGGTCTCGGCTCCATTCAGCCATTCCTCGATCCGTGCAAACTCGGGCGCCGGGCCCCGGTCCTGGAGGGTGATGGCGGTCGGCGCAGCCGAGGCGGTCGCCGGACCGGGCGGCTGCATCTCCGGTTCCTGGGCGCCGATGCCGATTCCTATCAGCACCACGGCGGCGGCGGCCAACGCTCCGGCGGCGGCCAGGAGCAGGCCGCGCCTGCGGTTGAGGGGATCGGCGGAGCCGGTCAATTTCCCGATCCGGATCCCGGCCTGCCGGGGGCGCGCGTCAGATTCGGGCGCCCGTGGTTTTCAGTCCCCGGCGGGCGGCCCATCGGTTCGGCCGCGCTGCGTCAGGCTCCTTAGCGCCGAATCCAGATCCGGGTAGGCAAACCGCCATCCCTCGTTCTGGAGGCGCTCCGGGATGACCCGTTTGCTGTCGAGCAGTTCGGCCGAGAAACCGCCGAGCAGCAGCCGCAGCCCGAACGCCGGCGCCGGCAGGGCGGCCGGACGGCCCAGCACGCTCCCGAGGGCTTGGGCGAACTCGCTCTGGCGGACGGGTTCCGGCGCGGTCAGGTTGTAGGTACCTAGGCATTCGAGGTCCTCGATCGCCCGGACCACGAATCGGCACACGTCGGCAATGTGGATCCAGGACCACCATTGCTCGCCGCTGCCCAGCGGCCCTCCCAGACCCAGCCGCGCCAGCGGCAGCAGCTGCTTTAGCGCGCCGCCGCGACCCAGGACTATCCCCAGCCGCATCGTGACCAGGCGATTGCCGGCGGCGGCGAACTGCTCGGCCGCGGCCTCCCATTCGCGCGCGACCCGGGCCAGGAAGCTGTCGCCGGTCGATGCCCGCTCGTTGAGCACCTGGTCGCCGCGCGGGCCGTAGTAGCCGATCGCGCTGGCCGAGATCAGCAGCTGCGGCCCCGGCCTGGCATCGAGCATGCCGCGCACCAGGTTGGCCGTGCCCCTGACCCGGCTCGCCCTGATCCGGTCGCGCTTGGACGACGTCCAGCGGCCGGAAACCGGTTCCCCGGCCAGGTTTATTACGGCCTGGACCCCGGAGAGGGCTTCGGTCGGGGCCGGCCCCGCCTGCGGGTTCCACTGCACGACCTGCCCGTAGCCGGGGGCGATCCGGGACCGCCGCGAAAGCAGCACCAGCGAATGGCCCTTCTCCTCCAGCACCGCCGCCACCGCCCGACCCAGCATGCCGGTCCCGCCGGCAATCGCGATGCGCGTCAAGGTTTGCACTCCGCTTCACTGCCCGACCGCAGTATCAGGACGACCAAAACACCCATAATTAAATAGATAGAACGAGCCCGGACGATGGCCCCACTTGTTTTCAACCCTAGGCCGGGTGGTGGTGCGGTGGCGCTGGGCGGTCGTTATTGGCTGGCTGCTGCTGGCCGGAGCCGGTTCCGTGTTCGCGGTCCAGGTGCCCGACCGGCTCGTGGCGGGGGGATTCAGCTCCCCGGACCTGGAAGCCGCGCAGGCTTACGAGCGGTACGATGCCGCGTTCGCGCAGCCCCTGCCGGTGCTCACGCTGATCGTCCACGACTCCGAAGGGCGGATCGAAACACCGGCCGCCCTGGACGAAATCGAGCGCCTGCGCGCCGCGGTCCTGGCGGTCGAGGGAGTCGCCGGCGTCCAGAGCCTGGGAGAGGCCGGGTTCCAGCGCGCCCCGTCCGGCAAAACGGTATTCCTGCACATAAACACCGATCTGCCGACCGCCCGGGCCCACTCGCTGACCGAACCGGTCAATGCCGCCATCGCCGGCTCGTGGCTGGACGCGAGCCTGGCCGGTCCGGCCGCCTACTACCGCGACATCGAGCAGTTCACCAAGTCCGACCTGCAGCGGGCCGAACTGCTCGGGGTCCCGTTCCTGCTGCTGGTCCTGCTGGCCGTGTTCGGGAGCCTGGCCGCCGCCGCCCTGCCGCTGATCATGGGCGTGATTTCGGTGGGGGTGGGCCTGGCGCTCATATGGGTGGTCGCCGGTTCGGTCGAGATTTCGATCTTCGCCCTCAACATCGCCACCCTGCTCGGGCTCGGGCTGGGGGTGGACTATTCGCTCTTTCTGGTCTCGCGCTATAGGCGCGAACTGCGCCGCGCCGACCCGCGCGCGGCGGTCGTGGCGACCAGCGCCTCGATGGGCAAGACGATCGCTTTCTCGGCCACGGCGGTCGTGATCGGACTGTCCGCATTGACGATGTTCGAGTTCCAGTTCCTGCGCTCGATCGGAATCGTCGGCGCCCTGGTGACCGCGGTCGCCGCGCTCTGCGCGCTGACCCTGGCCCCGGCGATCCTGGCGATCCTGGGCACGGCCATCAACCGATTCCGGATCTTGCCGCGCCTGTCCGGCGGCAGGCGGATCTGGGCCAGCACCGCGCGCGCGGTCATGAAGCACCCGGTGATGGTCCTCGTCCCGGTCGCACTGGTCCTGCTGGCGTTCGTGATTCCACTCGCCGAAGCGCGAATAACCCTCCCCGACGCACGCGTTCTGCCTCAGCACGCCGAGGCTCGGCAGGCGTTCGAACTGCTCGAGAACGAGTACGGCGCGGGCCAGTTGGCGCAGCTCTTCCTGGTCCTGGAATTCGAAGACGGCCCGTTCAGCGATGACGCGCTCGAAAGCCAGCTCCAGCTGGTGCGCGCGCTCGAAGCCGATCCGCGGGTGGCCTCTACCAGCGGCATCGTGAGCATCGATCCGCGCATAACCCTCGATCAATACCGGCTGCTCTACGGCGACGGGCCGGCCGCGTCCGATCCGATCGCCCGCGCCACCGCCCTGGCTTCCACCAGCGGCGACCTGGCGCTGATCGGGATCACGCCCTCGGTCGCCGGCAACAGCGCCGCCGGCCGCGACCTGGTGTATGCGATCCGGGACCGCGTGGCCGGCCTCGGATTGGACGGACAGCTGGGCGGCGGAGCGGCCAACTACACCGATTTCGTCGACGCCGTTTACTCCACCTTCCCGATCGTGATCGGCGTGATCCTGCTGGCCACGCTGGTCCTGCTGGCGGGCATGTTCCACTCGCTGGTGCTGCCGCTCAAAGCGGTCGCGCTCAACCTCCTGTCGCTGACCACCAGCTTCGGGGCGGTGGTGCTCATCTTCCAGTTCGGCTGGCTCGCGCCGCTGCTGGGTTTCGAGCCGCTCGGCTACATCGACGCCACCCTGCCGGTGATCCTGTTCGCGGTGCTGTTCGGGCTCAGCATGGACTACGAGGTCTTCCTGCTGGCCCAGGTCCAGGAAAACTGGCTCGAATCGGGCGATGTCGAGACTGCCGTGGCCAACGGGCTGCAGGCCTCCGGGCGGGTGATCACCTCCGGGGCGCTGGTGGTGATCGTGGTCGGCCTGGCGTTCGCCAGCGCCGAAGTCGTGACCGTGAAGGCGCTGGGGGTCGCGGGTGCGATCGCGATCGCCACCGACGCCGCGATCGTTCGATCGCTGCTCGCGCCGGCGGCAATGAAGCTGGCCGGGTCCTGGAACTGGTGGATGCCGGTGCGGGCCTACCGGCTGCAGCCCCGATGAGGGCCGCGCGGCGAACGATCCTGCCCGGCCTGGTCGATCGCCCTGCTGCTGGCCGGCTGCGCACAATCGACCGGTCCGCTGCCGGACCCGGCCGCCCCGGCGCCGGTCGACATCGCCAACCTGCCGCCGATCGAGCTGCCGCGCGATCACCGGCCCCACCAGGACCTGTCCGAATGGTGGTACTTCACCGGCCACCTGCAGGACCGCGCGGGGACCTGGTACGGGTTCGAATTCGTGATCTTCAGCGCCGACCGCAAGACGCTGGGGACCAGCTACGCCGCCCACCTTGCGATCTCGGATCCGACCCCGGGCAGCTTCCGCTACGCGGAGCGGACCTCCAACGTTCACGGCGCCGCCGACCTGGGCGACGGGCTCTGCGTGGGCGGCTGGAACCTCGATATCGGCGACGCAGGATTCGCGATCTCAGCCGGCGACGAATCCTTCGGCCTCAATCTGCGGCTGCGGCCGCAGAAGCCGCCGGTGCTGCACGGGGAGGAGGGGGTGATCGACTTCGGCGCCGTCGGCTGGTCCTACTACTACTCGCACACCCGGCTCGCGGTCGAGGGGCAGCTGGTGGTCGACGGGGTCGAACGCGGCGTGACCGGGCAGGCCTGGTACGACCACCAGTGGGGCGATTTCCTGGTGACCGGGCAGGGCGGCTGGGACTGGTTCTCGCTGCAGCTCGACGACGGCCGCGAACTCATGGCCACGGTCCTGCGCGATGCCGACGGCGGAGTTTCGACAACCTACGGCACCCTGGTTGACGCCGCCGGCGCCCACGCGCACCTTGACGCAACGCAGGTCCGGGTCCGGGTGCTGGGGCGCTGGCGCAGCCCGCATACCGGCGCCGATTACCCGGCCCGGTGGCGCCTGAGCGTTCCGGCGGCGGGCCTGGACCTTGATCTGGTCCCGACCATCCCCGACCAGGAGTTGGACGCGCGCGCGAGCACCGGCACGATCTACTGGGAGGGATCGGTCGAAGCCAGGCAGGCCGGCAAACCGGCGGGGCGGGGGTTCGTCGAGCTGACCGGCTACGCGCGGACCGCAGATGTCCGCCCTCCGGGGCCTGCCGTTGGGGAAAATCTGTGCGGGCCAAGCTCCCGCTGACGGCCCCTAACGCACCCTTCCCGCAAGCGCTCGCAGGAGAGCATCGCCAATCTTCGGACTGATCGAAATCCCATTCAGCCCCTACCTTGAGGCGGGGCCGGTGACGCTGCGCTTCTACGGGCCGATCGTTGTGGCCGGCATCGCCGCCGGCTGGTGGATATGCCGGCGCTACGCGCACGCGGTCGGGATCACGGTCGACGATGTCGACGCGATCGCGCTCTGGGCGATCCTGTCCGGGATCGTCGGCACGAGGGCGCTGCACGTGATCGACAAGTGGCCGGAAATCTACGCCGCCGACCCCCTCCTGGCCCTGCAGATCTGGAAGGGCGGGGGCGCGATCTGGGGCGGAATAATCGGCGGCGTGGCCGGCGGGGCGGTCGCCGCCTGGCGCCACGGGGTATACATACCGGCCGTGGCCGACGTCGGGGCGCTGGGCCTGATCCTGGGGCAGGCCATCGGGCGGATGGCCAACGTGGTCAACGGCGAGCACACCCGCGTCGAGACCGACCTGCCCTGGGCGTTTCTGTACACCAATCCGGCCACCCTGGCCGCGCGCGATGGATTGGGAGCGACATTTCCGGCCCATCCGGCCCATCTCTACGAGATGCTGGCCGACTTCCTGATCCTGGCGGTGCTGATATTTGCCATCAGCCGCTGGGGAGGGTCCGGACGGGTATTCGCCCTTTACGCGTTTTCCTATTCGCTCTTCCGATTCCTGATCACGTTCCTGCGCCAGGACGAGCTTTACGGCCCGTTTACCCAGGCGCAGTGGATTGCGGTCGGGATCGGCTTGGCCGCGGCGCTGGCGCTTTTCCTCTTCTGGACCGGGCGCCTGTCCACCCAGACCACGCACTGGCGGCGCGCCCGCGGACTCTCACCGCCCGCAAACCCCGATCCAAGCGACTGAACCCTACGGAGCCGCGATTGTCTTCCAACGTCCCGATCACTGTTGCCCACGGGGACGGCATCGGCCCCGAAGTCATGGACGCAACGCTTCGAATAATCGATGCCGCCGGCGCCAGCCTGCAGCTCGAGGAGATCGTGGTCGGCGAACCGGTGTACCTGCGCGGTTTCACCTCGGGGATCGAGGACGAGTCCTGGGATTCGCTGCGCCGCACCAAGGTCTTCCTCAAAGCCCCGATAACCACTCCCCAGGGCGGGGGCTTCAAGAGCATGAACGTCACGATCCGCAAGGCGCTCGGCCTGTACGCCAACGTCCGCCCGGCGGTCGCCTACGACCCGTTCGTCGCGACCAAGCACCCCGGCATGGACGTGGTGATCGTGCGCGAGAACGAGGAGGACCTCTACGCCGGCATAGAGCACCGGCCGACCGCCGGCGTCACCCAGTCGCTGAAGCTGATCTCGCGCTCGGGATCGGAACGGATCTGCCGCTACGCGTTCGAGTACGCCCGGCGGTTCGGGCGCAGGAAGGTGACCTGCTTTACCAAAGACAACATCATGAAGATGTCCGATGGCCTGTTCCATCGCGTATTCGACGAAGTGGCCGCCGAGTACCCGGAGTTCGAGAACGAACACTGGATAGTCGACATCGGGATGGCCAAGCTGGCCGACACGCCCGAGACGTTCGACGTGATCGTGACCCCGAACCTCTACGGCGACATCCTCTCCGACATCGCGGCCCAGATCGCCGGCAGCGTCGGGTTGGGCGGGTCGGCCAACGTGGGGGTCGAATTCGCCATGTTCGAGGCCATCCACGGCTCGGCCCCGCGCCGGGCCGGCCAGAACCTGGCCAACCCCTCGGGGCTGCTGCACGGGGCAATCCTGATGCTGGTCCACATCGGCCAGGGGCAGGTGGCGGCCCGGGTCCGCGACGCCTGGCTGGCAACCATCGAGGACGGCGTGCACACCTACGACATGTTCACCGAACGAAGCGCCCGCAAGGTCGGCACGCGCGAATTCGCCGACGCGGTCATCGAGCGGATCGGGCGCCGGCCGCGGCGGTTCAGCCCCTCCCAGTTCGGAGATCGCGAAGAGGCCGCCGAGTCGGTCGTCGCGGCCGCGTCGACGCCTTCCAAGCAGTTGGTCGGGGTCGATGTCTTCATCGACCTGGCGGGCGCGGCCCCGGGCGAACTGGCCGCCCTGGTCAATCCGCTCGGGCAGGAATTCGAGCTGACGGTGATCGACAACCGCGGGCTGAAAGTCTGGCCGGGAGATTCGAGCGACGCCATAGTCTCCGACCACTGGCGCTGTCGCTTCGAGCGCGATACCGCCTCGCACGAGGAAATCGCCCGTCTGCTCGCGCGGCTGGCCGCCGCCGGGGTCGACTTCGTCTCGACGGCAAGCCTCTACAACTACGACGGAAAACCTGGATTCTCACTCGCACAGGGTCAATAGATGTCCGAGCAAAACACACTTCAAGTTGGCGTGGTCTTCGGATCCAAGTCCGATTGGCCGGTCATGCAGAGCGCTACCCAGCAGCTCCAGAAATTTGGAATTTCCTTCGAGGCGCGGGTGCTCTCCGCGCACCGAACCCCGGACGACACCGTGGAGTGGATACGATCCTGCGAACGGCGCGGGGTTCAGGTCTTCATTGCCGCCGCCGGCGGAGCGGCGCACCTGGCCGGAGCGGTCGCTGCGCAGACGGTCCGCCCGGTGCTGGGCGTGCCGATGCCGGGCTGGGCCCTGGACGGACTTGACTCGCTGCTCTCGACGGTGCAGATGCCGCGCGGGATCCCGGTCGGGACGCTGGCGATCGGAAAAGCCGGGGCGCACAACGCCGCCCTGCTGGCGGTCCAGATCCTGGCCCTGCACGAGGAATCACTGGCCGGGGCGCTCAAGTCGGCCCGGGCGGGCGACCGCGACGAAATCCTGGCGACCGAGCTGGACTAGATTTCTCGGGCCCCGGCGCGGGCCCGGCTTCATTTACGCCGCAGCCGGCCCAGCAGGGCCCAGATGGCCAGCGGGAAGGTGATCAGCCCGATCCCGGCGATGCCGGCGATCGCGCCCAGGATGTCGGAGATCACCCAGCCCTCGCTGACCAGGGACCGCATGCCCTGGAGCAGGTAGGTCACCGGGTTGAAGGCCACGATCGTGGCCATCCAGCCGGTCATGGCCTCCTGCGGCACGAACACCGGGCTCAGGAAAACGACCGGAAAAAATATGATGAAGCTGGTGTTCACCGCGGCCGGATTGCCGGTCTTTAAGGCGATCGAGTAAGGGAAGCCGTTGTATGTTGCGGTCCAGGCGACGGTCAGCAGCAGCAGCGCGATCACGCCCGGCACACCGGTCACAAATTCCACTCCAACGATCAGGGCCAGGACCAGGACCGGAACCGTCATCACCACCGCCAGCACCATGTCGGCGACCATGAAACCCAGCATCATGGCGGGACGGTTTACCGGGGTGACCGCGAGCCGGTCGAAGTAACCACCCTGGATGTCCAGGACCAGGATGTTGGCCCGGCTGAGACCGGTCACCGCGAACAGGATCGCCACCGGGATCTGGAAGGCCTTGTAGTCGAACCCCTCCGCGCCCGGGAAGCCCTCGGTCAGGTCCTGCAGCGCGCCCACGTTGATCAGGAAGAAGAACGCCGGCACGATCAGCGCGCCCACCAGGATCTCAAGATCGCGGGGAATCGATCGAATCGCCCGCTCCCCCAGGCTGGCCAGGTCGCGCCAGAATCCGGCCGGGCGCGCCACGACCCTGGGGGCGGCCTTCATTGCCGGCCCGCGGGTCCGCGGGCTGCCGCCGAGTCCGAGCCGCCCGAGATCCGCGCCCCGGTCACGTGCAGGAATACGTCGTCCAGGGTGGGGGTGCGCAGGGTCAGCGATTCAACTTCGACGCCGGCCCGGGCCAGGGCCAGCGCGACCTCGCTTATCTGCCGCGACCCCTCGGCGGCGGCCACCGAAAGTTCGTTGCCGAACGTGTCGATCTCCCGCGCCCAGGGCAGGTCTCCGAGCGCCTTCAGGGCGATTTCGGGATCGTCGACGCAGGCCACGATCACGTCCGATCCGATGTCCCGTTTCAGTTCCCGCGGCGTGCCCTCAACCGCCAGCGCTCCCTCCTCGATGATTCCGACCCGGTCGGCCAGGGCGTCGGCCTCCTCCAAGTACTGCGTGGTCAGGAAGATCGTTACTCCCAGCTCGCGATTTACGGCGCGGATGTGCTCCCAGACCCGCGCCCGCGAGATCGGGTCCAGGCCCGTGGTCGGTTCGTCGAGGAACAGAATCTCGGGGGAATGAATCAGCGACGCGGCTAGGTCAAGGCGCCGCTTCATTCCGCCCGAATAGGTCCCGATGAGACGCTTTATCGCGTCTCCGATGTCGATCAGGTGCTCCAGTTCGGCGATCCGGAGATTGGCGTCGCGGCGCGATAGCCCGTAAAGGTACCCTTGCAGGCGCAGCAGCTCGAGTCCGGTCTGCTTGGGGTCGAGACCGACCTCCTGCAGCGCGGCCCCGATCTTGAGGCGGACCCGGGCGGCGTCGGAAACGACGTCGAATCCGGCAACCGTGGCCTTGCCCGCGCTCGGCAGGAGCAGGGTGGTCAGCACCCGCAGCGTCGTGGTCTTGCCGGCCCCGTTGGGGCCGAGAAATCCGTAAATTTCTCCCGGGGCGACGGCGATGTCGATCCCGCGGACCGCATGCACGCCACCGAAATGGCGATGCAGGTTGCGGGTCCAGATCGCCAGCCCGGGATCGGTCACGGTCAGGTCACGCCCTCGCGGTCGGGAGGTCGCGCCGCCTCGTGGCGGACCAAGGCCCAGGTTGGGCGGGCTCGCGCGCGGCCCCGGACGCCCGTCGGTTCATGCGATCATTCCCGGCGCGGCGCGAACTGCAGGCCGGACCAGGTCGCATCGATCGCGCAGACCTTGAAGTCCACCAGCCCGCAGGACAGTCCGGCCGCCCGCACCCCGGCCGCCCGCAGGTCCGAGGCGACTCCGGCGGACTGCTTCGGCCATGCGATCCAGAGCCTCGCCCCGCCGGCCAGGCGTTTTCGCACCGCCGCAACTCCGGCGTCCAGGTCGGCCCGCGTCCGGCAGAACCAGATGGTCAGATCAGCTTCCGGTTGCTGGCCCTCGACGAGCCGCGCGCCCGGCGGGAGCAGCCCCAGAGTCCGGTCAAATGCCGGCGGCGAGTCGATCAGGGCAACCACCGACCCGTCCTTGATCCCGAGCTTTTTGGGCAACGGCGTACCCGCGTAACCGCTCATCTGGGATGTTGGCACGACCGGATCGCGCGGCGGACTGGCGATGGATTCGGCGATCGCCGGTTCAACCTCGTCCCAGGCGCAGTAGCCGGCGTCGGGAAGCAGCTTCCGGACGCGCGCGACCTTTTCCGCCGCTCCTCCGACAAACAGCAGCGGGACCCGGCGGGTGGACTTGCGCCGCCGCAGCCAGAGTCCGATTTCGCGGCCGTGCGAGGGAAGGCGCTCAAGGTCGATCAGGTAAACGTCGGCGGCGCGCTCGGCCAGCGAACGCAGTCCCGCCGAATCAACGGTCTTGGAATATTCGACCAGCAATCCGGTCGACTCTAGTTGCCGCACGCGGCCGGTCGCGGTTTCCGGATGCTGATGGATCAATCGAACCCTGGTCACGCGTGGATTCTCGCCGCCGCGAAAGGCAGCCGACGGACTTGCCGATGCAAGATCGGGAGTAAGGGATCGCGCGTTCGGACTTTGCCCGGACACCCATGGAGGGCGAATTGGCCGACCGCCGGCTCAGCGAGCATTTTGACGCGATCGTGGTCGGGGCCGGCGCGATGGGCAGCGCCGCGACGTATCAGCTGGCGCGGCGGAACCGGCGCGTGCTGGCCCTGGAGCAATTCCGGGTTCCGCACCGGATGGGGTCCTCGCACGGGCTGACCCGCATCATCAGGCTGGCGTTTCACGAAGGGCCCCAGTACGTACCGCTGGGACAAAGCGCCTACCGGCTCTGGCGCCAGCTCGAGGACGAAACCGGCCGGTCCCTGCTCTCGATCACCGGATCGGTGCACGCCGGGGAGCCGGGCTCGGCCGGGTTCGGAAAAACCCTCGCAGCCTGCCGCCGGCAGGGGGTGGAACACGAAATCCTGACCGGCTCCCAGCTGGGGTCGCGCTTTCCGGGCTACCGGCTGCCGGCCGGATTCCGGGCGGTACTGCAACCGGACGGCGGCTTCCTGGCCCCCGAGCGCTGCATCCGGGCGCACGTCGAGGCCGCCCGGGCCAGGGGCGCTTCCATCCACGAGGGCGAGCGGATGCTCGGCTGGGAGGCTCATCCCGGTTCCGTCCGGGTGAGCACCGACCGCGCGGACTACGACGCCGGCGCCCTGGTGCTGACGGCCGGCGCCTGGGCGTCCCGGGTCCTGCCCGAACTCTCAGGCATGGCGGTCCCTTCGCGCCAGCTGGTCGCCTGGTTCGAAACCCGCGATCGGCCGACATTCAGCCCGTCCCGGTTCCCAGTCTTCATCCTCACCCTAGATGGCGTGGAGTACTACGGATTCCCGGATGTTGAGGGGGCGGGATTCAAGATCGGAAAGTTCGATCTGGCCAGCGGCCCGGCCGATCCCGACGCCCTGGACCGGAGCTGGCGGGCGGGCGAGGTGGAGGAGCTGCGCGATGTGGCGCGGCGGTGTTTTCCGCGGGCGGCCGGCAAGACCATTGGCGTTTCGGTGTGCATGTTCACAAATTCGCCGGACGGGCATTTCCTCATCGGCACCGACCCGCGCTGGCCGCAGGTTTCTTTTGCGGCCGGGTTCTCCGGACACGGGTTCAAGTTCGCCAGCGCGATCGGGGAAATAATGGCCGATTTGGCCGTCTCGGGCAGCACCGACTACGACATCAGCCTGTTCGACCCGGCCCGATTCGGGCCTTTACGCCCGCCGGCGGCAGGCGGCTGACATTGGTGCCGAGGGCGGGATTTGAACCCGCACAATCCGAAGATCACTAGCCCCTCAAGCTAGCGCGTCTGCCAATTCCGCCACCTCGGCCAACGCCGAAATTATCCCACCTCCGAAGGACTGAGCGCCGGGCCGTACAGGCGAAAATCACATGGCTTAGCCCCCACCCGGCACCCCGATGGAACTGTTCAAACTACACGCCCCGTTCGCCCCCGCAGGCGACCAGCCCGAGGCCATTTCGGGGCTGGTCGAGGGCATCAACGGCGGCGAACGGTTCCAGACCCTGCTCGGAGTCACCGGGTCGGGCAAGACATTCACGATCGCCAACGTGATCGCCGAGGTCAACCGGCCCACCCTGGTTCTGGCCCCGAACAAGACCCTGGCCGCCCAGCTCTGCTCCGAATTCCGCGAGTTCTTTCCGGAAAACGCGGTCGAGTACTTCGTTTCCTATTACGACTACTACCAGCCCGAGGCCTACATCGCCCGGACCGACACCTATATCGACAAAGAGGTCGATATCAACAAGCAGATCGAAAAGCTCCGGCTCTCGGCCACGCGCTCGGTCTTCTCGCGCCGCGACGTGATCGTCGTGGCCTCGGTCTCGTGCATCTACGGCATCGGTTCGCCGGTCGACTACGGGCAGATGACGGTGAACCTGAAAAAGGACGCCGAATACGACATCTACCGGCTCCTTCGGCGCCTGACCGACCTGCAGTACGCGCGCAACGACCAGGCCCCCACCCACGGCAACTTCCGCCTGCGCGGCGACGTGCTGGAGGTCTTCCCGTCCTACGACGACTTCGCCCTGCGGTTCGAATTCTTTGGCGACGAGCTCGAGCGGATCCTGCAGATCGACACCCTGACCGGCGAGATCCTGGACGAGCACGAGGCGGTCGAAATCTATCCGGCGCGCCATTACGTGGCTCCCAGCGACCGGATCGAATCGGCGATCGGATCGATCGAAGTCGAGCTGGGCGAGCAGCTCCAGCGCCTGCGCGCGGCCGACAACGTCCTCGCCGCGGCCCGCCTGGAGCAGCGCACCCGTTTCGACATCGAGATGCTGCGTGAAGTCGGTTACTGCTCGGGGATCGAGAACTACTCGCGCCACATCGCCGGCACCCGCCCCGGCGACCCGCCCTGGGTGCTGCTCGACTACCTACCCGACGACTTCCTGATGGTCATCGACGAGTCGCACCTCTCGCTGCCGCAGGTCGGGGCGATGCTGGGCGGCGACCGCTCCCGCAAGCAGGCCCTGGTCGAGTACGGGTTCCGCCTGCCGTCGGCGTTCGACAACCGCCCGCTCTCGCACGACGAGTTCCTCGACCACGTCAAGCAGGCGATATTCACATCGGCCACGCCGGCCGCGTTCGAGTACCAGAACTCCTCGCGGATCGTCGAGCAGATCGTGCGCCCCACCGGCCTGCTGGACCCCAAGGTGACCGTGCGGCCCACCAAGGGCCAGATCGACGACCTGATCGAGGAGATAAACGCCCGCACCGCGCGCGGCCAGCGCGCGCTGGTGACCACGCTCACCAAGCGCATGGCCGAGGAGCTGGCCGAGTACCTGGCCGAGCTCGGCATCAAGGTTCACTACCTGCACTCGGAGGTCGACACCCTGGAGCGGGTCGAGATCCTCAACGACCTGCGGCGCGGGGCCTACGACGTCGTGGTCGGCATCAACCTGCTGCGCGAGGGACTCGATCTGCCGGAAGTGACCCTGGTGGCGATTCTGGACGCCGACAAGGAGGGGTTCCTGCGCTCGGAGGGAGCGCTGATCCAGACGATGGGCAGGGCGGCCCGCAACGTGGACGGATCGGTGATCATGTACGCCGACTACGTAACCGGCAGCATGCGGCGGGCGATCGACGAGACCGACCGCCGGCGCCAGATCCAGGTCGCCCACAACCGCACCCACGGCATAACCGCCGAATCGGTCCGCAAGCGGCTGCGCGACGTGCGCGAGATGCTCAATCTGGATTCGGAACAACCCGCCAAGGAGCAGTCCGGCCGGCGGCGCGAACGGGCCGACCTGACCCGCCTGACGCCGGCCGAGGCGGTTCGGCGGATGGCCCGGCTCGAAGAGGAGATGCACATCGCCGCCGATGCGCTCGAATTCGAGCGGGCGGCCGAACTGCGCGACGAGGTCGCCGAAATAAGGGCCATGCTCGATCACAGCGGCCGCCAGCCGGCCGGCGCGCAGGCCGGTTAAGGTCCCGCAATGAGCGGTTGGGCGCGACTGCGATTGCCGGCGGCGGTGCTGGTGATAGCCGCCGCCGGGATGGGTCTTAACTTCGTCTTCTATTCGCGCGGCATCGTGATCCCGGCGCTGTGGATCTGGCCGCTGAGCGTGGGGTTCGTCGTCTTCGTCGTAATCTGGGCGATCGGTTCGATGCGGCTGGTGCGGCGAATCTGGTGGTGGCTCTGGGGCGCGCCCTGGGACGCGGCCGGCTGGATGGCCCAACGCGGCCGCGTCCTGGACCGCCAAGACGAAGATCAAGAACCGCCCAATTGACCCGATGGAGAACTGAACCGATGAGCAATTGTTTGCGGCTGGCCCTGGTCGGCTGCGGATCGATCGCCGAATACCACCTGGCCGGCGCGAACGAACTAGGCGGCAAGGTCGAGGTGACCGCCCTGATCGATCCGGAACCGGAGCGGGCCCGGAGCTTTGCCGAACGGACCGGCGGCCGGCCCTACCAGAGCCTGGCCGAGGCCATCGCCGGCGGAGGGTTCGACGCGGTCGACATCATGGTCCCGCACCACCTGCACGAGCCGCTGGCGCTGGAGGCGTTCGCGGCCGGCAAGCACGTACTGCTGGAAAAACCGATCTCCACCAGCCTGGAATCGTGCAACCGGATCCTGGACGCGGCGGCTAAGGCCGGAGTGGTCTTCTCGGTGGCCGAGAACGGCGAATTCTGGCCCGAACTGGTGCGGGCCAAGGAACTGATCGACGAAGGGGCCATCGGCGAGGTCGTTACCGCGCGCGCCAATTTCGTCTACGGATACGATCCGCAGTGGTTCCGCGCCGAGAACCCCTGGCGCCTCGATTCGCGGAAAACCGGCGGCGGGATCGTCATCGACGGTTCCTCGCATTGGATCCGGCCGCTGCGCAACTGGATGGGCGAGGTCGAATCGGTCACCGCGGTCATAGGCTATCCGTTCAAGCGGATGCAGGGCGAATCGCAGTGCCAGGCCATATTCCGGTTCGAGTCCGGCAAGACCGCCATCTTCGAGGCGCTCAACATCGACGGGGTGCTGGGTCCCCAGGACTGGTGGCGGATCATCGGCACGGAGGGCGAGATCGCGATCGGCGACGGATTCGAGGGCCAGCTGCGGCTGTTCGACGCCGAATCTCCAGGCGGGCGGGCGGTGATGGACGCGTCCGGTTACGAAGGCGCGTTCGCGCGCGAGATCGAGGACTTTGCCGATGCGGTGATCGAGGGCAAGCCGCTGAAGGCCGGCCCCGAGCAGTCCCTGGCCGAATTCAAGATCGCGCAGGCGATCTACGAGTCGGCGCGAACCGGCGGCTGGGTGCGCCCGGCCGACATCGCCTGATGGGCCGCCTGGGAATCGTCGGCGGCGGGACCCCGACCCCGACGATCGAACGCTGGGGAACCAGCTTCCTGCTGGAAGCGGTCGGCCAGAAGTTCCTGATCGACTGCGGTCCGGCGACCACCCACAAGCTGCTGCACCAGTTCGGGGTCGCCTGCACCGAGATCGAGCACCTCTTCTTCACCCACCTGCACTCCGACCACATTTCCGATTACCCCTGCTTCCTGATGACCCGGTTCGACCAGTCGATCGGAGTCGAGCCCGATCTGAAGGTCTACGGTCCGAGTCCGGTCCGCGACATTCACGAGCGCCTGTGGAGTCCCGACCGCGGGGTCTTCTGGTACGACGTGGTCGCGCGCGTGAACCACCCCATGAGCGTGAACGCCTACCACAACCGCGGCGGCCAGGGCGAGCGCCCGGCGCCCGTGGTCGAGGTGACCGAGTACGAGTCCGGGCTGGTGGCCAGCGGCGACGGCTGGCAGGTTACGGCGCTGGAAGTCAGACACGCCCAGCCCTACATCGAGTGCTACGGCTTCCGGTTCGAGACCGACGAAGGGGTCATCGGCTTTTCGGGCGATACCGCTCCGTGCGAGGCGGTGGTCGAATTGTGCCGCGACGCCGACCTGGCGGTGATCGAGGCGGTCCACCGCGAAGTCCACGGCCGTACCCTGCCCAGCGTGATATCGGAGACCTCGACCGACTCGGCCGGCCGCATGGCCGAGCAGGCCGGCGCCCGGCGGCTGCTGATCAATCACCAGTCCACGTCCATGGACGGGCCCGGCGAGACCGCGCGCGCCATCGCCGACGTGGCCGCCAATTTCAGCGGTCAGTTAACGTGGGGCCGCGACGGGGTGGTGGTCGACTTTTAGGCTACGGCCGCCGCTTCTTACAGGCGGACCGTACGCAGCAACCAGAGTTGCCAGGCGCTGGAGAGCAGCAGCAGCGCCACCGTCGCCCCTGCCGCCCATTCGAGCCAGTTGACGCCGGTCAGCGCCCAGAGCGCGAAGAACGGGTAGAAGGTGAGCCAGACCTTGGCGGATGCGCGGGCCGGCCGGCCGTGCCGGTCGCCGATCCAAAGCAGGGCGTTCAGCAGCGGGTAGGCGGCGGCGTACATTACCGCGACGCCGGCCGGGATCAGCCCCGCGGCCGCAAACCCGGCCATCACGGTCAGTTCGCGGACATGATCGGCCACCTGGTCCACCAGCGCGCCGTAGCCGGAAGCGCGCCCGCTCAGGCGCGCCAGCGTCCCGTCGAGTCCGTCCAGCAACAGGGTGAACACGAACAGGGCAAGGGCCAGGGCCGGGTTCTGGCCCAGCTGCCAGGCAATGACCGCCCCCAGCGGAATCTGCGATAGCGAAACCGCGTTGGGGCTGATCCTCAGCCGCTGCAGCAGGCCGGCGACCGCCCCGAACGCCGGGGTGGCGCCGCGGCGCAGGGGGCCCAGCAGCAGCCGCTCCAGGGTCGAGTACGATCCCGGCGGACGGTTCACTGCAGCTCGCTGCCGGAGAGCGGGGCGCGCGGGCGCCACCTGTGGTCCACCGCGCCGGCGGCATGGGCGGCCCGGCGCGCCAGCGCATAGAGCAGGTCCGACAGCTCGTTGGAAGCCGCCAGGGCGGCCTCGGAAACCGGTTCGTTTCCGGCCAGCGACTGCAGCGTGCGCTCCAGGCGCCGGGCGATGGTGCGCGCGTAGTGCAGTTCGGCCGCCGGCGAGGGCGGCCCCGGGACGATGAAACGGGCCAGGCGCGGGAGGGCGCGTTCGTGCGCGCGGACCGCTTCGGTCAGGGCCCGGCAGTCGGCCGCGGTAAGGAACACTTCGCCGCGACGCTCCGGATCGGCGATATCACAGCCCAGCGTCAGCAGCAGTTCCTGCAGGCGCACCAGTATTTTTCCCAGCTCGGCGTGCGGGTTGCGGGCCCGGGCCACCCCGAGATAGCTGGTCAGTTCGTCGATTTCGCCCAGGGCGCGCACGCGCAGATCGGTCTTTGCGGCCGGTTCGCCGGTTATCCGGGTCCCTGGATCGCTGCGCGCCGTCAGGCGCCGGCTGGATCGGCCGCCGCCTACCGGATCATCCGCCGGCAACTGCGGCCGCTCTTACTGCTGGCCCGGCCGCCGGAACTGCTCGTCGCCGGCCGGTGCGTCGGCCGATGCGATTCCCAGGTGCTCTTCGGCGTCATGCTGGGATTTTTCCATGTCCAGCAGCGGTTCGGCAAATTCCACGTGCTGGACCAGATCGGGCAGGTCCAGGTCCAGCGGGCCTTCGGCGTGGCTGAGCCGTCCGTCCTCCATCAGCCAGGTATCGTCGGTGAACTGCGAGAGCGCCGGATCGTGGGTGGCCATGATCACGGTGATGCCCTGCTCGTCGACCACGCGGCGGAAAAGCAGCACGATCTCGATTCCGGTAACCGAGTCCAGCGCGCCGGTCGGTTCGTCCGCTATCAGCAGGGTCGGATCGTTGGCCAGCGCCCTGGCGATCGCCACCCGCTGCTGTTCGCCGCCGGAGAGCTCGAACGGCCGGTGGTGCATGCGGCTGCGCAGCCCGACCAGGGTCAGCAATTCGCGCGCGCGCTGGCGCCGCCGGCCGGCCGGCATGCCCGCGATCCGCATCG
>CAXXYJ010000073.1:0-22558 GCA_963664795.2 Chloroflexota bacterium | reverse complement strand
CCGCGCTGCCGTCTGCCGTTACCGCGCCGGCGGCGAATTCGACCTGCTGACCGACGGGTTCGAGGGCCGGCGGCTCAACAGCCCCAACGACATGGCGTTTGACTCGGAGGGCCGGATCTGGTTCACCGACCCCCGCTACGACGATCTCTCGCCGCCGCGGGAGCTGGACCACCAGTCCGTTTACCGGCTGGACCCGCAGGCAGGCGGAGGCTGGTCGATCGAGCGGGTCACGTTCGACACCACCCGACCCAACGGGATCCTGGTCTCCCCGGACCAGGACGAGCTGTTCGTCTCCAACGCCGGCAAGGACGAGGGCGAGCCGCGCCAGCTGCGCGCCTACCCGATCCTGGCCGACGGGTCGCTGGGCAAATACCGGATCGTGCACAACTTCTTCCCCTACCGCGCCATCGACGGGATGTGCTGGGACACCGACGGCAACATCGTCGCCACCGCCGGCACGGCCGGCCAGGGGCCCGGCCCGATGATCTACGTGTTCGCCCGCTCCGGCCGGATCCTCGAGACCCACCCGGTGCCCCCGGGACATGCCGACCAACTGCACGTTCGGCGGACCGGACCTCAGCGACCTCTACGTGACCACCGGCACCGGCGCGCTGCTGCGGGCCCGGACCGGGCGGCGCGGCGCCCTGCGGTTCCCGGCGGCTTGAGCGACTCGGACCCCGAGAGGGGCGGCGCCATGCAGCAACTGGGGATCTCCAACTGGGGGATGCCGCAGATCGAATTCGAGCCCTTCGCGCGGTTCGCGCGCGAAATGGACTTCGCCGGAATCGAGCTGACGGTCCTTGCGAACTGGTCGACCTGCATGGAAGACATCACCCCGGCGAAGGTGACCGCGTGGCGGGAGCTGATTTCAGAGCTCGGCCTGGAGCTTCCGGCGATCGCGTCGCATTCGCCGCTGCTGGAAGTGGACGAGGAGGCCCTGCAAAGCGGTTACCGGAGGCTGCTGGGCGCGATCGACCTTGCCCGGGAGCTTGTCCCGGATCGACCGCCGGCGATCAACACGACCATCGGGGGCTCGGTCGGTGACTGGGAAGGCAAGCGCCAGCAGGCCCTGGACCGGCTCGGTCCGGTCCTGGAGGCGGCCCGCGCCGCCGACGTCGATATCGCCCTGGAGCCGCACGTCGGGTCGGCGCTCCATACTCCCGAGCAGACTGCATGGGTGCTGGACCAGCTGGGACGGCAGAATCTCGGGGTCAACTTCGACTACTCGCATTTCCTGGCCCAGGACATTGACCTTCAGACTTCCGTCGACCTGCTGGCGGCCGACACCCTGCACACGCACCTTAAAGGGGTCTGCGGACGTTGGCCCGATCATGAGTTCCTGGTACCGGGCGAAGACGACTATGACTATGCCGAGGAGCTACGCCTCATGCAGGCGGCCGGGTACCGCGGCTTCCAGACCCTTGAGGTTTCGGTCATGGTCCAGCGCCGACCCGGTTACGACCCATTTGAGAGCGCGAGGTTGGGGCACAAAACGCTTAAGCACGCGTTCATTGAAGCTGGCGATTGAACATCGACGCCAATTACCCTGTCATTCCGTTGAATTGCCAGGTTGATTTGTGGCTCAGTGCAATCCCATCGGCTGTCCCGGATTGAATCTCAAATAAACACGGACCCTCTTGGATTCCAGGATTTGCGTTGGTCAGAATGCGCTCGGCAAACTAGTCGATCGCCCCATCTGCACTTGCTTCGACGGAAACCATCCGATCATTGCGGGAATTGACTGAGAAGTTGACTCAAATGGACAGCACTCTTGGCGGAACTGAAGCCGCAGTTTCCGTTGATCCAGTCAACGCTCCGGTATTGAATAACCCCTATCAGGCGCCAAGCAAGTATTGGCGATTGGATCGGAATTTGCGCGCGATCGATGCCGATCCCATTCGTGGTCGACGTCCCAGCCTTGCGCTTTTACCGGTGCCCCGTGGACGCAAAACGACCACAAACCTCGAATTCGATCTGGGTAATGCTGAGCACAATCAGCTAGTCAATGCGATCCGATATGAAGTTGGGCGATGGCGCAGCGCTTTCTATCCCGACGTAACCGGAATAACTAAGCAATTGCTTGAATGGTGGAGCGATGGGCGGACTCGACACAAACTTTTCTTCGCTCAACGTGAAGCAATTGAGACTGTCATATTCCTGACCGAAACTCGCGACGGTCGAAGTCTTGCGAAGCGGGTAGCCGAGGCAAGCAAGCTGCATAACGACGGCATAATTCGCTGGGCGATCAAAATGGCCACTGGTACCGGCAAGACGGTTGTCATGGGCATGATCATCGCCTGGCAAGCGCTCAACGCCCAGAGGTCGCGCAGCAACCGATATTCGCGATCTTTCTTGGCCATCGCGCCTGGACACACCGTTCGTGAACGCCTCCAAGTATTGCGTCCTTCGAACGATCAGAATATTTTTGATGACTTCGGCCTTGTTCCCGCAAGATTTCGCCCTGAGCTGTCAGGGATCCAAGTGGCGGTGGTCAATTTCCAAGCCTTCCAACGCCGTGACTTGCTTGCCGGATCTTCTGTCGTCGGTAAGAAACTCCTCGGCACTGGAGGGGTCATTGGGAATAGTTCGGAAGCGACCGAAGATGCAGCGGCCATGTTTGAGCGGGTACTACGCGGATTGCGGGGCAATGACCGACTCGTTGTGCTAAACGATGAGGCCCATCATTGCTACCTCCCTGGGGTTGAGCGGGAGGGGGCACTCGGCATTGAAGATGACAAAGTCGCCGCGATTTGGTTCAACGCGATTCGCGGCTTGCGCACCCAACGGAGATTGGGTCCGGTTTACGACCTTTCGGCTACGCCAATGTTCATATCGACCGCCGGGCGCAAGCGAGCAACTTTATTCCCTTGGACCGTTTCGGACTTTCCGTTGTTGGATGCGATTGAGTCCGGGTTAGTCAAGATTCCCCGATTGCCAGTCGATGATGATGCACCCGATGAGGAAGAGGCAGTCAATCGCGAACTTTATCGACGAACGACACCGAAAAAGGTTCGGTCCGACCGCATCCCTGAACCTTTTGGGGCGGCAATGCGGGCGTTATACGACGACTATGTTGAACACTTTGAAGCTTGGCAAGTCAGCAACATGCCGACGCCCCCAGTCTTCATCATCGTTGCAAACAGTATTCCCAACGCGAGGGCAATTTACCGCAATATTGCTGGCTACCAGATTCAGTCTCCCTCCGAAGAAGAGCCCGGAGAGTTCGTGCCGGGAGCATTGCCACTCTTTTCCAACGTCCGTGAAGACGGAACCGGTTACAACGGGAAACTACGCACTTTGCTCGTGCACAGCAAATTGGATTCTGACGACGAAATCACAGGCCAACTTGCCGACGAAATTCGAGATTTGGCTCGCCGGCTTGGTCGCCAGCCAAGTGACTCAAAATCGGCGGTTCGCGAGGTTCTAAACACGGTTGGGCGAAAGGGGCAGCCCGGCGAACAGGTTCGGTGCGTGGTTTCGGTTTCGATGCTCACTGAAGGTTGGGACACCCGCACCGTGACCCACGTATTGGGATACCGGGCTTTCGGAACCCAACTATTGTGCGAGCAAGTCACTGGCCGGGCCTTGCGGCGAGTGAATTTTGACAGTTTTGACGATGACGGCAAATTTACACCCGAGTATGCCGAGGTGTTCGGCGTGCCATTTGACTTCATGCCGACCAGCGGTAAGGGGAAGGTGGTTCCGCCCGCCGAGCGGTTCGTCGTGGAGTCGATACCGGGTAGATCTTGGGCAAGGATTGCGTTCCCCAATTTGACTGGATATCTGATTGAGCCCGGTTCCGAAGGTGTCCGCCTCGATCCGAACCAAATTAAGCCACATTCGATTCGCGTAGAAGGGACGCCGACAGTCACTTGGGTTGGCGGAGTAATCGGGTCACTCGATGAAGTGACAATGCCTTTGGTTCGCAGGCAGACTGCTGTGTTCAAGACTGCTGAAGCGGCCGCCGCCCAATTTGCTGATGGGCAGAATCGCCGTCAGGCAATGTTTGCGGATATGGTCCGAGCAACTTCGGAGTGGTTGTCGTCAGGGTTGATTGACTGCGAAGATCACGCTTTGCTAACTCACCCTCCCCATGATCACGCTGTGCCAGCAATGATTGCGGCGGCTTGCACCGGTCGCAATTCGGCAAGTCGCCTAGTCGGCGAATTCGACTCCAAGGACATTAGTGACACGGAAAGTGTTCAATTCGAAACCTCGTTGAAGCACACTCACATCACTTCAAAATCAGAGTTGAACTTGGCTGCGTGCCATACTCAATTCGAGAAACATGTAGCCGAATTCTTAGACCAACACGAAGACGTTCGAGCGTGGGTTCGGAACTTCCAGATTGGCTGGACAGTTCCATACGTTTTTGCAAGCGCGCAACGCGAGTATGAGCCTGACTTTGTGGCGAGGTTGTTCGGAGATTACGAACAAGACGATTGCATTCACCTTTTGATCGAGGTAAAGGGAGTACCAGATGAACAGTCGGATGCCAAATCGCGTTACGTGCGCGAATGGTGGATTCCGGCAGTTGCCAACTCACCGCAAACTCCAAATTGGTTGCGGAAATGGGTATTTGTCCAGATCGACGACCCGGACAGTGCTTGGCGGCAACTCGATTGGGCAGTCCAGGACGCATACCATTTAATTCGCCAATCGAAATAAACACAAGGGATTCAAACGTGGCCAGGCGTAGAAAGCAACCCCCGATGGTCCACTACGAACACCCGTCGGCGAGCCGTCCAAACCTACCGACTGAGGAAACTGAGCCCATCCTTGACCAATCTCAGAAATCACCGAAACCTTATGAATCGCGAACACGTCGGACTGAACCACCGGTTCTAGCTTGGAATCGCGAATTCGATCTGAACGCCTCGCAAACGGTTGCTGCGCCACCCTTGTACATTTCCGAAAAGATTCACCCTGGATCATTTGCAAGGTCTTTGACAAAAGAGCCCTCACAACCAGGTTTATTTGATGCTTTCAATGGGCTTCCCCAGGGGCGTGAGCGCTATGAGTGGTACCGCCATCGTGGAAATTGGTCCAATCGGCTAATCCATGGTGAATCAGCGCGGGTGATGGCGTCGCTTCTAGAGCGAGAAGATCTGGCTGGGCAAGTCCAAATGGTCTTCTTTGATCCGCCCTACGGGATAGGATTTAACTCGAATTTTCAGGTCAACGTGCGGAATCTTGATCGTGCTGCTGATCGTGCCAGTTCAATCCCTTACGACACGCGGACTATAAGGGCGTTCCGAGATACGTATGAACGCGGGATCCACAGTTATCTGGACCAAATCCGCGAAAAACTGAATTTGGCCAGGGACTTACTCGCAGATGCGGGCAGTATTTTTTGCCAAATCGGAGACGAAAACGTTCACCGAATGGCCTTAGTGCTTGATGAGGTCTTCGGTCATGAGAACCGCGTAGCGACGATCGCGTTCGCAACGTCTGGGTCTTCGTCCTCCAAGACGCTTCCCTCGGTAGCGGACTACCTGCTTTGGTATGCCAAAGATCGTGGCCAATTAACTTACCACCAGCTTTATGAACCTTTATCCCGGCCGGAGGTAGTGAAGCACTTCAGCAGCTATGCGATGGTTGAATTGCCTGACGGCAGTGAACGTAATCTGACGGAAAAAGAGAAGACTGATCCGGATTTGAATTTGCCCGCTGGATCTCGAATCTTCTCTCGAGAACAACTAAGGTCTCAAAATCGGTCTCCAACGCGGACATTTGACTTCGAATGGAACGGAAAAATTTGGCCTTGCCCCGACACCCTCCACTGGAGGGTGTCGGGGCAAGGCCTCGAGCGGTTGGCGGCCAAAAACCGGTTAACTTCGGCAAGCTCGCAATCCACGCTTCGATGGAAGATGTACGAAGATGAGGTCCCAGGTCGAAAAATCCACAACCTCTGGTTTCGCCAGATGTCCCCTTCGGATAAACGCTATGTAGTCCAAACAGCCGACAGTGTAATCGAGCGCTGTGTCTTGATGACCACGGATCCCGGCGACCTCGTATTGGATCCAACATGCGGTGGGGCGACTACGGCTGCGATGGCCGAACGTTGGGGGCGCCGTTGGATAACCTGCGACACATCGCCTACTGCGATTGCGATCGCCAGGCAAAGATTGGCAACTTCCACACATCCGTACTGGCTGTTGCAGGACTCCGTCGAAGGTTCCACAAAAGAAAAGGAGCTCGGCGGCGATCCGCTTGTTCGCCCTGAAGGGTTCGACGCCGATCCGGCCGAAGGGTTTGTATACGAGCGGGTGCCGAAAATCAGCGCGAAAATCCTCGCTTACGATCAAACGGTCGATCCAATTCTGCTGGTTGATCGACCGGTCGACGCTCGGCGAGTTACAAGAGTCGCCTCGGCATTTACTGTTGAGTCCGAATCGCCCCATGCATACGTCCCGACCGACGACTTGGGCGATGATCCGTTGGCCCCAACAGCAATCGCTCACGGGGAGTTCCTGGCGCGCGTGATCGACGCTTTGAAGGCCACGACGATACATTCGCCGAGGTTAGGCGGCGAGGAGTTTCAGGTCACGGACTGCGAGGCTTGGCCCGGTCGCGAGCACTCGCTTATTTCGCATCGGCTGCGTTTCGCCGTATCCGACGGAGGTGAGCGCGTCGGTGCATTGTGCGTGGCGGCCGAGGACGCTACCGTCACCGAAGCGATGATTAGGGCCTGCGCAGTTGAGGCTGCAACCAGGATCCCTGACGCCAGCGTTGTATTTGTCATCGGATTCGCGTTTGAAGCATTTAGTGGTGAAGACGAGTTCGGAAAGCTCAGAGCGCTGAGGGTGAACATGAACCGCGATTTGCAGATCGGCGGATTAACCGACAGTACCGCCGACGATGCTTTCGTGATGATTGGGCAACCTGAGCTTTCAATTGATGAGCACAGAGATGGACAAGTCAGCGTCAAATTGCTTGGTTACGACACATATGACCCGCGTACAGGGAACGTCAATTCGGGGAGTCCGGATGACGTGGCCTGCTGGATGGTAGACACTGAGTACGATCGCATCAGCTTTTATGCTCGGCGTCTGCATTTTCCGGGTGCTGCCGGTGACCGACAAGTAAAAAAATTGAAGCGCGAGATCGGACCACTGTTGGACAATATCGCTTGGGATGCGGTGTTCTCTACTCAATCGGCTCCGTTTGCAAGGCCGAAAACTGGCCTGATTGCCGTAAAGATCGTGACCACTACAGGCGCGGACATGGTCGCCGTCAAAGCCATTCTCGGAGAATAGCCGCAAGAATCTCGCCGAACCCACCGCATTCGAACTGACTTGCGGGCAAGAGCCGCCGGGAGGCAAACATGGCAGCAATATCGCGCCCGGAGGGGCCGCAGGTCTGGCTGCAGGGGGACCCCGAAGAACTGCGTGAGATGATGCCGTTCGGGATTGCGGGCCTGGTCACCAACAATCTGATCCTGCGAGACATGGCCCAGAAATACAGAGACCTCCGAACCCTCCTAGATCGTTATCTGGAACTTGACCCAAACGCGCTGGTCGTGGAGGTCGACGGCGACACCTACGAGGAGTTCCTTTATGCGGCCGAGGTGGCCAGCACCATCTCGGACAAGGTGATCGTCAAGGTGGTCACCAAGCCGGTCGGGTTGCGCGCCCTGGCTACGCTCCGTTCGCGCGGCGTGCGCACGATGGCCACGACGGTTTTTTCCTTAAACCAGGCCGTGATCATGGCCGCGGCCGGCGCCGGCTGGATCGCCCCGTTCGTGGGGCCGACCCACGCCGACGGCAACGACGCGTTCGCCCTGGTGAAGCAGATCGCGGACGCGTTCCGGGGCCGTCCAAACTCGCCCGCTGTCATGGGCGGTATCATCCGAGATCCGGCCCATGCCCACTTGGCCTACTCGGCCGGCGCCGATGCGATCGTCACCTTCCCAAACGTGTATTGGGAAATGCTTGAGCACGCCGGGACCGAAGAGTGGAACACGACCTTCAGGCAAGCCTGGGCGGAGATGGAGGATCGCGGTCAACTCACCGGTTTCGTGAACCGGTAGGAGTCCGGTGCGCCGGGCTGGCCGGCACTGAAGCTGGCGGCCAAGCACGGGCTGAGCCAGCGTCAGGTGTTCAGCGCCCAGCCCCCAGTTCGCCGGTGACCGCGCTGACCGGCAGATCGGTCCGGCCGGTCAGGTACCGGTCGATCCCGCGGGCCGCGTCGCGGCCGTGCGCGATCGCCCAATCCACCAGCGACATTCCGCGGGCATCAATACCCACCCCAAGCTGGCCCAGCAGGCTCTCGCCGCGCGGCCCGGTGAATCCGATCGCCACCAGAACCAGATCGACCTCGATCGAAAACTCTGCCCCGGGCATCCCGGTCATCTTGGGTCGTCCACGCTCGTCCTTCTCGTCCCAGGCCAGCCGGATCGCCTCCAGCGCCGTAACCCGATTGTCGTTCCCGACCAGCCGCTGAGCCAGGACGTTGAAGTTGCGGATTCCGCCCTCGTGGTGGGCCGGCGTTGTGCAGGTGCGCAGGATCGCCGGCCAGTACGGCCAAGGGTTGTCGGACGCCCGCTGCTCGGGCCATTCGTGGATGTCGAACTGGTGGATCACATCCGCGCCCTGCCGGATGGCGGTGCCCAGGCAGTCGGCGGCGGTGTCGCCGCCCCCGATGATCACAAACTTCTTGTCCTTGGCGGTGATGAACTCCGAATCAGGCATGTCCTGAATCAAGTCGTTGAGTTATCGCGTGACCGCAGGTGGATTTCAGAGTGGAAGATGTCGCCCGATGTACCCGATTTCAACCAAGAACGATTCGGGGATCATTCGCAAATGAATTCGACCCCCGGCGCCGTATCTGGCGTGCCATGTAAATAGAGACCTTGAGCCGTCATAGGACCTGAACCGTCGCGCATCCCTCAACTTGGAATCATTTAGGACAGACGTGCTTTCATTTGAAACTTTTGAGCGCCAGCGCGGAGCCGCGCCTCGTTCGCTTGCCCATTCAGAGGCTGATATTTCGAGCCCGCTAAGGCGATTGATGACCGTCGGTAAGTGTCCGGGATTCAGCGACCGTAAGGATTCCTCGACGTCTGGTCCGAACAAGAGGCTTGGGAAGGCGGTTTCCCGCAGGCGCCAAACCTCCGATCCGGTGCGCACTATCCGGAGTTGTTCGACTACCTGTTCTCGAAATCGAGATTGAATTGGGTAAACATGCGCAGATCGGGCGAGATGGTCGATCCAATCAGCGGACTCGACGATTCGACCGTCGTCGAGCAATTCGTCGAATTCCACCGCGAGTTGATCGCGGTCCCAACTTGGGTCGGACGGAAATCCGACCGCGATTGAGTCAGAAATAGCGCACAACACCAGCGGTTCACCGTCACGTGACGGCAGTTCTTTTGCCTCGCACGATCGAAATCTGCTCACCGCGTCAGGGCCGAGATCGTGGAGAAGCGGGGTCTTGGTCGACAGGCTAAGCAAAAACCTTGATTCTTCTCTGGCGCCGGTCCGTTGTGCATCGAATATTGCGTCGTAAAGAGTAGCCCCGGCGGCGCATTCGATTTCGGTGTGGGGCCGGGCCATTCGAAGGGCGTTTTGTGCCACGCCTCGTTCGATCAAGTCCGCGAGGCCTTTGGCAACGTCGATCAGCCACGTGACTGCTTGCCCGCGGTTGGGGGAATAGAGCGAGACGTGGTTTAGCACCAGCTCGCGACGCCATTCAATTTGGAGCAATCAGCTTGGCCAAGTTGGTGTCGTGCTGGTCGAAAAACCCTCTCGGCCAATGCGACAGCCTGCCGTCGGCGTCGATCTTTGGCGAGGAGACGGTCGTTTTGTTGCCAGTTCGTTCGAAATAGTGGAACGATGTGGCCGCGGGTTTGATCAATCCGGTTCGCACTGCAATTCGCACGCCATCCATGAAGTGATCGCTGTGCGTTTCGGCAATCACCTGGACCCCGGCGCAAACGGCCCGGGCGGCGAGTTCGGCGATTCTGGTCTGACCATTTGGGTGAAGGTGCGCTTCGGGGTTTTCAATCAAGCAGAGCGTGTTCCGAGGCGACAGCAGCGCAAGTATTGCTGGTAGGGCATAAGACAATCCAAAACCCACATTTATGGCACGGTGAGGTCTTGACGCCACGTCTCCCGCGCGCTCGAATGTGAAAGAAGCGACTACGGAATCGGCGGATCGAACCGGGTCTAGCTGCAGCTGGACTCCGGGACAAACCGTGCCCAGCCAATGATTGGCCACGCTTTCTAGTGTCCGTCCGGGACCATGATTCTCGGGTCGCCCTCATCCAGCAAGCTTCCCCGGTGTTGGCTCAAGTAGTTCCACGCGTATTCGCTACTCGAGCCGAAATCGCCACGAAGCGCATGAACATCTGAGAGCGGATAGATCTTTCTCGGACCAAGCCTTTCGGCATTGACGTGTACGAGCCGCCCGCCGACTGGCGGGCGATTTGACCAGCCACGCATTGCGTCCTGTAGCGACTCCCTCACGCCGTCGAGTTCGGTCGTTGGATCATCGTGCGATTCCTGCGCCTGAAAGCCAGCTGGCTCCTCCGCTTGCCCGGTAACCGGTCCGAGCAAGTCCGCGGCGCCCTGCACCCCAAACTTCAAATCGAGGCTCGCGGCGGATTCGCATTCGATATTGATGCCCAGTTCATTGCTGTCAGCGTCCTCGAACAACACATCTGATCCAGTTCCCAGATCCACCCGGTCGCCGCCGAGCTGAAGGCGACCACCGAGCAATTCGCGAGTTTCGTACGACTGCCGGAGCAGCAACAGCGCCTGGATGATCGAACTCTTTCCCATGCCGTTCATCCCGCAAAGCAGTGTCAGGGTGAGCGCAGCGCAAATCCAGATGATCGAAGCATTTGAAATTGACTAAACGGATTCGATTGAGCATTTAGGAAAACTCATCGATTAAGTGCTGAATCGATTCGAAGCGCTTGCGCACACGAGCGCCGTCTCCGGTCGAATATGAAATGGCGCGTTCGAAATCCGAATCGTTTCTCAACCAGTCCCGCGAACTTGCGCAGAAACTTGCGCGCGCCGGTCGATCAATTGTTGGATCTGGGTGTTTGAGCATTCCCCAAGTAGCACGCCCCAGACTTCCAACAGTGACCGATTGACCGGAGACCTACCGGTGGGCCCTGGGGGCTTTCTAAACGCGTTGTTCCCGAATATGGCTCGGGCCACGCGCATGGCGCGCCGGAACGTTTGGGACAAATCGATCCTGGCGCCGACCTCCATGTTGTTGATGTGACGCATGGCCTTATCAAGGTGGGCATTCATATCGTTTGATCGGTACTCTTCTGGTCCCGAGATCGTGAACGCCAAGCAACGCAGAACGCACTCTCGATCAACCATTCGTTTCGGGTTCAATCCGCCAGTCGCCCCGACAAACTCTTCGGACCGGGACAATTCCGCCAGAAAATCCCTGACCGGGCCAGGGTGCAGCGCATGGCGAATCTCTTGGGAATTCAGAGTCAATCCGCCGGTATTTATGCGAAGGAAAATGTTGAACATTACCGCGGGCGGCGTGCCAGGCTCGATGATATGGACGACCAGAACCGTCTCGCTTATTCGGCGCTGCAGCCGGACAGGCAACTCGTCGTGACGACACCCTTCCAGCGATGTTAGGTACTGCAATTTCGTCAGTGGATATTCGCCCGCCACAAACCTCGCCATGGCCGACATGCGCTGGACGCCATCGACAACGTTCCAGTTCTCTTTCTCATCAGCGGCGACGTAAAAGACCGGCAAAGGGATCCGGAGCAAAAGTGATTCAATGAGCCGGCTGCGTTGCTCCAGGTTCCAGATTCCTTCCAGGCGCTGGAAATCCGGCGCCAAGTCAATCGCCCCGCCCTCAATCCTCCATACGACCTGCTGGACAACGACATTGCGGGTCGTGATTTTGATTTTTTCAGGATCGAACGGCTCAGTGATGCCGAAGTTTTCGTCAGCGTGCTCCGGTTCTGGCTCAAATTCGCCCGCTCCGTTCTCCGCCGCCAGCTTTCCGGCGATTCGGTCTGGCGATTCGCCTGGTTCGGCGACTGGTGTTCGCCCGACCGGTGGCGCTTGATCGATTTTGCTTTTCACTGACAAGATGAGCCTTTAAATGTCCGCGTCCATGCGAACCGGTTGTTGAACCAAAGAAGCCGCACCGTATTTTCAACCCTTGGCGCAAGTTACGAACGAACGCTGCCGGCCGCGCTCGGATTGGCGACCGATGAATCGTTGCCGCCGGACCTTGTCGAAAGAACCGCGATCAATCGGAGATGAAGTTACCAGTCGCAATCAAGATCACTCGGGTTTCCTTTGCTCGTCCCGAAGTAACCCCGTTACCGCCCGACCCCCAGTTCGCCGGTGACGGCGCTGGCCGGAAGATCGGTCCGGCCGGTCAGGTACCGGTCGATTCCGCGGGCCGCGTCGCGGCCGTGGGCGATCGCCCAGACCACCAGCGACATTCCGCGGTGGACGTCGCCGCAGGCGAACACCCCCGGCGTGGTCGACATCATCTGGTCGTCGATGGCGACCATGCCGCGGGCGTCGAAACCCACCCCCAGCTGGCCGAGCAGGCTCTCCCCGTGCGGTCCGGCGAATCCGATCGCCACCAGCACCAGGTCGACCTCGATCGAGAACTCGGTCCCCGGCATCCGGATCATCTTGGGCCGTCCGCGCTCGTCCTTCTCGCCCCAGGCCAGCCGGATCGCCTCCAGCGCCTCAACCCGGTTGTCGCTGCCGGCCAGGCGCTGGGCCAGGACGTTGAAGTTGCGGACTCCGCCCTCGTGGTGGGCCGGCGTGGTGCGGGTGCGCAGGATCGCCGGCCAGTACGGCCAGGGATTGTCGGGCGCGCGCTGTTCGGGCCATTCGTGGATGTCGAACTGGTGGATCACGTCCGCGCCCTGCCGGATGGCGGTGCCCAGGCAGTCGGCGGCGGTGTCACCGCCCCCGATGATCACCACCTTCTTGTCCTTGGCGGTGATGAACTCCGAATCGGGGATTTCCTGACCCAGGTTGCGGCGGATCTGCTGGCAGAGGTAGTCCATCGCGTAGACGACCCCCTCCATGTCGTAGCCCGGGATCGTGAACGAGCGGGGGTAGTTGGCGCCGGTTGCCAGGCAGATCGCATCGAAGCTGGCGCGCAGCTCGTCGCCGTCGATGTCGGTGCCGACGTTGACCCCGGTCTCGAATTCAACCCCTTCCTGCTCCAGCTGGTTAACGCGCCGGAAGACGACGTCCTTTTCCAGCTTGAAGTCGGGGATCCCCAGGGTCAGCAGCCCGCCCGGGTATTCGTCGCGCTCGTACACCACGACCCGGTGGCCGCAGCGGTTCAGCTGCTGCGCCGCCGCCAGTCCGGCCGGTCCGGAGCCGATGACCGCGACGCTGAAGCCGGTCCGTTCGCTGGGCGGTTCGGGCCGGATCGCCCCGTTCTCAAACCCCCAGTCGGCGATTTCGCGCTCGATGTGCTCGATCGTTACCGGGTCGGTGTTGATCGCCAGCACGCAGGACTCTTCGCACGGTGCCGGGCAGATGCGGCCGGTGAATTCGGGGAAATTGTTGGTCGAGTGCAGGACCTTCAGCGCTTCTTCCCAGCGCTGCCCGTAAACGTGGCGGTTAAAGTCCGGGATCTTGTTGCCCAGCGGGCAGGCGGTGTGGCAGAACGGAATGCCGCAGCCCATGCAGCGCGAGGCCTGCCGCGAGGATTCCTGCGGGTCCCGCTCCAGGTAGATGTCGCGCCAGTCGCCGACGCGCGCGTCTATCCCGCGCTGCGGGATTCCCCGCCGCGGGTGGCTCAGGAACCCGGAGGGATCAACCGTGATGGACCAGCTCCATTGCGGCGCGTTCCTCTTCCTCGCTGCGGGCCGCCCGTTCGGCCAGCACGCGCTTGTAGTCGCGCGGCATGACCTTCACGAAGCCCGCGGCCAGGTCCTCAAAGCCGTCCAGCAGCTCGCGCGCGGGCTGGCTGCCGGTGCGTTCCAGGTGCTCCCGCAGGAGCTCCCTGATAGCCTGCAGGTCCTGCTCGTCGGGCGATTCCAGGTCCACCAACTCGGTGTTGCAGCGTCCCCCGGCAAGGCGCCGATCGGGGTCGAGCACGTAGGCGATTCCGCCGCTCATCCCGGCGGCGAAATTCCGGCCGGTGGGGCCGATCACGACCACCACGCCGCCGGTCATGTACTCGCAGCCGTGGTCGCCGACTCCCTCGACCACCGCGGCCGCGCCCGAATTGCGCACCGCGAACCGCTCGCCGGCCTGTCCGCGCACGAACAGCTTGCCGCCGGTGGCCCCGTAGAGGACCACGTTGCCGACGATGATGTTCTCCTCCGGCAGGAAACCGGCGTTCGGAGGCGGGTGGATCGTGATCACGCCGCCGGCCATGCCTTTGCCGAAGTAGTCGTTGGCGTCGCCGATGATGCGGGCGCTGATGCCGGGGCTAAGGAACGCGCCGAAACTCTGCCCGCAGGAGCCGCTCAGTTCGAGCCGGATCGTGTCATCGGGCAGCCCCTCGCCGCCGTAGCGGCGCGCGACCTCGCCCGAGAGCATGGTCAGCAGGGTCCGGTTGGAGTTGCGGACCGCGAACCGGGCCCGCACCGGACGGCGCTCCTCCAGGGCGGGAGCGACGGTCCGGATTATCTCGTTGTCCAGGGCGTGGTTGAGGCCGTGTTGCTGGGCGAACATCCGGTAGTGGCCGACGTCGTCGGCCACTTCGGGCCGGTGCAGCAGGCGCGAAAGATCCACGCGCGACGACTTGGGGAGCCCGACTTCCTCGCGCGGAGCCAGGAGATCGGACCGGCCGATCATCTCGTCGACCTTGCGGATGCCCAGGCCGGCCATGATCTCGCGCAGGTGGCGCGCGATCATGAAGAAGTAGTTCACGACCGCCTCGGGCCGCCCGGCGAACCGCGCCCGCAGCACCGGGTCCTGGGTGGCGACCCCGACCGAGCAGGTGTTCAGGTGGCACTTGCGCAGCATGATGCAGCCGAGCGTCACCAGCGGGAGGGTCGAGAACCCGAACTCCTCGGCGCCCAGCAGGCAGGCGATCGCCACGTCGCGCCCGGTGCGCAGCTGCCCGTCGGTCTGGACCACGATCCGCGACCGCAGGTCGTTGGCCAGCAGCACCTGGTGGGTCTCGGCCAGCCCCAGTTCCCAGGGCAGTCCGGCATGCTTGATCGAGGACCAGGGCGAGGCCCCGGTCCCGCCCGAGTCGCCGGAGATCAGGACCACGTCGCCGAAGCCCTTGGCCACCCCGGCGGCGATCGTTCCCACTCCCACCGCGGCGACCAGCTTGACGTTGATCCGCGAGTAGGGATTAACGTTTTTGAGGTCGTGGATCAGCTGGGCCAGGTCCTCGATCGAGTAGATGTCGTGGTGCGGCGGCGGCGATATCAGCTCCACTCCCGGCATCGAGTGCCGGATCCAGCCGATGTACTCGTCCACCTTGCGCCCCGGCAGCTGTCCGCCCTCGCCGGGCTTGGACCCCTGGGCCATCTTTATCTGCAGGTCGGTCGCGTTCACGAGGTAGTCGGTGGTGACGCCGAACCGACCGGAGGCCACCTGCTTGATCGAACTGTTGCGCCAGGAACCGTCCGGGTCGGGCTTGTAGCGCCGGTGGTCCTCGCCGCCCTCGCCGGTGTTGGACTTTGCCCCGATCGAGTTCATCGCCACCGCCAGGGCCTCGTGCGCCTCCTTGGAGATTGCGCCCAGCGAGATCGCGCCGGTGGCGAACCGCTGCACGATCTGCTCCTCCGGCTCGACCGCGTCCAGCGGAATCGGTTCGTCCGCCCAGCAAAAGTCCAGCAGCCCCCGCAGGGTGGTGGCGCGCCGGTCCTCGATCTCGCACTGGGCGGCAAATTCCTGGTAGGTCGGATAGCTGTTGGCGCCGGTGGCCTTCTGCAGCAGGGCCACGGTGGCCGGGTTGAGCATGTGCCGCTCGCCGTCGCGGTACCACTGGAAGTACCCGCCCGGGTCGAGTTCCAGGCTCCCCGCCAGGGCGCCGTTCTGGGGGTAGGCGGCCAGCTGGCGGCGGGCGTAATCGGCCTGCAGCTCGTCGATCGTGATGCCGCCGATGCGGGTCGGGGTCCAGGTGAAGTACCGGTCTACCAGTTCCTCGGAGAGCCCGACCGCCTCGAAGATCTGGGCGCCCTGGTAGCTGCGCGCGGTCGATATGCCCATCTTGGACATGATCTTGAGCACGCCCTTTTCCAGGGCCTTTACGTATTTGGCGACCGCATCGTCGGACGAATGCGAATTCAGCTGTCCGGACGCCCCGAGGGCGCGGATCGATTCGAACGCCAGGTAAGGACAGACCGCCTGGGCGCCGTAACCGAGCAGGCAGGCAACCGAATGGACGTCCAGCGCCTCGCCGGTGTCGGATAGAAGCCCGCAGGCCAGGCGCTGCCCGGAGCGGATCAGGTGGTGATGCACGCCGGCGGTGGCCAGCAGGGCGGGGATCGGGGCGCGCTCTGAATCGGCGGCGCGGTCGGAGAGCACCAGGATCGTGCAGCCGTCGGCCAGGGCGGCGTCCGCCTGTTCGCACAGGTCCTCCATCGCCCGGGCCAGCGCGCCCTCCTCGCCGACCGGTCCGTAGAGGGCGTCCAGGGTGCGGGTCTTCAGGCCCGGCCGGTCCAGGGTCCCGATTCGGGCCAGGGTGTCCTCGCCGGCAACGACCGAATCAAGGTGCAGCAGGCGGGCCTGTTCGGGCCCGTCGGCCAGGACGTTGCCGTGCGCCCCCAGCAGGGTGTCGATCGCGGTGACCAGCTCTTCCCTGATCGCATCGACCGGGGGGTTGGACACCTGGGCGAAAAGCTGCTTGAAGTAGTTGAAAAGCGGCTGCGGCTGCTCGGAGAAGACCGCCAGCGGGGTGTCAAGCCCCATCGATCCGATCGGCTCGGCCCCCGAAAGGCCCATCGGCTGCAGGATCGCGGTCAGGTCCTCGAACGTGTAGCCGAAGGCCCGCTGCCGACGGCGCAGGTCCCTGTCCGGCGGGGCCGGTTCGGCCGGCGCCGGCGGAAGCCGGCCGGCGTCGAGCAGGTTCTCGTCCAGCCAGCGCCCGTAGGGGTTCGCGCCGGCCAGCTCGTCCTTGACCGCCCGGTCGTTGACGATGCCCTCGCCGTCGGGGTCGATCAGGAGGATCTGGCCCGGGGCCAGGCGCCCGCGCGAGCGGACGTTTTCGATGTCCAGGTCCAGGACCCCGGTCTCCGAGGCCAGGACCAGGCGGCCGTCCCAGGTTTCGGTGTAGCGGAAGGGCCGGAAGCCGTTGCGGTCCAGCAGCGCCGCGATGCGGCGTCCGTCGGTGGTCACCAGCAGCGCCGGTCCGTCCCAGGGCTCCATCAGGCAGGCGTGATAGCGGTAGAAGTCGCGCATCTGCGGCGAGATCGCGGTGTGGCGCTCCCAGGCCTCGGGCACCATCATCAGCATCGCCTGGGTGAGCGGCCGGCCGGAGCGGACCAGGAGCTCGACCACGTTGTCGAACGCGGCCGTGTCGGAGGAGTTGGGGGTGATGATCGGGAAGAGTTCGTCGCCCAGGCCGCGGTAGTCGGGATGGTCCAGGACCGCCTCGCGCGCCGCCATCCAGTTCACGTTCCCGCGGAAGGTGTTGATCTCGCCGTTGTGGACCGTCATCCGGTAGGGGTGGGCCAGGCGCCAGGACCCGAGCGTGTTGGTGGAGAACCGCGAATGGACGATCGCGAACTGGGCCAGCATGCGCGGGTCGTCCAGGTCGGGAAAGAAACGCCGCGTCTGGGTCGAGATGAGCATTCCCTTGTAGACGGTGGTCAGCACCGAGAGGCTGCTGACGAAGAACGCCTCGGGATCTTCAAGGCCCAGCCGCCCGGCGCGGGCCTCGACCAGCTTGCGGGTGATAAAGAGTTGCCGCTCGGCGATGTCGGCGTCGGCCAGCTGGGAATCGGGCAGGGCGAGGAACACCTGCTCGATCCGGGGCAGGCGCTCGCGCGCCAGGCGGCCGAGGTGTCCGCGGCGGATCGGGACGCTGCGCCAACCCAGGATCTTCTGGCCGCGCTCGGAGGCGACCCCGGCGATCAGGTCGCGGCAGGCGGCGGCTTCGGATTCGCCGGCGGGCAGGAATACCGAACCCACGCCGTAGCGCCCGGCCGGCGGCAGGTTGATCCCGACCGCGTTGGCGGAGGGGCGGAAGAACTCGTCGGCGATCGGCAGGAGGATGCCCGAGCCGTCGCCGGTCAAGGGGTCGGCGTTCTTGGCGCCGCGGTGGGCCAGGTTCTCAAGGATCGTCAGCGCGTCGCTGACCAGCCCGTGGGTGCGCCTGCCCTTCAGGTCGGCGATGGCGCCGACGCCGCAGTTGGCGTGCTCGAACGCCGGATCCCAGAGACCCGGTTGGCGGCGGTTGGCGGTGCTGGTCAATTTGGCCAATCAAACCCGCATGGCGGAGTAGCTAGAGAAGATTTGCCGTGGTCGACGCCGCCCGTTCCCCGCACCGTCGCAGGGAAAGGAATTTTAAGCGTGCCGCGGGGGCGGTCTCCTAGGAGACCATCGGCGCGCGGCCGACCGGGTTTTCGATGTAGTCCTGCAGGGCCTGCGCGCGCCGCGGGTGCCGCAGCTTGCGGATCGCCTTGCTCTCGATCTGCCGGATCCGTTCGCGGGTGACGTCGAAGCGCTGCCCCACTTCTTCCAGGGTCCAGGTGCGCCCGTCGCCGATCCCGAACCGCAGCATGATCACGTTGCGTTCGCGTTCGTCGAGTTCGCGCAGAACGCGCAGCACCGCGTCCTGGAGGTTGCGGTGGGCGGCGGCGTCGGCCGGGGTCACGATCGACTGGTCCTCGATGAAGTCGCCCAGGTGGCTGTCCTCGTCCTCGCCGATCGGGGTGTCGAGCGAGACCGGCTGCTGGGCCACCTTGCGGATTTCGACCACCTTCTCGACGGTGATGCCGAGCGCGTCGGCCAACTCCTCGTGGGTCGGCTCGTGGCCGTTCTCCTGCAGCAGCTCGCGCGTCTTGCGGATCAGCTTGTTGATCGTCTCGACCATGTGCACCGGGATGCGGATCGTGCGGGCCTGGTCGGCGATGGAGCGGGTGATCGCCTGCCGGATCCACCAGGTGGCATAGGTCGAGAACTTGTAGCCGCGCCGGTAGTCGAATTTTTCGACCGCGCGCACCAGGCCGATGTTGCCTTCCTGGATCAGGTCCAGCAGCGACATCCCCCGGCCGGTGTATTTCTTGGCGACCGATACCACCAGGCGCAGGTTCGACTTGATCAGGCGCTCGCGGGCCCGCATGCTGCCGGCCTCCATCTGCCGCGCGAGCTTTACCTCTTCGCGCGCGGTCAGCAGGTTGGCGCGACCGATTTCGCGCAGGTACATCCGCACCGGATCGTCCAGCGATCCGGTCGAAGACGGTGTCGGCGCCACGTTCGTGGGAACGGTTTCGCGCTGCTCGCTCGGCGCCCGCGGGGTTTCGGGCTCCAGCCCCTCCGAGAGGATCTTGACGCCCTCGCTCATCAGGCGCTGGTACAGGTCGTCGACCTGGTCCATTTCCTCTTCGACTTCCGGGATTACCTCCAGGATGTCGTCATAGGTGACGTAGCCGTCGCGCTTGCCCTTGGTGACCAGGGCTTCCATTTCCGACGAGAGCTCCGAGGAAATCTCGATTTCGTCGGCTTCGGGCGGCTGGGCGAGGATGTCGATGTGCTCGGCGGTCAGCTCCTTGTGGAGCTTGTGGGCCGGCCCGAACTTGTCGATATCGACTTCGGGGAAAACCGCGAAGAGCTCGGCGTGGGTGACCCAGCCGCGTTCCTGCCATTGCGCCAGCAGGGTTTCGAACGGGATTTCTTCTGGTTGCGGATTGGGGACGTCGGGCGGGGCGGGCGACTGGTTGTTCTGTTCGTCCGGAATGGTTTGGGGCCCTGCCGCGGCCCCGTTGGCTCCGGTTGTCTTCGACTTGCCTTTTACCTTGGTCGCCAAATTACTCTCCGCTTCCGACGCACTCGCCGGAGCCGTTTGCTCGCCGTATTTCGCCATTTACCAAGGCGGTTCGTGACGGCTGCAACAAGCCCTTTGCGATGCGCGTCCAAATCCCACGCAAAAAATCTCTACAACCGAGAGGCGACCATCACCACATCGTTGGAGTGGGTCTACGGAATTCTAGGTCGAAATCGAGAGCCTGTTGCGCTGCTGGTCGATCTCCAGGCGCTGGCGGTTCAGGTCCATCATGGCCGCCAGCGCCTGCTGCCGGACCCCGCGGTCGGATTCGGAATTTAGCACCAGCGAAGTGCGTTCGGCCTCGGCCGCGAGCCAGTTCTCGCGCAGGCGCAGCACCAGGCCGGCGATGTCGGCGTAGAGCTGCTGTTCGGTCTCGGCCTCGGGGCGGTCCGAGTTGAGCCGGTCGAGGCGGTCCAGGTACTCCCGGTCCTGCTCGCCGAGCTGGCGGCCGAGGTGGGCCACGGCCGGCTCGGAGGATTGCAACCGCGAGAGGATTTCGAATACCGAGCGCGCCGCCGCGCCCTGGAATACCGCCAGCGGCAGGCCGGCGCGGCCGACGGCCCGGCGCAGCAGGGCCGGGTTGCGCATGGCCAGGGCGCAGAGCCGGTCCTCGGCCGGCACCCCGACCGGGCCGTCGCGGCTGGCCGGAGCGCCGATGTCCGGCGCCGGTCCGTCGTCGGGGCGGCGCCGCAGCTCGGCCTCGATCGCAGGGACAGGCATTTTCAGCCGCTCGGACAGGGTGGCGATGTAGTCCGAGCGCGTCACCGGATCGCCGCGGTTCAGGCGGCGCAGGTACTTGAGCGCTTCCTGCAGGGCCTGGGCGCGTCCGAGCCGGGTGTTGGCGTCGGCCGCGGCCACGATCTCCGCGAAGAGGTACTCGGGGAGCGGGACGGCGTCGGCAATGAGGCCCTGCCAGCGCTGGCGGTCGGACCGGATGACGTCGTCCGGGTCCTGCCCCTGGGGCATCGGGGCGATCTTTATCTCGGCGCTCAGCTGGCCCTCGTGCCAGACGAGCGGGCCCAGGAACTGGTCCATCCGTTCCAGGTTGCGCCGGCCCGCGGCCCGGCCGGCGGCGTCCCCGTCCATGCAGATCACTATCTGGTCAACGCTCCGGGCGACCATGCGGAACTGCGGCTCGGTCAGGGTCGTGCCCATGGCCGCGACCACGTTCTCGAACCCGGCCGCGTGGGCCGAGATCACGTCGGTGTAGCCCTCGACCACGACCGCCTGGCGCTGCTGCCGGAGCGCGGTGCGGGCCAGGTCCAGTCCGTAGAGCAGGCGGCTCTTGTCGAATATCTCGGTCGAACCGGTGTTGATGTACTTGGCGGGATCGTCGCCGAGGGTCCGGCCGCCGAACCCGCGCACCGCGCCGTTCCCGGCGCGGATCGGGAACATGAGTCGCCCGCGGAAGGCGTCGTAGAGGTTCTCGCGCTGCCCCTGGCGGACCAGCCCGGCGGCCAGCAGGGTCTGCGGCGCGATGCCCTGTCCGGTCAGCGCCGAGAGCAGTCCGTCCCACGATTCGGGCGCCAGCCCGAGCCTGAACCGCTGCTGGATTTCGGGCCCGATTCCGCGCTGCTGCAGGTAATCGCGCGCGGCCTGGCCGTGCCCGTGCTGGCTAAGCTGGCGCTCGTAATGCCGGCTGGCGGCTTCGACCGCGCCGATCAGGGAGTTGATGTATTCGCGCCGGGCCGGATCGCCTCCGCGCGGGGCGAGCTTGACCCCGGTCTCCTCGGCCAGCCGGCCCAGCGCCTCGCGGAAGGTCAGGTTCTCGATCTTCATCAGGAACGTGAAGGCGTCGCCGGCCTCGCCGCAGCCGAAGCACTTGTAGTTGCCCGAATCCAGAAAAACGAAGAACGAAGGGGTCCGCTCGTCGTGAAACGGGCAGCGCCCGCGCAGGTGTTGGCCGGAGCGCTGCAACTGGACGTGCCGCCCGATCAACCCTTCTATGGAAAGGCGCGCCTTGATCTCATCGATTTCGCCGGCCATGGACTTTCCAGACCACCCCTTCTACTACTCCCAATTTTGGATTCTTCCGGACCCGGGAGCGGCAATGCGCGGGGATTTGGCCGGCGACGGTGGATTGGAAGAGCCGGCGACCTCGGATTGGCCATACTTTTTGTAATTGGGCGCAATGGAGGACACTAAATGGGGCGAGATTTCGGGGCTTACCTGCTCAGCGAGGACGAGCGCGAAAGATTCGAGCGCGACGGGTACATCCGCTTCCCCGGGGCCCTTGATTCGGAGCTGAACGCCAGGTGCGTCGAGGCCGTCGACCGCGCCTGGGCGGCGGGATTCGAGGGCGACTTGCGGCTCGACAAGACGATTTCACAGCGGTTCAACCTGCTCGGCTTCATCGGCCACGACCGGCTTTTCTTCGACCTGGTCTGCTTCGAGAAAATCCTGCCCAAGATGTTCGGAATCCTGGGCTGGAACATCTATCTCTACCACTCCCACATGACCGTATCCGGCAGCGAGAGCGGAGACTACGATCCCAGCGGGCCGACCTGGGGCTGGCACCAGGACTCGGGCCAGCTCAACAACGACCTGGAAACCGATCCGCGCCCCCGGATCTCGGTGAAGGTCGCCTATTTCCTCACCGACGTGTCCCAACCCGGCCGCGGCAACTTCTGGG
>CAXXYJ010000072.1:0-6122 GCA_963664795.2 Chloroflexota bacterium | reverse complement strand
TCCTGGATTGCAAAGTCCCCGTCGACCGGGGCCTTGCCGACCGGGGTCGCCACGCTCTGGCAGGAGATGCCCGAGTCGCGCAGCTGGCGCGCCAGCCGGCGCCGCTCGGCCGGGGTCGATTCGGCGATCGAGCAGCGCTCTCCGGCGCGTTCGAAATGGCGCACGTCGATGCGCTCCAGGCCCAGGCCGGCGAAGAATTCCAACTGCTTGCCCAGGTCGGTGTAGGCCTCGTCGGCGAACCCCGACAGCTGCCAGTCGGTCACCGCTCCAGGACGGTAGTGAACGCGGCCTGTGGGATCTCCACCTGCCCCACCATCTTCATCCGCTTCTTGCCCTCGGCCTGTTTTTTCAGCAGCTTGCGCTTGCGGGTCACGTCGCCGCCGTAGCACTTGGCCAGGACGTCCTTGCGCAGGGCGGGAATCGTTTCGCGCGCGATTACCTTGCCGCCGACCGAGGCCTGCAGCGCGACCTGGAAGAGCTGGCGCGGGATGACCTTGCGCAGCCGGGAGAGGATTTCAAGCGCGTCGCGGCGGGCCCGCTGGCGGTGCAGGATCGAGGAAAGGGCGTCGACCCGCACCCCGTTGACAAGGATGTCGACCACCTGGACCTCGACCGGCCTGAAATCGACCACGTGGTAGTCCAGCGAGGCGTAGCCGCGCGTGGAGGACTTGAGCTTGTCGTAAAAGTCGACCAGGATTTCGGCGAGCGGGGCCTGGGCGGTCATGATGGCCCGCCCGGCGTCTATGGTCTCGACCTTGTCCACGCTGCCGCGCGCCAGCCGGACCAGCTCCATGAGCGGGCCCAGGTAGCCGCCGGGGGTAACGATCGAGAGCTCCACCCAGGGTTCGGTCACCTCGGCAATCCGGTTGCTCTCGGGCATCGCGCCCGGGCCGTCGACCAGCAGCCGCCGGCCGCCGCGGGTTAGGACCTTGAACTGCACCCCGGGATTGGTCACGATCAGGGTCAAGTCGTTGTCGCGCTCGAGCCGTTCGCGGACGATGTTCAGGTGCAGGAGCCCCAGGAACCCGACCCGGAAACCGAAACCGAGGGCGCCCGACTCCTCGGGCTCGAACGTCAGCGAGGAATCGTTGAGGCGCAAAAGGTCCAGCGCCCGCCGCAGGGCCGGGTAGTCGCCCGGGTCCTGGGGGTAGATGCCCGCGAAAACCATCGGCCGGGGCGGGGCGTAGCCGGGCAGGGGTTCCGAATCGGGGCTGTTTTCGGCCAGCAGGGTGTCGCCGACCACGAATTCGAACCCGCCCTTCAGACCGGTGGCCACGTAACCGACCTGGCCCGAGGACAGCGATTCGGCCGGCTGCATCTGCGGCGCGAACGTGCCGACCTCGACGATCTCGAAGCGGTTGCCGGACCCGGGCAGGTGGATGCGGTCGCCGGCCGAGAGCCGGCCGTCGACGACGCGCACGTGGGTTAAAACCCCGCGGTGCCGGTCGTAGTTTGAGTCGAACACCAACGCGCGCGGCGGCGAGTCGGCGATCCCGCCGGGCGGCGGGACCCTGGCCACGACTTCGGCCAGAAGCTCGCTGACCCCGGTTCCGCGCTTGGCCGAGACGGCCATGATCTCGTCCGGGTCGACGCCCATCAATTCCACGATCGCTTCGCGGGCCGCCTGCGGCTGGGCCGCCGGCATGTCGATCTTGTTGATCACCGGGATGATCTCCAGCCCCAGCTCCAGGGCCTGGTAGAGGTTGGCGATGGTCTGGGCCTCGATCCCCTGCGAGGCGTCCACCAGCAGCAGCGCACCTTCGCAGGCGGCCATGGCGCGCGAGACCTCGTAGGCAAAGTCCACGTGTCCGGGCGTGTCGATCAGGTTCAGCTGGTGCTGTTTCTCGCCCCGGGTCCAGTGCATCGTCACCGGGGTGGCCTTGATCGTGATCCCGTGTTCGCGTTCCAGGTCCAGCGAGTCCAGCAGTTGCTCGCGCATCTGGCGCTGGTCGACCTGGCCGGTCAGTTCCAGCATGCGGTCGGCCAGGGTCGACTTGCCGTGGTCGATGTGGGCGATGATGCAGAAATTGCGGATGCTTGCGGGCGCAATCATGCGCGGGCGACGCCCTTGGAGGTAGGTAGGCCAGCGATTTTAGATGCGCTCAACCCGCGGTCACGTCCGGCCCCAGCCGCGAGCGGAGCATTCGCAGCAGGATCCGCGGCTGCTCCAGTCCCATCGCCAGGGTGGCGCCGAGATAGGCGGCCACGGCCAGTCCCAGCACCAGGAACATGCCGGCCGCATACAGCGGCGGGGTCGTGCCGGCCGAACCCAGCAGTTCGCTTCCGAGCCAGGCCAGCGCGGCCGCCAGCAGGCTGGCGCCGAACACGCGCAGCAGGGTTCCGGCCCCCAGCGAAACGTCAAGTCCAAGGCGCCGCAGCCACAGGTAGAGGACCACGACCTCGACCAGGATCCCGACCGAGACCCCGAGGGCGATTCCGGCGACCGCGAACGGGCCCGACAGCGCCCAGGAGATAGCCATGTGCAGCAGCAGGCTGGCGGAGATGACCAGGACCGGCCGGCGGGTGTCCTGGCGCGAGTAGTAGACGCGGGTGAGGATTTCGGCCGCGGCGTGGCCGACCAGCCCGACCGCCAGCGCGGCCAGCACAACCGCGGTTGCCGCGCTGGCGGTCGCATCGAACGCGCCGCGCTCGAACAGCACCCTGACCAGCGGCTCGCCGGTCACGATCATCACCAGGCCAGCCGGCAGGGTCGCAAAGAGCACGTAGGAAAGCGAATCAGACGTGGCCCGGGCCAGCCCGTCGCGGTCGCCGCGGGCGCTTAGTTCGGAGAACTCGGGCAGCACCGCCTCGGCGTAAGGGATCGCCAGGATCCCCAGCGGGAAGAGCAGCAGCATCCAGGCGTTGGCGAACGCGGCCACCCCCGAGGGACCCTGCAATGAGGCCAGGTAGTTGATGAAGAAAAAGCTCAACTGGATCACCGCGAACCCGCCCAGGCGCGGCAGCATCAGCTCGACCACCCGCCGACCAGGCCCGCGCAGCGCCAGCGCCGGGCTCCAGCCGAGTCCGACCCGGCGCAGCCCGGGAATCTGGATCAGCAGGTGCAGGAACGCCCCTGCGATAGTGCCCCAGGCCAGGCCGACGATGCCCAGCGGCTCCACCAGCAGCAGCGCGCCGGCGATGACCCCGGCGTTGTAGAGCAGCGGACCTACGGCGGGCAGGAGGAAGTCACGCTCGGCATGCAATGCGCCCTTGAACACCGCCGAAATCCCCAGCAGCAGGGGCGAGATCATCAGGTAGCGGGTCGCCTCGGTGGCAAGATCGCGGGTTTCCTGGTCAAAGCCGGGTACCATGACCGCCATCAGCGCCGGGGCAAACAGCGCCGCCAGCAGCGAGCCGCCGATCATCACCATCCCCAAGAGATTCAGAACGCCCGAGAACAGCCGGCGCCGGGCCTCGGCGCCGCCCTCGCCGCGCAGGCCGGTAAAGACCGGGATGAACGCCGAAATCAGCGCCCCGCCGGCGAAAAGGGTGAACAGGGTATCGGGGATCCGAAACGCCGCGAACCAGGCGTCGGCCTCCGGACCCAGGCCGATCTGGCCGTTGATCACCGCCTGGCGCACGAAACCCAGCAGCCGCGAGAGCAGGAACATCGCGCTCAGCAGCACCGCCGCGCGCGCAACCTGCCGGCCCCGTCCTGCAGGGGCGCCGGCGGAATCTATTCGGCGCGCTCCACGGTGATCTGCTCGCCCGCCTGGCAGGCGTCCAGGTCGGGCACCGGGACTATGCGCAGGCGTCCCAGCGGTATCACCTTGCTGGCCGCCCTGACCTCCTCGGGGCTGCGGCTGGCCGGGGTCGGCCCCCAGAAAACGCACAGCGCCGAGCCCGGCGGCCAGTAAGCCAGTTCGCCCACGAAGACCACCTCGCGGTCCTCGCTGGTGGGTTCGAGCTGCAGCGGAATGGCGGCGTAGATCTCCTGCCCCCAGCGGTTCACCGAGCCCGACTGCGGCAGCGCCGCCCAGAATTCCTCGGCCGCGTCCGACCGGTAGAGCTCGGCGTTCAGGCTCAGGTCGCCGACGCTCACCCTGACCAGTTTGCCCGGTTCGATCATGCCTTCTCCTTTACGTGGCCGCGGCGGCGAAGCGCGTGCCGCCCCTGCCGCCGGCCAGGGCCGCCTCGATCGAGCCGGCGCGGGCGCCGTCGACGATGTGGACCGATCCCACGTGATCGAGCAGATCCAGCGCCGACTGCAATTTTGGGATCATTCCGCCTTCGACCGCCCCCGAGCGCCGCAATTGGTCGGCGATCCGGGGCGTTACCAGGTCAACGGTGCGGCCGTCCCGGTCCAGCACCCCGGGCACGTTGGAGACGAACACCAGCGCTTCGGCCCCGAGCGCGCGCGCCACCGCGCCGGCGATCGAATCGGCGTTGACGTTGTAGGCCTGCTGCTTTTCGTCCAGGCCCAGCGGGGCCACCACCGGCGTTAGCCCGGCCGCCAGCAGGGCGTGCAGCAGCCCGGTATCGACCCTCTCGATCCGGCCCACCCGGCCCAGCCGGCCGCCGGCCGCCGGGGTCACCGTGATAAGGCCGCCGTCGATGCCGGATATTCCGGCCGCGGCCACTCCGGACCGGGCCAGGGCGCGGACTATGTCCTTGCCGACCGTGCCGCAGAAGACCTTGATCGCAGCTTCCAGCACCCGGTCGTCGGTAAAGCGCAGGCCGTCGACGAACCGCGTCCGGACACCGGTCCGCTCCAGCTCCGAGCTCAGCGCGCGGCCGCCACCGTGCACGATCACGACCGGGTTCTGGCCGCGCAGACGCCCGACCTGGCCGCAGAGTTCGGGCAGGTCCAGTTCGTCGCCGCCGCCGATCTTGATCACCAGCGGCTTGCGACCCGGAGACGACACGGTCACTTATGTCGTGTATTCGGAGTTGAAGGCCACGTACTCGGCGCTCAGGTCGCAGCCGACCGCCCGCGCCGCGTGGACCCCGGAGTGCAGATCGAGGGTAAGGGTCGAGCGCGGCCGGGCCAGGACCGCCGACGCCGCCTCGGCGTCGAATTCGATCGGCAGGCCCTGCCGCATGGTCTGAATCTCGCCCAGGTGAAGGTCCATCCGTTCGGGGTCGAACTCGGCGCCGGAGTAGCCGGCCGCGCATAGGATGCGGCCGAAGTTGGGATCGGCGCCGCGGACCGCGGTCTTGACCAGCATCGAGGTGGTGACGGTGCGCGCGATTAGGCGCGCCTGCTCCTGCGATGAGGCGCCGTTCACCTGGACCACGAACACCTGATTGACGCCTTCGCCGCCGGCGACGATGGATTCGGCCATGTCCCAGGCCAGGTCCCTGAATGCGGCGCGGAACGCCGGCCAGTCGGGGTGGTCGGGTGACAGCTCGATGCCGCTCGCACCGGAGGCGAGCACCAGCAGCGAATCGTTGGTCGAGGTGTCGCCGTCGATGCTGACGGCGTTGAACGTCTCGTCGGCGACCTCGGAGGTCAGCTGCTGCAGCGCGGCCCGGCCGATTGCCGCGTCGGTGGTCATGTAGGCAAGCATCGTGGCCATGTTGGGGTGGATCATTCCCGCGCCCTTGCACATCGCCCCGATGGTCACCTGCCCGCCGCCCGCGTCAAGGGTTCGCTGGCCGAACTTGGGGCCGGCGTCGGTGGTCATGATCGCCCCGGCCGCGGCCGGGCCCCCGTCGCGGCCGATCGAGATCGCGGCCACGCCCCCGGCGAGTTTTTCCATCGGCAGCTGCACGCCGATGATCCCGGTGGAGCAGACCAGGACCTGGTCGGCGGGAACCTGGAAACGCTCGGCCGTCAGGCGCGCCAGCTCCATGGTGTTGTCGAATCCGGGCTGACCGGTGGCGGCATTGGCGATGCCCGAGTTGGTGACGATCGCGCGCGCCTGGCCGCGGCCGACAACCGCCCGGTTGTAGCGGACGCTGGGGGCGGCGAAGCGGTTGCGGGTGAAGACCCCCGCCACGTTGGCGGGCCCCTCGGTCGCCAGGAGCACGGACAGATCTGGTTCGCCGGATGGCTTGATTCCGCAGGTGTGGCCTCCGGCCTCGAAACCGAGCGGAGCGCAGACCCCTTCGGGCATTTGACTTTCGGTCATGTGTTCCTTGCAGGTGGGGTGTCGGGTGTTGGCGGGTGGACGACCAAG
>CAXXYJ010000071.1:0-13635 GCA_963664795.2 Chloroflexota bacterium | reverse complement strand
TGTTGACGATCATGTCCATAGCCGGGCAGGGACTGGCGCAGATCATCATCGTGTTGGGGGTGTCCGCCGGCATTACCAATTCGCGGGTGGTGAGAAGTGCCGTCATCGGGATCAAGGGGAACGACTACTTCGCGGCGGCACAGGCGACCGGCAGCCAAACCCCGCGCACGCTGATGCGGCACGTGCTGCCCAACGTCGCAGCACCCATGATCATCATCTACTCGATTACCATCGGCGGCATCATCGTGTCCGAGGCCTCCCTGAGTTTTCTAGGCTTCGGTCTGCCGCACGACGTTCCCAGTTGGGGAGGGATGCTGAGCCGGGAAGGACGCCAACACATGGAGATAGCCCCGCGGCTGGCTCTGTGGTCCGGTCTGTGCCTGACCATTGTCGTATACAGCGTCAACATGTTCGGCGATGCGCTGCGCGACCTGCTCGACCCGCGGCTAAGGGGAGGCGACGGTGGCCTGGGCTCTCCTGGCGCCGGTTCGGTCAGGAGAGCCATCAGCGCGGAAGGGACAGAGCGACACGCCTTGAACGGCGAGGGCGCCGGCACGCTGCGGCGCTCCGAGAATGCGCGCCCGCGGCTCGCCGGACGGTGACCACGGTCGAGTTGCTGTCGGCGTTCGACTTCGACCATATCGGCACCAAGGCGCTGCTGTTCCAGACCGGCTATCTGACGATTACCGGGGAAGAGGAAATGGGTGGTAGGGCGCTGTACCGGCTGGGCTACGAAATCGCAGGGGAGAAATCGAGCAGCCACGGCCGGCTCGACATGGCGGTGCGTACCGGCGGGCACGTGTTCCTGTTCGAGTTCAAGGTGGTCGAGATGGCGTCACCGAGTTCAGCGGTGGCGCAGCTCCAGAGCCGGGATTACGCGGCCAAGTATCGGGGCGAAGCGAGCCGATCCACCTGGTCGGGGTGGAGTTCAGCCGCGAGACGCGCAACGTGACGGCGTTCGAAATGGTGGCCGGCTGACGGCCGTGGGGTGCAGGATCAGCCGCACCGCCTCCTCCGAAACGACTGGCCGGTGTCGGCAGGGTCCGCTGCGTGCTACAGGTCGGGATGCAGGTCGTGCCACCCGGTGGCAGCTTCGTAGGCGGCGCCAAGCCGGCACAGGAACGGCTCGGCGAGCGGTTGGCCGGCCAGTTGCAGCGCCAGGGGCAACCCCTCACTACTCATTCCGCACGGCAGCGTGAGCGTCGGCGCGCCGTTGTAATCGAACGGCACCGTGAACCGCTGCAGCCGGAAAACGCCCTCGTCGACGACCGGCGGCGAGGAACGCAGCGCCTCCGGGGTGACCGGGCCCGGCAGATCGGGCATGGCCGGGCAGGCAAGGGCATCGATGTGCTCGAACGCCGTTCGCAAGTGCCCGGTCAGGGCGGCGCGCGCGTTGTTCGCCGCGGCGTACCCGGCGCCGGTCACCCGTGCCCCCAGGTCCAGCCAGCCGCGGAAAAGTGCGCCACACTCGTCCCGGCGCGACGGGTACGTGGCGCGGTGAGCGGCCACCGCCTCGGCGGCGCACAACACGGACCACGCGGCGACGTACTCATCGACCTGATCGATGTCCCGGAGCCGCACTTCGACGATCTCGGCCCCGAGCCCCTCCAGCACTTCGACCGCGGCTACCACCGCCGCGGAAACCTGCGCATCGACGTCGCTGACCGCATAATGCTCGTCGAAGCCGATGCGAATACCTTCGAGACGCCCTCCCGGACGTTCGAATGGTGCGGGCATTTCCGGCACCGGAGCGGGCAGCGCGGTGGGATCGTTGCGGTCCGCTCCCGCGATCGCCTGCAGCATGATGCCGGCGTCCGCGCTGCTGCGCGTCAGGGGGCCGACGTGGTCCAGCGACTCGGCCAGGGCCAGCACGCCGTAACGGCTGACCCGGCCCCCAGGTGGGCTTGAGACCTACCGTCCCGTTGCACACCGCCGGGACCCGGATCGAGCCCCCCGGTATCGCTGCCGAGGGAACCGAAGCACAGCCCGGCCGCGGTCGCCACGGCGAGCGCTTGAAGTTGAAGTTGCCAAAGGGGCAGCGCCAGCGCCGCCGCGGCCAGCGGGACCGCCGCCGTCCTGGGCAGGCTGGCTGCAATCTCCAGCCGCCGCAACCGTCCCGCGGCCGAACCGATCAGGCGCTCGAGCGCGGGCGCCGAGGCCGCGCCCGGCGGCGCGGGCCGGGATCTTGTTCGGGGCCATCGGCCGGACCGGATCCGGAGCAGCTTCATGCCCTTTGCGCCGCCTCTGCGGGCGGGGTCGATTCGGCCCTCCGGCCTCACGCCAGAGGGTCGTCGGCGGCCGACCGCGCCCCTGGCCAGCCGCCGCTTTAAGTCTTGAAGCAGGGGTGCGTGCTCGGCGCGCTCGGACAGGTCGCACAGTTCATCCGGATCGGAGTTCACGTCAAACAGCTGCCAGCGTTCGAATTCCCCGTGGGCGATCCGGATCAACTTGTGGTCGCCGCGTCGGATCATGCGCTGGTGCGGGGTCTTGGGATCGCGGCTGCGGGCCAGCTGCATGTTGCCGTAGATCTGCTCGTGAACGACCGCCCGCTCGTCCTCGAAGGCCGGCCGCAGGCTGCTGAAATCCCCGTCCGGGGGTACCACGCCGGCCAATCTCCAGGGAGCGTCGGGTTCAGGTCGTGCTGGTAGCAGAGCGATTCGCAGCGGCGGCCGCGGCCGATCCCGGGCCCGCGCGCGATCAGCGGGATGCGGGCGCTGTGGTCGTAGAGGTTCTGCTTGCCGAGCAACCCGTGCTGGCCGACCGAAAGCCCGTGATCGGCGGTGTACACGACGATGGTGTCGTCGGTCAGCGATTCGCGATCGAGGGCGTCCAGAATCCGGCCGATACATTCGTCGAGGTGGGAGATCATGCCGTAGTACTCGGCGATGTGGCGCCGGACTTCGAACTCGCGGCGCGGGAGGTCGGCCAGCACCTCGTCGCGGATGTCCAGCATGCCGGTGTCGAACGGGTGCTCGGTCATGTAGTTGGGCGGCAGCTCGATCTCCTCCGGTGGATATTGCTCGCGCCAGTGGTCGGGCGGGGTGCGCGGGTCGTGCGGGGCGGTGAACGCCACGTACATGAAAAAGGGCCGCTCGCGGTCGCGCCGCTCGATGAACTCGATCGCCGAATCGGCCCAGATCTCGGAGGAGAAGCCGTCGGCCTCGTAGCCGTCCTCGGGCGGATAGGCGCCGCTGGGATCGAAGTCGTGGACCGGCACCGCGTCGTGGTCCGACATCCCGCCGAACATGATGCGCGCTCCGCCTCCGAACCCGCGCGCGAAGGCCTCGCGGCCGTTGTGCCACTTGCCGATTCCGTGGGTCTGGTAGCCGGCCCGGCCCAGCAGTTCGGGCAGGAGCGGCAAATCGTCGCGAATCGGGTAATAGGAAGGGTCGGTCTGGCCCGGCGCGAAGACGTGGAACAGGCCGGCGCCGGTCATCAGCATGGCCCGCGAGGGCATGCAAACCGCCCCGCTGGTGGAGCCCTGCAGGTAGGCCTGGGTGAACTGCGTGCCGTCGGCCGCCAGCCGGTCCATGTTGGGCGTCCGGACCTGCGAATGGCCGATTCCGCTCAGGCAGTCGTGACGGTGGTCGTCGGCGATTAGGACGACGATGTTCGGCTGTTTTGACAAATCTCTATCTCCGCTAAGGTTCGCCTTTGAGGAACGGCTTCAGGGAGCCCGCCTACCGGGTGCGCTGCAACCAACGGGCCGCTGATTCTTCAGAAGTCTCGGCGGCTTGCGATGCTCGATTGGCCACGCTCCAACCGTTCGCGTGGAGGTTTACCGGCAGCCGGATCGGCCAATTCCGGGAGTCCCAGATTCAGTTTTGCACAACCAACCGGCGGTTCCGGGTGATTCGGTTTCGCTGGTCGGAGCCCGGTCACCACGATTTGAGTCGCAGCCCGGGCCGCGCTGGTCGTACCGCTCGGTACGGCCCGCGGCGATCGGGCGGTTGCTGCGTTCGAATCGGGGTCATTCCCTTAAACGCGCGCATAAACGCACGGTGGCGAGAAATAAAAGCACGGCGTGCGTTTAAAACACGGGCGCGTGTTTTTGGTCGCCCCAACATCGGCTGATTCGACCCCTGTGGAAGCTTCGGCGGGTTCGCAATCGGGCGCGGGACCCTGCGCGGGTCAGGCCCGGCTGCCTCTGCCAGCAAGGCCAAGAGGGTTATTGGGAGCCGGATTGCGTGAATTCCTTGCGGATCGGAGTTCCGCTGAGGCGTTCGCGCCGATGCAAGGCGGCGCGCTATCGCTCGGCCATCAGTTCATCGGCTCGGGCTTTGATCTGGGCCGCCGCAGTGGCCGCTTCGGCCCCGCCGGCCATGACAGCCAGTTCGGCCATCTGAGCGTCCCGGTCCAGCGCTGCGACCGCGATGTGGCTGCGCCCGTCGCGTTCCTCTTTGTCCACAAAGAAGTGCCGCTGAGCGAACGCCGGTATCTGCGGCAGGTGGGTGACGCAGACGGTCTGGCCGCGATCGGCCAGCTTCCAGAGCTGGTGTCCCACCGCCAGCCCGCGGCGACCGCCGATGCCGGCGTCGATTTCGTCAAAGATGATCACCGCTGGGGCATTGATCTGCAGCAACGCGCAGCGAAGCGCGAGCATGATCCGCGAAATCTCGCCGCCCGAGGCTACGCGCGCCAGCGGCGCCAGCGGTTCGCCGGGGTTGGCAGCCAGATCAAAGCGCACCCGGTCGGCGCCCAGCGGGCCCATGCCGCCGAGCTCCGCGCGGGCTATCACGCCGGCCGTCTCGGGCAGGGCCTCGACTGCGACCGCGAACCTGGCCTCGGCCATTCCCAGGGCAGCGAGGTTCTCCAGCACCGCCGCCTCCAGGCGTTTCCCGGCGCTTCGCCGGTCGGCCCGCAATTCGGTCGCCGACTCGCTCATGCGCTTGGCGATCAAGGCCAACTCGGATTCGATTTCGGCGATCCGGCTCTCGGCCGACTGAAGCTGTTCCAGGCGCGCGGCGGCGCGGGTGGCGAATTCGGCGATTTCGGCGGCGGACCGGCCGTACTTGCGCTTGAGGTCGTCGATCAGGCGCATTCGGGCTGCCAGCCGTTCGGCCTCGGCCGGGTCGGCTACCAGCGATTCAAGCAGCGCGCGCAGCTCGGCCGCAGCCTGGTCGGCGATCTCCTGGGCCACTCTGAGTTGTTCCAGGGAACTTGCCGAGTCGGCGTCAAGCGTTCGCGCGCGGGTCAGGCCCTCCAGGGCTCCGCCCAATCGGCTGGATGCCCCGTCCGGGCCGGTAAGGGCGCCCAGGGCCCCGTCGATCAGGGCGGTCAGTTCGGCTAGGTTGCTGCTGCGGCGCAGTCCGGCCAGGAGATGCGCCTCCTCGTCCGGACCGATCTGGGCATCCTCGATCTCGCCGATCTGGTAGGAGAGCATGTCCATCTCCCGCGCCCGCGCGCCCGCATCCGCCCCCAGGCGCTCCAGTTCATCCCTCAGGGTTGCGTGACGGTCGTATTCGCGCCGATAGCCCCGGCGCGCTTTGTCGCACCCGGCGTACTCGTCCAGGAACAGCAGCTGCCGGGCCGGACGCAGGAGGTCCAGCTGCTGGTTCTGGCCGTTGATCTCGACCAGCAGCGGTCCGATCGATTCGAGCGCCCGCAGGGTGACGCTGCGCGAGTTGAGACGCACCTGTGAGCGCCCGCCGGCCCCGATCTCGCGCTGGACTATCAACTGGCTCGATTCGTCGTCATCGTCTATTCCCAGCTCGGCCAGTCCGGGCCAGATGGGGTGGTCGGGGGGCAACTCGAATACGCCCTCGATGAAGGCGGATCTGGATCCGCTGCGGACCCAGTGCGATTCGGCCCGCCCGCCTCCGAGCAGCGCGACCGCGTTGACGATGATCGACTTGCCGGCGCCGGTATCGCCGGTGAACACGTTCAGGCCCGGGCCGGGACTGATCGCCAATTCGTCAACCAGCGCGAAGTCGCGCAGGTAGAGCCGGGTCAGCATCAGCTGCGCGGCGGCGGCGAAAGCTGTAGCCGGTCGGCCAGGTCGCGGTAGAAGTAGTCGGCCGGTCCGAAGCGCAGGAAGTGCACCGTGCGGGCGCTGCGCCGGCAGCTGACGACGTCGCCGTCGCGCAGCTTGTGCAGGTTGGTCCCGTCGATCGTCAGCGCCGCCTCGTCGAATCCGCTCAGCTTGATTTCGATCCTGGCGCCGGCGTCGACGACCAGACCGTTGGCCGAATTGCGGAACGGACAGATGGGCGAGATTGAAATTACCTCGGCGGCGGGATGGACGATGGAGCTCTGCAGTGCCAGCGAGTACGCGGTGGTTCCGGTCGGGGTGGCGACCAGGATCCCGTCGGCGCGGTAGCCCAGGACCGCGACCCCGTCGATGTGCACCAGCACGTCGACCAGGCGCGCGACCTGGCCGCGGGCGGCCACTATGTCGTTGAGCGCGCTGCCGCGGTCGATGACCTTGCCGTCGCGGACCTGGGCCCAGTCCAGCAGCAGGCGGCGTTCGACCCAGCCGGCGGAAAAGTCAAGGTCCCTGAGCCGGCCGACGAAGTCGTGGGCCTCGAATTCGGTCAGGAACCCCAGGCGCCCGAAGTTGATCCCCATGCAGGGGACCTCGACCGCCGCCGCCGCCAGCCCGACGCGCAGCATCGCCCCGTCGCCGCCCAGGCTGACCAGGAGATCGGAACGCTCCATCCGGGGGGCGCAGTCGGCGATCGACTCTATCCCTGCCGACCAGGTCTCGTGGCCGGCCGATTCGAGGCCGTCGGCGATCGCGCGAACGGCCGGCCGGTCGGCGCGGGCGCGCGGGCTAAGCAGCAGTCCGATTCGCATCGGAGTTCTCGGTCCCCCGCTCAGCCGTCCAGGGTCCCCTTGGTGGAAGGGACCTGGCCGCCGCGGCGCGGATCGATGCTGACAGCCTGGCGCAGGGCGCGCGCCAGGGCCTTGAAGAGCGCTTCGGCGCGGTGGTGGTCGTTGTGCCCGGCCAGGATCGAAACGTGCAGGTTCAGCCCGGCGTTGATCGAGAGGGCATAGAGGAATTCGCGGATCAGCTGCGTGTCGAGATCGCCGAGCCGCTCGCTGTCGAATTCGCCCTCGTAGGCAAGGTAGCCGCGCCCGGAGAGGTCCACGACCACGCGTGCGAGGGCGTCATCCAGTGGCACCAGCGCGTCGGCCATGCGGGTGATCCCGCCGCGGTCGCCGAGAGCCTCGGCCAGGGCCCGGCCCAGCACGATCCCGCAGTCCTCGACGGTGTGATGGGCGTCGATCTCGATGTCGCCGCTGGCCCGCAGGTCCAGATCGATCAGGCCGTGCTTGGCCAGCTGGGCGAGCATGTGATCGAAAAACGCGATGCCGCTGGATATTTCGCCTTCGCCGGTTCCGTCCAGATCGATGCGCACCGCGATGCTGGTTTCCGCGGTGGTCCGTTCAGCCTTGCCGGTTCGATTCATCGGTCACTCACACGCTTGAATTGGTGAATCTGAGATTTCTGCGCTCCCAGGAAGATGCGGCCCGGCACTAACACCGGGACCACTGGCGCAGGCACGGTCGTGCTAACCGAGTCCGCTCGTATCCGCGACCAGGCAAATTGGCCACTTTAATTTTGGGGAATGGACTGAGATCGTGGGCAGGCAACTTCAACGCTGGGTTTCCAGCGGTAAATGGCCGATGGTTTTGATCGGCCGCAGGGGCGCGTCCCTGCGGAGCAAGTCATGCCGGTTCGGAATTGGCTTCCACAACAAGCCGATGCGCCCTCCCTGGAAATTCGTCGTAAGTGCGACCGTCCAGGATCCTGCCGCCTGCTTTGTTGTAGCGTCCACCCCACTGCTTGAAGAAAAACGGCACTCCTTTATCCGCGCAATCCTCGCGAATGCGTCTGACCCATTCGGCTCGCATCGGCCTGGCACGGCGGCCGCTCTCGCCACCGACTATCACCCAGTCGAGACCAGCCAGGAATTGACGCAGGTCAACGCTCCTGAGGAGTGGCTCCACCGACAGGAATCGAATTTCGGCCGGCACATCCAGCAACGCGGGGATCCGTTGTTCGGCCCAGTGCTGGTTCTCGACCGATACGCCCATCCAGACGTTCGGAGGCCAATCCAACGAATCGGCAATCGATCGAAGCCGCTTTTCGCGCTTGGTCAATATCTGGAATTGGTGGCGGGGAGCGTCGGCCATGACCCCGAACACTTGCTTGATGAACGCCAATGGGACCTTTTCATGGAAAAGGTCGCTCATGCTGTTGACGAAGATCCGTCGCGGCGACTTCCAGCGGGCGGGAACGCCAAGTCTTTCGTGGTGGATGGTGACGGAATCCGATCCGGGCAGGAACGGCCCGCTTTTGCGAAATCTGAGCATGATCGCTTCCGCGTAGCAATGGGCGCATCCCGGGCTCACCTTCGTGCAGCCGGTGACCGGGTTCCATGTCGCATCGGTCCACTCGATCGCGGATTTGTCCACCGGGGTTGCAGCCCTTACCGCGCCCGAGTACGATCCCGGCTAATTTCTATCCCGGGCACGGCCCCCTCGCCGAAGGACCGGGCAGGGGCCGCTTCGTGGATTGCGCCGTCCAGTTTCCCAATCGCCCATCATGCGTTGCCGCTTCGGATCCGGGCGGCCCGTGCGTGTCCATCGAGACCCTCAAGCCGGGCCAGGCGGGCTGCTACCGGCAACAGCGGGCTAGCCTGCTTTCGGCTCAGCTCAAACCGATTGACGCGCTTTAGGAAGTCGTACACGCTCACCGGCGAGGAGAAGCGCGCGGTGCCGCCGACCGGCATCACGTGCGAGGGTCCGGCCACGTAGTCGCCCAGGACCTCCGGCGACCAGTCGCCGACGAATACACCGGCCGCCCCGGTTATCGAATCGGCCAGTCCGGCGGCGTTGTCGCCGAGCAGGCAAAGGTGCTCGGGGGCGTAGGCATCGACCAGGTCGACCGCTTCGGAGAGGTCTTCGAGAAGGCCGATTCCGCCGTTCCGGGCGAGCGCGGCCCTGGCGATGTCGGCGCGCGGCAGGTCGGCAAGCTGCTCCTCGATTTCGGCGCCAACCGCCGCGGCGAGCTCAGGGCTGTCGGTCAGCAGAAGCGGGCTCGCCATGGGATCGTGTTCGGCCTGGGCCAGCAGGTCGGCGGCAACGTAGGCGGGGTCGGCGCCTCCGTCGGCGACTATGAGGGTCTCGGTCGGGCCGGGCAGCGAGGGAACGCCGGCGACCCCGAACGCATGCCGCAGGGCGAGGACGACGAAGATGTTGCCCGGGCCGGCCAGGACGTCCGCGCGCGGCAGCGGATCGGCGCCCAGCGCCATTGCCGCGATGGCCTGGGCGCCGCCGAGCGCATATACCGCGTCGGCCCCGGCGACCGCCGCCGCCGCCAGCACCACCGGCGAAACCTCTCCGGAGGGTCCGGGCGGGGAGGCCACGACGATATCGGAGACTCCGGCCACCCGGGCCGGAATGGCGGTCATAAGGAGCGACGAGGGGTAGACCGCGCGCCCGCCGGGAGCGTAGACGCCGGCCACCCTGACCGGGTGAAAGCGCTGCCAGCAGCCGTCGATGCCGGCCGGTCCCGGATCCGGCATGGTCGCCTCGTAGAAAGCCCGCACCCGCCCCGCCGCGAACTGCAGGTCTTCCCGGGTCTGTCGGGGCAGTCCGTTCAGGGCGGCCTCGATCCGGGCCGGTCCCAGGCGAAGCCGTTCGGGCCAGGCCAGGCCGAGGGCCCGGGTGATCCGCTCGGCCGCCGCCAGGCCGCCGCCCCGTATCTCTTCGAAGACCTCGGCCACGAATTCGGCCACCGTCAGTTCGCGGCCGTAGACGGCGCTCATCGCGCGGCGCTGCTCGGGCGGCAGCGGAGGCGTCGGCAGCGGACGGCGGCGCAGGAGTTCGGACTGCACGCGGGAGCGTCCGCCGATGACGCGCAGGCCCTCCACTTTCAGAGGCCCAGCGCTTTGAGCATCCGGTCCTTGGCCGCCGATGATTCCCCGAATATGTAGTCCACCCGGCGGGCGATGATCGAGGCCGCCCCGGCCGAGCGCAGGTGCGCGACCGCGTCGATCAGCCGGTCGCGGGCGATCGTGACCGTGATCGCGTACCAGCTGGCCTCGCCGCTCTTCTCGTAGACCGGCGAGACGGTCGGGCCCTTTATGCCCGAAAGGTCCAGGTCGCCCAGGATGGAGGCGGCGACCGCTTCCGGCGAGTCCCCGGCCACGTTGGCGGTGATCGTGAAGGCCTCGGCGGCGGCCAGGTGGGCCTCGATGTACTCGAGCATTCGGCCGGCCAGTTCGCGCTTGGCGGGATCGGCGCGGAGCGCTTGTGTATTCCCGATCAGGCAGGCCGCCGACCGCATCACCACCCCGTCGGGCAGTTCGCGAAGGCGGTTCTGGCGCAGGGCCGATCCGGTCTCGACGATGTCGCAGACGATGTCGGCCGAACCCAGGCTGGGGGCCGCCTCGACGCTGCCGGAGGTGTTGACCACGCGCAGGTTGTAGACGCCGTGCTCGATCAGGAAATTCCGGGTCAGGGCCGGGAACGAGGTGGCCACCCGCAGGGCCCGCCCGTCGCCGCGCAGCTCGAGCGCGACCTCGGCCAGGTCGGCCACCGACACCACGTCGACCCAGGCGTCGGGGACCGCGATCGCCAGGCGCGCCCGCGAATATCCGAGATCATCCCAGAGGATGATGACCTCGTCGCTGCCGGCCCCTGATTCGGCCAGGATGTCGCGCCCGGTTATTCCCAGGTCGGCGTTGCCCGAGCGGACCTGCTCGACGATGTCGCTGGCGCGCTGCAGGTGCGCCGCCACCCCCGGCAGGGCCGGCACCTTCCCGGCGTAGCTGCGCGGGCTGCGCATCGCGACGCCCAAACCGCAGCCGGCCAGCATGGCCATGGTCTGTTCGCCGATCCGCCCCTTGCTGGGAACGGTGAAGTCGAGCTGGACGGCGCTCATTCGTCTTCGGCCATCATTTCGCGCACCAGCGCGGCGACGTCGGCGGCCGCGACCGGGCGCTCCGTGCCGTTGCCGAGACCCTGCAGGAGGACCTCGTCGGTGCCGGACTGCCCGACCCGGACCGCCGCCGCCAGGCCCTCGCGGCGGGCGCGCTCAAGTTGCCGGTCGACCGGCTGGTCGGGATCGCCGAGCCGGGTCCGGAGCCAGGCCGCGCGCAACTGCCGGGCCAGCGAAAGGGCGGAACCGGTATCGCCGTCGGGGAGCACCAGCACGTCGGCCGGCGAGCGTCGACCGGACCCGGCCAGACTCTTACCGCCGGCCCGGAGCAGGTTCTCGACCCTGAAGCTCAGTCCGACCGCCGGCGCCGCCGCCCGCGGGGCGATCGCGGCCAGCAGGTCGTCGTAGCGGCCGCCGCCGCCCACCGCCAGCCACTCGTTCCCGAGGCGGCAGTAGATGTCGAAGACCAGACCCGTGTAGTACTGCAGGCCGCGGCCCAGGACCGGATCGAATTCGAGCCCGGTGATGTCCTCGCCGCTGGCGCGCAGGAGCTCTGTCAGGCGGCCGATTTCGGCCAGGGGGCCGGCCTCGACTCCGCGCTGGGCCAGGACCATGCCGGTGGCTGCGAGAGCCGAATCGACCGGACCGCTGCAGGTGGCAAGCTCGCCCAGCAGATCAAAGGCCTGATTGATGCGCTCGGTCTCGTCGCCGCGCTCGAATTTGGCGGCCAGGCGGTCGACTATCTGGGACCGGCTGCGCGCGCCGATCGCGTCGGCGTCGGCGCCGGCGATCGAGGCCGCCAGGGCGTCCAGCCGGTCGCGGTCGACCCCCGGACCCCAGCCCAGGTGCGGCGGAGCGGCGGCGCGGTACTTCTCCAGGGCGGCGCCGCGCACCGACTCCAGCCCGCCGCCGGGCGCGCGCAAGTCGGCCAGGCCCTCAAGCAGGATCGAGCGGGCGCGCGGCGAGAGCCCCAGTTGCGCCAGCACGTCGGAAAGCAGCCCCAGGTGCCCGAGCACGATGCGCCGCTCCCACAGCTGCGCCTGCGAGAGGGCCGAATAGGCCAGCGCGACCACCTCGGCGTCGCCGGTCGGTCCGCCAACGCCGATGAGCTCGGCGCCGGTTTCGGTGAACTGCTCGATGATTTCGCCGCCACCGTCGCGGCGCCGGAACGCCGGTCCCGAGTACATCAGGCGGGCCGGCGTCCGGCGTTGCGGGTCCCCGGCCCAGGCGCGCGCAACCGAAGCGGTGAGCTCCGGCCTCAGGCACAGGATCTGGCCGCCGCGGCTGGGGAACTCGAGCAGCTGCGAAACCACCCTTGCGCCGGCCCGGCGTTCGTAGAGTTCGACCGCCTCGATCAGCGGAACCCCGACGCCCTGGTAGCCGAACGCGGCGACCGCGTCCAATAGCTGCGCGCTCAGCGCGCGCTGAGCGGCCCAGGTCGCCGGCGGCAGGTCGTGCGCGCCGTCGACGCGGTTTATGGCCGGGGCGCTCATCGCCCGCCCGCCCGGCGCGGTTCGAGGCGGTCGCGGCTGTCGAGCAGGATGGTGACCGGTCCGTCGTTGATCAGTTCCACTTCCATATTGGCCCCGAATCTGCCGGTGGCAACCTCCGGGCCGAGTTCGGTGATTTTCGCGGCCAGGCGCTCGAGCAGGCGCCGCGCCGGTTCCGGGTCGGCGGCGCCGGTAAAGCTCGGCCGGCGGCCCTTGCGGGTGGAACCCAGCAGCGTGAACTGCGAAACCAGGAGCACCGCTCCGCCGCAGTCGAGGAGGGAGCGCTGGAATTTGCCGTCGCGTTCGAAGATCCGCAGGTTCACGATCTTCGGCGCCAGCCAGTCGACGTCTTCGTCGCTGTCGCCTTCGGCGGCACCGGCCAGGACCAGCAGCCCCTGGGAAATGGCCGCGATCGTGCGGCCGTCAACCCGGACGCTAGCGCCGGATACGCGCTGGAGCACCGCTTTCATGGCCAGGCCCGCCGTCAGCCACCGGCCGCGGCTCCGGCCGGGGTGGGTTTGGACTTGGAGTCGGCCTTGGAATCGGATTTGGCCGGTGCGGTTTCGGTCTTCGGGGATTTGTCCGAGTTGGACTTTTCGGCCGCCTCCTTCTTGGCCTCGACGGCCTCGGAGGTCTTGGGCTTGGGGCGCGAATCGGTCTTGTACCAGCCCGATCCCTTAAATATCACGCCGGCCGGAAAGATCACCCGGCGCAGGCTGGGCAATCCGCAATCAGCGCAGTCGACCAACGGGTCGTCGGAGAAGCGCTGGCGGACTTCAACGCTTGCGCCGCAGGCGTCGCAGGCGTACTGGTAAGTCGGCATCGTCGATTGAAAGGCGGTTATTCGGCACTGGGCGGCCGCTGGGGCGCGGCGGCCAAATTCTAGGAGAGGATCCCAAATTCTTGCTGCCCGCCCCGCCCCGGCGGCGCGGCGGCGGCCGCGGGCGCCGCGCGGAAGTGCTAGGCTTCTTTCCCCCGGCAACGGGCCGCATCGCGCCGCCCGCGCCTGCGGGGTTACGGTCCGAGTCCCGGCGGCCGGTCCGCGATATCAGCATTACTCTTCCCAAATACCTTCCCGCGATATGCCCCAAAAACCGATAAAGCCGCTTGGCCGCAAGGCGTACGGGTCGATCCCGCACCTGCCCACCTCGCGGCTTGGCGCCGGCGAGCACCACGTTCACGAGGGACAGGCGCGGATCTGCACCGCCAAGTCCCGGGACCGCCACGACCGCGTCATGGTCACCGAGAAACTCG
>CAXXYJ010000070.1:0-11141 GCA_963664795.2 Chloroflexota bacterium | reverse complement strand
CGCCCCGAAGGCCGCGCACCGGTCGGCTGGACCGAAAATTCCGTGTCCGCCGATGTTCAATGCAGTATCGTGCGGCTCACGCGTCGAGAGCTCGACCGCGTGTAATTGAATGGCCAGAATTCGAACCAAGCGGTTGAAATCTGACCGGGCGGGCCAATGGAGCGTGCGCGTACTGGACGATTGGTGTGTGATGCTCCGATTCGTGGACAGCGACGTCGCAGATGCGGACTTGCCGGACTTCCACTATGCAAGGAACTCAGATCATGAATGGCATCTGCGCCGAGGCCGTGGGGCCGATGCTGGACCCATCGCATCTCGGCGAACTCTTAAGGGAAAGCATGCAGGACCTTGGCTGGACCGAGAGCGAGACTGCTTCCCGATTGGAGTGCGAGCACGGAATCCTTTCGCGGGTACTCGATCGCACTGCGGGCGTATCCGCGGACATGGCGCTCGCGCTGGAAGCCATCGGCTGGGGCACCGCCGATCACTGGATGCGCATGCAGGCGAGCTACGAGCTCGCAATGGCCAGGCGCCGGCGACTGGGCGGGTAAGAAGCTTCATTTCGGTCACCCGCGATAGCCGAACCCTTGAATTGAAGGGGCCCTCGCCGGGCGTCCTGCTGCGGATCCAAACGCGGCATGAGCCCCTGGCGTGACCGCCGAGATCTCAATCCGAGGCTGCCGGCTGCGCGCACGTCGGCGCTGGCGCGTGAAACCGGCAGCATGCGGGCCACTCGCTCCCACCCCGATCAGATCAAACAAGCGAGGGATTGCATGAAGGGTTCGGAGATCCGTCACCGGATCCAGGAAGTACTCGCGCGAAGATTTGCAGCCGGGGTCATGGACAACGTCTACCGCGGCGATTACGTCGAATGCCTGGTGGCGCAGGCCCTGGGTGATGGGTGGGAGCTTACCTGGACGGACGGCTGGGACTGGGCCGCGTGGGACATCGAGCACCACTCCGGCGTTCGCATCGAGGTCAAGCAGTCGGCGGCCAGGCAGGCGTGGGACCGGTTGGCGGTCGCGCCGGACCGCCGCGCCAAGGCTAGGTTCGATATCGCCCCGCGCACCGGTTACTGGCCCAAGGGCGGCGGGGACTGGATTCCGTTTGCGGTGCCTTCACGGCCCGCCGATCTGTACGTGTTCGCCTGGCACGGCGAGCGCCGGAAGGATAAAGCGGATCAGGGCGATCCGTGCCAGTGGCAGTTTTTCGTCGTTCCCGAATCCAACCTGCCAAATCAGCAGAAGACCGTCGGACTGAACGCTCTCGGCCGAATCGCCGCGCCTTGCCGATTCGATCGACTTGGGGGTGTGGTTTCGGCCGCTTGCCCCGATTCAGGTGAACTCAAGCAACTGAAACTCTGAGCAACCGTTCCTCCGGGCGGGGCAACCAGTGGAGCGCCCGGTCAACAAGTCGGCTGTCGTCATCGCAAATAGCTGCCGCGCCCGGATCCGCCCGGATTCGGGACTTCCCAAGAGCTCCGGCAGCCGTCCGGGCTTGGAGGCCAATAGAAGAACCCCGCTGGCCCCAGAAGAGGCCAGCGGGGTTTTCGCTATTCGATACCCGCGCCTATCGGCTTGGGTCGATTGCGGTTCGGCAGCCTACGCGTCGTAGTACTTGTAGAACTCCCACGGGGTCGGCCGCAGGCGGTGCTCGTCGACTTCTTCGCCGCGCTTGTACTCGAGCCAGGTCTCGATCACGTCGGGGGTGAACACATCGCCTACCAGCAGGTAGTCGTGATCGGCCTCAAGGGCGTTGAGTGATTCCTCCAACGATCCCGGAACCGAGGCTATCTTGGCCAGCTCGTCGGCCGACATCTCGTAGATGTCCTCGTCGACCGGGTCGGGCGGCTCGATCTTGTTGTTGACCCCGTCGAGTCCGGCCATCAGCATGGCCGAGAAAGCCAGGTACGGGTTGGCGGTCGGGTCGGGTGAGCGGAACTCAACCCGGCGCGCCGCCGGAGAGGGTGAATAGGTCGGAATTCGCACGCAGGCGGAGCGGTTCCGCTGCGAGTAGACCAGGTTCACCGGCGCCTCGAATCCGGGCACCAGGCGCTTGTAGGAGTTGGTCGTGGGGGCGCAGAAGGCCAGCAGCGAGGCGGCGTGCTTGAGCAGTCCGCCGACGTACCAGCGCGCGGTGTCGGAGAGCATGCCGTACTTCTCGGGGCCGCCGTAGAAGAGCGGTACTCCGTCTTTCCAGAGGCTCTGGTGGCAGTGCATCCCGGAACCGTTGTCGCCCAGCACCGGCTTGGGCATGAAGGTGACCGTGTGTCCGCTCTGGCGGGCGACGTTCTTGATGATGTATTTGTAGATCATCATGTTGTCGGCCTGCTCGACCAGCGGCGCGTACTTGAGGTCGATCTCGGCCTGCCCGGCGGTGGCGACCTCGTGGTGGTGCACCTCGACGTCGATGCCTATGTCCAGCAGCGCGGTAACCATCCTGGAGCGCAGGTCCTGCTGCGAGTCGTTGGGCGGGACCGGGAAGTAGCCCTCTTTGTGGCGCGGGCGGTGGCCCAGGTTCTCGTCCGGATTGCCCGAGTTCCAGATGCCTTCGCTCGAATCGACGGTGAAGAAGGAGCCGTTGGCGGACTCGTCGTAGCTGACGTGGTCGAAGATGAAGAATTCGGCTTCCGGGCCCCAGAAGCTGGAGTCGGCGATGCCGGTGCCGGCAAGGTGCGCGACCGCCTTGGAGGCGATGTTGCGCGGGTCGCGCGAGTAGCGCTCGCGCGTCAGCGGGTCCTCGATGTCGCAGGTCATCACCAGCGTCGAGGCCTCCAGGATCGGGTCCACGAACGCGGTCGAGGGGTCCGGGATGACCAGCATGTCGGATTCGTTGATCGCCTGGAATCCGCGCACGCTGGAGCCGTCGAAACCGGCGCCGTCGGCGAAGAGGTCCTCGTCCAGGTAGCTGATCGGCATCGAAAAGTGCTGCCAGGTACCCGGCAGGTCGGTAAATCGCAGGTCGACAAACCGACAGTCGGCATCGCGCGCCATGCGCAACACCTTTTGAATCTGCTCTGAACGATCGCTCATGAAATGCTTGCCTTTCCAATCGCCTTATCCGGCGCCTATTAAAGAAAAAACCTCGCGACCGCCCATGTCGCGAGGCTCGAAACGGTTGAGCCCGACCGGCCTTCCTCACTGAAGGCGCGGTTGGTTTGGTTCTTTCCGGCTAAATTTTAGGCCAATTTCGCCGCCTGCGGCCCGCTGCTACTGCAGGTTGGAGAGCACCATCGCGACCACGACGAACAAGAAGATCGCCACCGCCCAGAACGTCCAGTGCAGTCCCAGGACCGTGCCCTGGGACAGCTGCGGAACGCCGCGCGGAGTGGAGCGCCGGCTGCTGCTGCGGGATGGGCGGGTCGGTCGCTGGGCGCGTTCGCGCAGTCGGCGCAGATTCTCCGAAATCGCCGGCTCGAAGCGGCTCGGCTCGTCGGCCGCGGGCTCTTCGCTCTCCTCGGACGCAGGCGCGGCCTGGCCCTCGCGCGGAAGTTTGGCTCCGCAATTGATGCAGAGCCAGGCACCGCTGGTGTTTTCGTGATCGCAGTCAGGACATCGCATGTCGATTACCGGTCTGTGCGCGGTATTGGGACGGCGACTGCCGTCCGCTAAACAACTTTAAGGCTTTTTGTGCTCCGGCCCGCCCGTGACTGCTAACATTTGGCCACTAAGCACCAGCGGCAGCGACAGGGCGCGCCGGACGAAGCAGTCCCGCCCTTTTCCGTCGACGAATCGGAACGCCGCCGTCTACACGCCCAGCCGGTGTAGATCGGGTCAAGACGACCCGAAACCCCATTCCCTCCAGGGGAGAACCGTCGCAAGCGGTTCACTGGCCAAGTTCGGCCGTTTCCAACCGATGCCCGGCAGCTCGCCACCGCGCGACGGCAATTTGCCAACTGCCCGGCAATAAACCGCGGCCGCCGAAGCCGACATTATTTCCGGCCGGCGATCGCAGCCGCCGCGGCATTCAAGCCGCGGAGTCTTTTCAGTTTGAGAGGAGACGAATGAAAAAAATTGAGGCCATCATCCGCCACGAGGTGCTTGAACCGCTTCGCGACGCGCTCGACAAGGCCGGTTTCCACGGCATGAGCGTGAGCGAAGTGCGCGGCGCCGGATCGCAGCGCGGCTACACCGAGACGTACCGCGGCGTGCGGGCGTCGATCGTGTTCCGGCCAAAGATCAAGGTCGAGATGATCATCCACGAGGAAAGCGTCGACCAGCTGGTCGCGCTGATCTGCGAGCACGCCTACACCGGCGAGGTGGGCGACGGCAAGATCTTCATCTACCCGATCGAAGATGTCGTCCGCATCCGCACCCAGCAGCGGGGACGGGACGCGCTATGACCGCCGTAGCCGCCGCGCGCGCGGTAGCAATGCGACCGCCGCTCAGCTTCATCTTCTCGTCACGCTACCTGTTCGCCCTGGCCGGGGCGATTCTGGCCGCCCTGCTGCTGCCGGCCCTGGCCCTGGCCCAGGAAGAGGACGCGATCGTTACCCTGACCGCCACCGTCGACCAGCTCTGGATCGTCATGGCCGGGGCGCTCGTCTTCTTCATGCACGGTGGATTCACCTTGGTGGAAACCGGGTTTACCCGCACCAAGAACGCCGCCAACATCTGTGCCAAAAACCTCATGAACATGTCGGTCGGCCTGATCTCGTACTGGGCCATCGGCTGGGCGTTCATGTACGGCGAATCGGCCGGCGGGATTGTCGGCACGTCCGATTTCCTGATCGCGGTCGGTGACTCGCAGTTCTCGACCGACTGGTTCTTCCAGGTCGTGTTTGCGGCAACTGCCGCCACCATCGTCTCCGGGGCGATGGCCGAGCGCACCCACTTCCGCGCTTATCTGATCTACGCGGTCGTACTCACCGGGTTCATCTACCCGGTGGTCGGCCACTGGGTCTGGGGCGGAGGCTGGCTGGCCGAGCTCGGATTCTGGGACTTTGCCGGATCAACCGTCGTCCACACCACCGGAGGCGTTGCCGCCCTGGTCGGAGCAGCGATCCTGGGCCCGCGCCTGGGCAAGTACTCCGAGGACGGATCGGTCAACGTGATTCCGGGTCACTCGATCCCGCTCGCGATCGCCGGTGTGATCATCCTCTGGTTCGGCTGGTTCGGGTTCAACGGCGGATCCACGCTTACCGCGGTCGGCCAGGACTTTGCCAGCGTCATCGTGGTGACCAACCTCGCCGCGGCAGCCGGCGCAGTAGCCGCCATGGCGGTCTCCTGGCTCTACAACGGCAAGCCCGACGTCGGCATGATCGGTAACGGTGCCCTGGCCGGCCTGGTCGCCATAACCGCCCCGTGCGGTTGGGTCGACACCTGGGCCGCGGTCATCATCGGCCTGGTCGGTGGCGGCCTGGTGGTAATCGGCGTCGCCTTCATCGACAAGGTGCTCAAGGTCGACGACCCGGTCGGCGCCATCGCCGTTCACGGCGTTGTCGGAATCTGGGGAACCCTGGCCGTGGGCCTGTTCGCCGATCCCAAGTTCGGCGGACCGGAAGGCAGCCTGTTCATCAACGGCGACATCGCCCAGTTCGGAATCCAGGCGCTGGGTTCGGCGGCCTCGATCGCTTGGGTCGGCGCCACCTGCCTGGTCCTCTTCCTGGCGATCAAGTACACCGTCGGCCTGCGTGCCGAGCCGGTGGAAGAGCTTGACGGCCTCGACATCCACGAGCACGGCGTGTTCGGGTACGGGGAGTCGAACTTCTAGGAACCACGACTTTGTGCCGGCCCTGCCGGCCAAAACAATTGGTTACCCGCAAGGGGCCCTCCGCCGGAGGGCCCCTTGTTCTTTTGAGGGAACTGGGCGCGGGTTATTGGCCGTACCGCCACGGATCTGGGAAGCTCGCGGCGCACCCGGCGGCATCCGGAAAAGTCCGCACTGTAACGGGGCATGCGCCGTGAGCCCGCCTGGCGCCATTCGGAATGGCAGCCGACGGCGAATTCGCATGCAATCGCGCACCGGTGCGCAGCCGCCCTCAACGGCGGCGCCCAGGTGAAGCCGCCAATGCCCATTCGCGGACACGGCGCGGTCGACCCACGATCAGCTGGCGGGCAACACAATCAGACGGTTCGTGGCCACCGCCCTGTCGACCGCAGGCCGGAAAACATTCAGGGTGAGGGAAGCGTGTTAAGGGTCCAGCGCGCGCGTTCGCGCGAGAATTTCGAAAGCGAACCGTCGCTGTTGCCAATTGCCCTGAGGCGGCCACCATGCCGAAGCTGACGATAAGTCTGACGGATCGGACCTACCGCGCGTTCAATGATGAGGCGGCGCGCCGAGGTTGCTCGATCAGCGCCTTGGCTGAGGAGATCCTGGAAACGAACGGATTGGTCTCCTCGGCGGAGGCCTTAGAGATCGCCGCACGGGCGCGATCATGTGCCGGGCTCAGCAGCGCGGATGCGATGGCGGTCGCGGTGCGAGAGACCAGGCTCCACCGGGCCAATCGCAGCGAATAATGCGAGCCGCTCTGCTCGTCGACACTCGCGTGGCAGACCCAGGATCTGACGGAATGAACGCGACCCGCCGGGATACTCGGACATGGCGCGAGTCGCAACGATAACCGTCGGCGATCCGGTGGAATTCGGGCGCTCCGGAAAAGTCCCGATACATGGCCACGTCGCCCGCAAGATGGCCCGCAAGGCGATCGTCATCGACTCCGAACGATCCGAGTGGAATGTACCCTGGGCGCTGCTGCGGCCGGCCCGCAAAGGTTGCCGCCAGCGGTTGTTTCTCCGCGACGAACAAGTCAAATCCCAGTTCCGACCGGACGACGAGGTGACGTTCGAATTCGGCGGCAGGGTTCTTGCCGGGGTCATCGCCCGGTACCTGCCGACCAGGGCGCGGATCGTCTGCGACGACGGGGACGAATTCGACGTGCCTTATCCCGGGTTGCGGGCAGTGTCGCAAGAACCCGGGCGCCGCGGCATCGACTGGCTGCGGCAAACCGCCGCCCTGTCCGAAAAGCTGATGGCGGAACATGGCCTGGAAGGCTGGAGCTTCCAGTATGACGACGCTTCCGCCCGCGCCGGCGTATGCATATTCGACACCAAGGTGATCGGTCTGTCGCTGCTCTACTGCCTCAGTTCCGCCGACCCGGAGCTGGAAGAGACGATCCTGCACGAGATCGCGCACGCCCTGGCCGGCCCGCGTCACCAGCACGACCGCGTCTGGAAGGAGATCGCCCGGTCCATCGGTTGCTCCGGCGAGCGCCTCTGCGGCGCCCCGGCATTCGCGCCGCCACGCTACATCGTTTCCTGCCCGGCTTGCGGGTGGGCCCTGCGGCGCAACGTGCGCCGACGCGGCCAGGTCTGCGCCAAGTGCCGGGGGAGTTTGCGAGTCCGGAGCTATACGAAGCGAGCCTGGCAAGCCGCCGCGCACGAATCGAGAGCCTGAGCCGCCGGCAGGATCGCCCGAGCTTCGCCTGCGGCGAAAAGCCGACCCGGATCGGGCTCCCCCGAATTCGGACCGACTCGCTGATTACCAGTCTTCGACGCCCTCCGGTCGGCCCCAATCGGTCTCGGGGTGCCGCCGGTCCGGCGACATTTCCGCGATCAACGCGTCGAGGTCGTCCCGCCGCTTGCGCAGCAGAACGCCGTCTTCGTGCAGGACTATTTCGACTGGGGATCCCTCTTGCACGTCCCATTTCTCTGCGATTTCGTTGGGAATTCGAACCCCGAGGCCGGAATCCCAATTCAAGACAAGAGACTTCAGGCGCATTCGATCATCTCCGCCGCCAAATTGGCGTATTGCTTCCCAGGATCTTCCGGGGTCGCCACCCGGACCTTTTCCGAAGTCCCGCGAACTGGAATCGCTCGCCGGACGGCAACGTTAGCACTTATCGGCAGTCGGTCCGCGATACGTGTGCTCCCCGGCCGATCGGGCGGAGGATCCCCCTGCGCAGTTCCCTACCCCTGCAGCGACCGCCAATCGATCACGTCAGAGTCGCGTTCGCGCGGCGGCGGAATCGGTCCGGCGGCCGGGTAACCCAGGTAGATGTATCCGGCGATGCGGTCGTTTGGACCGGTGCCCAGGTAATCCCGCGCGGCCGGGTCCTGGGCCGCGTCGCCGGTGCGCCATTTGGAAACGATCCCCATCTCCCAGGCCGCCAAAAGCATGTTCTGGATGGCCGCGCAGGCCGCGCCGTAGTCCTCAAGATCCAGAACCCGGTCGGCCGAACGCGCCACCGAAACCGCGATCACCAGCGGGGCCCGCAGGAATAGGCCGGCGGTCTTTTTCAAGGCGGCCCGGTCGGCGTCGGTCTGGGGCGGACAGCGCCTCCGCTTGGCCTCGGCCAGGTGCTCGCCGAACCGCCGACGGTCATCTCCGGCGATCACGTGAAAACGCCACGGCTGCGTGAAACGGTGGTTCGGCGCCCAGGTCGCCGCCTCGATCATCTGTTCGATCTCGGCCCGGCCGGGAACCCGGTCGTCGAGCCGGTTGACGCTGCGCCGGGCGGCGATTGCTTCGGTTACCTGCATGAAGTTCTTCCCTCGGGAAATTGCGGGCTCTTGCTCAAAGGTGCTTGTTCAGTTTTGCAACTCCGGGGCCAGCGCGGTCCAGATCGCCATCTGGCCGGGGCCGCGGTTGTCCCATAGTGCAAAGGGGACGGCCAGCAGATCGCGCGGCTTCAAAGCCGAGACCGGTTGGTCGCCGCGCCGGTATAGCTGCGGCTGCGGCGCGGCCTGGGCACCGGCGATCCGGATCGCCCGCGAGCCCAGCGGCCCCGGCTCCAGCCGGGCGGTTCGGGTCGCGTCGGGGCGGAGCTGGAGTTGGCGCAGGTCGACGTCGGGCTGGTCGGCGCTCTCCAGGCAGTAGATGAGCGGGCCGCGCGCGATCGCGGCCTGGCCGCGCGCCTCAAGCAGCTGCGGGCCGGCGCGGGCCAGCTCCACCGGCATGTCCAGGCAGAGCTCGAACCGCTCGCCCGCCGTCAGCGGGCCGGGTACGACCAGGAATCCGTCTTCAACTGCAAGGCTTTGAGCGTCCCCGTTTCGGGTCAGGCTGGCGTTTTCGCACCAGCCCGGCAGGCGCAGGCGCAGACCGCACCCCGGCGGGGCCGCCTCGATCGTTATCCGGATTTGGCCCTCGTAGGGATAGGCGGTGTCCACGCTGACGCGCAGCTCGTGCCCGTCGGCCGAAAGATTGATTCGCGACGGGGCGTACAGGTTGAACCAGAGATTGGAGCCGTCGAATCCGTACAGGTAGCCGGGCAGCTGGGCCAGAACGCGGGCCAGGTTGGGCGGGCAGCAGGCGACCCGCTCGAAGAACCAGTCGCTGCGCCGTCGGCCGCTGCCGACGCGCTCGCCGGGCGGTTCCCGCCAGGGCGGTTCGGTCTCGGGTTCAAAGCGCGCCTGCGGGCAGTCGTAGAAATATTTCACGCCGTCGGTGCTGACTCCGGCCAGGACGGCGTTGTAGAGGCTCAACTCCATCTGGTCGGCGTACTCGCCGCGCCCGGTGGCCGCGAGCATGCGCTGGGCCCACATGACCATCCCGATGGCCGCGCAGGATTCGGCGTAGGCCCCCTCGTGGGGCAGTTCATAGGGTCGTCCGAAAGACTCGGTCGAGGGGCGACCCCCGACCGCGCCGGTGATGTAGGAATTGCGGGTGAGAACGTCCGTCCACCAGCCCCGCGACCACGCCAGGTAGTGTTCGCGCCCGGTTTCCAGGTAGGCGTCGGCCAGGGCGGCGGCAAAGTAGGTCAGGCATACGGCGTGTCCGCGAACCGGCGATTCGGCGGCGCCTTCGTGCAGCCAGATCAGGTATTCGGCGGTTTCAAGGTGGCGACGGCGGCCGGTCCGGCGCCAGAGTTCGACCAGCGCCATTTCGCAGCACGGATGATCGCGGTAGTCGCTGAGTTCGCCCGCGCGGGCTTTCTCGCCGATCAGGTCGGCCATCGCCTCGGCGGCGCGCAGGAGCCGGTCGTCCCCGAGCGCCGAGTCCATGGTCAGTCCCGCCTGGATGAGGTGCCCGGCCGCGAACAGCTCGTGTCCACGCGGCCGCTCGCGCCAGCGAAGGTCCGAGAGTTCGGCCGGATAGGTCAGGCCGAGATAACCGTCGGCGGCCGCGATCGCCAGGATCCCTTCGACCGCTGCGGCGATCCGCTCCCCGGTCACCGGATCCGGGTCCTCGGCCTGCTTCAGGCAGGCCGCCTCCAGCCACTTGTAGAGGCGCGCCTCGCCGGCGAATATCCGCCCCCGCTCGGACGGCGCGCGGCCCTGCCCGGCCAGCCGGAACCGCTCGAGCATCCCCTCGCGCTGGAGCTGTTTCCACTGGTGGTCGATCCCGTTGGAGAGCATCGGTTCGCGCCAGCCGGTCAGGTATCCGTCTTCGAGTGCGACCTCCCCGAGGGCGAGCGGACGCTGGACCGCGCGCCCGGTCCGGTCCAGTTCGAGCAGCGGCCCGGGCCTTCCGCCGTCAAAGCTCTTCTGCCGGCCGGCCGCCAAGGGCCGCTCCACCCGATGCGTTTTCATCCGCGGTCCTTTCCTTGATCGCCCGGCGCCGGGGTCAAAATGGGCTTCGCCTTAGTAAACCGCCACCCATCACCGAAGGTTCCTGCCCCGTGCGCCCAAACATTCTGCTGGTGCATTGCCACGACATCGGCGCCTACATGGGCCCGTACCCCGACAATGCCGCGGTCACGCCCAACGTCGACGCCCTGGCTTCGGGCGGCGTGGTCTTGGAGAACCATTTTGCCGCCGCCCCGACCTGCTCGCCCTCGCGGGCCAGCATGGCCACCGGCCTGATGCCGCACCGCCATGGCCTCATGGGTCTCCAGAACCACGGGCTCTGGAACATGGACGCTTCGATCCCGACCATCGCCTCGCTCCTGCGCGACGGCGGCTACCAGACCGCGTGCTTCGGGACCTGGCACGTAAACGACCGGCCGTACGCCTCGGGCTTCGACATATTCGATCCCGAATCCGAGTGCGAGCTGGTCGCCGCCAACGTGGAGGAGTTCTTCAATTCCCGCGACGGCTCCGAACCCTTCTTCGCGATGGCCGGGTTCTTCGAGCCGCACCGGGTTTTCACCGACCGCTGGCCCGACCGGCCCGACCCCGAAACCCTGCCGGTGCCCTACTTCCTGCCGGACATTCCCGAGACCCGGGAGGAGATGTCGAACTTCTACGGCGACGTGGCCCGCG
>CAXXYJ010000069.1:0-10418 GCA_963664795.2 Chloroflexota bacterium | reverse complement strand
CGGACATTCGCGTTCGTAAGTTTCTTCCCTGATTCGGAACCAGCTAGAAGTCTGCCAGAGACCGGGGCGCGGAAGCGGTTCGCGATTACAATCCTTTTTGTAAACGATTATCATCTGCAACTGAAACCAGTTGATGGCGCATCCCGCCCCCGGATTCCCCACCCGCATGCTGCGCCCGCTGCGCATGGCCGGCGCGATCGCGCTGCTGGCGGTCATCCTGCTCGGCTGCGAGGCCGACCAGCCGGACGACGGGCGGCTGCAGGTCGTGGTCACGACCGGACAGATCGAAGACGTGGTCGCCAACGTCGCCGGCGACCGGGTCCGGCTGCACGCCCTCATGGGGCCGGGCACCGATCCGCACCTGTTCGTCCTCTCCGAAGGGGACCTAGTGCGCCTGGAGCGGGCCGATGTCATCTTTTTCAACGGGTTGCACCTGGAGGCCAGGCTGGCCGACCTGCTGGCCGAGCTGGGGCGCGACGGCCGCCGTTCGGTTGCGGTGACGCGTGACGTGGCCGAAAGCGACCTCATCACGACCAGCGGGTCGCATGGCAATTACGACCCGCACATCTGGTTCGACCTGGATCTTTGGTCGCAGGCGGTCGCCACTGTAACCGCCGAACTTAAGGCCGCCGATCAGGACGGCGCCGACGCCTACGAGACCCAACGCCGCCGAGTACCTTGACCGGCTGGCGGACCTTTCGCAATGGACCGGGTCGCAGCTGGACCCGGTGCCCCCGGACCGGCGGATCCTGGTCACCGCCCACGACGCGTTCGGCTACTTCGGGCGCGCCTGGGGTTTCCAGGTCCACGGGCTCCAGGGCATATCGACCGCCGCCGAAGCCGGTGCCGGCGACGTGCAGCGCCTGGCCAACTTTCTGGCCGAGGAGAAGGTCCCGGCAATATTCATCGAATCTTCGGTTCCGGATCAGACGATGCGCGCAGTCCTCGAGGCCGCCCTCGCGCAGGGACACCAGGTCCGGATCGGGGGCGAACTCTACTCGGACGCCCTGGGGCCGCGCGATTCGGACGCCGGCACGTTTGAGGGCATGTACCGGGCTAACGTGACCGCCATCGCCGGCGCGCTGGGGCAATGAACACAGGCGAAGGGACTCCGGCCCTTCGGATTTCGGACCTGACCGTCGCCTACGACGAAAAGCCCGCCCTGTGGGACCTTGACCTCGAGGTGCCGCAAGGGGCGGCGATGGCGATCGTCGGTCCGAACGGGGCCGGCAAGTCGACCCTGCTCAAGGCGGTGCTGGGCCTGGTGAATCCGGCCGCCGGAACGATCGAGCTGTTCGGGAGCGCGGGGGACCCGGATCGGCGCCGGGTCGCCTACGTCCCGCAGCGCGAGAGCGTCGACTGGGACTTCCCGATCAACGTCCTGGAGGTGGTCCTGATGGGCCGCTTCGGGCACCTCGGCTGGCTGCGGCGTCCGGGGCGGGAGGACAGGCGCCGGGCCCTGACCGCGCTGGACGACGTCGGCATGGGCGAATTCGCCGGCCGGCACATCGCCGACCTCTCCGGCGGCCAGCAGCAGCGCGTGTTCCTGGCCCGCGCCCTGGTCCAGGACGCCTCGCTGTTCATCCTGGACGAGCCGTTCCAGGGCATCGACGCGGTCTCCGAACGCACCATCGCGGAGCTGTTCGCCAGGATCCAGCGGCGCGGCGGCACCGTCCTGGCGGTGCACCACGACCTGGGGACGGTGGCCGAGTACTTCGACCACGTCCTGGTGCTCAACGTCTCGCGAATCGCGGCCGGCAGGGTCGAGTCGGAATTTACCAACGCCAATCTGGGCCTGGCCTACGGGGTCCAGAACCCGCTGCTGGCGGACGCCGACTGACCCGGTGCCCGAACTAGGCGAACTCCTCGGCCAGTTCCTGCTCGGCCACACGTTCCGCACGGTGGCCGGCGGGGCGGCGGCGATGGGCCTTGTCGCAGGAGTGATCGGGTCGTTCGCGGTCGCCCGCGGCCAGAGCCTCATGGGCGACGCGGTATCGCATGCAACCCTGCCCGGGATCGTGCTGGCGGCGATGCTGGTGGGCGTTCGCGAACCATGGGTCCTGATCGCCGGGGCCTGCGTCACCGGGGTGGCGGCCGCGACCGCGATTTCGCTGACGGCGCGCTCGACCCCGGTCAAATTCGATTCGGCCCTCGCCCTGGTCCTGACCGCCGCGTTCGGACTCGGCATGGTGCTGCTGGTGGCCCACTCGCGCGGCGAAAGCGCCCAGGCCGGCCTCAACAGCTTCCTCTTCGGCCAGGCAGCGGCGATCGTGGCCGCGGACCTGCTCACCATCGGCGTGGCGGCGGTGCTGGTGCTGGCCGCGGTCGCCTGGCGCTGGAACGAATTCCGGGCGATCTGCTTTGACTTCGAATTTGCCCAGGTGGCCGGGGTCGCGGTTCGTCGCATCGACCTGCTGCTGGTCCTGCTGCTGGTGGTCACGATCGCCGCCGGGCTCAAGGTGGTGGGCGTGGTGCTGATGAGCGCGATGCTGGTGGCCCCGGCCGTGGCCGCCCGGCAGTGGTCGGACCGCTTCGCGGTGGTGACCGCCCTGAGCGCCGGGTTCGGGGCGGCCGGGGGCGTGGCCGGCGCCTTCCTCTCGATCCTCGGACCGTCGCTGGCAACCGGTCCGCTGGTGGTCCTGAGCCTCGGCGCGATCGCAGTCCTTTCGATCCTGGGGGCGCCCCGGCACGGGGTCGTTGCCGAATACCTGCGCTCGCGCCGGCGGCGCGGCCGTTTCCGGCTTGAAAAGACCCTGGCGGCGATGCTCGCCCTGGAAGGCCAGCACCGCTCCGGCCGGCATTCGCACTCGGCGGCGGCGATCCAGGCCAGCATCCCCGACCTCGACGGTGTCGACGGGGTGGTCCGGGAGCTGGCCGCGGCCGGTCTGGCCATAGGCTCCCCGGGGCGGGGCTGGCGGCTGACCGCCGGAGGGATGGAACGGGCCCGGGAGATTCTGGATGAACGCAACATCGCATTGCCGGGAGCTGCCCGGTGACCCCCGGCCAGCTCGAAGTTCTGGCGGTGGCCCTGCTGGCCGGATGGTCGTGCTGCCTGCCCGGAACCTGGCTGGTGCTGCGCGGTTCGGCGATGCTGGTCGATGCGATCTCGCACACGGTCCTTTTGGGGATCGTGCTGGCGTTTCTGCTGAGCGGGGACCTGGGTTCGCCGCTTCTGCGGGCCGGGGCGGCGCTGATCGGGATCCTCACCGTGATAGTCGTGGATCTGCTGGCGCGACGGCCGCTGGTTCGCACCGACGCCTCGATCGGGCTCGTATTCCCGGTGCTGTTCGCGCTGGCGGTGCTGCTGATCACCCTGTTTGCCGGCAACGTGCACCTGGACACCGACGTGGTGCTGACCGGGGAGATCGGGCTCGCTCCGTTCGATCGGATCGATGTCGGATCGTTCTCCGTCCCGCGCTCGTTCCTCTTCCTCGGCGCCGTGCTGCTGCTGAACGCCGGATTGACGGCCGCGTTCTGGAAGGAGCTCAAGATCGCCAGCTTCGATCCGGGCCTGGCCGCCGCCATCGGCATGTCGCCGGGCGCGATCGGGCTCGGGCTGATGGCGGCCACGTCGCTGACCGCGGTGACCGCGTTCGAATCGGTCGGCTCCATCCTGGTCGTGGCGCTGGTGGTCGGGCCGCCGGCGAGCGCCCTGCTGCTGACCCGGCGCCTGCGGCGCGTGGTCTTCTGGTCGCTGTGCCTGAGCGCCAGCGCCGGGGTTCTCGGCTACGCCGCCGCCTGGTATTTCGACACGACCATCGCCGGATCCGTCGCCTGCGTCATCGGGCTCCAGTTCGCCGGAGCGGTAATGGCGTCCCCGCGTCGCGGCCTGATCGCGCGCCTGCGGATCCGGCGGCGGCGGCGGCTGGAATTTGCCCAGACCCCTGCTGGTCAAGCACCTGCTCAACCACCTCGGCACCCCGCAGGAGGACCGCGAGAGCGAACTCGATCACCTGCACGCCGGACTCGGCTGGGAGTCCGACTTCGCCCGCCGCGTGGCGGAGGCGGCGGTCGGCGGCGGACTGGTCCGAATCGACGGCGAGCGCCTCCGTTTGCTGGGGCCGGGCCGGATCCGGGCCGAAGCCGGGTAGCAGGGCCGCCACCGAACGCAGACTCGGCGACACCGGTCCGGTCCCGCGTTTAGGTTGAAATTGCCCGGGGCAACGGGCGCAATATGCATGGAGAACGAATTGACGTCGAACCGCACGCCGCTGATCGGGCTGATGCTGGGCGATGCGGCCGGAATCGGTCCGGAGATTTCGGTCAAGGCCCTTGCCGCCGGCGCCCTGGATGGGATGGCCCGGGTGGTGCTGTTCGGCGACCGAAGGGTCCTGGAGCTGGGGATCCGGGATGCCGGCGCCGCGCTCGAATACACGACCCACGCCTCGCTGGCCGAGGCGAATGGCGGAGCGGCCGTACCCCTGGTCGACCTTTGCAACTCCGACGCGGACCAGATCGCCAAGGGCCGCGCCTCGGCCGCCGCCGGCCGGGCCTGCATTCAGACGCTGCAGCGCCTGATCGACCACGCCCAGGCCGGGGAATTGGACGCGATCTGTTTCGCCCCGCTCAACAAGGCCGCCCTGCACATGGGCGGATCGCCGTTCAACGACGGGGCCGGCCTGATCGCCAGCATGACCGGCTTCGAGGGCGACTTCGGCGAAATGAACGTCATCCCGCAGTTCAGCACCTTCCGGGTCACCTCGCACGTGTCGCTGCGCGAGGCCCTGGACCTGATCACGCCGGAACGAATCGGCACGGTCTGCCGGCTCGCCGACCGCACCCTCGCCGGAATGGGCAAGCCCCGGCCGCGCCTGGGCGTGGCGGCGCTGAACCCGCACGCCGGCGACGAAGGCCTGTTCGGCGACGAGGAGATCCGCATCATCGCCCCGGCGGTGCGCCGGCTACAGGCCGAAGGCCTGCGCGTTACCGGTCCGATCCCGGCCGACTCGATCTTTCTGCGCGCCCGCGAGGGCGAATTCGACGCGGTCGTGATGATGTACCACGACCAGGGCCAGATCGCCACCAAACTGCTCGGGTTCGACAAGGGGGTAACGGTCCAGGCCGGGCAGCCGCTGGTCATCACCACCCCGGCCCACGGCACCGCGTTCGACATCGCCGGCCAGGGCCGGGCCGATCCGAGCAGCATGGAGTACGCGCTCCGGCTCGCCGCCCGGCTGGCGGCCGACCGGGCCGGAAAGGTCGCCGCCCGGGCATGACGGCCCGCCGGACCTTGCAGTCAAATCCGGCCGCGCGCGGGAAGGGGCGGGCCCGGCGATGGCGACGGTGACCGCGATCCGCCACGTCCACTTCGAGGACCTGGGGATGCTGGAACGGCTGCTGCGCGGGCGAGGTCACCGGGTTTGCTACCTCGACGCCTGGCGCGACGACCTCGCCCCGGCCCGGGATGCCGACCTGCTGGTGGTCCTCGGCGGACCGATCGGAGCCTACGAAGAGGGCATCTATCCGTTCCTGGCCGGCGAAATCGCCCTGGTGGCCGACCGCCTTCGGGGCGGGCGGCCGGTCCTTGGGATATGTCTCGGGCACCAGATCATGGCCCGGGCGCTGGGCGCCGAGGTCGCGCCCGGGCCGCGCCGCGAGCTCGGCTATTTCCCGGTCGAGCTGACCGACCGCGGCCGGCGGTCGCCGCTCGCCCGCCTGGAAGGACTGGCGGTCCTGCACTGGCACGGCGACTGCGCCTCCCTGCCCCGGGGCGCCGACCTGCTGGCGCTCACGCCGGACTGCCAGGTGCAGGCGTTCGCGCTGGGCGCACACGGCCTGGCCCTGCAGTTTCACGTCGAGGTCGAGGCCGCGGGGTTGGAGGCCTGGCTGATCGGGCACGCCCTGGAAATCTCGCAGACCGACGGCGCCGACGTTGAGCGCCTGCGAGCCGACGCGGCGCGCTGCTCGGATTCCCTAAACCGCGCCGCCGAAGAGCTTCTCGTGCAGTGGCTGGAGCCGCTCGGCCTGTAGGGCTTTGGCGTTCAGCGCCAGCGCGCCCCGCGCGGGCCCAGCCCGTAGGCGCGATTTAGCGCGGCGAAACGGCGCGGATCAAATTCCCAGCCATTGAAGGCCGGATATTCGAGCCCGTAGCGATAGGCCCGGAACAGCCAGCCCATGGAAGTCCCGTCCGGGCGCTGGGAGATGAACGGGTTTATCCACTCCCAGACCTCCTGTCCGGTGCGCAGCACCTCGAACACCCGGCCCGAGGTGCCTTCGCAGATGAGCACCGAGCGGTTCGGAAGCCGCTGCACCCCCGAGATGTGACCCGAAAAGAACTGTTCGGGCGGGTTCGCCCGGTAACGCCAGGTCTCCTCGTCGGTTTCGGGATCGACCTCGAGGATCGACGAAACGTTGGAACGGGGCGCGTGGGACCCGTTGTCGAAGATCTGGACCTTGCCCCCGTCGACGAAGGTCGCATTGTGCTGGTGGGCGATCTTGGGCCAGCTAAAGCGCCAGGTGATCGCGTCCTTGGCGCGGTCCAGGATCAGGACGGTGTGGGTATTGCGCAGCGAAAGCAGCAGGCGGTCGCCGTCCACGTCGATGCCGTTGGTGTGGCTCCACTCGTGGCGCAGGTCCAGCGGGGAGAGGCGGTCGATTTCGGGGTCCAGGTATTCGTGCACCGCCCAGCGGCCGATTTCCTCGCCGTCGGGATCGAGCTCGACCACGTCGTCACCGATGAGCTGCTCGGGTTCGTGTCCGTCCTTCGGGACGAAGCCGCCCTTGACCCTGGCGGTCAGTTCCTTCGAGATCTGGGCGAATTCGAGCACGAACGTGTGTCCGTTCGCGGCCCGATGGAAATCGTGGTGCAGGTACCAGCTGCGGTGGCTCCAGACCGTCTGCCCATCCCAGTCGATTTCGCGCAGTTCGGTCGCGTTGGCGCCGAGCCGGCGGACATCCTCGTCGAACGGCAGCGGGGGATCGCCGGGCATTGGCGGGTCCGGACGGCCGAGCGAGCTGTCGCGGCCGAGCGCCAGCAGGTTGCCGTTGGGAAGGAGCTTGCAGTGGTTGCAGCGGAAAAAACTGGGTTCCCAGGTGTGAACCACCCGGCCCTGCATGTCGATCAGGTAAACCGATGCCGATCCGCTCGGGCAGATGAGGTTGTAGCCCTTGTAAGTTTGGGCGCTGCGGTTGTAGGTAAGGCCCGTAGGCTGCGCGATCGACCAACCCAAATTTCGTCTCCCAGAGGTTCACCATCCGCACTCAATACCGGGCGCTCATCCGGCCGGTCCGGTTGCCGCGGACTCCGCCGAGCGTTCGTCCGGGGCGGGCGGAACGGGCCATTATTGCCCGCCGCGATTGGGGCGGCGCCGGACCCGCACCGACCGGCGCGGGCGGACCGGACCGCAGGGTCCGGTCCGAGTTCAGCTGCCTCCGGCGGGCTGATGCGAACGCAGGAAGTCCCGGACCTGGTCGATCGTGCGGGCCTTGATGTCGGCCGATTCCTTCCAGGGGTAGGCGGTGACCTGGGCATTCGGCGCCAGCGCCACCAGATCCATGGCCGCTTCGTAGGAATGCGCCGGTGTGTCGTCGGGCATCACCAGCATCGGCGTCGGACAGGAGCGGGCGAAATCGCGCGTCACGCTGTAGGCAAAGTCGGGCCGGACGCGGTAGAGGTTGTGCAGATAGCGCTCGACGGTCTCCATAGAAACGTCGGCGCGCTCGGCGCAAATCTCCGATCCCCAGCCGTCGCGGCCGTGTTCGACCATCGCGTCCGGCTCCGCCCGGTTGTGGCCGACCGGCTGGCAGAACACGGCCGCAAGGACGCGTTCGGGGGCCCGCTCCATCAGCTTGAGCGCAAACGGGCCGCCGATGCAGTAGCCCATGAACAGGAATTCCGAAATCCCGAGGTGGTCCATCAGCCCCAGTTGGTCGTCGGCAAATGCGTCCCAGGGGTTCTCCAGCTGGATCGGTCCGGTTGACCCGCCGCCGACCGCATTGCGCTGGTCCATGGTGATGCAGCGGAAATCGTCCTTGAATTCCTCCATCGCGTTAAACACCTGCGCGGGCCAGAGGCTCACCTGGGAGTTGAGGCCGCCGCCCGGGGTGACCAGCAGGGGGAAGCCGGTTCCGACCTCCTCGTAGCGGATGCGGACATCGCCGTTGACGAAAAAGGCCATCGTGCTCACTCGCTCATGCGTAACGCCATGCAGGCTTCCGGCCCATGGGGGTGCAATCGGCACCCGCGCGACCGTCGGCTGACTTCATCGTAGGGCCGGGCGCGACGCGGGATCGCGGTGCCTGCCCGGCGGCAGGTGCGGCGCCGGAGGGTCCGGCGCGGGAGGTCAGCGGTTGCCGACCGTCTGTCCTGAAGTCGGTTCGCCGATCGCGACCGGACCAAATCCGGCGACCGCGTAATTGCTAAAGCGCGCCGGAATTCCGAACGCGTAGAGCGGATCGGCCGCATCCTGCATGTGGATGTGGATGTGCGGAATCGCGGACGCGCCGCTGTTTCCGCATTCGCCCACCTTCTCGCCCGCCTCGACCACCTGCCCTTCCACGACGGCGATCGAACCCTGGCGCAGGTTGGTCAGGAAGGAAAACTCGCCCGCGCCGTGCGAGAGCACCACGAAATTGCCGTATTCGTTATCGTGCGTAATCTGACCCGGCTGGTTGTCGGCCTGCCCGTCCGCAAGCACGAAGATCGAGCCGCCGGCCGGCGCCAGCACCGGCTTGCCGAAGCAGAAATAGTCCTCGTTGGCGAGCCCGCTGCCCCGATGCAAGGCGCCGTTCTCGACCAGGACGAAATCGTAGCCGAACTGCTGGCGGGGATCGACCGCGTAGCGGTTCTGCGGCGGCAGACGGCCGCCCCATTGCACCAGGTACTGGCCGTCGAACGGAAGGCTGAGACGGGTCTCCGGGGACAGGTCGGAATTTGGGTTTTCGGCCGCCGCCTGGCCGCCGGATGCGTAGTCGATGTCGAATCCGGCGATCCGGCCGTCGGTGTCGAAGGCAAAGCGCAGTGAAACCGGTCCGGCGGCGTTGGGCATCTTCACGATCCGCTCGTAAATCTCAAACTCTCCGACCTTGGTCACGTACTCCTCGAAGACCAGTTCTTCCTGCCCGAACACGCCCAGGGTCGCCGCGCGCGCCTCGATCAGGTTCTCCAGCGATCCGAAGGCCTCCTGGGCCTCCTGGTTCATCAGGCCCCAGACCGCGTCGACCTGCTCGGCATAGAACTGGGCGATCAGCCGGCGGCCCAGGTCCCGGTACTTGATCGAACCGGGCGCGATTTCAATGTCGGGCGACTCGGGGGCCGCTTCCTGGTTGGTCTCGGTGACCGCGGACAGCAGGGTGAGGAACACCGTGCCGAATTGGTCCGAATCGAGTTCGGTGCCCTCGTCGACCGGCAACCGGATGTCGATGTCGGCGGCCAGCTCGACATCGAACTTGAGCGTATCCTCGCCGTCGGCGGAGGTCTCCAGGTAGCTGATCAGGCGGTACGTCTGCTCGTCGACCAGAAGTTCGATCCCCGGCTCGCCGTCGCTGGTTAGCGCGTAACAGCTCCGGCCGGATCCGCAGCTTACGGTCTCCTCGGCCTCGTCCCAGGCCTTCAGCAGCCGCTCGGCGGTCAGCAGCGAGAGGCCCGGCGCCCCGTCGAAGAACACTTCGCGCTCCTCGCCGCTGGTCGGCAGCGAGACCCAGTCCACGTCTTCCTGCGTGTTCTGGCCGCGCAGATAGATCCGGCCGGGGGTGCCGGCGATTTCGACTTCGGCCGGCTGCGGCCCGGCGGCCGTGAAGACCATCCGGACCAGGTCCGAGGGCGGGGGACCGACTCGATCACGATCGTCCAGGTAACGTCGTCGCTGACGTCCTCGGTGGAAACCACGCGGAGTCCTTGATTGAGCAGCGCCGCGGTCTCGGCGTGGAAACGCGCCAGCTCGAATCCGGGTTCCACGGGCGCGGCCGTCGGGGCAGGGGTCGAGGCCGTGACCGCGGTCTCGGTGGTCTGTTCGCAGGCCGCCAGCAGCACCAGGGCCAGTACCAGGAACACCAGTCGCAGTCGGCTCAATCTACGCTCGCCGAATCCTCGCAACGCACACATGCCTAAAGGTTAAGGCTTGCGGGCGCGGGGCGGACCCCGGGCGGCGCGGGCCGGCAAAACCCCGGCTTCCCCGTCGCCCCGCTTCCATGACTTTCGGTGCGAATCCCGGACCGCGGGTCGATCCGGACCGGGCTTGAACCGGCAAGAATACTTGACGTTTCGGCGTTGAAATCTCCGTCGTTCAGCCAGGACCAAGGTCCCGCCCTGCCCCTGAACCGTCCCCAGCCGCCCCCGGTCCGGTAGCCGCGCTGCGCAGGATCTCAAGACTTCGATCGGCCGACGGCCCGGGGCTTCGGCCTGCCCGGTTTCGTAACGGTCATGGCCGGGCGGGGTGGTCGGCGCGGTCCGGGATCTGCTGCCCATCTTCGCCGTGATC
>CAXXYJ010000068.1:0-21712 GCA_963664795.2 Chloroflexota bacterium | reverse complement strand
CCTGTCGAGCCTGGGCGTGGTCGCCAAGGTCCTGGCCGACGAGGGACGCGTCAACGACCGGGTCGGGGTGCAGATCTTCACCGTGGTGACCCTGGCCGAAATGACCGCGCTGTTCGTGGTGGGGCTAGCGATCAGCGAGCACATCGAGATTTCCGGCGTCGATCTCGGACACGATGCGCTGGAGGTACTGCTGCTGATCGGGCAGATCCTGGCCTTCGCCGCGGTCACCTGGCTGTTTTCGACCAAGGTCCTGCCCCGGGTCATCGTCTGGCTGCAGCGCGTCATGAAGGCGCCCCAGCTTTCGTTCGGGCTCCTGCTGGGCGGCCTTTTTCTGGTCGTGGTGGCCGCCGAGCGGGCCGGCCTGCACGGGTCGTTGGGGGCCCTGCTGTTCGGCGCCGCGCTTTCGACGCTTCCCTACCAGGTGCGGCGCGACATCATGCCGGGAATGCGCGGCACCGCCGAGGGTTTCTTCGTTCCGCTGTTCTTCGCCTCGGCCGGGCTTTACCTGACCACGGACTTCCTCGAACTCCCGCCGCAGACGATCGTGGCGCTGGTGCTGCTGCCGCTGTTCGGCAAATTTCTCGGCTCGATGCTCGGCTCCTTCCTCACCCGCCTGGAAGCCCCGCTCGCCACCGCGGCCGGATTGATGGCCAAGGGCGTGGCCGAGGTTGCGCTCCTCCTGCTGCTGCTGCAGAGCGGGGCCATCAACCAGGCCGTGTTCTCGCTGCTGGCGCTGGTGATGCTCGGCTACATGCTCCTCACGCCGCTAGCGATCAGCTTCTCGGTCAGGCGGCTAAAGGTTCCCGAAGCAGGCCGTCCCGGTCGGCCAGATCCCGGGCTCTTTCGGGCGATTCGCGCTGGAGGGGATCCAGGTGGACGACATCCTGGACCGCTCCCGCAGCCACGCCGACAAATCGATTTCGGTCAAGACATTCGCCGAGCACTACCTGCTCCCGGAGCAGAACGATTACGTTGTAGTCGATGGCGGCGAAGTCGCCGGCATGGTTTCGCTGAGCATGCTGCGCTACCTTCCCCGCACCGAGTGGGACGATACCCCGCTGGAAAGGGTGCTGCGCGACCGGATCGTATTCGCCTACACCGACGAGTACGTCGAGGACGTGCTGCAGCGGATGACCGAGAGCTCGGTCTCAACGCTTCCGGTCGCCGAACGCGAATCGGATCAATTTGTCGGCTCGATCGCCAGCACCGAGGTGCTGGAGATGATCGTCGATTCGGCCAAGGGGCACGAGATTTAGGGCGACCTTCGGCCCCGGCGGCCTTGTTCGAGAGGCCTATCAACCCTTTCCGTCGCCGCTTGCCGCCGGCCCGGTCGGTCGGATTTGGGAACATGAATCGATAAGCCGCGCATCCGTCGCGCCCTAGCCTTGAATCCGGACGGTGCCGCAATTCGAAGAATCACCTTGAGCGCCGACGGTGCGCTCATCGATGCGGCCCGCCGCAGGGCGCTGGCCAGCGACACGACCCTGAATGAACGGTTCCGCGTTTGGCTGGAAGAATACGTCAGCCGCGAGCGGCAAGCGCTCAAGGCGACGGAAACGGTCGAACGGCTGTCAGCAAACCTGCACACCGGCGGGCGCAAATTCAGCCGAGATGAAATGAACGAGCGTTGACCCGCTTGCCGGGCACAAATGTCGTGGCGCACATGTTCGAACCGGCGCGACGCTTGGCTGCACGAATCATCCGGTCATGACCGCACCGGGCGACGAACCGGTAGCGGATCCAGAGATTTCGAAGTATTTGGCCTGCGCCGCGAGGCCGGCTACAGGCGGAATCAGGCGGGCAGGATCGCCAGGCGCGGTTCGGGGAATCGCGGCTGGTGCGAGTCCGCTATCTCGGCCTGCTCCCGGGCTGAAATCGGCTGAAAGCGCTCGGCCGCGTCCAGGAGCCGGGGGACGATCGTCACTTCGCCGGTCGAAGGCGCGGTGTGAACGTCCTGCGAAAACAGCCAGTTCACGCAGTCCTGGATTTCGTCGTGCTCGCGCACCGGATCGTACCAGGTGCGGCAGTCCTTCTCGGCCGATCCCCAGCCGCCGCTGGCCAGGATCTTGATGCACTGGATGCCCACGTCGCGCCGGTTGCAAAGATCCAGCAGCCGCTGGGTGTCCTCCCGGTACTCGGGGCTGCGCCACAGCGCCTTGGCCACCGGAAACATGACGGTGTCGAAGTCGTAACGTTCCAGGGCTTCCAGGAAAACGCCCGGCGCATAGGGGCCGTGGCTGGTTATTCCGATCCAGCGCGTCTGCCCCTGCTCGCGCATCTCCTCCAGCGCCCGGATCGCCCCGTGCGGGGCCAGCGCGGCGTCGAGTTCGGCCATGGTGGTGACCGCGTGCAATTGGAAGAGATCGAACCGATCGGTGCCCAGGCGCTCGAACGTGGAGTGGATGTCGGTCCAGGCCTCGGTCCGGCTGCGGCCCTGGGTCTTCGAGCCAAGGAAGATCCGGTCGCGGATCTTCGGCAGCCAGTCCCGGAACCGTTCCATCGCCTGGCCGTAGGTGGGGGCGATGTCGACGTGGTTGACGCCATGGGCCAGGAAATGCTCCATCGCCCCGTCGACCGCTGCCTGCGATTCCGGCCCGAAGCCGGCGGTGCCGACGGTGATCAGGGTGCTCTCGTGGCCGGTCCGGCCGAGCCTTCGTTTTTCCATCCTGTCCCTCCTGTGTGGCTACCAGACCGAGAGGCGCTCGGGCAGCGGGTCGACAGTGAACGCCATCCGGTCGGCGAGGCGCTCGTAGAGTTCGAGCTTTAGACCGCGGTGATCGGGACTGTCCCACAGGTTCACGTTCTCGCCCGGATCGGCCGCAAGGTCGTAGAGTTCCCCGCCGCCGGTGCCGTGCGCGGCCACCAGCTTGGCCTCGCGCGTGCGCACCACTGTCACCTGGGCGCTGGGCTCCAGGTGCCAGGGCATCGAGTTGTAGTACTCCGAATAGATGTCCTCGCGGTGGGAGTCGCGGTCGGCCTGCCCGGTCAGGATCGGCCACAGAGTTTTGGACTGCATTCCCGGCGGGTGGGGAATGCCGCAGGCGTCCAGGATGGTGGGGGCGATGTCGGAGAGTTCGATCAGCGCGCTGGAGCGCACGCCTTCGGGGATGTGGCCGGGCCAGGAGACGATGAAGGGGACCCGCAGGGCGCACTCGTACATGTACGGGCCCTTCCAATAGATCCCGTGGTCGCCCAGCATCTCGCCGTGGTCGGACATGAAGATCACGATCGTGTTCTCGGCCTGGCCGGAGGCTTCCAGGTGCTCGAGCAGCCGGCCCACCTGGTCGTCGATCAGATCGCACATCGCGTAGTAGGCGGCCTTGATCAGGCGATGGTCGTAATCTGACATCTGCGGATAGACGTGCGACTTGCGCGATCCGTAGGCCCCCTCGTGGTCGATGCGCTGAAACTCGGGCTTGTCGTCCAGCTCCCCGTCGACGTAGTTGGGCAGCGGCAGGTCGTCGAGGCGTTCCATGTATCGCTCGAGGTAGTCGCGCGGCGGGTCGAAGCTGTGGTGCGGGTCGAAGATGTTGACCGAATACAGCCAGGGCGAATCGAAGCCGGCCCGCGAGTTTATAAAGTCCATCGCCTTGTTCACGCACCAGGTGGTCTGGTGCCACTCGGCGTCCATCCCGGCCTGGACGTGTTCGTTGCCTTCATACGGCTCGGTGGCGTATTCGCGGCCGTTCTGTTCGAGCCAGTTGATGTACTGGTTGTTGGGCCAGTTGCGGCCCGGGTGGTGCGACCAGTCAAAGACCGCGTAGCCGTCGTCGATCCGGCGCTCGCCCATGGGAGCGGCAACCTCGTTGCAGGCCGAGATGTGCAGTTTGCCGGAGAGACCGCAATAGTAGCCCTCGTCGGCCATGATTTTTGTAATCAGCAGCTCGTCGGCCGGGATGTTGGCCCCGTTCTGGCGCCCCCGGCAGGTCCGGGGGTAGCGCCCGGTCAGGAAGCTGGCCCGGCTCGGCGTGCAGACCGAACTCTGCGAGAAGCAGTAGTCGAAGGTCATGCCGCGCTCGGCCAGACGGTCGATGTTGGGCGTTCTGACCCATTCGTTGCCGTAGACCCCCAGCGTGTCCCAGCGCTGCTGGTCGGTGCAAATCCAGAGGATGTTGGGGCGATCGGACATAAGGCTCTTATTGCGGGTGGCGGAGGGTTTCAATCGACTCAATTGTTGCCCGAACGCCCCTGCCGGCAATGACCGCTGCCGCACCGGTCCGATTCGGCGCATTGCCGAATTCCCGAAATTCAGCCGCCGAGCAGGAACCGCCGGCCGGGCGCGCACCCGCCCAAAGGCGCGCATGACACCGGCCGGGTACTGGACCCGGAGACGCCCCAAACGGCTCTGGAGCAAGTGATCATAGAGTGGTATTGCCGCCCGGCGGCCGAACCGGTTGAATCGGCGCCGTTACCCGACTCCTACACGTAAGAAATGAAGCAACCCAGCGTCGTAGCCCTGACCGATCAAGGCTGGTTCTCGCACTTCCGCCCCAAGGACGAGCTGGCGCAGGTCGACGAGGTCAACTTCTGGCAGCCCACGTCGCAGCAGAGATTCGGCGCCCTGCAGCGCGGCCAGCCGTTCTTTTTCCGGCTCAAGAAACCCCATTACGCCATCGCCGGATTCGGTCTGTTCGCCAGATTCGACCGCCTGCCGGTTGGACTGGCATGGGACGTATTCGGCCAGCGCAACGGGTTTGCGGACGAGGCGTCGTTCCTTGACACGCTTGCCGGGTACTGGCGAGCAAAGGGCATGCCGCTCGGCCAGGATTTGAATTGCATCGTGCTGCAGGAGGTCGTGTTTCTGCCGACCCGGAACTGGGTTCCATGGGGCGATGCCGAAGGCTGGCGCCCCAATCTCGTGAATTTCAAGCGGTTCGACCTGGCCCAGGGCTCGGGACAACTGCTGGCCGACATCCTCGCGGTCGGCGATCACCGGTCGCTGCCGGAATTCGGGCACGAATTTGAGCCCTTGGCTGCCGATTCAAGGGATTTCGAGAACGTGCCGCGCGCCATGCGGCCCGGCCAGCGCGCATTCAAACTGCAGCTCCTTGACGCCTACGACAGACAGTGCGCGGTCACGACCGAGCACGCGCTGCCGGTCCTGGACGCCGCCCACATCCAGCCCTACCGGGGCCGGGATTCGGACCATCCGCAGAACGGAATAATCCTGCGGTCGGACCTGCACCGCCTCTACGACCGCGGCTACCTGACGATCACCCCGGACCTGGAGCTGGAAGTGAGCCGGAGGCTGCGCGACGAGTTCAACAACGGCAGGCGCTACTACGACTTGCACGGCAAACGGATCGTGGTGCCCGATGACCCGCGCCTGGCGCCGAGTCGGAGCGCCCTGGACTGGCACGCCTCGAACGTTTTCCGCTGATCCCGTGTCCTCGCGGCCAGACCTTGCAACTTGAGCAACGCGCGCGGGAACCCGAACCAGTGACCCTGATTTGCGCCCGGCCGCAATCCGTTCCCGACGGGGACCGATGCGGACGCAACCGCAGATTCCACGACCGGTTGCGACCGTGACTTCCGCGGCGCGGCGCGGCTGGGATTCGACGTTCCCGGAATTTGGCGCCGCGCCCCGTTCCAGGGTGCTTGCCCAGCTGCGGCGGGCCTACCCGGATTCTTCGACCCAGGAGATCGAATCCTGGCGGCGGAACGTGCCCGAGCTCCAGCGCGAAGTCAGCGAAGTCGTAAGCATAAAGACCGACGCCGCCGACTTCACCGCGGTCATGGAATACGAGCTGCCGATGGAATCGCGGCGCGCCGACGTGATCCTGCTGGTGGGGGCGGCGGTGGTCGTGCTGGAGCTCAAGGGCAAGCTGTCACCCTCGGACGCCGACATCGACCAGGCCCACGCCTACGCGCGAGATTTGTCCTGCTATCACCGCGACTGCCATTCACGCCCGGTCCACGCGGTGCTGGTCCCCACCCGCATGCCGGGCCGTATCCGCACCGAACGGGGCGTGACGATCTGCCCGCCCGAACTACTGGACGGGCTTATCGACGATCTCTCCAACGTTTCCACGCCGAACCCGCTGGTGGCGGACCGGTTCCTTGAATCCGACGCCTACCGTCCGATGCCTTCGCTGGTGCGGGCCGCGCGCGAGCTCTTCCGGCATAAGCGCCCGCCGCAGCTCTGGCTGGCGGCCGCGGACACCGACGCGGCGGTCGAGCGCGTGCAGAGGATCGTCCGCGAGGCCTATCAGACCGGTACCCGACGCCTGGTCCTGGTCCGGGGCGCGCCCGGGTCGGGCAAGACGCTGGTCGGCCTGCGACTGGCCCACTCGCCGCGGCCGGGCGAGTACGCCGCCGATGGAGCCGGTCCGCCGGCGATATTCCTGTCCGGCAACCGCCCGCTGGTCGAGGTCCTCCAATACGTCCTCAAACCCGGTGGAGGCGGCGGCAAGACCTTCGTCCGCCCGATCCGCGACTACGTGCGGCGCTACTCCCGCAATTCCGGCGCCGTGCCGGGCGAACGCCTGGTCGTATTCGACGAGGCCCAGCGCGCGCACGACCGGAACCGGGTGGCCGACGTGCACAAGATCTCCCCGCAGGCGTCCAAGTCCGAGCCCGAGCACTTCGTCGAGTTCGCCGATCGCCAGCCGGACTGGGCGGTCGTGGTCGGCCTGATCGGACACGGGCAGGAAATCCACCTCGGCGAGGAGTCCGGCCTGGCGCTCTGGGCCCGTGCCCTGCGCCGGAGCCCGCATCCCGGAGCCTGGCGGGTCCACGGACCCATGGCGATGGCCGGCGATTTCGAGGGACTGGCGTTCGAAGGGCACCCGGAACTGAGCCTTAACGAGTCGATTCGCTCGCACTTTGTCGCGCGGCTGCACGAATACGTCGCCGGGATCGTGGCCGGTCCCGACCGGGCCGGACCGGATATGCGGGCGTTGGCCGAAATAATCGAGCGCGAAGGCCACGACCTGCACATCACCCGCGACCTCGAAAAAGCAAAGAATTACCTGCGCGAGCGCTACTCCGAATATCCCGAGGCGCGCTACGGACTGGTCGCATCGAGCCGCGACAAGGAGCTGGTCGGGTTCGGCGTGCCCAACGACTGGCAGTCAACACAGCAGGTCCACTACGGCCCCTGGTACAACGATCCCGAGGACGACCCGGCCGGGCGGTCCTGCCGCCACCTCGACCGGGCGGTTACCGAATTCGGGGCCCAGGGCCTTGAACTGGACGCGGTCCTTCTGGCCTGGGGAACCGATTTCCGGATCGTTGACGGGGCCTGGTCGATAGACCGCGCCCGCAAATATCGCCCGCGGGGACACTCCAAGGTTCGGGACCCGGCGGTGCTGCGCGCCAACGCCTACCGGGTGCTGCTCACCCGCGGGCGCGACGCCCACGTGGTTTTCGTGCCGCCGATCGCAGAACTCGACGAAACGATGGACTACCTTCTGGACTGCGGATTCCGTCCCCTCCGCTGAACTGCGCCGGGACCAGGGCTCGCCATTGCGCGAATTGAAAACCGGTCGCCGGTCGCAATGGATGGCCCGGTCGCGACCGCCGGACTTCCGGCGGTGACGGCGGCCGGCACCGAGTTTTCGGCCCGCACGCTCACCTGATGCGGCGGTTGGCCTTGTCGTAGACGGAGACCACGATGGGGCTGCCCCGCTGAACGCCGTCGATGCTGGCCACGTGCGCGGAGCGGGCGTTGAAGACCTGGGGCCTGAAAAAGAAGACTGCCGAGTCCCCCGGGCGGGCGCGCTGGCCGGCGTCCGGGTACAGCCAGGCGTAGTAATCGATCCAGCGCGCGTCGGGAAGCCCGGCCCGCACCCGGTTTCCCATCAGCCGGCCCGGCTCGTCGCCCACGAAAGCGCCCTCAACCGCCCACGGCCCGTCCCGGCGGGCGGGGCAAAAACCGCCCCCCAGCACCATGACCCGGTCGCGGGCCCGGTGGGAAACTTCCGCCAGATAAACCTGGCCGGGCCGACCATCCTCGGCGCCGAACAGTTGCTGCGGGGCCATGCCCCAGAAAGCGGAACCGGGTTCGGCGTCGGTACCGCCATGGGCTGCGATCAGCTCCATGGAGGCGCACGAAGAGTTGCCCGGACAGTTGATCCGGCTCATTTCGATGCCCAGTTCGTCCTGGACCCGCTGCGCCGATTCGACGACCGTTGCAAGGTTCGGCAACGCCCTCAGCCTGTTTGCGGGAACGTGGAAGTCGATTGTTGGGAATCCGGTTGTGCCGACTATGCGAACGCCCGGCAGGTCCCTGATCCGCCGGGCAACGTCGACAACCCGGTCGGCGGGGATGCCGCCCTCTTGACCCGTGAATGCGAAATCATCCGGACCGGTCACTTTCAACAGCAGGTCCTGGACAACGCCCATTTCCAACGCCGCCCCGGAAATCATCTCTGCGTTTTCGTGGCCGTACACCGTCCAGACATCCGGCCGCATGGACAGGGCTTCGGGAATCCAGAAGCGCGGAATCTGGGCCAGATGTCCAACGTGGGCCACGTCCATGCCTTGGGCGCATATGGCCCTGGCGCCGTCGATATCGACGGCGACGAATTTGTCGACTCCGGCCGATGAGATTGCTTCCAGGATCGAGGGATTGCGATTGAACTGCTTGGTCATGGCGTAGAGCCGCAGGTTCGTCGACCGGGCGCATTCGGCCAGCCGGCGGGCGTTTTCGGCGATGACCTCCAGATCCACTACGTAGCAGTCGGGGGGAATTTCGCCTTCCTGATGAAGCCGGCAGGCCGCCTCGATCAGAGCCGGATTAGTCCGCTCAATGGTTTCCAGCATGTTGCCGGTTTGCCTCCCCGGTCAAGGTTGCCATCGCAGTCGGCCGATTCGGACGTTGCCGGGTTCCCGGGATTGAGCTGGACCAACCCGCTAATCGGGGACTCCTGACCGTCAATCACTGAGCGCCGCCCTGTCGCACCGATCCGGCGAACTACTGCGCCGGGCTCAATAGGCGATCTCGTACGACAGCAGGCGCGCGTTGATGACGGTGATCGCCGCAATCACCACGAACAGCACCACCGACATCGCCGACCCGTAACCCATCTTCAGGTTCACGAGCGCCTCGAAGTAGATGTGCATAACGATCGTGATCGTCGAATCCAGCGGGCCGCCGCAGATCGAGTCGACGTTGAGGCAGGCCATGACGAACACCTGCGTGAACATCTGCAGCGCGCCGATGAAATAGACGATGACCACGAAGTAGGTGGTCGGGGCCAGCAGCGGCACGGTGATGCGGAACATCTTCGATAAGCGCCCGGCGCCGTCGATCTCGGCCGCCTCGTACAGGTGCGGCGGAATCCCCTGCAGGCCGGCCAGATAGATGACCATGTTCAGGCCCATGTTCTTCCAGATGCTCATCACGATGATCGACATCAGGGCGGTGTCGGCGCTGCGCAGCCACTTGAGGCCGGAAAATCCCAGCGACCGCAGAATCTGATTGCCGAGCCCGACCTGGGGCTCGTAGATCCAGAGGAATATGACCGACACGGCCACGAACGAGGAAACGACCGGCATGTAGAACATGGCCCGGAAGAAGTAGATTCCGCGTATGGACCGGTCGATCAAGACCGCCAGGAGCAGCGAGGTCACGACCCCGGCCGGGACCGTGCCCAGCGCGAACACCAGGGTGTTGCGCATCGCCGGATAGAACTGCGGATCGTCGGCGATGTCGGTGTAGTTCTCGACCGCGCGCCACTCGGGGGCGGTCAGAAGGTCGTACTCGGTGAACGAGTAGTAGACGGCGCCGAATATCGGAATGATCACGTAGATCCCGATGAACAACACCGAAGGCAGAACGAACAGGTATGCCGAAAAGCCGCCCCGGGTGGTCAGGCCCAGCCGGCGGCGCAGGGATTTGACGCGTCTTGCTTCAGCCACCCGTTTGCCCGCTACCAATTCGCCGCAGTCCACATACTTTAAATGTGGCCTCGACCAACGATCCCTTCCGGAGAATCCAGGCGCCCCGGTTCCCGTCGGCGCGCCAGGACCGGTTGCGGGTTTGCGAGTGCCGGCGGGACTGCGGCAGGGACCGGGTTTCGATCAGGTCGAAACCGCCCGGGTCGCGATTGGCCGCCCCTTTTCGAGGCAGGTGAGTGCAAGTGCCAGAAGGATCGATCGCCGGTACCTGGCGACTGACCAATTACCAGGCTCGGGGCGAGGACGGATCGGTGAGCAGTCCGCTCGGGCCCGATGCGGTCGGCTATCTGATCTACACCGACGACGGGTTCATGTCGGTTGCCATGATGTCTTCCGGCCGCCAAAGCTACGCCCGGGAGGACCTGCTGGGCGGGACCGATGCGGAAAAACTTGCCGCCGCGGAGGGGTTCTTCTCCTACTGCGGGCGCTATGAAATCGAAGGCGACTCGGTGCTCCATCACATCGACGTGGCGTTTTTCCCGAACCGGATCGGTTCGTCGCAGCGGCGCTACTTCCGCCTGGAAGGCGATCGCCTGCTGCTGAGAACGCCCCCGATGATGATCAAGGGCGTGGAAAAGATCGGTCACATCCATTGGGAACGCGCGCGCTAGCGACCGCCGATGAGTCCCCTCCGCAGCGCCCCGGTTTGAGCGTCCTGCCACGTCGGCGGGGCCGCAGATGATCAGGATCCGACGGGCCCGGCGGGACGATTTGGAATCGATCGTTGATTTCAACGTCCGGCTGGCCGCCGAATCCGAAGGCGTCGAACTTGACCGCGATCGCCTGCGCTCCGGTGTCGCCAACGCCCTCGCCGATAGGCGCCGGGCGTTCTACCTGATCGCCGAGTCCGGGGATGCCCCGATCGGGCAGCTGATGGTCACCTACGAGTGGAGCGACTGGCGCGACGGCGAGTTCTGGTGGCTCCAGAGCGTATTCGTCCGGCCCGGATTTCGCCGCCGGGGCGTGCTGAAGGCCCTCTACGACCGAGTGCTGGAACTGGCCGAGGAGAGCAACGTGTGCGGAATCCGCCTTTACGTGGAACGTGAAAACTCGGCCGCGATAGCCGCCTACCGGAGCTTTGGAATCGCCCCGACCGTTTTCGAGATGCACGAGCGCGACTTCATAATCCAGCGCGACCCGGACCACCGGTCCGGCGAGTAGTTCGCGGCCCGACCGCGGGGAACCGATTCGCGCCGCCGCGGACGCATCCATACTGCGTTTAGTCTGGGGATTGAGGGCCTCCGCCGGCAGGTGGATAAAGAAGGGGAGCAGCAATGGAAACCAAACGGCGAGAGGACTTCTGGCGGTTCCTGCTCCTATCGATCGTCACGCTCGGCATATGGCCGTTGTGGAGATTCTTCAAGAGCCAGTACGAAGTCCTCTACACGGTCGAGCAGATCCGCGACAACGCCTACGAGGGGCAGCAGCGGATGCTCGAGATCGCGGCCCGGCTGGAACTCAATTCCGAGTCCACCCAGGAGATCCTCGAGTCGGTGCTCGAGGCCCTGGAGCAGATTCGCGACCGGTCCGAACCGGCCAAACCTTCGCCCAGCCAATAGCGGCCGGGACGGCCTGCGGTCCCGGTCGGGGACCGCGGCGGAGGCCGGCCGGAGACGGGGTTACCGCGGGGCGGCCCGAACCCTCTCCCACGGACCGTTGAGCAGCGCGCCCACAAGCGTGTAGCGGACCAGGTAACGGTAGCTTAGGACGCAGACGGCGCCGGTCAGGAGGCAGGCGGCCAGGAACTTGGACTCGGCGCCAAGGCTGAGCCCGATTCCAAATTCCAGCCGGCCCTGCCGGTCAAGGTGGGCGATCCAGAAGGTCAGAAACGCCACTACCGGCAAGTGGGCGATGTAAATCCAGTACGAGGAATCTGCGAGCCAGCGGACCCAGCGCTGCGGGGACTGGAGCACAAGTTCGAACACCCCGATAAGTCCGACGCACGACATGGCTCCCGCGGTTCCGTTGAAGACGATTGCGAGCAGCCGGAGGGTATCGACGGTCTCCTCGGGGGCGGCCTGCCTTACGGCATCGTCGATTGCCGAAAGCGCCACCAGGTGGGCGAAGAACGACGCCGCCGCAGTAAACCAGAGGGCGACCAGGATCGTGGGGTCCTTCAGCCGGTCGATCAGTTCGCGCCGCGCGAAAAGCCCGTATCCGAAGAAGAAAAACAGCGCGCCGTGGAGGAAATCGGGTACGTTGAGCGGCCAGATCGATTTGGTCCCATCCCCGGCGCGAAGGATCAGCAGCGCAATCCCAGCCAGCGCGAGCAGCAGCGGGAATCGAGCGTACAGGGCGTTTCCGCCATGCCGGCGGAGTCCCGCCCAGAACCCCGATCCCAGCCATCGGCGGACCCGATCGCGCGTCGCCAGCGAGCGAAACGCAAGCAGCGCGCCGTACATGATCAGCAGGTAGTAGAGGAACCATAGATGGGCGACCAGCTGGCCGCTGGCGCCCGCGTCCCGGGTCGCCAGGGTCACTTTCCAGAAGGTCTCGGCCGACATCTCGCCTGTCCATCCGTAAACCCACAGCGGCGGGATGAGCACCGCCATCACGGCGCCGAAAAGCACCAGCGGCAGGGCGATCCGCTTCAATCTGTCCCGAACGAAGACTCCCACCGGCCGCCGACCAAGCACCAGATGGGCAAAGAACCCCGCCATCACAAAGAACACCGGCATCCGCCAGGCGTGAATGAACGCGAACACCAGATAAAGCAGGAGCGACTGGTCGTCGTCGGCCGGCCAGGAATACTCGTATTCGAGCAGGCGCGAGAAGTAGGGCAGCGAGGCGTGAACGACGATTCCAAGCAGCATCGCGAACCCGCGCAGTCCGTCCAGTCCGTGGTAGCGGCGGGCGGGGGCCCGGCCGTCCGCAGTCAATCCCTCGGCCAACGGCAGGGATCAGGCCGGTTCGGTATTACGTGTGCACCGAACGCTGCGATCCGCCCCCGGCGGCGATCACTTCTCCGGTCACGCATTCGGATTTGGGCGATGCCAGATAGGTCGCCAGCCAGGCCAGGTCCTGCGGCCGCGGCAGGCGCCTGATGGCGACTCCGGCCGCGGTCTCGCGTTCCAGCTCCTCGCGCGAAATGCCGCGGTCGGCGGCCTGGCCCTCCAGCCGCGCGTCGACGGCCTCGGTCACGGTGAGGCCGGGGTGGATCACGTTCAGCGTTATCCCGTCGACCCCCAGCTCGTCCGAAAGGGTCTTGGACATGTGGACTACCGCCGCGTTGCGGAGTCCATAGATGGAGGCCGCCCGGGCCGACAGCCCGCCGATGCTGATGATCCGCCCCCATTTGCGGGCCCGCATGTGCGGGGCCACCGCCTTGATGGTGCGAAAGTAGCCGACCACCTTGGTGTCCAGGTCTTCGACCAGATCCGTTTCCTGGGCCTCGTCCAGGTTGCCGGTTACCTGCCCGCCGGCCATCGCGGCCGAATTGACCAGCACGTCGATCCGGCCGAATTCGGCCATGGTCTTGTCCACCAGGTTCTGGACGTCGTCGGTGCTGGTGGTATCGGTGGGCACTCCGATCACCTTGCGGCCGGTGGCAGCTGCAATTTCATCAACGGTCGTCTGGAGCGGGTCCGCGCTGCGGGCCGCCAGCGCCAGATCCATTCCTTCGCGGGCAAATTCAAACGCGATCGATTTGCCAATGCCCTTGCTTCCGCCGGTGACGATAGCCACCCGGCCGCCAAGTTCCAGATCCATCCCGGCCTCCAATTGATTACGAGACTGCAAATTCCCCGTTTGGGTCCGGTTGAGAGTCGTGCACTTCCGTGACTGCAACCTTCCGGCCGGCGACCCTTAGTCGCGTGTATCTACATTAGACCACCAATTGGTCCATGCTTTTTGCCGCCCCCAAACCATGATTACCCGAGCGCCGGATCGCCTTTCCGGTCAATCGCAGCCGAATCTTCGAGAGGCGATTTCAAACCGGTGGCATCCGGCTCGTTGCAATTTCAATTGCGCCTTATTGACGTTTGGCAACAACATAGAGCAGATTCTTGTCCTTATTTCGCGCTGGCGACAATATGGAAGAATTCTGTTCTCATATTGCTGCTTGGCAGCAACATGAGTCGACACAAGGACAGAGAGGCTGGGCTTGAATTCAATTCGCTGCGCCGGTCAGTATGTCTCGCAGCCCACCGGGTGCATGGCGATTCGAATCATTGGCGACCGGACCGCACCAATCGCAATAGCGCCTTATTGACGTTTGGCAACAACATAGAGCAGATTCTTGTCCTTATTTCGCGCTGGCGACAATATGGAAGGATTCTGTTCTCATATTGCTGCTTGGCAGCAACATGAGTCGACACAAGGACAGAGAGGCTGGGCTTGAATTCAATTCGCTGCGCCGGTCAGTACGTCTCGCAGCCCACCGGATACAAGGCATTCATTCCGCGGGCGTTGCCGCCAGACCCGCAATTGCAATTGGGTCAAGGTGCGCAATCACTCCTTTCGGCAGCCAATATCGCATTGGGGCGGTTAGACGGTTCGATCCAGATCTTGCCCGATGCAGATCTATTCATGTACATGTTCATCCGCAAAGAGGCAGTGCTTTCAAGTCAAATCGAGGGAACTCAGAGTTCACTAAACGACTTGCTGGCAGCGGAGGCCAAGCTGCTCGGATTGCACGAGCGAGACGATGTCTGGGAGGTGATTAATCACATTACCGCGCTCAATTACGGCTTAGATCGGCTACAGGAGTTACCACTGTCCGTCCGGTTGATTTCGGAAATCCACGGACAACTTCTAAAGGGCGTACGAGGTTCGCAATACCGGCCCGGGGAATACAGAACTTCCCAAAACTGGATCGGGCCCGCCGGATCCTCGATCAAAGAAGCGACATTCGTTCCCCCGCCGCCACACGAAATGCAATTTGCACTCAGCGATTTGGAAAAGTTCTGGCATTCAGAATCAGAATTGCCGATCTTGGTCAAAGTCGCATTGGTTCATGCTCAATTCGAGACGATTCACCCGTTCTTGGATGGAAACGGCCGCATGGGGCGACTTCTGATTACCTTCTTGCTGATTGTTTCCAACACCCTGCGCAAACCAGCACTATTCCTCTCTGCCTATTTCAAGCAGCATCGAAGCGAATACTACGAACGATTACAGGCGATTCGGGATCACGGAGACTGGGGGCGCTGGATTGAATTCTTCCTCCAGGGCGTTCTGGAGGTCGGCGAACAAGCTTCGGCTGCGGCGGCAAAAATCGTTGCCCTACGTGAAGAACACAGGCGGCTCGTAGCCGACACCTTCGGGCGGTCAGCCGCCAACGGGATGCGCGTGTTGGAGTTGCTGTACCGTTTCCCTGTGATCAGCGTCAACCAAGTGAGCCAAAACACAGGGATAAATTTCAATCCCGCCAATCATCTGGTTGCTCGATTCGTTGAGAGCGGAATACTCCAAGAGATAACCGGGAATAAACGCAACCGGTTGTTCCAATACCGACCGTACACAGACATATTCTTTGACGGCCTCTGATTGTTGCGCTGGAAAATCAACTGCTAGAGCATTGACCAGCTTCGCGTTGGATCGCGTTCGAGCCGGAACCTTAACTCTTCCTTATCGGTATCAAACAATGCAGAAGGGATCCGCAACTTCATAACGGATCCAAGCCAAGGCGTCCTCGGTTTCGATCTGCCCGATGGCCAGCGAATGCTCAGTTCTTTAGCCCCCTAAGTGGGAATCCTCCTAAGCCTGATCGGTTTGAACGCAGATTCGGCCCAGGTCCAAGAATTGGTGGATTTGGGCAATTGGGCCTGCCTTGATGCCAGCTGTCACGCACCGGGACAAACGTGGATTTGCAGTGAGTCTGCTGATTAACTTTTCTTGGCTAGCCCCACCGGTCGTAAGGTGTCCAGAAACACCGGTGCCAGGATGTCGCCCCAAGCTGGGTCCGGACGGCCCCGGACATTGGGCCCTCATATTTGCGGAGATCAGAGTGCACGACCATTCGGCCGAAGCCGGACCATCCGGCGTACAGCAATGATTCCGCTTGGACTACTCGGAAGGATCCTCCGCTGGTCAAGCAGTCGCCGCATCGCCGACGCGCTGAATGCAGCCGGCGAAGGCGACAAGTTGCAGTTCGAAAAAATCCTGGAGGACAATCCGGGAATCGTTCACGTCAGGCTCAACGGAAACACGATCCTGGAGTGGCTGACCCAGCCCGACAATTCACCGCCCGAACCACGTTTCGTGCGGGCCTTGATCGAAGCCGGGTCCGAGCTGGATCGGGCGCTAAACCTTGCCGGTTGCTGGAACCTGCCCGCGATGTGCAGCCAGCTGTTGGCCGCCGGCGCCGACCCCGCCGCCCGTGCCGACGCCAACGTAACGCCGCTTGAATCGGCCGCGATGCACAGCTCCAAAGAGGCCGCCGACGTGCTCATAGGGTGGGGGCTGCACCGACCATCGCTCTGGCTGGCCGCGGCGACCGGCCAGCTTCAAGTCGTGCGCGATTGGGTTTCCCTGGACATGGTGCTGCGGCGCGATCCCGGTCCCTATCGACCCAACTGGGCCGACGTGGGCAGGCCTCCAGGCGAGCTCCCGACCACAGACGATCTCGAAATCATTGAGGAAGCTTTTGTTTTCGCCGCCTTAAACGACCGGCGCGGCGTCGTGGATTACCTGCTCCAAGCTGGCGTCGACATCGACTCCCGCCCCTACCGCAACACCACGGCCCTGCACTTTGCCATCCAGTTCCACCGCCTTGAAATGGTCAGGCACCTGCTTGGCCGAAATGCCGGGGTCTCGATCCGGGACGACGTTTTCGGGGCAGATGCCGCCGGATGGGCAAGCGCTTGCGAAGATGGCAGCGGTGTTTCTAAGGAAATTTCCAAACTGGTCTCAGTCTCCGCCCAGGGGTAATCGGGCAGAGTGCAGGAACCTAGCATAGGTGGCTTGCCCGCTGCAACTGAAAAGTCTGACATTTAATGACTTCTGTCCCTGACCTAGGCCGCCCGAGCTGGGTCTCCGATGAATTATTCCCGTTCAAAAGCAGGTTTTTCGCCGTTGAGGGTGGGCAGCGAATGCACTATGTCGACGAGGGCGAAGGTCCCACCATTGTTTTCGTGCACGGCAACCCAGGTTGGTCATTCGAGTTTCGAGAACTAATCAAAGACCTGCGCGCGGATCACCGCTGCATTGCTATGGACCACATCGGATTCGGGCTTTCCTCACGGAGCCAACTCCGGCACGATTACGATCCACGCACCCATGCGGCTCGCTTCACCGCCCTGCTCGACCACCTGGAGGTGAAAGAAGCCGTTCTTTTCCTTTCAGATTGGGGCGGCCCAATCGGACTGGATTTCGCTCGGCGGCAACCACACCGCGTATCCCGCCTGATTGTCACCAACACTTGGTGCTGGCCTGTGAATCGGGACCCGTACTACATTTTTTTCAGCACGATGATGCGAAGTCCGTTGGGCCAGTTCCTTATCAAACGGTTCAACTTCTTCGTCAACGGCATCATGACGAGGGCGATGGGAAAGGCTTCGAAAGTTCCATCCGAGGTCATGGACCACTATCGCAACGCCCAACCCGCGCCCGCCGAGCGCGCGGCCTGTGCCGCGTTTCCCGGGCACATCCTAAGTTCTACCCAGTGGCTTGGTTCGATCTGGGCGGACCGAGCGGCGTTCAGTTCAAAACCCTCGCTCATCTTGTGGGGATTGCAGGACATCGCCTTCCGAAGGAAGGAACTTGAACGCTGGAAATTGACGTTATCCGATTCCCGGCCGCACGAGTTCTCCGATGTGGGTCACTTCATAGCCGAGGAAGGCCCAGCTCGAATCCTGCCCCTGGTGCGGGAGTTTCTGGCGTAATTCGCACCGGCGGACGTACGCCGCCAGGCGACAAGTGAGCCAAAAGATTCGAGAGACAATTCATCCTAAGAGTCGATCACCATTCAATTGAATTGCGAACTTGCGGCTCGGATCACCCTTGGAGGTGCCGCAATCGCACGATCGCCGCAGTGACAAATTCGTTGAAGTTCTTCAGCCTCGCCGGTTCCCTTGATCGATCACTTTGATCCTCCGAGGCGTCTATGAGCCACGCGGTCGGATTGGGCAGCGGCCGGGCGGCGGCGGCCAGGTCCCAGAATGCAAGGTTTTCAACCTCCCCGGCGCCGGCCTCGTAGCGTCGCAGAAATATGTCTGCGGCTTCCTTTATTCCGCGCAGGTGCATCTCCACCCGAAAGTTCCCAACATCTATCGCGCGATCTCCCACCGCGGCCGCGTCCCAATCAACCACTCCCGCGATCCGACCCTGGGCCCAAAGGACGTTTCCGGGCCAGAAGTCCATGTGCAGGAACGTCGGCCGGGCCTTCCGCAGCTCCGGCCTGAACTGCTCGATGGCCTCGTAAATATGCACCGCAAGCGGATGACCGGCGTTGGCGGAGGGCCAGTGACCGGTGAGGAAGTAGAGCCCGATCTCTTCTCCGTCGTACAACTGGCTCCTTTCGGCGGCCGAAGGGGTGACGGCGTGAATCGCCAGCAGGGCATCCGCCAACTGCTCGGCCCAGGACGCAACTCTCCCTGGACTCATCACCTGCTCCCCCGCGACGAATCCGGTCACCAGCCCCGGCACGCCCAGGACGCTGCCGTCGGCGTCAAGCAACAGCGGCTCCGGGACTGGGAGTCCATGCCGGTGGCCAACCCGCAGCCCGTGGTATTCGGCGATCGCCCGCCGCGAATCCCGAGAATCGGTCAGCTGCTTGACCACGATTCGGGCGTCGTGACCCTGCGCCGAAACCGCCTTCACGACATGGACCCTGTTCGTATAGGCCGCCCCGGCCGGAGTCGCCGATTCGAATCGATGGCCGGGGACGACCTCGTCTAGCAGGAACTGCGCCAGCGAGCGGTCGATCGGCTTGTGTTGGCCGGCTTTCATCTGCGCCCGCCGCCCCTTTCCGGCCGGCCCTCGAACCGTGGGGCGGCCAATCCACGATAGCCCCGCTTAGACTGCCCGCAGATTGCCCTTAGATCGCAGCCGATTGGAAATTGCCGCCATGGCCGAGCGCCGAACCGGATGGGTTCATCACGAGTCCTATCTCTGGCACGACACCGGGCGCTGGCAGACGCTGGGGCCCAAACATGGACGCTGGCTGCAGGCCTGGGAGCACTACGAGAACCCCGCCACCAAAAGGCGTTTCAAAAATCTTCTTGATATCTCCGGATTTTCGGAGGAACTGATCCCGCTAAAGCCCCAACCGGCAAGCGTAAAGCAGGTGCTGCGTTTCCATACCCGCGACTACGTCGATCGCGTGCGTGCCCTCTCGGCCGCAGGCGGCGGCGACGCCGGAATCGGGGCGGAATTCTCCAAGGGCGGATACGAAATCGCCCTGCTCTCGGCCGGCGGGACGATCAGGGCGGTCGACGCGGTGCTTGACGGCGAGGTCGACAATGCCTACGCGCTGGTGCGTCCGCCCGGCCATCACGCCGAGCGCGACCAGGGCATGGGGTTCTGCATCTTCGGCAACGTCGCGATCGCGGCGATGCATGCCCTGGCCGCCCGCGGCCTGGGAAGGATCGCGACCGTGGACTGGGACGTTCATCACGGCAACGGCACCCAGCAGGCCTTCTACGGGACCAGCGACGTGCTGACGATCTCGATTCACCAGGACCGGTGCTTTCCGCGCGAGAGCGGCGCCGTCGAAGAACGGGGCGAGGGCGACGGAGCGGGCTACAACGTCAACATTCCCCTGCCGCCGGGCAGCGGCCACGGCGCCTACACAGAGACGATTCGCCAGGTCGTCGTACCGGCCCTGCGGGCCTACGGGCCGGATTTGATCATCGTCCCGTGCGGATTCGACGCCAGCAACTTCGACCCGCTGGCCCGCATGATGGCGCACTCGGACACCTTCCGGGAAATGACCCGGCTGCTGCTGGAGGCCGCCGACGAATTGTGCTCGGGCCGACTGGTGATGAGCCACGAGGGCGGCTACAGCCCGATCTACGTGCCGTTCTGCGGGCTCGCCGTGATGGAAGAGCTAAGCGGCAGGCAATCGATCGCCGGCGACCCATTCGCCGACCATGTCGCGGGTGCGGGCCGGCAGGAAATCCAGCCGCACCAGCAGGAGGCCCTCAACGAGGTGAAGCCGCTGGTCGATCAGCTGCGGGAACTCGGACTCAGGTAGCGGCCGTACCCGGGTCCGAATCCTGGCGCCGGGTCAGAAGCCGAACCCCAGCACCTTTTCGCAGGCCTCGTCGATCAGCTGCGGCACCGTCTCGCGGCGACCCAGGTCCGGACGCTCCCACCGCCAGCCGATCGAAACCAGGCTCCTGATGACCGAGAACAGCGGGAGCAGCGCCAGCGCTTCGTCGCTGATCGGCCGAACAGCCCGGTAGCCGCTGGCCAGCGCCTGCTCAATCTCCTCGAAATACGGTTCATCTTCCAATTCGCACAGCGCCACCGCCAGCTCGTACTGGTGCCAGCCAAATCCCGCATCGTCGAAGTCGATAACGTGCAGCACCCCGGATCCGGTGATCACGAAGTTCTTGGGGTGCAGGTCGGCGTGAATCATCGAAAAAACCTCGGGCCGCTGGCCGTACCCGCTAAGGATCGATTCGATCCCCTCCCGGGCGCGGAGAAATATCTCGCGCTGCCGCTGGCGCAGGATCGGCACGTCCCAGAACCGGCCCCAGAACGGTGAATCACCGACGAAACCGGGCGCGTCGAACCAGTGGCGGACGAAACCGGGCGGGGCGGCCCAAGCGCTGGCCTGGTTGTGGATTGCGGCCGCGACCCGCCCGATCTGTTCGAAGCGGGCCGCAATCTTCTCGGGGTCGGGTTCGTGCTCTATCTCATCGTCCAGGATCTGGCCCTCGACCCAGTCGATCAGTCCCACGTAGCGCGACGAGTTCCCGTCCGGGGTGGGGATCTCGGCGTATGACCGCCCGTCCAGGGTCGGTCGACCTACCGAGACGCTGATTCCGGCGTCGGCGAGCGCGCGGGCCCACACCAGTTCGGATTCCAGTTCCGCCAGCGAATGGTAGCCGGGGCGATGGACCCGCAGGACGTAGGCCCTCGAATCCGGCATCTCCACCCGGAACACGCAGTTCTCGGCGATTGCAACCGGATCGACCCGCTCGGGCGCAAGGCCCCAGTGGGGCAGCGCGAGTTCGGCAACGGCCCGGAACTCGGCCGCGCTTAGGTTGGTCGGTTCGGGCAAGCGCTCAGGCCGGCGTGCCGACGGCGGCCGCGAACCCTTCAAGGAACAGGTCGGCGTGTTCGCGTCCGAACACCAGCGGCGGGCGGACTTTGAGCACGTTGCCGTTCTGTCCCGCCCGGCCCATCAGGAATCCGGCCCGGCGCAGGCGGTTCATGATCTCCTCGGCGCCGTCCGGATCGGGGTCCTTGCCGCCCTGGTCTTTGACCCATTCGATGCCGACGAAAAGGCCGTGGCCGCGCACCTCGGCCACCGCCGGGTGGTCCCGGCCGATTTCGCGCAGCCGGTCGCGCAGATAGGATCCGACCTCGGTCACGCTGGCGAGCAGGTTTTCTTCCTCGATCACGTCGATCACGGCCTGCCCGACCGCGGCCTGCAGCGGGCTGGAGGCGAAGGTGTTGAAGTAGCGCGTCTTGGCGCGGAAGGCGCCAACCAGTTCCGCCGACGCCGCCACGCCGGCCAGCGGCAGGCCGTTGCCCATCGGCTTTCCCATCACCGCGATGTCGGGCGCGAATCCCGAAACCTCGTACCCCCACCAGCTCCCGGTGCGCGCGAACCCGGCCTGCACCTCGTCGCAGACCAACAGGCCGCCGGCGGCCCGGACCATTTCGGCCGCCCGCGGCATGAAGCCGGGCGGGATGT
>CAXXYJ010000067.1:0-13580 GCA_963664795.2 Chloroflexota bacterium | reverse complement strand
CCAGTCGGCCGGCAGGAGCGAGCGCGGGCGCGCCGTCAGGTCGATTTCGGGATCGACGATGCGCTGCGCCGGTTCGCCGTTCATCGAGACCCAGGCGTCGGCGCGGACCTCTAAGTCAGCCCGGCCAAGTTCCCGGTAGTGGCCCTCGAGCAGGTAAGCGGTCTTTTGGATCAGCCCGGGACGCGTGGCGGCCTGTTCCGACTGCCAGTCGGTCAGGACCAGTTCCGGGCCCGCCTGCCAGGTCTCGTCCGAGTTCGGGTCGGTGACCCGGAAGTTGAGCAGGCCGGTTTTTTCGGTCAGCAGCACCCTCCAGGCCAGGTAGTAGCCCTCCTCGGTCCAGCGCACGTTGCCGGGATAGGCGTAGTGGCGCAAGGGCAGCACCGTCTGCACCGCGACCAGAACGGCCAGCGCCGCCAGGACCGGTCCGGACACCCCGGCGATTCGGTTTTCGCCGATCCGGCCGGGCGGCGGCGCCGCGCCGGCGCCGGGCGGGGCCGGCAATCCCAGCCGCTCCCGCAGCCGCGTCGGCCAGTCGGGGTCGAAAAAAAGCAGCGCCGCGGCAGCCATCAGCCAGGGGAATATCCCGATCTGAAACATCACCCCGGTGGCCAGGTGGAACCCCGCCACCGCGCCAGTAGGCCGCCAGCCGCGTGCGCGGCCAGAGCAGCCAGAGAACGATCGTGCAGTCGAAAAACGCCCCGCCCCAGCTGGCCAGATACGCCGCCGTGGGCTGCTCGAGGAGCGGGCCGACCAGTGGCAGGTACGCCCGGTCGGGCAGCCAGAGCATCAGCGGCTGGGCTTCAAGCAGCCAGTCGGGATTGAGCTTTGCGATCCCTGCAAAGACGTACACGGCCGCGACCTGGGAGCGCAGCAGCCAGATCGTCCAGGCCGGAACCAGCGGCGCGGCGCGGACGCGGCCCGACCGGGCGTCCAGCGACCAGTGGCGATCGGCCGGCAGCAGGACCAGCAGCACCGCCAGCAGGGTGACCAGCCAGTAGTGGTTCAGGTAAAGGGCGGCGTCGATCAACTCGGTGTAGGCAAATCCCAGCGCGAACAGCCCCGCCGCCAACCGCTGGCGGTACCCGATCGCGATGCATACCCCCAGCGCCGCCAGCGCAAGCAGCAGCAGGTGCATCCAGGGTCCCGGCAGCGGCCGGACCCAGTCGAACCCGGCGTGGGTGAGGTGATTGGCCGGCTCCAGGTAGAGCCGGTCGACCCAGCCCATCGCCAGGAAGCGCAGCGAGCCGGCGGCCGCCAGCAGGCCGAAGAGGATCCGGAAAACCGCCAGCGAATCAGCCGGGACTCCGCGCCCGGCCGCGGCGGCGATTCGCCGGCCCAGCGCCGCCGGCAAGCCGGGACTACAGCGAGCTGTCGCCGTCGGCGTCGCTGAAGCCAAGCGCCACCCCGAGGTGCGAGACCACTTCGGTCGCCACCGTCACCCGCAACTCCCCGATCGCGTCCCGCGCCGCTACGACCGAACCGGGGTCGTCCGCGATCGCGCGCCGCAGCGGGGGCCCGATTGCCGCCAGCGCCCGGTCGGCGGCGGCCAGCCGGCCGTCGAGGCGCTCGGTCAATTCACCGCCCAGCAGGGGCGAGAAGCCCTTCCTCTCGCCGTCCCCGACCAGCATCGCCCGCAGGCCGCCGAGCCGTTCGCGCAGCCGCTGCACACCCTGACCGGCCGGACCCTCGACCGCCCTCTCCGGGTCGGGCGGATCGCCCCCCAGTCCCAGCGCCAGCCCCAGCTCCTGGTCGGCGATCTTCTGCAGCAGGAACACGGCGTCGTTGATCGCCGCGTCGAGATCGCCGCGTTCGACGTCGGAAAAGAGCTCGCGGTAGGGCCCATCCTCGTCGCCGGAATTCCAGTCGGCAACGATCAGGTCCGCCTCGGCGACCACCACCGCGGCAACGCCGGCAAGGTACTGGCAGCGGCGCGGATCGCCAAGTTCGGCGAGGGCCTCATCGCCCGCGCCCAGGACGTATTCGATCGCCTGCAGTCCGCGCTGGTCGGCGCCGATCCGCTTCGACAGGCGGTCCTGGTCGAGGACGATTTCGTCATCGGCGATCAGTTCCTCGATCTGCTCGTGGTCGGGCACCCAGTTGATCCTGCCCCAGGAGCGGCGCTGCATCACCGGCCCCACCCACATCGCCTCGGTCCGGCCCCAGGCCGCCTGGGCGCTCTCGAGCGCGTCCCGGGTCCGGCCGAGACTCTCGCCCGAGGGGGCCTGGCAGAACTGGTCGGCGGCGGCCCGGAGGGCGCCGGCCGACTCGGCGAACTCCTCGTACGCGGGCACGATCGTCGATTCGGCCAGGTCCGCCAGGACGTTCCCGCGCGAGGGAGCCAGCAGGTCGCACGCCGCAAGCATTGCCGCCGCCAGCAGCAGCAGCGCAGTTACGGCAATCCGCATCAGAGCGCCTCCAGGAAGATGAGCAGTTCGGCCCGCGCCTCCGCGTCGGCGGTGCGGAAGGACTCGCGCGCCGCCTCGGCCTCGCCGCCGTGCCAGAGGATCGCCTCCTCCAGCGTCCGGGCCCGGCCGTCGTGCAGCAGGAAGCGGTCGTCGTTTATCTCGTCCACGAGGCCGATTCCCCAGAGCGGCGGCGTCCGCCATTCGCTGCCGCCGGCTTCAAAGTCGGGGCGGCCGTCGGCCAGGCCCTCGCCCATGTCGTGCAGGAGCAGGTCGGTGTAGGGGTAGATCGTTTGTTCGGACAGGACGGCTATCTCCGAAAAGCCGGTCTGGTGCGACGGCGTGTGGCAGGCGGTGCAGCCGAATTCTCGGAAGCGGCGCGCCCCGGCGCGGACCGCTTCGGTCTCCGAATCCCGCATCGCCGGAACCGCCAGCGTCCGGATGTAGTGGGCCACCGCGTGGAGCCGCGAATCGGTCAGTTCCGGCTCGCCGCCGGTGGGGGCTTCGATGCATCCCTGCTGCGCCGGCGGGCAGTTCTCCTGCGGGTGCAGCGCGGACGTTATCCCGATGTCGCCGTGGAATGCTCCCGCCGTCTGCTGCTCGACGGTCGCGACGTTGGCCTTCCAGCCGAACCGCCCGATCACCAGCTCGCCCCGGCGCGCGTCCCAGACGAGGTTGGGGCGGCCGGAGATGCCGTCGCCGTCCTCGTCGTCGGGGTCGGCGTTTGAAAGCAGCTCGTCCTCCGGGATCAGCTCCAGCAGGCCCATCCCCACCACCTGCGGGGCCAGGCGCGGTCCGAGCAGCAGATCTTCGGACGCGTCGCCGTAGGCCAGCTCGGTCAGTTCGTACACCGGCTGGCGCAGTTCGTACGGCTCGCCGTCGCCGTAGCTTCCATTGACGGTCAGGTAGGAGACCCTGAATTTCCCCTCGACCGGGACGTTCAGGATCGAGCGGTCCTGGAGCTGGCCGCCGTAGACGGGATCGGGGATCGGGGCCCCGGTCGCCGGATCGCGGCCGGGCAGCGAGATCCTGATGAGCAGGCCCAGCCGGGCTTCCTCGCCGTCAGGGTCCGGCGGCAGCCCGCGCCCGTCCAGGACGTGGCACGAGGAGCAGGCCTGGGCGTTAAAAGTCGGCCCGAGTCCGTCGCGGGCCTCGGTCGAGGCCGGCGCCGTGACCCAGTTCTGGGTGAAGAAACTGTCGCCGACCTCGAACAGTCGGCGGTCGGCGGTCTCAAGGTCGGGAGCCGGCAGCCCGAACGCGTTGCGGGTGTGGTCCGCGCGGGTGGTCGCCCCGCCCAGGTCGGGGTTCGGGGGCTCCTCGAAAGCGTGGCAGGCGGCGGCGAGCAAGCCCACCGCCGCTACCACAAGCGCCGCTATCCAGCGCGCCAAGAATTAACTGACGTTGATCGTAATGCCAAGGGTTTCGGCAGCAGCGACGATCGTGTCAGTCTGCGTTTCCAAGGCCTCGATGGTCGTAAGGATTGATTTGCGCCCGAACTCGTCGTCGGAGACGCCGTCGCGCAGGTGCTGGTCAAACGGCCACGGGATCGCGTTGGCGGCGTTGATGCTGGTGGCCACCTCCGACCGCAGCTGCCAGGCCAGGTTCGCGTCCTCGTTGGCGATCACGTCCAACAGTCCGGGTCCGGATACCCCGCCGGGGTAGCTGCCCAGCAGCACCATCTCCACGCCGCGCGCGTTGCCAATGATGTCGTTGTGGGTGTTGTCGGCAAAGCAGGAGTGCTCGTCCTCCTGCGACCGCTCGGTGTAGGCGACGTTCATGCGCTCGCCGGCCAGTTCGCCGCGCGACATCTCGCCGATGCCGGTGAATGCCAGGCGCAGGGCCTCGGCCGGGTCCATGCCCTCGAACTGGGAGCGGTAGTTGGCGCGTCCCGGCGCCCAGGCGTCCACCAGTTCCTGCAGGTGGGCAACCAGCTGGTCGCTGGCCACGCTCAGGTACTGGCCGCGCCGGTCGGCGTTGTCGGCGGTGGTGAAGTCGCTCGCCGGACGGGCCCCCGGTCCGCTTTCGCTCAGGTCCTGGCCCCAGAGCAGGAACTCGATCGCGTGCCAGCCGGTGGAGACGTTGGCCTCGCCGCCGACCTCGTTGAGCTCGACGATCACGCCGGCCGTGATCTCCGGGTACTCGGCCGGGTTGTTCACGATTCCCGCGTCGGGGTCCCCGGTCACGTAATCGATGTAGGCCTCATCGAGCGGCCAGGCGTTGATCAGGCCCTCGGTGCCGGTCTCCTCGTTGTCGATGGGGCCGCCGTAGAAGCGGAACACTTCGGTCGGACCGTAGTCCTCGCGCGCCACGATCCAGGCCGCGCGGGCCGCGCTCAGGGTCTCTTCGGACGGATCGGCCAGGAACGCGTCAATCGACGCGTCAAGCGCCTGCGCTGAAACGAGGCTGGTCAGGTACGCCGAGTGGACGCCGGCGGCATAGGTGCGTGCGGCCTGGGAGAAATCCGGACGCTCGACGGCCGGTTCTTCCTCCCGCAGATCGCACGCGGCCAGCCAGATCGTGGCCAGCACCGCGGTGACGACCACCAGCAGGAGCTTCTTGTTTCTGTGAATCATTGTGATAGTTCCAAAAAGTTAGTACGTACTAACAAGTTCTGGCAAATATAACAGATAACCGCCTGTTAAAGCTACTAAAGGGTCCCGTCACGGAAGTCGGCGCCCGGATCCGGGAGACGGCGAATGCGCGATTCCGGGCGCGGCCGGGATTCGTTTTCCGTGCGCGCCCAGGGGCTCAGATCGGTAGGTGTCGCCCCAGGAGCACGTCGGCGATCGCGCCGAGGAAGATCGCCGCCAGGTAGGCGATCGAATACAGGTAGAGCGGCTTGGCCCCGTCAATCCCCTCGGTTCTTGACAGCCGCAGCGCCAAGCCCAGGAACACCGCCCCCGACACCGCGGCGACCGCCATGTAGACCACGCCGACCGCGTCGGTGACCGCGAACGCGACCGCCACCGCGACCAGCACGTGCGAGTAACTGAGGATCTGGCGCTTGGTGCTGGCCAGGCCGGCCACGACCGGGAGCATCGGGATCCCGGCCCGTTCGTAATCGTCCCGGATCATCAGCGCCAGGGCCCAGAAGTGGGGCGGCGTCCATATGAAGATGATCGCCGTCAGGAACAGCCCGGCCGGCTCAACCGTGCCGGTGACCGCGGCCCAGCCCACCAGCGGCGGGACCGCGCCGGCGGCCCCGCAGACGACGATGTTCTGCGGGGTGACCCGCTTTAGGCCGATGGTGTACACGAACAGGTAGATGAGGGTGCCGCTGAGGGCGAGGCATGCGGTCAGCGGGTTCAGAAAATGGGCCAGGATCGCGAAGGCGGCCAGGTTCAGGGCGATGCCGAAGACGATCGCGTGGCGGGGCGTGATCCGGCCGCTGGCGACCGGACGGCCGCTGGTGCGCCGCATGCTCTGGTCCAGGTCCCGCTCGGCACCGTGGTTGAGCGAATTGGCACCGCCGGCGGCCAGGTAACCGCCCGCGGCCACCAGTGCCAGCGTCCGAAGGTCCGGCCACCCCTGCGCCGCGACCACCATTCCGCCCACGGCGGTCACCAGCAACAGGGCGATGATCCGGGGCTTGGTGAGAGCGACGTAGTCGCGCGCCAGCCCGACCGCGGGAGCGAGCGCCGCCGCCATCAGGATCCCCCGGCCGCGCGGCCGGGGAACGGCGCCCGGAACCGGACCGGGTCGGTGAGCACCGCGACCAGCGCGACCGCCGACACCCACACCAGGGTTGCGGACACAAGGTGCAGCGACCGCATCAGGACCGAGAAATTGAGCCAGACAGTCAGCGCCCCGAGCAGGACCGCCGCGGCCAGGCAGGCGGCGGCCAGCAGCGCGAACCAGCGCTCCTGGCGCGCGCCGGGCCCCAGGCGCCAGGCCCGCAGGCAGAGCCAGCCGATCGGCAGTGCGATCGCCAGGGCGCTGACCCGGTGGCCCATGTTGACGATGAATGCGAGCCCGTCGGGTATGCGCAGGCCCTGGCACATGGGCCAGCTCGTGCAGGCGGCGCCGTAGTTGAACCCGACCATGTAGGACCCGAAGACGATCGCCGCCAGCAGGACGGCGAGCGAGGCCAGGCCGGCGGAGCGGCTAAGCCCGGCCCCCGGCCGGAGCCGGCCGGGGACGCGGGCGGACCGCCCCGCGTCGGGTTCGGCCAGCCAGGCCACCGCGATGCAGGCCACGACCAGTTCGGCCAGGACCAGGTGAATCAACCGGGCCCACCAGGACAGCTCGGTCAACACGGTCAGGCCGCCCAGCAAGGCCGCGACCAGCACCAGGACCAGGGCCGCGTTCACGCCCAGCACCGCCGTCCTTGCCCGCGGTTCCTGCCGCCACGCCAGGACCGCCGCCGCCAGGACCACGAGCCCCAGCGCCGAGGCTGAAAGGCGGTGGCCGAACTCGAGCCAGATGTTCAGGTCGAGCGGCGGAATGATCTGGCCGTGGCAGAGCGGCCAGTCCGGACACGCGTCGCCCGAACCGGTCACCCGCACCACCCCGCCGAGCGCGACCTGCGCGATCGCGACCGCCAGCGCGAGCAGCAGCGCGGCGCGGCACCAGGAAGGCTTGGCGGTCAACGCCATGACCGGCATCGGCGGTTTGGCCTTGGCGGAATTCGCAGGTGCAACCGTGACTGGCTGTTGAGGGCTCCGGGGGTCGCGGCGGCGTCTATCCGCAGGGTGCGAGCCGTGCAATCATAGCCCACCGTTGGGCCGGATTGCCTGATGCGATCGGGCGCCCGCTTACACTTTGCGGGCGCGTGGACCGGCACCGGAATGTTGCCGGGGAACCGACGGCCCCCGGCGGTCGGAGTTGCGCGCTCCCGACACCCGTCCTGGCCGACCGCGCAACCGCGTCCGGCCGGCCGGCGGCCATCGCCCGGCAAAAGGAGACCCAGTTGCCACGCCCGGATCCGAAGCGAGCGCTGCTGCTGGTGAATCTGGGTACGCCCAAGTCCCCCACGACGGCGGACCTGCGCACGTACCTGCGCGAGTTCCTCTCCGACCCGGCCGTCCTCGACGTTCCCGCGGCGCTGCGCTGGTTCCTGCTGAACGCGATCATCCTTCCGCTGCGGCCGAGCCGATCGGCGCACGCCTATCAGCAGATCTGGACCGAGCGCGGTTCGCCGCTGCTCTTCCACACCCAGGACCTCCGCGAAAAGGTCCAGGCCCGCCTGGGCGGAAGCGCTACGGTGGCGGTGGCCATGCGTTACGGCGAACCCTCCATCAAGTCGGTGCTGCGGCAGCTGCAGTCCGACGGCGCCGAGGAGATACGGGTTTTTCCGCTCTTCCCGCATTACTGCGAGGCGGTTACCGGATCGTCGATGGAAGCGGTCCGCGAAGCCGCCGGCGAAATCCCGGGCGATCCCGCGATCGAGTTCGTGCCGGCCTACTTTGCCGATTCGGGCTACATCGAGGCCCTGGCCCGGGTCGCGCGTCCGGTCCTGGCCAGCTCCGACCCGGAGATGGTTGTATTGAGCTTTCACGGGCTCCCGGAGCGCCAGGTCCGCAAGGCCGACCCCAGCGGCGGGCACTGTCTGGCCGAGCCCGACTGCTGCGACCGCAGCGAGGAGTTTGCCCCCGACTGCTATCGCGCCCAGTGCCTGGTCACGGCGCGCAAGCTGGCCGACGCGCTCTCGCTCCCGAAAGAAAAGCTCCTGGTGACGTTCCAGTCGCAGTTCGGGCCCGAGCCGTGGCTCAAGCCGCAGACCGAAAGCGTCTTCGCCGAGCTGGCCGAAGCGGGCGTGCGCCGGATTTCGGTAATAACGCCGGGGTTCGCGGCCGACTGCCTGGAGACGCTGGAGGAGATCCAGGTCCGCGGAGCCGAGCTGTTCCGCGAAAAGGGCGGCGAGGAGTTGACGCTGGTTCCGTGCCTGAATTCGGCCGACGAGTGGGCCGACGCGGTGGCGGCGATCGCCGCCAGTCCGAACTGATCGGGCAAGTGGGGATTTCGCTGGCGACCGGTCGGTGAACGCGGTCGCGGCGGCGGCGTCCCTTTTACCGCCGCAGCGCCAGGAAGTGACTCTCGACGCGGCCGCTAAAAAGCATGGCCCCGATCGCCGCCAGCCAGACCGTGAAGGCGATCCCGATCACCGGGTGGAGGGGCGTGGCCGAGTCGATCCAGATCAACTGCATCAGGAGTCCCAGGACCGCCGAAGCGGGGGCGATCCGGCGCAGCGCGCCGCCGGCCTTCCACTGGTAACGCGCCGCGACGATCAGCGCCAGGCCGCCGACGACGAATCCGAGCTTGCCGGCAATCCACCGAAATTGATAGGTCGCGCCGGTCAGGGCCTGGTCCGCAAAATCCGGGATCGCCGACGCGGGTTCCGGCGCCGCCACCCCGAGCCCGACCGCCGCCGCGCCCGAGAGCGCCGTCAGCGCGCCGGATGCGCCCAGCAGGATCGGGACCGCCGGGCTCCCGAGCCGTTCCCGGATGATCCAGGTCCGCAGCAGCGCAAAGCCCGCCCCGAGCAGGGTCAGGCCTGAAAGCAGTCGGGCGCCGCCGCCAATCGCGTATTCGGCTTTGCTGTCCGAAATTGCCACCAACGAATCGAGCATTTGGCCCTGGTCGGCATCAGCGCCCACTCGAAACGCGACGGCAGCGATCGTAAGTGCGGCAGTCAGCAGGAGCAATGCCCCCGCCGCTCGCGCCGCCGGATCTCTGGTCGCGCTTTGCAGCTTCACGAACCGTCCTAGGCAGCATCAGGCGATTGACGGCAAACACCCGACTTACTACGTTAAACAGTTTAAACAGGCTCCAATCTCATAAACCAATCAATGGCGCACGCGGCCCCTCGTTCGCGGCAACCGGCACCGGACTCGGACCCGGCGCCGGCCGGGACGCGGCCCTGTCTTTTGCCGCCGATGGCGAGCGTCCGCGCCGGCGGCGCGACCGCGGGTTTGGACCGACCGGACATTTGCCCTCAAAGACACCGCTAACCAGGCACGGGCGTGGTCGGAGGTTGCCGGTGGTGATCGGTGCGGGCCGGGTAACAGCGGGCGAAGAACTCGTCGCCCCACTCGGCCAGCCTGGTTACCGCCTCCTCGAACAGAAGTTCCCCTTTTTCGGCGGTCGCCAGCTCGGCCGAACCGCAGACGCCGGTTTCCGTGTAGGTGCTCGTCCAGCTCGTAACCGCCACCGGGCCGAATCCGAACAGGTCCACCGACTCGAATCTGGAATCCTGCGCATTGGTCCAGGTCTGGTGACTCTCGATCAGGTCTTTCCTGACGGCCGATTCGTCGAGCCTGAGCGCAAGCGAGGTCTCCAGCTCGCAGGCGTGCGCGCACCCGCCGGGGAATTCCGACTCCCGCCACCGGCCCGCAAATTCCGGATCGACCGTGACCAGCGACCACCAGTTGGTCATCGCGACGACGGCGTCGGTTTCGATGTTGGCCCGGCGGGCGGCCATGTCCAGCGGCGTCGCATTTGAACCGTGGCCGTTCACCACGATCACCTTCTTGAACCCGTGGTGCGCCACGCTCTTGAGCACGTCCAGGACGTAGCGGATGAACGTTTCGTAATGGATGGTGATGCTGCCCGGAAAGTCCATCACGTGGGTCGTGTAGCCGTAGGGGATAGCCGGCATCGCCAGCAGCCGGTCGGGTCGGCGCCGGGCGGCCTCCTCAACTATCGAATCGGCCGACCAGAAATCGATCTTCAGCGGCAGGTGCGGTCCGTGCTGTTCGACCGTGCCCACCGGCAGAACCGGGATAAGGCTTTTCTCGACCGCCTGATTGATCTCGGGCCAGGTCAGGTTTTCAAAACGGTGCAGATCTTGCATCGGCGCATGCTCCGGCGAGTCTGATTTCCGGTCCGGCGCGTTCGGTGCGCCCAGCCGTTCGTCCGGGCTTCCGGCCAATCGTTGGCCGACCGCCCTACATCCGAGTTTGATCGGCCCGGAGCCGGATCGGTTCCGCGGGGAACCTGGACCGGTGCCGGAAATGGCGGCCCGGGCGGCGGTCCGACGCGGGAAACCGCGTCGCGGGCAAGGCTATCGTTAGCTTGTGCGCGCGCACGAGGGAAGCGGACGCAGTCGCGGAACGGGCCGGATTTGATTGGATCGGGCGGGGCGGGCAGGCATGTCGCTGGTTGATTCGATTCGGACCTGCTTCCAGAAGTACTTCGACTTCAGCGGCAGGGCGTCGCGGCCCGAATTCTGGTGGTTCTTCCTGTGCGCGTTTTTGGCCCAGGCGATCCTGGGCGCGCTCCTGCCCGGTGTCGCATTCCTGGTCCTGCTGTCGCCATTCCTGGCCGTGTCCGCCCGGCGGCTGCACGACACCGGGCGTTCGGCCTGGTGGCTGCTGTCGTATCTGGCCGCCGGGATCGGTGCGATGGTGCTGGCGGCGGCGGCGTTCGCGATCGCCTTTGCGGGCGAGGGACCGGTCCCGGAGGTCGATTCCGAAGTCGCCGGTTTCGCGACGTTGCTCGGGTTGCTGCTGCTGGCGCTGGCCGCCGGCGCGATTTGCGGACTCCTGCCGCTTGTCCTGTGCGCCCTCCCGGGCACGGCCGGAACCAACCGCTACGGGTCCGAACCTTCGGCCGCCGAGCCTGAGCCGGGCGCACCGGTTCCGGCCGCGACCGCGCCGGGTCCGGAGGAACCTGGCATCGAAAAGGGCGCGGAAGGGCCGCGGTATTGTGCGCAGTGCGGGGCGAGCCTGACGCCGGAGGCAAATTTCTGCCCCGGTTGCGGCGTCGCCGTCTAGACCGCGCCGCAAATGCCATTCGCCTGCAGCCGGGAACGCCGCCGCCTTTCCGGCGCTCCCGGCCGCAAGCTCGGATAGCGGCCGGTGGCGGCGCGGCTCTGTGCGAACTGCGGCCTGCCGGCGTCCTCGGCCCGGGCCAGGTTCTGCGTGCGCTGCGGCACCGAACTACCCGGCCAATCCCTGGAACCGGCCGCGCCGGTCGACGAGGCCGACCTGCAGCGCGCGGTGGCCGATCTGCGGTCGCTGGCAAGCCGTCTCCAGTCGCAGCTGAACCGGCAAGCCCAGCGCATTCTCGAGTTGGAAAACGCCCAATCCGGAGGCGCCGCTGCGGCGATCGGTCCTGCCGAACAAACCGGCTCGGCCGGCGGCCTCCAAGAACCCGCGGCGGCCGACGCGGCCAGGCCCTCGGGCGTAGCGTCGGCCCCGCCGCGGACATCTGACGGAGAGTCCGCCGCCAGGGACTGGGAGTGGCTGCTGGGCGGGAACTGGCTCGCCCGCATCGGCATCCTGGCGCTCATATTCGGAGTCGGCTTCTTCCTGAAGCTGGCGTTCGACAACGACTGGATCGGCGAGACCGGCCGGGTCGGCCTGGGGTTCGCGGCGGGGGCGCTGCTGATGGGCGGCGGGGAGTTCTGGTCGCGGCGCTACCCGGCCTGGGCCCAGGCCGTAACCGGCGGCGGGGTGGCGGTCCTTTACCTGTCGGTGTTCGCCGGTTTCGACCTTTACGGCTTGTTTGCTCCGCTGCCGGCGCTCGGACTCGCCGGCCTGGTGACCGCCGCGGCGGCGGGGCTGTCGATCCGCCACGAATCGCGCGCGGTCGCCGCCCTGGCGATGCTGGGTGGATTTGCAACGCCGCTGTTCCTTGCCGGCGCCCTCTCCGATCAATGGGTGCTGCTCGGATACGTGGTGGTCCTGGACCTGGGCGCCCTGGTGCTGGCCTTTCACCGCGGCTGGCGCTGGATAACGATCCTGGCGATTACCGGCTCGCTGGTGCTATTTGGGTTCTGGCACGCCGAATTCGAACCTGGCCTGGCCCTGGCGCAGTCGGGGATCACCGTCATCTTCCTGATGTTCGTGGTCGCGGCGATCCTTACCTGCCTGCGCGGGGCGGGCGATCCCCACCCGCTCGACTGGGCCCTGATCGTCCTGAAATCCCATCGCCTACCTGGCCATCAGCTACCAGCTCATGTTCGACATCCATCGGCCGTGGATGGGCGGGTTCACGCTGTCGCTGGCGCTCTTCTACGGGCTGATCGGTCTCGGGCTGAGGCTCCGCCGTCCGGAAAGGGTGCGGCTCGGCCGGGCCTTCCTGGGAATCGGGCTGGCGCTGCTGACGATCGCGGTCCCGGTGCAGTTTGAGGGCGTCCTGGTCACGACCCTCTGGGCGGCCGAAGCCTCGCTCCTGGTCCGGATTTCCTACCGGCGGGCGAATCCGGGACTGCGCACGGTGGCCGGCGCCCTCTTCGCCCTGGTTGTCGTAAAACTCCTCGTCCTGGACTTTGCCGCGGCTGACTGGCGCGACATCTATTTCGACCCCGGTCACTCCTACCTGCCGGTCGCCAACTGGCACTTTCTCGCCTTCGCCGCCGCGGTCGCGGCGATGTACCGGTCGGCATTTCTCATAAAGAACCGGCGCGACCGCCAACCCCGGCCGTCGGACGAGCGACTCCTCCGGGCCCTGCTGGTGGCGGCGAACGGCCTGACCCTGTTCGCATTGAGCTTTGAGATCTTCGACGCCTTTGACCGTGGGTTTTTCGCGGTCGCACCCGACGTCGCCGGGCAGGTGATAAGTCTTTCCCTGAGCGGACTCTGGGCGTCGTACGCCGGGATTCTGATCGTGCTGGGGATTGCGCGGCGGTCGTACTGGCTGCGAGTTTGCGGCCTGGGCCTGCTGGCGGTCCCGGTCGCCAAGCTGTTCGTCTACGACGCGTTCCTGCTGTCACAGGCGTACCGCGTCGCCGCCTTCATCGGCCTGGGCGTCCTGCTGGTCGCCGGCGGATTCCTCTACCAGCGGTACGGCCGCGCGATTCGCGGGGTTCTGCTCGAATAACCGTTCCCGTCCGGTGAACCGGTGGCCGGAATTGGGCCGAAGAAGGTTCCCCGGATGACGAACCGGCCGAATCGCCCGGCGCCGGGCGTCGGAAGCGTTCCGCGCCGCGCCGGGGCCGTCGCGGCAACTTCCGTCCGTGCCGAAGGACCCGGTGCGAACGGGGTCCGCGGAGGAGGCCGCCACCACGTCCTATTGTCTCTGCAACAATATTTAGTGTAGTATCGACAATAAGCAATCGTTCAAGAGCCGCCCCGGCGGCTCCCGGAAAGCAGACGGGAAGCCAGATGAACCAGACAACCACGCTCGCAGACAGATTCGGCGCCGAGGCCGCGCTCCGGATCGAACCGCTCCTGGCCCGCCTTCCCGCCGGCGACAGCGCATTCGCTCCCGCGCCCCCGGACCGGTGCCGGGGCG
>CAXXYJ010000066.1:0-337700 GCA_963664795.2 Chloroflexota bacterium | reverse complement strand
GGTCCGCGCGAGCGGGCCTACTGGGAGGCCCGCCACGCGATCACGTCCTCGCTGGCCCGGGTGCGGCCGGGCAAGATCGGCGAGGACATCTGCCTGCCGCGCACCCGTCTGCCGACGCGGTCGAGCGGATAAAGCGGATCGCCGCCGAGCTGGACCTGCCGATCGCGCTGTTCGGCCACATCGGCGACGGCACCCTGCACCCCAACGTTCTCTACGACCCGCTGGACCAGGGCCAGCGCGACCGGGCGGGCAGGGCGCTGGGACTGATCGCCGAGACCAGCATCGATCTGGGCGGGGTTCTATCCGGCGAGCACGGGCTGGGGAGGGTCAAGCGCGACCACCTGGCGGCGGCTTTCGACGCCGACACCCTGGCCGTGTTCCAGCGATTGCGCGACGCCGCGGATCCAGACGCGGTGCTGAACCGCCCGCTGCAGTGGGCCGGGGTTTAGCCGACCGGCGGGGAGGCGGCAGCCCGCGGCTGTCGGTAGGTGCCGACCGCCGGCGGGTCGTAGAACGATCCGTTCACGAACTCGGCGGCGGCCTGAAATGCCGGGATGTTGGCGAAGGCGGCGTTGGGAACTGGCGGTTGCGCAGATCGTCGCCGAGCAGCCCGAGCTTGATCGGGTCGCCGGGATCGTCGGGGTGGTATTCCATCACCGCGGCCTGGAAGTACTGGCGGATGAATCCGGTCGTCTTGCCCGGAATGTGCAGGGTCCCGGGCCGGTTGTTGTCGGCCCGCGCCTCGGTCTTGGGTAGCCCGAAGGAATCGACCCCGCCCAGGTCGTTGAAGAACTTGGCAAATCCCACGACGGTCCCGTCGACCGCGTAGTCGGAGACCTTGTGCCCCCACGGACCCAGCAGGGTCCCAGGGTAGTCGTTGGTGGTGCCGAGCTCCACCCCCATGTCGGGCGATCCGTCCCGGCCGCCGCCGAAGTAGTCCCAGGCCAGGCGGCGTTCGATCACCCAGATCCCGCCAAGATCGGGGCGGCGGTGGAAGTCGACGACCCCGCGCTGGTAGTACTGGGTCAGCGTCTCCGATTCGATCACCAGAACCTCGGAGGTCGGCAGACCCCAGCGGGTAATGCCCCCGGTGCGGTGGTAGTGGTCCATGAAATCGGCCGTCAGGCGCTGCCCGTCAACGGTGGCCGATAGCCGCGGGATGTTGTGCGAGAGGTTGGCGTTGAGGCCGCTGGGGTCCTGCTGGTAGTGAGAGTCCTCGACCAGCCAGCTCCCGAACGGCGTCGGCGAGGGGCCGGGGACCGGAGGGGCGCCGGCGCCGTCCTCGCGGATCGTGACCTTGGCGATCGCGATAGTCGTGCCGGTGCCGTTCAAGCCCGCCAACCGCATGGTGAACGTTTCGTCGTCCCCCGTCGTCGATCGTCTCGACCGGTATGTCGACCGCAACCGCGTAAGTTCCGGTGAAGTTGTTCCGCTGCAGCTCGTCTTCGACATACAGCCTGTAGGTCTCCGGCCGGGCCCTCCCCTCGACAAATCCCGGGAGGTCGACGCTGGCGTCGCGGGCATAGGGGTTGTCTTCGGCCGTATCCGAGGCCAGCACCTCGAACTCGATCGCCGGCTGGTTCGCATTTCTCACGCTCACGATGAACGCCAGCGTGCCGCCCTCGGCCACTTCGTAACTGGCTTGGTTGAACCCGTTCGCGACGCCGGACCGTACGAACGCGCTTTGATTGAGTTGAATGCGCTGGTGTTCTTTCAGGTCCGCGAGCACGTGCGCCGGCAGGTCGGTAGCCAGGAATTGGCCGTTGAGCGTCGGGCCGTGGTTGTCGCGCAGATCGATCCGCACCTCCTGGTGGGAATCTTCGGGGTAACCCTTGATTGCATCCGTGCCGATGTCGCTGAAGATCCCGCGTGGCAGGGTCGAGAGTTCGTTGTCACGCAGATTCAACTCCGTGAGACCGGTGAATCCGTCCAGGTCGCCGGCGGCCAGCGATTCAATCTCCCTCGCCGGCGAGGTTGAATACGGTCGGCGTAGCGAGGTGGCCGCGCGAGATATCTCTGCAGCGCGGCTCGTTCACCAGGTCCTCGATGTGTTCAAGGATCGTGCGTGCGCAGACCGGCGTGGTCGGAGCGTCGTCGTCGTTGATGATCAGGTCGGCTTCGTCGCGGCTGCCCAAGCCGTCCAGGTAGTCGTCGACGTATTCGTGCAGCGGGGCGTCGTTGTCGTCGAATAGCTCGTCGTCGCGTGTAAAGGCGCGTTTGCCCAAATCTTCCTTACGGTCGGCAACCACCAATTCGCTGATCTCGATCTTGTCTGGGCTGGCGGCGCCTTCGATCTCATCGTCGTCGTGTACCGGTATCAGGCCGACGTAAAGGGCTCCCGGCGCGTCGCTGGCGCGCGCGTAAATCCAGCGGTAGTAATCCGTGTCGCCGGATACGGATTCGTCGTCCTGCTCGGAGTGGATGTAATGGCCGAAGTAGAGTTCGTCTTCTTTGTTCACTGCCCGAGCTTGGGTAATTTCCTGCGTTCCGGGCCGGTCCCCCCAGCTCACCGCCACCAGAACCGCCTGGCCCTCGGTCGTCGTGTACCGGCTCTGGGTCAGTCCGTTGTACGACTGGCCGACGTCAAGCACCAGCGTGTAGGAGACAGCCTCGTCGCTGCCACTGCCGCGCCAGAGAGGGATCGAATCCCGGTCGATGTCGGCCACTGTCAGCCCGTTCCCGTCCGGGCCGGGGTTCCCGCGCAGATTGATGATCAATTGGGGGTGGAAACCGGTGAGTTGCGCGGGGTCGGGGGCAAATCGCGCCAAGCCCTTGTCGCTCAGGTCGAGTTCGTAGATGTCGTCCAGCATGTCATTGGTCACGTCGTCGCACTCCGGCCCTGAGAGATTCAGCGCCTCCAAGATCGCCGCTTCCAGGGTGTCCTCGAAACCGCACACGCCCGGCAAGCCGCCGAACCCGACGACCGCGCTGGCCGGCGTGTTCAGGATTGCGACCGCCAGCGCGGCCGACGCCAGCAGCAGCAGGCGCCGGACGATCCCGGTGCGGCCGATGGTCACGATTGGGCGGAGTTCTGGTTCAAGTTCGACACGCGGTAATTTTCGCCGCGCCGGCAATCTGCGGCGGCGTTCAAGCCATTGGGCCAAGCAGCCCGGCGGCCTCTTCGGGATCGACCGCGCGGCCGCCCGTCCTGGCCCCGGAGGGGTCGAAGCACCTGCCGCCGACCTCCCAGAACCCGGCGAACCCGAGTTCGGCCAGCCGCAGGCGGTAATCGCCCGCCGCAAGTTCCGGCTCCAGCGGCATGCACACCCCCGTCGCAGCCGGCCGCCACCAGCAGCTGGGTCACTCGCGCCGAAAGCCAGAGCGACCTGGAGCCACCGCCGAACTGGCCGAAGAGCCGGGTGGAGGGCGAGATCGAGGAGGCCCGGAAGGCGCCCTGCAGCCGCGACACCGGGATCTGCCCCGGGGCAGTGCCGTCATCGTCGTCGGCGGTCGCATAGGTGAACGCGCAGTTTGCAAAGCGAAGAGCTGCGACCCGCGTGATGAGCCCCAGCGGGCCCATCGCTATCGCAACGGTCGGGCCGGCGGCCCGCGCCAGGAGTTCCAGCGGCAGCAGCGCCTCCCCGGGACGCCGCGGCGACACCGCGATCTTGGTCACGTCGGCCCCGAGCCCGGCCAGGCGGCGGAAACGCGATTCGAGGTCCGGCGGGGTGGATTCGAAATCGTGCTCGGAGGCGATGATCCTCGTCCGGCCTCGCTCTGCAAGCAGCGGGTACAGGTCGGCCTCCACGTCAACGTAGGCGCAGCCAAGCTCGATCGCCTGCTTGAGCGGCCGCAGGCGTTCGGCCGGGCCTCCGTCGGCGAACCCGCCCTCGGCGCGGGCGCGGTTGGTGATCAGCAGCGGCGGCCCCTCGGCGGCGGCCAGGGCCGGGAGATCGTAGCTCCCCATCATGTCCAGCCGCAGCTCGACCAGGTCGGCGCGGCCGGAGAGTTCCTCGAGGCGCGCCAGGGCCGCGTCGTTGTCGGCGGGGCCGATGGCCACCGCAATGGCGCTCATCTGCGTATTCGGAGGCGGTAAGGCGGAAAATAGTTCGGCGCCCTGCCGCTGCGGCCGGGCCCGCGATCATTTTGCGCTGGCCGCACCGGGCCGCGCTTCCCCAGGAGCTTCCATGGCCAAGGTATTGGGGTTCACCTCGTCCATTTCCGGTCCGCTAGTCGACCGCATCCGCGACATCGTCACCGGCGCCGGACACGAATACGTCCAGGGTCCGACCTACTTCGGTATTCCCAGCGAGGACGATGTCACCGACAGCCTGCTCCAGCTCATGCCCGACATTGCCGGCATCATCCTCGGCGGGCAGCCCGTCAACCGCACCGTCATCGAGAGTTCGCCCGAACTGAAGGTGATCGCCCGCACCGGGGTCGGATTCGACGCCGTCGACCACGCCGCCGCCGCCGAGCACGGCGTTGCGGTGACCATCACCCCGTACGCCAACGCCGACTCGGTGGCCGAGTTCGCGATGCTGCTGGCGCTGGCGCTCTCGCGGCAGCTGCCCGGGAACCACCGGAACGTCGCCTCGGGATCGTTCCAGCGGGTCATGGGCCGCGACATATTCGGCCAGACCATCGGCATCGTCGGGCTGGGCCGGATCGGGCGCCGCGTCGCCGTGCGCGCCCAGGCGTTCGGCATGAAGGTCATCGCCAACGAGGCCTACCCGGACATGGAGTTTGTCAACTCTCACGAGATCGAACTCACCGACGTCGACGATCTGGTGAGGCGCGCCGACGTTGTGACCCTGCATGCCCCGAACACGCCCGAGACGCACCATCTGATCAACGCCGAGAGGCTGGCCGCGATGAAGCCGACCGCCCTGCTGGTAAACACCGCGCGCGGGCAGCTGATCGACGAAAAGGCGCTGGCCGAGGCCCTGCGCGAAGGGCAGATCGGCGGGGCCGGCCTCGACGTTTTCGAGTCCGAGCCGCTCGAGGAGGGCTCCCCGCTGCGCGGGCTCGACAACCTGATCATGGCCCCGCACGTGGCCGGCGTGACCTCGGAGTCGACCATGCGCATGGCCGAGGACGCGGCCCGGACCGTGGTCGACGTGCTGTCGGGTTCCTGGCCGCGCGAGGTCGTCGTAAACGGCGTCTACAGCGACTAGCAGCTTGCCGCTGGACTTTAACTGCGCGCCGCCCGGGCGGACGCGGCCGTGATCCTCTCCTTCGACCTTGACGGGGTCGTCTACCGCGGCAGCAACCTGATCGAGCACGCCGCGGCGGCGGTGAACCACGCCCGCCGGCTCGGCTATCCGGTCTACTTCGGGACCAACAACACCCATTACGGGGCCGAGGCGATCGCCGGGAAGCTCAGCGACCTGGGGATATCGGCCCGCCCCGAACACGTGGTCTGCGCCGCCGACGCGACCGCCTGGGTCCTGGCCGAACTCGACCCGCCGGCCCGGCGGGCGCTGGTGCTGGGAACCGAGCACCTGGCCGAGGAGATCGAGGAGGCCGGCATCGAGACGGTGCGCTTCCTCGACGACGGATCGGTCGACGTGGTCGTGGCCAGCCTGGACCTGGACCTGAGCTTCCGCGCGCTCTCGCACGCCCACTGGGCCCTGCGCCATGCCGGGGCGCGCCTGGTGGTGCCCTCGCACGACCGCAACTTTCCCTGGTCGGACGGTTCGCTGCCCGGCGGCGGGGCGCTGGCGATGGCGCTGTCGTATTCGGCCGAGGTCGAGCCGATCACGGTCGGCAAACCGGCCACCCGGATGTTCAGCGAGATCCTCAAGCGCGAAAACGCCCGGCCCCAGGACCTTGTCCTGGTGGGCGACAACCTGGAAACCGACATCGGCGCCGCCAAGGCGCTGGGGGCGCGCTCGGTGCTGGTCTATACCGGCGTCTCCGACCGGGCGGACCTGGAACGGACCGACCCGGCCGCCCGGCCCGACTATGCGATCGCGGACCTTTCCCGGTTTCCGTGGGACGAACTGGCCGGTTCCTGAACCGACCCGGCCGCGCTGATCGTAGTTTTGAAGGTATGAGCCAATTGAGCCATCAACCCCCCGGAAAGGGCCGCGGCGGTGCGCTTTGACAGCCTTAGCCAGTTCCTGGACCACCTCGAAAAAGCCGGGCAGCTGCGCCGGATAAAGGCGAGCGTTGACCCCGAACTGGAAATCACCGAGATCGCCGACCGGGTGATGGCCGAACCCGACGGCGGCCCGGCGCTGCTGTTTGAGAACGTGCAGGGTTCGCCCTTCCCGCTGGCGATCAACGTCTTCGGCTCGGCCCAGCGCACCGCCTGGGCGCTGGGGGCCGAGCAGTGGGGCGAGCTCGAGCATCGCATCGCCGCCCTGCTGGACCTGGTAATGGGCGGGCCGCCGCAGGGGATCCGGGCCAAGCTGTCGGCCCTGGGGGATCTTTCCAAGGTCGCCCGCATCCAGCCGAAGAGCGTCTCCTCCGGACCCTGCCAGGAGGTGGTCGAGACCGAGAACCCCTCGCTGGCCCAGATCCCGATCCAGAAGTGCTGGCCCGGGGACGGCGGCCGCTACATCACGATGCCGCTGGTGTTCACGCACGACCCCGCCACCGGCAAGCGCAACGTGGGCATGTACCGCCTGCAGGTCTTCGACGAGAAGACCCTGGGCCTGCACTGGCAGCTGCACAAGGGCGGGCAGGAACACTTCACCCGCTCGCAGGGCGCCGAGCGCCTCGAGGTCGCGGTCGCGGTCGGGGCCGAGCCGGCCATGATCTACGCGGCCACCGCGCCGCTGCCGCCCGGAATCGACGAGACGGTCTTCGCCGGGTTCCTGCGCCAGCGCCCGGTCGAGATGGTAAAGGCCGTCAGCGTGGACATACGGGTGCCGGCCAGCGCCGAATTCGTCATCGAGGGCTGGGTCGATCCGGCCGAAACGCGCATCGAGGGCCCGTTCGGCGACCACACCGGCGTCTACTCGCTCGAGGACCCCTACCCGGTGCTGCACGTTACCGCCGTCACCCGGCGCCGCGACCCGGTCTACATCTCCACCATCGTCGGCAAGCCGCCCAAGGAGGATCGCTTCCTGGGCGGGGCCACCGAGCGCCTGTTCCTGCCGCTGGTGCGGCTGATGATTCCCGAGCTTGTGGACATGCACCTGCCGTACGACTCGGTCTTCCACAACTTCGCCATCGTCTCGATCAAGAAGCGCTACCCCGGCCACGCCCGCAAGGTGATGCACGCCATCTGGGGGCTGGGCCAGCTGATGTTTTCAAAATTCGTGATCGTGGTCGACGAGAACGTGGACGTCCAGAACCTGCGCGAGGTGCTCTGGCGGGTCGGCAACAACGTCGATCCAGCCTACGACATAGAGCTCTCGGCCGGACCGACCGACACGCTCGACCACGCCGCGCGCGAACCCAATTACGCCGGCAAGATCGGAATCGACGCGACGATCAAACTGGAGTCGGAAGGGTTCCGCCGGCGCTGGCCGCCAGACATCGTCATGGACCCGGAAATATCTGACCTCGTTGACCGCCGCTGGGAGGAATACGGACTTTGATAGCCGCCGCAAGATCGACCATCGCCGCGCACCCCTTCTGGACGCTGCTGATCGCCCTCGTCTTCTTCGTGCCCGCCGGCGCCCTGGCCTGGTGGCTGGGCTCGCCGCTGTTCATCGACCAGGAAGTCAACGAGGAGTTCCCGCGCCTCGAGAACGCCTCGTTGCCCGGGAACATCAATCCGGCCGACGCCGAGGTCGTGATGATGACCATGGAGAAAATCGCCAACCCGGTGGCCGAACCGATGGTCGAGATGACCGCGACCCCGGAGCCACAGGCCGCGGCGTCCGAGCCCGCCCCCGCCGATCCGCCCGCCCCGCCGGCCGAGCCGGTCGCACTGCTCGCGGGCGGGTTCGTCGACGGCGACGATTTTCACCGGGGAGAAGGGTCCGCGACCGTGTACGAGCTCGCCGACGGGAGCCGGGTGCTGCGGTTCGAGGATTTCGAGGTCACCAACGGACCCGATCTGCGGGTGCTGGTAACCCCCGATCCCAACCCCTCCAGTCACGACGCCCTGACCGCCGCCGGCTATACCGAGCTGGGCCGGCTCAAAGGCAACATCGGCAACCAGAACTACGACATCCCGCCCGAAATCGACACCGCCTCGCTCGGGTCCGTGATCATCTACTGCAAGCCGTTCGCGGTGATCTTCTCGGTCGCGCCGCTAAGCGCGGGCTAGACCGCCCGTGGCCGTCCTGCGCGCCGCGCCGCGCCGCCTGTCGGTGTATGCGGCCGCGATCCGCTTCGAGCACACGGTCTTTGCCCTGCCGTTTGCCTACATGGGCATGCTGCTGGCCGCCGACGGCTGGCCGGGCTGGGGCGACGCCCTCCTGATCACCGCCGCGATGGCCGGCGCCCGCACCGGCGCCATGGCCGCCAACCGATTGATCGACGCCGAGATCGACGCCCGCAATCCGCGCACCGCCGACCGGGCCCTGGTGACCGGCTCGATGCGGCGCCTGGAGATGGGCGCGCTGCTGGTAGCCGGGTTCGCGGTCCTCATCGTCTGCGCGGCCCTGCTCGATCCGCTGGCGCTGGCGCTGAGCCCGCTGGCGATCGTGATGGTGACCCTCTACCCATACGCCAAGCGGTTCACCTACCTCTCGCACTGGCTGCTGGGGCTGGCCGATTCGATCGCCGCCGCCGGCGCCTGGATCGCCATCGCCGGCCGGCTCGACCCGGCCGGGGCGCTGCTGGCCCTGGCGATGACGTTCTGGATCGCCGGCTTCGACATCATCTACGCCTGCCAGGACGTTGGCGTCGACCGGGCCCAGGGGCTGCATTCGGTGCCGGCGCGGTTCTCGCTGCGGACCGCGCTCTGGCTCTCGCGCGCCTCGCACCTGGCGACGGTCGCGTCGCTGGTCGGGATGGGACTGTTGCTCGGCCTGGCCTGGCCGTTCTGGATCGGCGTGGCGGTCGTGGGCGCGATTCTTGTGTACGAGGCGCTGCTGGTGCGGCCCGACGACCTCTCCCGCCTGCAGAAGGCTTTCTTTGAACTCAACAGCTACGTCTCGGTCGCCCTGCTGGCGGCCGTCGTGATCGCGCTGCTGGTCGGATGAGCAACGGCCCGCGCCGGCGCCTGGCCCTCGGCGTTTCCGGCGCCTCGGGCGCGGTCCTGGCGCTGCGCCTGGCCGAGGCGGTGCTGGACGCCGGCTGGGAGCTGGAGATCGTCTGCTCGGGGTTCGGGCGCCTGATGTGGCGGTCCGAACTCGGGCGCCCCTTCGAGGACGACCTGCAGGAACTCTTGAGCCGCGGTCGGGTGCGCGCGCACAAGTCGAGCGACCTGGCGTCGCCGCTGGCTTCGGGGTCCTACCCGATCGACGCCTACGCGATCGTTCCGGCCTCCATGGCCACGGTCGCGGCGCTGGCCGGCGGGGTCGGCTCCAACCTGATCCACCGCATGGGCGACGTGGCGATCAAGGAGCGGCGGCGCCTGCTGCTGGCGCCGCGCGAGAGCCCGCTCTCGCAGATACACCTGACCAACTTGCTGCGCCTCGCCGAGGTGGGGGCGGTGATAGCTCCCCCGATGCCGGCGTTCTACGAGCGGCCCGGCTCGCTCGACGAAGTGATCGAAGCCACCGTGGACCGGATGCTGGTCTGGTCGGGAGTGAGCGGCGAACTGCCGCCGCACCGTCAGTGGCGGTCCGGCGAGTAAGCGCCGGCGGCCGAGCCCCACAGCGGCCCCTTTTGACGGGGTCGGGGACGGGCAATTAACCTGCTCTCATGGCAAATCCCGACTTCCCGGGCGAAACCGGCTACCAGATTCCGACCGAAGGGATTCCTCCGGACATCCTCGAAAAGGCGGAGGGTGCGGGCCGCAAGCAGGTCATCAGCGATTCCTATCCCTACCGGACCAAGCTTTCCCGCAATGCGTACGAGAGCCAGAAGGCCGAACTGCAGGTCGAACTCTTGAAGCTGCAGCGCTGGGTCAAGGAAACCGGGCAGCGCATCGTCCTGGTTTTCGAAGGTCGCGACGCCGCCGGCAAGGGCGGAACGATCAAGCGGTTCATGGAGCACCTCAATCCGCGCGGGGCCAACCTGGTCGCGCTGCCGGCTCCGACCGAGCGGGAGCGGACCCAGTGGTACTTCCAGCGCTACGTGCAGCACCTTCCCGCCGGCGGCGAGATCGTGTTCTTCGACCGCTCGTGGTACAACCGGGCGGTGGTCGAGCCGGTGATGGGTTTTTGCACCCCGGCCGAGTCCCTGCGCTTCCTGCGACACGCGGTGGAATTCGAGGAGTTGCTGATCAACGAGGGCATCCACCTGTTCAAATTCTGGTTCGCGGTGAGTCGGGAGGAGCAGCTCAGAAGGGTCCTCTCCCGCGCCAGCGACCGGCTCAAACAGTGGAAGGTCAGCGACGTCGACCTGCGGTCGCTGGCGCTCTGGGACGAGTACACGGAAGCCAGGCAGGCAATGTTCGCGACCACCGACACCAAGGCCTCCCCTTGGATAGTGATCAAGTCCGACGACAAGAAACGCGCGCGCCTGGGCTGCATGCGCTACGTCCTGCGCAGCTTCGAATACCATCCGGACGTCCGTCAATCCGTGACCGAGCCCGACCCCAGGGTCATCGGGCCGGCCAAGGTGCTCTTCCCCGAGGGGGAGGTCTGGTAGGAGCAGGCGCTCCAATCGGCATGAGCTCTCGCAGGCAAGGCGGCCCCCGCGGCGGGCGTTCGCATCGACGCCGATCAGGACCGCGTCGCGGCATGACAGGCAAAGTCGGAGCGACTCTTGCGGCGAGCCGGCGCCCGGCAGACAGGGATCCGGTCAAACCAAGTTGAGCGGCGACTCTGCGTACTCCGTCTACTTCGCCGGCGCCCTGTTCGACCACAAGGACCTGGCCGGCAACGCCTTGCTCGCATCCCACATCGACGAGCAGTCCTCCGGCCGCTACCGGTGCATCCTGCCGCAGGACCTGGAGCAGCGCGGCGTCGGCCCGGTGGAGATTCGCGACCAGGATCTGAAGGCGGTGATGGAGTGCGACCTGGCGATCTTCAACTTCGACGGATCGGAACTGGATTCGGGCACCGTGGTCGAGTACATGTACGCCAAGCTGCTCGACATTCCCGCGGTGATACTGCGGACCGATTTCCGGCACGCCGGAGACCAGAGACCGGAAGCCGACCCCTGGAACCTGATGGTCTCGTTCTACCCGCGCACCCGCATCGCGAAATTCGACGGGATGGCCTGGTACCAGCAATCCCTGGCCCGGGGCGGCGCCGCCGCGACGGTCTCGGTCCGCTACCACCGGCGGATCGCCGCCGAAGTCGTGGGCATGCTCGACGAGGTTCGCGGCCAGGCGCCAGTACTGGACGGAGGGCGCGAATCGGCGGTGGCCGTTTACCGCTGGGCGCTGCGATTTGCGGGCGGGGGCCTGGTCAAGTTGATGGAAGCCGATGGGTCGCTGGACGAGGCGATTGAACGGGTCGTTGCGCGCAAGTTCGACCTGGGACTGCTGCGCTGATCCGCCCGGATTGAACTGGCGTCGGCAAGCCGGCCGGCGTAGCGGGCGCCGGAAACCCCGCCGGCATGCACCGATCGGAAATTCCGATTCCATGCGCGTCGCAGCCGGTTCAGGCCGGCGGCCCCGGACCGGTCGCTCCGCCTGCGTCCTCTCGCAGGGGCCGGATCACCGTCCCGGCGATGCCGACCGCACCGTCCAGAGAGTCGCGACCCGGTCAAAAATAAGACTGGGCCGGGGTTCGCCGCCTGTGGCGGGCCGGCCGCCCGCACCGGGGCTTGGCGGCCCCGGCCGCGCGGCCAATCCGAACCAGATCCGAGGTCACGAGGCGGTCATTGTCCGAGCAACCCAACATCCTTGTCGTGATGAGCGACGAGCATTCGCCGCGCTTCAGCAGCCCGTACGGACATCCGTTCATCGACACCCCGAACATGCAGCGCCTGGCCGACGAGGGTGTCACCTTCGAGAACGCCTACTGCAATTCCCCCGTATGCGCGCCGTCCAGGGCCTCGTTTATGACCGGCCAGCTGTTGCCGGAAATCGGGGCATGGGACAACGCGGCTTCCCTGAGCAGCGACGAGGTCACCTGGGCGCACCTGCTAAACGCGGCCGGTTACGAGACCGTTCTTTGCGGCAAGATGCATTTCCAGGGTCCGGACCAATTGCACGGATTCCAGCGCCGGATTCTTTCGGATTGCCACGGCGACTGGGATCTGCGGCTGACCGCCAACTGGGCCGAGTGGCGCCCCGAAAACGCCGCTTTCGGCAAAAACCTTTTCACCGTCGCCGGACCCGGCGAGGACGATTTTTCGGCCTATGACGAAGCCGCCGCCGCCCGGGCCAGCGGCTACATACGGGCCCAGGCCGACAGCGATCGCCCTTGGGCCCTGCTGGTCGGTTTCATAACCCCGCATTTCCCGTTCGTAGTGCGTCGCCCCTTCTGGGGCAAGTACTACCCCGAGCACGCCGACCAGCCGGAGATCCCGGCCCACTTTGAGAGCATGCACCCGCACAACCGGCGCATGGCCGAGTGGTTTTCCTACATCGGGGTCGATCCGGAGCTGACCGCTCGCTCGCGGGCGGCCTACTACGGGCTGATCGATTACTGCGACGTCCGTCTCGGACAGGTGCTCAACGCCCTCGAGGAATCCGGGCAGCTCGATGAGACCCTGGTCGTCTACACGTCCGATCACGGCGACAGCGCCGGCGAGCACGGCATGTGGACCAAGCAGACCTTTTTCGAGGACTCGGTACGGGTCCCGCTGCACGTCCGCTGGCCGGACCGGGCCGATTCCGGGCGGCGCGTGGGTCAACCGGTTTCGCTGGTTGATTTGACGCGCACGATCCTGGATGCGGCCGGCGCCCGGGCGCCCGATCACTGGGCCGGCGAGAGCCTGCTGCCGCTGGCCGGCGGCGCCCCCGAGACGGCCGGCGAGGTGGTCGCCGACTACACCGCGGTCGCCGCCAAGGGGCCCTGCCGAATGGTGCGCGTGGGCGAGCTCAAGTACAACTACTACCACGGCCATGGGGACGACTCCGAGGAATTGTTCGACCTGGCCGACGACCCCGACGAGCTTGCCGATCAAGTCCGCAACCCCGAATACGCCGACGCCCTCGCCGACCTGCGGGCGCGAGCCATGCGCGGCTACGATCCGGACCGGGTCAACGCGCGGGTCCTTCGCTCGCAGCAAAAGCGCCGATTGATCAATGCAGGCCAGTCTTATGACGCGGCGGGATACTGGAAGCCGGGGCGCCCCTGACGGCGATCCGGCGCCCGGCAACCAGGAGGCCGTTAAATCCCAAATGAGCGACGACTCGCCGTACACCATTTACTTCGCCGGCCACCTGTTCGATCACAAGGACCTGTCCGGCAACGCCCTGCTCGCAGCCCAGATCGACGAGCAGTCCGGTGGCCGTTACCGGTGCATCCTGCCGCAGGACCTGGAACAACGCGGCATCGGCCCGATGGGGATTCGCGACCAGGACCTGAAGGCGGTGATGGAGTGCGATCTCGCTTTATTCCACTTCGACGGATCCGAGCTGGGATCGGGCGCCGTGGTCGAGTACGTGTACGCCAAGCTGCTGGACATTCCCGCGGTGATCCTGCGGACCGATTTCCGGCACGGCGGAGACCAGAGCCCCGACGCCGATCCCTGGAACCTGATGGTCTCGTTCTACCCGCGCACCCGCGTCCGGCATCTGGACGGGATGGCGTGGTATCAGCAATCGCTGGCCCTTGGCGGCGACGCCGCGACGGTTTCGGCCCGCTACCACCGGAGGATCGCAACTGAAGTCGTAGGGATGCTTGACGAGGTTCGCAACCAGGCACCGGTGCTGGAAGGAGGGCGCGAATCCGCGGCTGCCGTTTACCGCTGGGCGCTGCAATTTGCGGGCGGTGGCCTGGTCCGGTTAATGGAGAACGACGGGCAGCTGAACGAGGTGGTTGAACGAATCGTTGCTCGGAAGTTCGCAAGGGGCCTGTTGGCGTAAATCTCCCGGTGAATCACGGTTGGGAGGGCGCGGGCGCCGGTCCGTGGTCGTCTGCGCGCCCGCACCGGAGGTTGCCCTCCAAGCCCTTACCCCAACGATCATTTGCGGCCCCCTGCCGCCCGCACCCGCCGGGCCCTGACCCGGAGTCCGTGAGCAAATCCAGTCTGCGACCGGCCTTATTTCACGCGGGTCGGGGCGATCGGCGCGCTCTGGCCCGATCACCGGCACGGCTCTCGGCAACTACTATTTTCGGACAGCTACTAGGTATTGCGTTATAGTCGTTTTATGGACTTTACGGACAACTGGACTACGCAGCTAAGAAAAGGCGCGCTGGAGTTGTGCATGCTCAACATCGTGGGCCAGGAACCGGTTTACGGCTACGAGATAGTCAAACGCCTGCGCGGAGTCGAAGCCCTGGTGATCCGAGAGGGCACCGTTTACCCCATCCTCAGCCGCCTGCGGCGCGATGGATTGGTAAGCACCACGCTCCGGGAATCGCCCGAGGGTCCGGCCCGCAAGTACTACGAGCTAACGCCGCGCGGCGAGCGACTGCGGCGGGAGATGAACCGTTACTGGGAAGTCCTCAAAAACGGAATGGACGCGCTCAACACGGAGGGTCCGGGATGATGGCGGCGCAACGATCATTCACCGAGGACGCGCGCAGCGATCTGAAACGGTATCTGCGGCGGGTGAGAAACACGCTCCGGCCGCACCCGTCCGTCGACGCCGACGAGGTGGAACTAGAAATCAAGGGTCACATCGAGGCCGAGCTGGCGGGCGAGCCCGAGCCGGTCACGGCCGAGGCTCTGCATGGGGTACTTGAGCGGCTCGGCAGCCCCAACGACTGGATCCCGGACCACGAACTGCCGGCTTGGCGAAGAATGCTGCTGCGCCTCAGCACCGGGCCGGAAGACTGGCGGCTCGCCTACATTTCGCTCGGCCTATTCCTCGTCGGCTTGATTCCGGTCCCGGTGGCTCCGCTGCTGCTATTGGCCAGCTTCCTGGTCGCCCGGGCCGGACTGCGGCTGCTCGAGGAACGGGGCGAGCCCTTCGGTGCGCGGAAGTGGTTCTTCTATCCGCCGCTCCTGTTCGTTTACTTGGTCATCGTCCTTGCTGCTACCAGCATGGCCGCAGTCGTTCCCCTCGCCATCACCGACGGCTTGGCGGCAGGGCCGAACCTCCCGCCCGATCTCTTCGGAATCCGCGGGCTCATATTCAGCTGGATTTCGCTGCCGGATTGGCTGGGCGCGACCCTGCTGGCGATTTTGGTCGGCGGGTCCTGGGTGACGGTGCTGGCGCTGATCCTGGCGCGCTTGACCGGGGTCGTTCGGACGGTCTTCTGGCCGTTCGCCGAGCAGCTCGAGAAACGGCACGGAATCCGAATCGCCGCGGTCGCCGCCGCCTGCGCGGCGGTTTCCGGAGTAACCCTCGCGCTGATGGCGTAAGCGGCGCGCAACACCCGGCAACCAGGCTGCGGACGCGCCGCCGCGATTTGTCCCGCGGGAATTGCGCCGGGCCGTCGACAATCGCCTTCTCGCCCGGAATTGAATCGATCCGGTACGCCCGGCGGGCTGATTTCCGCCGGAGCCGGTTGTTCAGATCATTGCGGCGCTGGCGGCGCGGATCCGCTCGAATTCGGTCCCGTCCAACCGGGTGCCCGCCGCCGCCGCGTTGGCCCGGATCTGTTCGGGCGATTTGGCGCCGGTGATCGCGCAGGTGACCGCGGGGTGGGCGAGGACGAATCCGACCGCCAGGTCGACGATTCCGAGGTCGGGCCGGCTCAGCCCGGCTACCGCATCGGCGACGGCAAGCTCCTGCAGGTACAACCGGCGCCGCTCCCCGCTGTTCCAGCCCGCGCGGACGAAGTCGTTGAACCTGGACCCGGCGTCGTACTTGCCGGTCAGCACCCCCTGGCCCAGCGAACCGCGGATCAGGGTCCCGATGTCGCGCTCAAGGCACAGCGGCAGGGCTTCCCGCTCGGCCCCGCGGCGCACGATCGAATAGTCGATCTGGGCGATCGCGCATTCGCCGCCTGAGTCGAACTTGGCGATCACGTCGGCGTTGCCCGAGGAGACTCCGAAGTGGCGGATCTTGCCCTGATCGCGCAGTATCTCGAATCCCTCCAGGTAAATTTCCGGGTCGGGCGGATCCTCGTCGTGGCACTGGAAGAGGTCGATGTAGTCGGTCCCGAGCCGGTGCAGGCTGGCGTGGCAGGCGCTGATGATGTGCAGCGGGTGGGTGTAGCGCTGGGGATGGCCCTGCCGGTACAGCAGGTGCCCTACCTTCGAGGCGACGAACACCCGCTGGCGATCGGCTCCCAGGGCCCTGCCAAGCCGCTCCTCGCCCAGTAACGGGCCGTAGTTGTCGGCGGTGTCGAACAGGTTGATTCCGCTGTCCAGGGCCGCGCGGACGGTCCCGGCGGCCGTCTCGTCGGAAAGTTCGCCCCACTGGTTGCCGAGCGCCCAGGCCCCGAAACTGACCGCCGACACCTCCCAGCCGGTCTTGCCCAGGCGGCGGTACTGCACTCAAGAACCCCTCGCGCGTTCAAGGCCAACACCTGTTGTCCCAGGCTCAATTGTGGGCTCGGCGGCGCGGCCTTCCGACCTGCATGCGCCGATCCGCTCAAGAGGCACCGACCGCCCAGGCGGTCAGGCCATGTGGACGCTGGCGGCGCTGATCCTGGCCAGTTCTTCGGGGGTAAGGCCGGAGCCCGCGGCGGCGGCGTTGGCCCGGATCTGTTCGGGCGACTTGGCGCCGGCGATCGCGCAGGTGACGGCCGGGTGCGCGAGGACGAACCCCAGCGCCAGATCGACGATCCCGCGGCCAGGTGCGCTCAACTCGGCCACCGCGTCGGCGACCCGCAGCTCCTCGAGGAACAGATCGCGCCGCTCCCCTTCGTTCCAACCCGAACGGACCGAATCTTCAAAGCGCGTCTCGGCGTCGTACTTGCCGGTCAGCACCCCCTGGCCCAGCGAGCCGCGGATCAGGGTCCCGATATCGCGCTCAAGGCACAGCGGCAGGGCCGCCCGCTCGGCCCCGCGGCGCACGATCGAGTAGTCGATCTGGGCGATCGCGCATTCGCCTTCGGCATCGAACTTGGCGATCACCTCGGCGTTGCCGGATGAGACCCCGAAGTGGCGGATCTTGCCCTGATCGCGCAGGAGCCGGAAGCCCTCCAGGAAGACCTCCACGTCGTCCGGGTCGGACTGGTGGCACTGGAAGAGGTCGATGTAGTCGGTCCCCAGCCGGTGCAGGCTGGCGTGGCAGGCGCTGACGATGTGCAGCGGGTGGGTATAGGCCTGGGGATGCCCCTGGCGGCCGCCAAGGTTGCCGACCTTGGTGGCGATGAAGACCTCGGATCGCATCGAACCGAGCGCCCTGCCCAGGCGCTCCTCGGCCAGCAGCGGGCCGTAGCCGTCGGCGACGTCGAAAAGGTTTATCCCGCAATCGAGCGCCGCCCGCACGGTCTCGCCGGCGATCTGGTCGGACAGTTCGCCCCACTGGTTGCCCAGCGACCAGGCGCCCACGCTGACCGCCGAAACCTCCCAGCCGGTCTTGCCGAGTCGTCGGAATTGCATGGTTCCGTCCCGCTTTCGAAGGTTGCCGCGCGGTCAGCGCGACGTCTGATGCCCATAGCAAGTCGCCACGGTTTGGCCTGCGACCATTTTGGGCGCCGTAGAGCGTCGGGAACGTCCTAGCCGGTCCAGCCGTCGCGCCGCCGGCCCAGTTTCGGACGGCCGGGATTGGCGGCCGCGTAGGCGCATCCCTCCCGCAGCGGGCAGTCCCCGCAGAGAGGGCGCTTGCGGCAGAAGTTCTTGCCGTGCTGGATGAGCAACGCGTGGTATTCGCCGGCCAGCTCGGCGCTGGGAGTGATCGCCGCCAGCACCTGCTCGCGCAGGGCGCCGCGATCGGGGTCGGGGCCGATCAGGCCGAGCCGGGACCAGATGCGGACGGCGTAGGTGTCGACCACGAAGGTCGCCCGCCGGGCCGCAAACAGCATGATCGCGTCGGCGGTTTCCGGCCCTATCCCCCAGCAGGACAGCAGCGCCTCGCGCAGCCGGGGAGTGGGCAGGGCCAGCAGTTCGGCCAGGGACCCGTGATCGAGGCAGAGCCGGGCGAACTGCTCCAGCTTGCGCGCTTTCTGGCGGAAGTAGCCGGCCGGCCGGACCAGTTCGGCAAGCTCGGGCGCCGGCACATCCGCCAGGTCCTCGATCCGGATCAGGTCGGCGTCGGCCAGGCGCTCCAGCGCCCGCGCGGCGTTGCTCCAGTTGGTGTTCTGGCACAGGATCGCCCCGGCGCAGATGTAGTCGGCCCGTCCGGGCCAGGATTCTGGCCACCAGCGCTGGGGCCCGTAGGCCGAAACCAGGCGGTCGTAAACGTCCAGCAGCCCGTCCGGCGCCGGACCGCCCGGATCAGTCGCCCTCGAAGCCGTATCCATCGGAGCGCTCGGCGACCAGCGCGCTGGCGGTCCTGATCAGCTCGTCCACGGTTATCGCCCCGACCTGTCCGCCGGCCCGCAGCCGCAGCGAGACCTTGCCGGCGGCAACGTCCCGGTCGCCGGCGATGAGCATGTAGGGGATCTTCTGGTTCTGGGCGTGGCGGATCTTGCGGTTCATGCGCTCGGAGCGGGCGTCGACCTCGGCCCGGAGACCGGCCGCGGCGAGCTGGTCGGCGACCTGCTGGCAGTAGGGCACGTGGCGGTCGGCGATCGGGATGACCTGTATCTGGACCGGCGCCAGCCAGAGCGGAAAGGCGCCGCCGTAATGCTCGATGAGAATGGCCGCGAAGCGCTCGATCGAGCCCCACAGCGCACGGTGCACCATCACCGGCCTTTGCCGCGAGCCGTCCTCGGCCTCGTATTCGATGCCGAAGCGTTCCGGCAGGTTGAAGTCGACCTGGACGGTCGAGAGTTGCCAGAGGCGTCCGATCGCATCCCGTATGTGGACGTCGATCTTGGGGCCGTAGAAGGCGGCCTCGCCGGGGACGCGTTCGTACTCCAGCCCCGAGCGCCTAAGCGCCTCGACCAGGCCCGATTCGGCCAGCTTCCAGAGTTCGTCATCGCCGACGTACTTGTCTTTGTCGTCTTCGTCGCGGACGCTGAGGGCCACCTGCAGTTCGGTGAACCCGAACACCGCGAGCATGTCGCGGGCGATCGTTAGCGCCGCCTCGATCTCATCGGTGAACTGGTCGCGGCGACAGAAGATGTGGGCGTCGTCCTGGGTGAATCCCCTGACCCGCAGCGCCCCGTGCAGGACTCCGGACTGCTCGAAACGGTAGACGGTCCCCAGCTCGGCATACCGCAGCGGCAGATCGCGGTAGCTGCGCGTGCGCGAGCCGAAGATCTTCACGTGGAAGGGGCAGTTCATCGGTTTGTTGATGAACGACTGGTTCTCCAGCGCCATCTCCGGAAACAGCCCGTCGCTGTACCAGTGGGTGTGACCGCTGGTGTCCCAGAGGTCCTTGCGCCCGATATGCGGCGTGAAAACGATGTCGTAGCCGCGGTTGCGGTGCTCGGCGCGCCAGTAGTCCTCCATGAGCTCGCGCAGGGTTCCTCCGCGCGGATGCCACAGCACCAGGCCGGCGCCGACTTCCTGGTTGATCGAAAAAAGGTCCAATTCGCGGGCCAGCTTGCGGTGATCGCGGCGCGCCGCTTCCTCCAGGCGCTTCAGGTAGTCCTTGAGCTCGCCCCGGGTCGGAAAACTGGTCGCGTAGAGACGCTGCAGCTGCGGGTTCTCCTCCGAGCCCTTCCAGTAGGCGCCGGCCACCGAAAGCAGCCGGAAGTGCCCAACCCCGGCGGTGCTGTCGACATGCGGACCGCGGCACAGGTCCACGAAAGGACCGCAGCGGTAGAGCGAAATCTCCTCGCCGGCCTCGATCAGGTCCCGGATCGCCTCGACCTTGTAGTCCTGTCCCATCCCTTCGAACGCCGCGGCCGCCGCGCCGCCTTCGATGACCTCGTACTCGAACGGGTGGGCGGCCTTGGCCAGCTTGGCCATGCGCTGCTCGATCTCGGCAAAGTCCTCCGAGCTCAGCGAGCGCGGCAGCTCGAAATCGTAGTAGAAGCCGTCCTCGATCGGCGGTCCGAAGCCGAACTTGGCCTCGGGGAACATCTCCTGCACCGCCGCCGCCATCACGTGGGCGCAGGAATGGCGCATGCGCTGCAGGTCGTTCATGGGACGGGCGGGCCGGGGCGGGGCAGAATTTGGCTCCCGATTATCTAAAGTCCAAAATCCCAATTAGCCCGGCTGGGACAAATTGCAATACATCCTCCTGCACCTGGCCGGCATGGTCGCGTTCGTCAATGTCGCCCGCTACGCGCGCAACGATCCGCGCGGGTTTTTCGTAACCGGAGCGGTCGGCTACTGCTCGGCCGCGGTCATCGCCGCGATATGGTCGCTGGCGACCCGCGGCGGCATATCGCTCGAGCTCCCAGCCGTCCTCTTCGGGGCCTACCAGGGATTCGCGTTCCAGTTCATGTACCTGGTCGTCTTCGTCATGGTCGGCCTCGGCGGCATGGCGGTCACGTCCACGATCAACCGCATGACGATCCTGGTTCCGACCGTGGGGGCGATCCTGATCTGGGCCGAGCAGCCGACCCCGGAACGCTACCTGGGCATCGCGGCGATCTTCCTAGCCTTGCCCCTGCTCGGGCTCCAGGCCCAGCGCCGCGCGGTCCAGGCCAAGATGGGCAGCTGGCTGATGCCGCTGCTGGTCCTGGCCTCCTTCTTCCTGCTGGGCGGCGCCGAACTCGGGGCCAAATGGTTCGTCGAGGCACGCGTGGCCGCCTCACCGTCCGACTACACGTTCTGGCTCTTCCTGGCCGCCGGCGCGAGCTCGCTGTTTACCTGGCCGCTGGCCAACCGCATGGCCCGCCGCGAGTGGGACCGCACCGCCCGAACCCGCGTCGTCCCCACCCCTTTTCAGCTACAGGTGAGCCCGCGCTCGATCGGGTTCGGCTTTGCCCTCGGGGCGGCCAACTGGGGACAGGCGACCGCGCTGGTTACGGCGCTTACGGTCTTTGACGCCTCGTTCGTGTTCCCGCTGGCCTCGGCGAGCTTCGTGATCCTGGTCTCGTCGATCGACTACGTCTTCTGGCGCCAGCGATTCGCCCCGCTGACCGTCCTCGGCCTGGCGACCGCCGGCGCCGGGGTGGTGCTCATCAACCTGGACCTTGGACTGGCCGGAATGTTCGGATAGGGGCCCGTCCGGGTCGCGGCGGCGGCGAAAATTGCGCTTCCCGACTACGCTTCGGCCGATCAACACCCTGCCTGGCGGGCGCTCCTTGCTCTATCTACTTCTGCACCTGGTCGGGGTGCTGACTTTTGTCAATATCGCCCGCTACGCGCGCAACGATCCGCGCGGGTTTTTCGTAACCGGGGCCACCAACTACTCGTTCGCAATGGTGGTCGCCGCCGCCTGGGCGCTGGCGACCCGCGGCGGGATTTCGTTCGAGCCGGCGGCGATCATCTTCGGCGCCTTCCAGGGCTTCACCTACCAGGTCATGTATCTGGTCCTGTTCGTCCTGATGGGCCTGGGCGGGCTGGCGATCAGCACGACCATCAACCGCATGGCGATCCTGGTGCCCACCATTTACGCGATCCTGGTCTGGGGCGAGCAGCCGACCCCGGAGCGCTACCTGGGGATCGCCGCCATCGTCCTGGCCACCCCCGCTGCTGGGACTCGACGCCCAGCGCTACGCGGTCCGCACCAAGCAGGGCGGCTGGCTCCTGCCGGCCATGATCCTGATCTCGTTCGCCCTGCTGGGGGGGATCCGAGATCGGCGCCAAGTGGTTCGTGGAGGCCCGCGGCGCCTCCGATCCGGCCGACTACGCCTTCTGGCTGTTTGCCGCCGCCACGATCTGTTCGCTGTTTACCTGGCCGCTGGCCAACGGCATGGCGCGGCGGGAGTGGGAGCGCAACCAGCGCCCGGGCCAGGCCCCGACCCCGTTCAAGATCCAGATCAATCCGCGCTCGATCGGTTTCGGGATGGCCCTGGGAACCGCCAACTGGGGCCAGGTGGTGGCGCTGATCTCCGCGCTCACCGTCTTCGACGCCTCGTTCGTTTTCCCGTTCGCCACCGCCAGCATGCTGGTCCTGATCTCGGTCATCGACTACGTCTTCTGGGGCCAGCGGTTTTCGAAGGCCACCATCACCGGCCTGGTCGTTGCCGGGTTCGGGGTCGTCCTGATCAACCTCAACCTGGGGTTGGCCGAGGTCTTCACGTGAACGCGGTGACCCGGCGCGGGGCCCTGCGGCTGCTGGCCGGCTCCCTGGCGCTGGCGGCCTGCGACCGGGCCGCGCCGGCGAGGGCCGAGCGCGCCGAGCGACTAGAGGTCGGCAAGCTCCTGCCGCCCGCCGCCCTGGAGGACCTGGACGGGGCCGCGATCGAACTAGCCGGGCTGGCAGGGAACCCGATCGTGATCAATTTCTGGGCCAGCTGGTGCGGACCCTGCCGTCTGGAGATGCCCGAGTTCGACCGGGTCTGGCGCTCCGGCCAATACCCCGAACTGGGGCTGCTGGCGATCAACGTGGCCGAGGGGCCTTACGTGGCCGGGCAGTTCGCCGACGAGCTGGGACTCGAGTTCCCGCTGGCGCTGGCCGACCGGACCGTGGCCGGGCGGCTGCTGGGGACCGCCAGCCTGCCGGTGACGGTCTTTGCCGACTCGGAACAGGTGATCCGCCACATACGGTTCGGGGTCCTGAACGAGGCGATCCTGCGCGAACGGATCGAGGCCACGCTAGCCTGAGGCTCGGATGCGGCCGATGCCCCCGCGCCAGGGCCGTTTCGCATCAGCTGCGCCGCGGAGGGCTTAAAGGAGAACCGTGAAGAACGCGCCGCTCGATCGCTACGGCGGCTGGACCGGCAGGAAGTTCTCGCCCAGCGGGTACTTCCGGACCGAGAAGGACGATCGCTGGTGGCTGGTGAGCCCGGAGGGCAACGGTTTTCTCAGCTTCGGCATCAACCACCTGCAGGCCGAGTTCTGGAACCAGGCCTACAACCGCGCCGCCTGGCAGGCCCGGCTGGGCCTTGACGATCTGGACGGGCCCGATTTCGCCGAAGCCCTGCGGAGGTGGTTCCTGGACGCCTGCCGCCAGTACGGCTTCAACACCGTCGGAGTCCACACCGATCTCGCGGTCGCCAACCGCCCGCGCCCGGCCATGCCGTACGTGCTGCCGATCACTTTCGTCGACATTCCGCACTGGCAGGACCGCGTGCCCGACGAACGCTTCCTCGACGTGTTCGCCCCGGAATTCGAGCGCCGCTGCGACCGGTTGGCGGCCGAATTCGCCGGTCCGGTCCGCGAGGATCCCTTCCTGCTCGGCTACGCGATGACCGATTGCCCGCTGCTTACCGAGGAGGACTGCCGCGAGCGCCCCGACACCATCGGCGGCGCCGCGCGCGCGTCCCGGGTCGGCTGGCCGCGGCGGTTGCGCAACCTCTCCGGGGGCGCGGCCGGCAAGTCCGCCTACGTCGAGACCGTCCGCGAACTCTACCGCGACGAAATCGCCGGATTCAACCGGGCCTACGGCACCCGGTTCGATTCCTTCGCGGCCCTGGCCCGGACCGCCGATTGGCGCCCGGACAGCGACCTGGCAAACCCTGCCGAGACGCGCGACAACGCGGTTTTCCTGCAGCGGGTCGTCGACCGCTACTACGGAACAGCGCGGGCCGCGATCACCCGCCACGACCCCAACCACCTCTTCTTCGGCGACAAGCTCAACGCCAACACCGACTCGGTCGACGCCGTCCTGCCGGTGACCACCCGCCACACCGACGTGCTCTTCTACCAGATGTATGGGCGCTACGCGGCCCAACGGCCGGGCCTGGACCGCTGGGCGGAGCGGGTGGACATGCCGGTGATCAACGGCGACTCGGCGTTCACGATGGTCACCCCCGAAATGCCGCGCCCCTACGGACCGGTCGCCGACGACCTCGCCCAGCGCCGCGACTGGACGGTGGAGTTCTTCCGCTCGGCCTTCGCCCGGCCCGAATTCGTCGGCTGGCACTACTGCGGCCTGATCGATGCTTCCAACCGGATCCCCCGCAAGCGCGGCCGCCAGCATTCGGGGGTCATCGACGGTTTCGGCGAGCCCTATCCGCTGCTGCGGGAAGCGCTGTCCGGCTGCGCCGCCGAACTTTACCGGCTGGCCCGGACCGCCTCGTAGGAATTCCGGCCGGGCAGGCGCCGGCGATTAAAGCGAGAGCGCCCGCCGCAGCTCCTCGGGGTCGGCGCTGTGGATCCGGAGCGGCGGCTCGGAGCGCCCCAGGGCCACCTCCGGGTCCTTCAGGCCCGATCCGGTCAACACGCACACCACTCGAGAGCCGGCCGCGAGCAGCCCGCGCGCGGCGCGGTCTTTTAGTCCGGCCACCGAGACAGCCGAGGCCGGTTCGCAGAACAGCCCCCAGCCGGCCAGCCGGGAGTAGGCCTCGAGAATCTCTGCATCCTCGATCGCTTCGATCGATCCGTTTGCCTCGTCGCGGGCCCGGACCGCCTTGTCCCAGTTCTCGGGATTGCCGATCTCGAGCGCGCTGGCCACGGTGGACGGGTTTGCAACCGGCCGGCCGCTGACGATCGGGGCGGCGCCGGCGGCCTGGAAACCGCGCAGCACCGGGCGGGAGTCAGTCAGGCCAGCGTCGGCGAACTTGGTAAAGCCGCGCCAGTAGGCGTGGATGTTGCCGGCATTGCCGACCGGTATGTAGAGCTCGTCCGGGGCCGAACCCAGCTCGCTGCAGATTTCGAACGCGGCCGACTGCTGGCCCTGCAGCCGGTACGGATTGACCGAATTAACGTGCACCACGCCGGGCACGCGGGCGCAAATCTGCTTGGCGACCTCCAGGCGGACGTCGAAGTTGGCATCCATGACGACCACGTCGGAGCCGTAGATCTGGGCCTGGGCCAGCTTGCCGCGGGCGATGGCGTCCGAGACCAGCACCACGCAGCGCAGCCCGGCCCGGCCGGCGTAGGCCGCGGCCGCGGCCGAGGTGTTCCCGGTCGAGGCGCAGATGACCGTGTGGGCGCCGCCTTCCAGCGCCTTGCTCATCGCCAGCGCCATCCCGCGGTCCTTGAACGACCCGGTCGGGTTGCAGCCGTCGTACTTGGCCCAGACCTGGCCGGCGCCGGTCTCGCGCTCCAGGCCGGGCAGCCGCACCAGCGGCGTGTCGCCCTCGCCCAGCGAGACCCTGGGGGTGGAGTCGCCGACCGGCCAGAAACGCTGCCAGCGCTCGACGACCCCGGGTCGCAGCGGCTCCGGCTTCAGGGGATGTCCTCGATCCGAATCAGGTTCGCGATCCGGTCGGTTATATCCAGCGCGCCGGCCTCGGTAACCGCCGCCTGCATGTCCTGCTCGACCGCCTGATGGGTGACTATGACCAGTTCGGCCAGCGAGGCGTCGTCGTCGGTCTCCTTCTGGGTGACGGCCGCGATCGAGACCTGGTGGGCGCCGAACACGCTGCCGATCTGGGCCAGCACGCCCGGCTGGTCCTTGACCCACAACCGCAGATAGTAGCGCGAGCGGACCTGCTCGATCGGCCGGAACGAGCAGCTCGCACCAACCCGCAGCGGCACCCGCGCATGGGCCCCGAGGGCCAGATTGTGGGAGAGGTCGATCAGGTCGGCCACGATCGCGCTGGCGGTCGGTTCGGGCCCGGCCCCGCGGCCCACGAAGGTCGCGTTCCCGATCAGGTCGCCCTGGATCCGGACCGCGTTCTCGACCCCGCCGACCTGGCACAGGAGGCACCCGCGCGGGATCATCGTCGGATGGACGCGGGCCTCGACCGCGCCGTCGCGCAGGCGCGCGATCGCCAGCAGCTTGATCCCGTAGCCCAGATCGGCCGCGGCTTTAAAGTCGGCCGCGGCAAGGCCGGCGATCCCCTCGCGGTAGATGCTTTCCGGACGAACCTCGACCCCGAACGCCAGGGTCGCCAGGACCGCCAGCTTGTAGGCGGCGTCGTGCCCCTCGATGTCGTTGGCCGGGTCGGGCTCGGCGTAACCGAGGCGCTGCGCGTCCGCGAGCACCGCGGCGTAGTCGGAGCCCTCCGCCGCCATCCGGGTGAGGATGTAGTTGGTGGTGCCGTTGATGATCGCCTCGACCGCCGAGAAATGGTTCGCGGTCAGGTTCTGGCGAAACGGGCCGATGAGCGGGATTCCGGCCCCGACGCTGGCCTCGAAGTAAAGGTCGACGCCGCGTTCGGCGGCCTGGGCGAGCAGCTCGGCGCCGTGGTGGGCCATCACTTCCTTGTTGGCGGTTACCACATGCTTGCCGTTGGCGATTGCGGCCTCGATCAGCTCGCGCGCCGGGGAAAGCCCGCCGAGGAGCTCGATCACCACGTCGATGTCGCCGGCGGCCACGACCTGCTGCGGATCGGTGGTCAGGACTCCCGGCGGCGGCGCGATCGGACGCGACCGGGCGGGGTCGCGCACCAGGGCCCGCCGCAGCTGGATGCCGCGGCCGACCGAGTCGGCCAGCTGCTCGCTCTTGGCAAACAGCACCGCGGCCACGCCCGCGCCGACGTTGCCCAGGCCGAGCATGCCGACCCGGATGGGGCCAGGATCAGACAACCGATTCCCCGTTGGGGCTCTCGTCGGCGTCGTCATCGTCTTCGGGCAGGACGTCGTCGGGCAGGTCGATCATGCCTTCCTGGTAGAGCCATTCGATCGTCTCGTCGAGGCCGTCCTCGACGTCGGTGAACTCGATCTCCAGCTCCTGGCGCGCCTTGCTGGCGTCGAAGCTGTGACCGAAAAGGGCAAAGTCGATCCCCTCCTTGGTCACCACCGGGGCGTCTTTGGGCTTGAAGATCCGGCGGATCGAGTCCATGTACTGGAGCATCCGCAGCTGCCAGGCCGAGACCCGCTGCAGGTTGCCCTTCACGCCCGCCACGTCCAGCGCGGCGACCAGGAATTCCTCGCGCGTCATGTTGCCGCCGCTGAGGATGTAGCGCTCGCCCGCTCGCCCGCGCTCGTCGGCGGCGATGATTCCCTCCACCACGTCGTCGATGAACACGTAGGCCGAGTCGGTCGAGAGCGTGGCCACCGGCCGCCCGCTGAGCAGCGACACCAGGCGCCGCCCGTTGTGGCGCAGGTCGCCCGGTCCGTAGACCATCGCCGGGCAGACGATCGTGACCGGCAGGCCGCCCTCGGCCTCTTCCATTACGAACTGTTCAGCCTCCCACTTGGAGCGCTCGTAAGTGGTCAGGAAACTGCCGCGGTGCACGGTGTCCTCGTCGCCGATCTCAAATTGGGGCTGCCCGATCGCCGAGGCCGAGGAGACGTGCACCATCTTCTCGATCCCGGCCGCCGAGGCGGCGTTGAGGACGTTTACCGTCCCGCCGGTGTTCACGTCGAAGAACTCGCGCTCGTCGGCCAGCCATTCGCTGAACGCGCCCGCCAGGTGGAAAACGCGTTCACAGCCCGACATCGCCTCGGCCACGTCCTCGGGGTCGGTGATGTCGCCCTCGACCAGGTCCAGCTCCAGGTCGCCGAGCACGTCCTCGTCGCTGCCCGGCCGCACCAGGGCGACCAGTTCGTCGCCGCGCGCGGCCAGCCGCGCGGCCAGGCGGCGGCCGATGGTCCCGGTGGCCCCGGTGATCAGGGTGGCCATGCCGCTCAGCTCCCGGCCAGCATCTGGGCGGCGCGGCCGATGACGGCGATCGCCGCCTCCACGTCCTCATCGCCCACCTGGTGGTGCAGGACCAGGCGCGAGACGTTGCCGGAGCGCTCGACCGGCCCGATCAGGACCCCTTCGGAGCGGGTCCGCTCCACCAGCGCGTCCGGATCGATGCGGGCCTGGTCGATCTCCACGTAAACCATGTTGCTGGCCGGCTCGGGGTTCCTGACCGCCAGTCCGGGCACGTCGCCGAGCGCCTGCGCCAGCCGGCGCGCGCGGGCATGGTCGTCGGCCAGCCCGGCCGGCATGTCCATCAGGGCGATCAGCCCGGCGGCGGCGATCACCCCGGCCTGGCGCATGGCCCCGCCGAGGAGCTTGCGCTTGCGGCGGGCGCGGGCGATGAAGGCCGAGTTTCCGACCAGCATCGACCCGACCGGCGCGCCCAGGCCCTTGGAGAGGCAGAACTGCACCGAATCGGCCGCCGCGGTCAGCTCGCGCACGTGGCATCCGAGGGCGGTGGCGGCGTTGAATATCCGCGCCCCGTCGATGTGCAGGGCCAGCCCGCGGCGGCGGGCGAGCAGGCCCAGCTCGTCGATTACGGGCTTCGGGGTGGGCAGTCCACCGGCGCCGTTGTGGGTGTTCTCGACCCAGATCAGGCGCGGCTCGGCCAGATGCGGGTCCTCGGGCAGGATCCGTTCCTCGACCAACTCGGCGGTGAGCACTCCCTCGGGGGTCGGGATCTTCTCAAGCGCGATGCCGGCCAGCGCGGCGTACCCGCCGCCCTCGTGGATCCCGACGTGCGCGCCGACTTCGCAGTAGGCCAGTTGGCCTGGATTGGTGTGCACCAGGGTGGCCACCGCGTTGGCCTGGGTACCCGAGGCCAGCAGCAGGCCGGCCTCCTTGCCGAAGGTCTCGGCGGCGGCCGACTCGAGTTCATTCACGGTCGGGTCCTCGCCGTAAACGTCGTCGCCGACCTCGGCCTCGGCCATCGCCGCGCGCATCGCGGCGGTGGGGCGGGTCACGGTGTCTGACCGAAGGTCGATCGGCTGGGGCATGGAAGGGGCGGGCGGGCTGCGGGTCGGCTGGAAGTAAAGCGAATCAATCAAACGCTAGTATCGCGCACCCCGCGCCTGCGCCAGCGGCGCGAAACCATATGCCCGGTGCCGGCCAACCCGATCGCCGCCAGCGCCACTCCCAGCAGCGGGGCCGCCAGCGAGAGCGCTCCGCCGACCGCGGCCGCAAAATCCGCCCCCGCCAGGGCGCCGAAGCGGCCCAGCGCCGGCACGCGCACTCCGGCCATGTCGGCCAGTTCCAGCCGCAGCCAGTTGATCGCCAGCGCCAGCAGCGCGCCGACGAGCGGGGCCAGCGCGCCCCCGTCCAGCAGGGCCCAGCCGCAGGCCGCGCCAACCAGGGCCCGCGCCACCCAGCCGACCGGCGTCCAGAAGGACCGCAACGCCGGCAGCTTGTCCAGCACCAGATCGATCGCCAGCAGGGCCAGGATCGCCAGCAGCCCGGCCAGGCTGGAGAGCGCGTCGCGGGCCGGGAAACCCTCGGTCCCGAACCCGATCCCCAGCGCCATCCCCAGCAGCGCCAGGGCGATGAACGGCGACATCCCGGCGGCGGCGGCAAGTCCGACCGCAAGGCTCAGGTCTTCAATCCCCATTCAGACTCCCCCAGGACGCGCCGGCGGAGCTGCGGCAGGCGTAGACGCGCGCTTCCCGGCCGCTGCGGCGCCGGTAACCTTCGGCCAGCGCGGCGGCGAATTCGGCGGCTCGGTCCGGCTCCACCAGCGAGACCGTGCAGCCGCCGAACCCGGCCCCGGTCAGGCGCGATCCGATCAGGCCGGGCGCGTCGCCGGCCGATTCGACCATCGCGTCGAGCTCGGCCGACGAGACCTCGAAGTCGTCACGCAGCGAGCGGTGCGAGGCGGCCATCGCCTCGCCCATCACGCGCCGGTCGCCGCCCGCCAGCGCCGCCGCCATTACCTCCACGCGGCGGTTCTCGCCGACCACGTGGCGCAGTCGCCGGTAAATCAGCGGGGGCAACTCGCCGCGGCGGCTCTCCAGCATGTCCGGTTCAAGCTGGCGCAGGCTTGCAAGGTCGGGAGTTTTTTGGGCCAGGGCGGCCAGTCCCTGCTCGCACTGCGAGCGCCGCTCGTTGTAGGCCGAGGCCGATAGCCGGCGCTCGGAACCGGTGTCGGCCACGACGATCGCCAGGTCGCCAAGCGGGATGTGCCGGCGGGACCCGTCGCCGCAGTCCAGCAGCATCGCATGGCCGGGCCGGCCGTGGATGCAGATCGATTGGTCCATGACCCCGCAGGCCAGGCCCACGAACTCGTTCTCGGCCCAGTGGCAGGCCTCTACCAGCTCCTCGGGGGAGGGATCGATCCGGTTGACCGCGAGCGCGGCCATGGCCGTCGCCCCCTCCAGCGCGGCCGAAGAGGAGAGCCCCGCCGCCACCGGCAGGGTCGACTCCAGGGTCAGGTCGAAGCCCAGCCATTCCCGGCCGCGGTCCTGCGACCGCGCCAGCGCGGCCAGGACGCCGCGCACGTAGCGCCCGAATTCCGGCCCGGCGTCGGCATCCTCGGACCCGATTTCGAATTCGTCGGCGTCGGCGAGCGAGAGCGAGCGCACCCGGACCCTGGCGTCGCCGCGCACCCGGACCGCGCCCCGGATCTCCAGGTCGAGGGCCGAGGGCAGGACCAGGCCGCCGGTGTAGTCGGTGTGTTCGCCGATCAGGTTCACCCGGCCCGGCGCGCGCACCCAGAAATCCGCCCCGCCGGCCCGCTCGGCCAGGCCGGGCGCCCAGGCCGGGACCTTACCGGGACCGGGCAAAGTGATCGTTCACCGCTTCGTATTCAGCCCGGTCGCCGATGTCCCACCAGCGCCCGCCGAAGGTGCAGCCGTACACCGGCGTCTGGCGGTGCGCCCACTGCAGGAATCCGCCGATCAGGTCCAGGTTGTGGCCCTCGTCCGAGAAGCGCTTGAACAGCGCCAGGTCGGCCGCCCGGTACATGTAGAGGGCCACCACGACCGCGCTCGAGGACGGCCGCGGGGGTTTTTCCACGAACGCGGTGATCCGGCCGTGATCGTCCAGGGTCGCGTTCGAGTAGCGCTTGGCGGCCTCGAGCGATCCGACGTCGTAGAGCGCCGCGCAGGACCCGCGTTCGGCCAGCAGATCGGCCATCGGCTGCAGGTCGAAATCGAAGATGTTGTCGCCGGCCATGATCAGCAGGTCGTCGTCGATGGCCTCGTGCTCGATCCCGAACAGGACGTCGCCGACCGCTCCGAGGCGGTTCTCGTTGCTGGTGGTGCCGTCGTTTAGGACCGTGACCCGGCCCTCGCCCCGGTAGTCGGCCTGCCAGGCCCGGAAATCGGCGAAGAAGCGGTCGTTGGTCACTATTACCGCGCGTTCGACCCGGGGCAGCGCGAACGCCCGCTCCAGCACCCACTCGATCATCGGGCGCCCGGCCACCGGCAGGAGCACCTTGGAGCAGTTGCGGGTCAGCTCGCCCAGCCGGGTCCCGTACCCTCCGGCCAGAATCAGCGCCTGCATCGGGCCTCCTCGCGCCTGAGCCGTCACCGGATCAATGTTCCCACGACGCCAACTAGAATCGCTCCCGATCCCGAGATCGCAACCGCCAATTGCACGAGAGGGGCGGCCCGGAAACCCGGGCGTGAATGGACTCGACCCGCCGCGAACGCGCTCTGGGCACCGCCGGGGTTCTGATCCTCCTGCTGGTTGTCTGGCTGGTGGTGACCCGCACCGGCGCCCAGCAGGAGCCCCCGACCGCCGTGCTGGGCCCGATGGTCGATCAGCCCCAGGTGCCGGTGCCGACCCTGCCGCCGGCCCCCACCGCCGCGCCCACGCCCGAGCCCACCGCGATCCCCCTCACCCACCGGGTCGTGGCCGGCGAGACCATGGCGTCGATAGCCGAGCAGTACCGGCTTACCCCGGAAGCGGTCGCGATCGCCAACGGGATCGAGGACATCAACCAGATCCGGATCGGCCAGGTCCTATCCCTGCCCGAATCCGACTTCCCGCTCGAGCTGGCCACCGGCGAGCTGGCCGGATGCCGCTTCCGGGTGGACTCCGGCGACACGCTCTGGGGGATCGCCACCGACTACTCGGTCTCGATCGAATCGCTGCGGGAGGTAAACGAGCTCACCGAGGAGCAGAACCTCCTGATCGGCCAGGTCCTGCAGATTCCGACCGAGTCGCCGGCCTGCTAGGAACCGCCTAGAAGAAGCAGTTGTGGGCCAGCTCGCAGGACACCGTCGAGTGGGCGCCGTGGCCGTGGTAGAGCTTGGTTTCGCCGGGAAGCGAGAGGATCTTGGTTCGGACCGCGTCGAGGTGACCGCGGTAGTAGGAGGCCCCCATCCGGGTCCCGCCGACCGAGCCGGCGAATATGGTGTCGCCGCTAAAGACCGCCCCCGGCACGTGCAGGCCGCAGCAGCCGGAGGTGTGCCCGGGCGCGTGCAGGACCGAGAACCGGTACCGCTCAAGCTCGATCAGGTCGCCGTCGTCGAACGCGATCACCTGCGGCGCCGTAACCCGGTCGACCTCGGACCGGTGCACGTAGACCGGCACCTCCCCGCGCGCCAGCAGCCCGTCGAGCGAATAGATGTGGTCGGCGTCGGCGTGGGTCAGCACGATGCCCAGGAGCCGGCGGTCGCCGATCGCGGCCAGCATCTCCTCCAGCGGCGCGCCGCAGTCGATCGCCACGCAGGATTCGGCGTCCCCCAACAGGTAGGCCCAGACCCGGTCGGGGGCGAAGTAGAGGCTCTCGACGCAGGTCCCGTCCCCGAGGTCGGGGTCGGGCCGCTCCGGCAGCCAGCCCTCCTGGGCCAGCTCCCAGAGCTGGGGAGCCCGCAGGCCCAGCGCCCCGGCCAGGGCGCCGGATTCGGACTCGGAAGGATCGCGCCGGTAGCCCTCGAACGCCTCCACCGCGGCGGCTTCGATGCCGCTGGCTTCGGCCAGCTGTTCGATGCTCAGGCCGTTGCCGCGGCGTGCCTTGCCGATCACGTCGCCAAACTCGTCTTCGAGCATCCACTCGGCCATGGGTGCGTCCTCTCGGCTGCGGACGGCGCCTTCAGGCATCTGCATAGTCCCAGCGTTCGGCCGCAAATTTGGAATCTTGGGCCGCCAGGTAACCGGCGCTCGTCAACTCGGGTTTGTATTCGTCTACGATTTTGGCCCCGGTGGCCGCGTCGTCCCAGAGCAAATCGATGACCATGTGCGACATCAGGATTCCGGGGTCGATGTAGGCCCCGTCCAGGTCGGCCACCGCCCAGTCCTCGGCGTGGTTCGATCCCACCATCCCGGCCATCTGCGGCTGCAGCACCGGCATGATGCGCGAGAGGTCCCCCATGTCGGTGCTGCCCGGCCGGTGGCCCTCGTACACGACGCTGTCCGCGCCGAAAAGCGCGTGCGAGTTCCGGGTGCAAACGTCGGCCAGGGCCCGGCAGTTGCTAAGGGGCATGTAGCCGGGCAGGTTCGCGATCTCGACGCCGGCCCCGAGCGCCATCGCCCCGGCCCGCAGGGCCCGGTCCACCTTGGCCTCGGCGCGGGCTATGGCCTCCAGCGTCGCCCCGCGCACGAAGGTCTCCATCGCCACCTCGTGCGGGATCACGTTCACGATGTCGCCGCCGCGCGTGATGATGGGGTGCACGCGGGTGCAGTCCTCCTCCGGGAAGGTCTCGCGCAGCGCGTTGATCGCCGAGAGGGCGACCTGGGCCGCATAGAGGGCGTTGGTGCCCAGATGCGGGGCGGCGCCGGCGTGGGCGGCGTGGCCGAAGAACGTTATCTGCTTCACCGCGCAGCCGTTCTCCGATCGGCACAGCATGACCTTGTCGGGCCGGGCGGAGGAGTGCACCAGCACCGCCATGTCGACGTCGTCGAAGGCCCCGTCGGCGATCATCTCCGGCTTCCCGCCCAGGAACCGCATCCGCCCTTCGTCGACCTGCTGCTTGCGCCAGCCGATCTCTACGTACTCCTCGGCCGGCACGGCCATGAATACGATTCGTCCGCTGAGGCTTGAGAGCAGCTCCGAGCTGGTCAGGGCCCGCGCGGCGGCGGTCATCGTCGCCAGCTGCGCGTTGTGCCCGCAGGCGTGGGCGGCCCCGGTCTCGGGATTGGCGCGCGGGTGGCCGGGAACCCCGATCGCGTCCAGCTCGCCCATCACCGCCACCGTCGGTCCCGGCCGGCCGGTATCGACCACGGCCTTCAGCCCGGTAACGCCCAGGCCGGTGCGGACGTCGAGCCCGATCCCGGAGAGCTGTTCGTAGGTCCGCTCCGAGGTGTTGAACTCCTTGAATCCCAGCTCGGGGTCGTCCATGACCGCCTCGCCGAAGGCGATGATCGAATCCCGCTCGCGCGTGATCCGCTGAGTCGCCGCGTCCTTGGCCGCCTGTTTGCTCGTGCCCATTCCCAGCACCCGCCTGCTGCTTTTGCCGTTCTGACCGGCGCCCCGACCGGCGCCGCCTTAATCTTGCAGTGATGATTATTTCTACTCGCTGGGTCCGCGCCCTGCCCACCGTCGCCGGTGCGGTGGCGCTGTTGCTGGGCGTCCTGGCCGGGTGCGGCGAGGAGCCCGCGCCGGAACCGGTGGGCACGCCCTCGCTGGACACGGACCTGTCCGGGCCGATCCGGGTCGAGATCGAGACCAACAAGGGTTCGCTGGCCGGCGAGCTCTACCCCGACGTCGCCCCCCTGGCGGTGGCGAGCTTCGTGCACCTGGCCGAGCAGGAATATTTCGACGGGGTGATCTTTCACCGCATCCTGCCCGGGTTCGTGGTCCAGACCGGCGACCCGACCGGCACCGGCGCCGGCGGCCCCGGGTACCAGTTCCCGGACGAGCCGATCCCCGCAAACCTGAGCTACCAGCGCGGCACCCTGGCGATGGCCAACAGCGGCCCCAACACCAACGGCAGCCAGTTCTTCATCTGCCTGGCCGACCTGAGCCAGCGCCTGCCCCGCAACTACACCATCTTTGGCCAGATCGACGAAGGCCTGGAGACGCTCGACGCGCTGGCCGGGGTCGGCCTGACCCGCAACCCGGCCACCAACGAACTCTCCAAGCCGACCGAGTCGGTAATTGTCGAGTCGATCCGCGTCCAGCGGCCCTAGATCCGGCCGGGCGCTCCGGCTGAGTTTTTCCAAGCTGGCACTGTATCAGCACTGCCCGCACGCCTACTTCCTCGGTTACGTTGAGCGCAAGCGGCCGGCGTTCAGCGAGGCGCCCTACTTCGGTTCGCTGATTCACAAGGTCCTCGAGGACCTTTACGGGCACGCGCGCCGCCGCGCGGCCACCTGGTCGTGGCTGCGCCGCCGGTTCGAGGAGCGTCTTTTTTCCAGCTACGGGTTTCTGATCAGGTCGGACAGGGTCGACTACCGCGGCCGCGGCCTGCGCATCCTCAGGGAGTTCTGGGAGGGGCACCGGCCCGCCGTCGGCCACCAGGACCTGCTCGAGAAGCGGTTCCGGGCCCCGATCGGCGGGTTCGACTTCAGCGGGATCATCGACCGCATCGAGCGCCGCTCCGGCCGGGTCCGGATCGTCGACTACAAGTCGGGCCGCCCTTCGGCCGGCGGGCCCGATTTCCGCCAGCTCGATTTCTACGCCTTGGCCGCGTCCCGGTCGCTGGGCCGGGAGCCGGACCTGGTGGCGTTCCACTACCTCGGCGACAACAGCGTCCACGAGCGGGCGCCGGAGGCGGCGGACCTGGCCGCCACCGAGGACTGGGCCCGCGATCTGGGCGCCGCGATCGCGCGGGCCGACTACGCGCCGCGCCCGGGCCCGGAATGCTCCAACTGTGATTACCTGCGGCACTGCCGCCACGGAAGAGGCTGGGTCCGCGAACACGGCGCCGGGAACTGATCGGCTCGCTCGCTCGGTTAAGGGGCCGCCGGCGCGCGGCGCCGGAACCCTCCGGCGAGGCAGGGCGCAGCCTGCGGGTTGACGCCGGCGCCACGTCCGGTCCGCTGATCGCGACCCTGAACGACCTGGCCGCGCGCTCGAACTACTTCGGGGCCGCGACCCTGCTGCCGGGCCCGGCCGCGGCGGTCTAGCCGGCCAGCGGCGCTCCGGCGCCGACCAGGGCCTCGAATTCGCTGCGGTACTTGCGCAGCGCGCCGACCACCGGTCGGTAGGCGAACTGGCCCAACCCGCAGAACGAGGAGGCCATCGATTCGCCGATCTCCTCGAGCAGCTCCAGGTCGGCCGGCTGGCCCTCGCCTTCCAGCATCTTCTCCAGGATCTGCACCAGGTTGGGGGTTCCCTCCCGGCAGGGGATGCAGAAGCCGCAGCTCTCTTCCTCGAAGAAGAGCGCGTCGCGCAGCGCCGCATCGACCATCGAGACCGTCTCGTCCATGACGATGCAGCCCCCGGTCCCCAGGATGGTGTCGTACTGGCCGATGCTGGCGTCCATGCGCGCGTCCAACTCGTCGGCGGTCAGCACCGCGGCCGATGCGCCGCCCGGCTTGAAGCCCTTGAGCTCGCGCCCTTCCGGCGGTCCGCCGCCGAAATCGTAGATGAGCTCGCGCGCGGTCACCCCCAGCGGGAGTTCGAACAACCCGGTCCGCTGGATCGTTCCGGACAGGCAGTAGACCTTGGTGCCGGCGTTCTCGTCGCCGATCCCCAGATCCTTGAACCACTGCGCGCCGTTCTCCAGGATCGGGGCGATGTTGCAGAAGGTCTCGATGTTGTTGATTGCGGTCGGCTTCGACCAGACTCCCGAGTTGGTCGGGAAGGGGGGCTTGAAGCGTGGGTTGCCGCGCTTGCCCTCAAGCGAATTAAAGAGCGCGGTTTCCTCGCCGCAGATGTAGGCGCCGGCGCCGCGCCGCAGGATCAGCTTCACGGGGTAGCCGGACCCGAGCGCGTCATCGCCCAGGACCCCGGCCGCAAAGCACTCGTCCAGGGCCGCCTGGGTCCGTTCGATCGCCAGCCCGTATTCGCCGCGGATGTAGATGTAGCCGGTGTGGGCTCCAACCGCGTAGGCGGCGATGATCATCCCTTCGATGAAGTTGTGCGGGTCCTCTTCCAGGATGGCGCGGTTGCAGTAGGTGCCCGGCTCGCTCTCGTCGCCGTTGGCCACCACGTAGCGCGGCAGGTTCGGGTCCGAGCGCACGAATTTCCATTTCATGCCGGTCGGGAAGAACGCCCCGCCACGGCCCTTGAGTTCGGACTCCTCCATCAGCGCGATGATCGCGTCGGGTTCCATCTCATTGAGCGCCCGGCGCGCCTGCACGTAGCCGCCGCTGGCCTGGAACGAGGCCAGGGTGTGCGAGTCGGGCTTGCCCAGGTTCCGGTTTACGACCCGGATTTCCTCCATCGCCATCGGCCTATTCGCCGGCCAGGATCTGGTCCACGAGCCGGACCGCGCCGGCCTCGTCGATCGGGCCGTGCACGTCCAGCCCGACCAGCAGCGCCGGCTGCCGGTCGCACTGCCCCAGGCAGGAAACAAGTTCCAGTTTCAGCTTGCCGTCAGCGGTGCTCTGCCCGTTGCGGATCCCGGCCCGCTCCTCGATCGCGGCCGCGATCGCCGGCGCTCCGGCGATGTGGCAGGACAGGTCCCGGCACACCCGCACGATGCTGCCGGCCTGGGGCTCGGTATAGAACATCGTGTAGAAGGTGACGACCCCGAAGACGTGGGCCTCGGGGTACCCGAGCTCCTCGGATATGACCTCGATGCACTCGGGGCTCACGTACCCGAACAGTTCCTGGGCCACGTACAGGGCCTCCATCACCGAACCCGGGTCTTCTTTGAGCGGCGTCAGGCGCGTCCGCAGGGTCTGCAGACGGTCGCTGGCGGGCGCGGGCGAATCGATCATGGGAAGGGAAGGGGTGGCGAGGGCGGCAAATTCTATAGTTGATCTGGGTTCGGCCCCTTCGTAAGGTCAATCGGCGGTGTCTTCCAGGCAGCTCTCGCGCGCCCAGAAAAATCAGCTCCTCAGCCTCCTTCGGCAGTGGCGGTCGGCATCGCAGGATGTGGACCGGCTGCTGGGCGGCGGCGGCTGGACCGGATCCAGTTTCGACATCGCCCAGCTGCGGGCGGCCTGCGATAGGCGCACCGACATCGAGGAAAGCCTCAAGTCGTTTTGGACCGTCGCCGAAAACTGATCCCGGCCGTCCGCCTGGCGGCGGCCGTCTTCCTGCTGGCGACCGTCATTTCCGGCGCCCCCGTCGCCGGCGCCGCCACGCCCCAGGTAGAAGAATCGCTTTACCTGCGCGATGGGATCGGCAACAACCCGCTGCTGAGCCATAACGTGCCCAACCTCCTGGTCACCATCGATGGGGTCGAGCACCGGGCCGCCTTCCGCGATCACTTCCTGGCCACCGGCGCCGAGGCGCGCTGGGGGCTGGCCACTTCCGAGGTCCTGGTCGAGGAGGAAGGGTCGCTGACCCAGTACTACCAGCGCGGGGTAGTCGACTACCACCGGCGCCCCGACCTGGGCGACGTCTGGGTGCTGGAGCGGCGCCTGGCCTGGGACTACGTCGGCGGGGGCCGCGCCGATTCGGTCGATCAGGGAACCGAGCCCGGCATCCGTAACCCGCACCCCGGACTCGAACTCGGGCCCTGGGGCCACCGCGTGTCCGATCTGGACCTGAACGGCAACCGGGTCGGATTTCGGCAGTTCTTCGACGATCTCGGCGGCGTGGCCAGTTTCGGGTTTCCCAAGACCGACGCGCGCATCGACACCGGTTCGCCCGGGACCCTGCTGGCGCCGGGATCAACTCCCGGGTTCGTGCGCCAGTATTTCCAGGCCGCGGTGTTCGAACATCACCCTTCCGACCCGCGCGCGCCGGTGAAGCTGACCCTGCTCGGCGACGTCCTGCGCAACATCTCCTACCCCGACCAGTACTGGTATTCGCTAGTGCCGTTCCGGGGCGCCCCGCCGCTGGCGGCCGGCGACCCCTACGAACTGCTCGAGGTCGTCCCTCCGTCGTCGACGCCCGCGCCGGCCAACACCCTGCCGCCGGGCGAACTTTACGCCTTCGGTTCGCGCACCGCCGGTCTATTGGTGTTCGACGGCGAGGACTGGCGCTCGATCGAAGTCGCCAATTCCGGCCTGCTGTCCGACACCGTCCGATCGGTCACCGTCGACCGGCGGCGCGGCCTTTGGCTGGGCACCGACGGCGGGGCCTACTACTTCCCCTACTTCAACCCGGGCGGCAACGTCGTCCTCGACGCGGCCCGCGCCGGACTGGCCGCCAACACCGTCCTCGACGTGAGCACCGATTCGGGCCAGATCGTCCTGCTGGCGCTCCAGGATGCGGGTCTGGCCCAGTACATCCAGCCCGTGTTCGGGTCCACGCGCGGCTCGCTGTCGGCGGTTGCGGTCGGACCAGACGGTCTGCCCAGCCGGGACGTTCGCTCCGCTGTCCTGGCCAGCGACCGGCCGCCGCGGATATGGGCGGCCACCGACGCCGGCCTGTCCCACTTCGACGGTCGCGTCTGGGTCACGATCGACCACCGCGACGGTCTGCCCAGCCGGGACGTCACCGCGGTCGCGGTCGCCGGTTCCGAGCTCTGGGTGGGCACCGCCGGCCACGGACTGGCCGCATCGCTCACCGGCCCGACCGGACCGTTCACCGCCTACGGGCTGGCCGACGGACTGCCGAGCCTTGCCGTCCGCCAGATCCTGGCCGCCAGCGACGGTTCGATCTGGGTGGGGACCGATTCCGGCCTGGCGGTCATCTCGCCCGGGCAGTTCGACTTCCGGTCCTTTGCCTCCGCCGACAGCGACCTTCCCGGCGACGACATCCGCGGTCTGGCCGAGGATTCGGCCGGGGCGATACTCATCGCCACCGACGCCGGAGCGGCCCGCTACGACCCGGCCGCCGATTCGTGGGAAGTCTGGAGCTCCGCCAACGGGCTGATCGACGAAGACCTTCTGGCGGTCGCGGTTATCCCGGCCCTGCTCTAGTCGGGCCAGGGCGTACGCTGTTCAACGATCTTCTCGGTCGGCCACCATAGCTCGCGCACCCTTCCGACCAGGTACAGCGAACCGGTCACGCAGACCGCCCCATCGGGTCCGGCCAGCCTGACCGCCTCCTCCACCGCCTGAATCGGATCCGCGATCGCGCGGGCGCCTCCCGCCCCGGCCAACTCCATAAGCGCGGGCGCCGGATAGGCGCGTTTGACGTACACGTCGGCCTGCGTGAAGACTACCTCATCGGCCGCGGCGAGAATCGGTTCCACGACCTCCCTGGCCTTCTTGTATCCCATCGCCCCCAGTACCGCCACCAGCCTGCGCGGTCCGACAACCTCCGGCAGGCTCCCCGCCAGGGCCCTGGACTTCTGCGGGTTGTGGGCCCCATCGAGGACCACCAGCGGATCGTTCGACGCCAGCTCCAGGCGCCCCTGCAACCGGGTCCGCGTCAGCGCGCGCGCCATCCTGTCCGGATCGGCATCCGGGATCCCGTTGAGGAGTTCCTCGACCGCTCCGCACGCCAGCGCCGCGTTCTCGACCTGCCATCGACCGGGCCCCAGCTCGACCGGTCCCACCCGCAGGATCTTTCCGCGATAGGTGAAGCGTGTCCGCGCGCCGGCGCGGGTAGTTGTCCAGTCCACACCCTCGCGCAGCCGTTTGAGCCGCGCGCCGGCGCGGGCGGCCTCCTCATCGATCACCGCGTCTATCCGCGCGCTCTGCTCGATCGTCACCAGCGGTCTGCCGGCGCGGGCGATGCCCGCCTTGTGCCAGGCGATCTCGTCCACGCTCGCGCCCAACGTGGCCTGGTGGTCGAGCCCGACCCTGGTGATGACGCTGACCTCCGGCTCGGTGACGTTGGTCAGGTCAAAGCGCGCGCCGGCGCCGCACTCGAGCACTAGGTAATCGGGAACCATCCGCGCAAAGTGCCCGAACGTCAGGGCCACCCAGGCGGACCCGTAGCGCAATTCGAAGCCCGGGTCGTGCCGGCGCATGCCCTCGGCGACATCGAAAAGCCAGTCGGTCGAGGCGGCAAATTCCTCGGCCGAGGCCAGATTCCCGCCGAGCACCAGTTTCTCGGTCGGGGACTGCAGGTACGGAGTCTGGTGGAGGCCGATCTTGAGACCGCAGGACCGCAGCAGGGATCCGATCAACTGCGCCGTGGAGCCCTTGCCGGAGGTTCCCGCCACCTGGATCACCGGGTACGCCAGTTGCGGATCGCCGGCGCTGCGAAGCAGCGCGCGCATCCTTCCCAGACGCGCCTGGCCGCGGTTCCGCGCCACCGACCGCGAGTAGGCGGGGGTCTCGGTTTCTCCGTAACCGGACCTGATCAGGCTTAGCAGCCGAGCCTCGGTGGCGAGAACCAGCGCCAGCTGGTCGGCCGCGGGCAGCTGGGTTATCCGACCAGGAAGTACGCCGGGATCAGAAGCGCGGATACGATCAGGGCGGTGATCGCAATGCGCAGGATGTCGGCCCGCACGTGGTCGAGCGGAGGGAGATCATGCTTCGGCGCGCGCCGCGGAGTTCCCCTGGCCAAATCAAATCTCCCTGTGGGTTCGGCTTGCAGGATTTGACGTAAAGATTATCCCGGCCGATCGGCCGTGTTTGGTTACCACCGACCAATAAGACGATCCAAAGTAATTGATTCCTTAACCCGTAACAGTGCGTAGTAGGCGCTGTGCAATGTCGAAAACCGCATCCCCGTACGGGAGCGGGCGGCTCTCCCGAAGGTGTCCAATTCGCTGTCGGTTCTCTTCGCGTTACGGCGGTCCTGGCGCCAGGGATGGCGCCGGGTCACGGCCGCGAGGTTTCTCTGAACAGGTCTTGAACGCGGCGCTGCCCGCGATGAATCACGGGCGCCGGGTCAGCCTGGAAACGGAATTGGGACGATCATTCGCCGGCGGATGTCGGCCCGGGCGAGCGGCGCTAGCGCTCCAGGCGGTCGGGACCCCAGGGCTCTGCGGTCGGCTCGGGCAGCGGCCCGTTCTCGGCCTCGACCTGGGCGCGCGTCCGCTCGAAAGGATCCTTGACGTTCGTGACGCTGTCCGCGACGTTGGTAATGATCGCCGGGAACCGCATGTCGGTTGCCTCGGGGCCGCGGTCCGTCAAGGCCCACGCGGGGAGCGCCAGGATATCGAATTGCTCCGGGGTGCCGAACGCGAGCATCGCGACGCGCCACCGATCCCAGTCGAACGTGTGCGTGAGAAGAACGCCCTGGTCGGGGATTTGCCGGGCGATCCCTGCTCCGCTGGTCCGGTCGTTTCTCAATCGGGCGCGAACTGGTTTTCGAGCTGATGGAACAGGGCGCGGGTTTTCTGGTCCTGGTTGATGCGCGCTTCGGCGCGGCGAATGGCGTTCAGGACCGTCGAATGGGTGCGGCCGCCGAGGCACTGGCCGATCGCAGTCAACGGCTGGTCGGTGAACTGACGGAGCGCGAACGCGCACAGGTTTCGGGCATCGATGACCGAACGGGCGCGGCTGGTGCCGGCCAGCAGCTTGGTTTCGACCTGGCAGATGCGGGATACCGCGGCTATCACCGCGTCCGGGTCAACCGGCGCGTGGGCGGCGTGGTCGTAATGGGCCAGCAGCCTGCGGGCGTGATCGCCGGTTATCGACTCGGAACGCAGGTGAGATTCGGCGACGAGGCGGTTGAAGATTCCGGTCAGCTTGCGGAAGTCGGCGATGTTGGAAGAGGCCAGGGCGGTGCGGACGGAGGCGGGAACGTCGACGCCGGCGCGCTTTCCGAGATGTTCTACAAAAGCCATCCGCATCTCGAATCCGGGCGGCTGGATGTCGACGACAATCCCGGCCGCGAACCGGGATCGCAGCCGGTTGGGCAGGTCGTCCATTTCGGCCGGGCTCCGGTCGCTGGCCAGCACTATCGCCCCGCCGTTGGCGGCGACGGTGTCGAAGGTGTGGAACAACTCCTCCTGGGTGGCGCGCTTGCCAGCGACGAAGTAGACATCGTCGAACAGGACGATGTCGGCCGAGCGATAGCGCCGCCGCAGCGATTCGGGCGAATTGTTGCGCAGCGCGCTCACCAACTGGTTGGTGAACTGCTCGAGGGTGCAGTAGATGGTCCGGCGGTCTCGGCCGGCGGCCGCGGCGATGGCGCGCAGCAGGTGGGTCTTGCCGACGCCGCAGGGACCGTGCAGGAACAGAGGACTGAATGAGTTGTTGCCGGCGGCGATGGACTGGGCGGCGGCATGCGCCAGCTGGTTCTCGGGGCCGACGACGAACCCGTCCATGCTGTACGGGGCCTGCAGGATCGGCGGCGCCGGCTGCGGTCCGGCGGGGGCCGGGGGGGAGGCGTGACCGTTGGTGCCGTTAGCGGCGGCCAGGGTCTGGTAGTTGATCTGCAGCTGGCGGCCGGCGGCGGCCGCGACGACGCGTTCAACCTCGGCCCCGTGCTTGCGCTGGGCGGCGGCGAGAACGAACGCGTTGGGCAGACCGATGGTGACGGAATCGGAGTCGCTCGATAGCAACGCCGACCCGGAAAACCAGGTTGAATACTCGTGCTGGCCGATGGCGGCGGCGAGTTGGTCGGCGACCTGGGGCCAGTTGGTGGTTTGAAGCAAAGCGCTCCCTCAAGAATCCAGAGTTGCGGCAGGGGGTGCTGTAGGCGCAAGGTCAAATTTGCGCTATTTAATTGAATTCCCCAACGGTTGCGGCATGCGTGGAAATGTACGGATTTGTCGATTGCGGCCAACTGCGGGGCAGTTGGTGAAATGAGGTTCGGCCCGTGGTTGGGAAGGGAAGCCGGATGCGCGAAATTGCGCGTCGACACGAATTGAACAATTGAGTAAACGGCCGTGCGCGATGGCGAATGTCGGGCGCTTGCCAGCGACGCCGCGGAGCAATGTCGAATGTTTGTCAGAAATTTGCGACCGCGGACTGACATTTAGATTTGTCGTAACAAAACCGATGGGGGATTTCGGCGGCAGTGGCGCAGCGGGGCGATATGGGGCGTGACCGAAACGGCGCGAACGCCGGACCGGTCGAGGGCTACGAGGCCGAGGACCTGGCCCGCCTGATGGCGCTGTTGATCGATTTCATATTCGCCGGCGGAACGATCAGCGTGATCTACCTGCTGGCGGCGACCCTGAGCCCGGTTCCGGTGATCGGTGGCGGAGTCGTATTCATCGCCCTGACGGCGAACGCGGCCATCGGAATCGGATACCTGCCGCTGCTGTACGCGGTCTACGGCGCCAGCCCCGGCAAGGCGGTGATGGGCCTGCGGATCGTTGACCGGAATACGTCCCTGCCGGCGGCCAACGAGGCGCTGGTTATCCGCGGATTGATGCAGGTGTTCCTGGCGCCGGTGTTCGTCGGCGCCATCTACTGGTGGAAGTACCTGGACGGCGATGGAATGACGGTCCACGATCGTGTCACCCAAACGAAGGTGATAGTCGTGACCAGGCCGGAAGACAGCCCGCTGCTGCGGATGCGGCGCGACCTGCTGGCGGCGCTGGGGATTCGGCGGTAGCGGGCGGTTAATCGACCAGGCGCGAGCGCTGCTGGAAGGAGCGCTTGATCTGGCGCAGGTGGGCGCGGTCGTCGGAAGCGGCGGTGGGGAAGAGCGGACCGGTGGCGAGGTTGTAGCGGGAGGGCCGGAAGACGGCGGCGTTGGCGCGCATGAACGAGAGCTGGGCGACCGGCAGTCCGGCGTAGAGGATCAGGGGAGTGCTGCCCAGGTTGGCCAGCTCGAGCGTGAGGCAGCCGCGGTAATGGGGGTGGACGTAGGGAGCGGTTGCGATTACCAGGCCGACACGGCCGTATGACGATCGCGAGGCCACCGTCGCGGCCAGGTCGCCCGGCAGGGCGATGTACTCCAGGGTCGCGGCCAGGATGAGCTCGCCGGGGTGTAGGTTATAGCTCTCGCCGAAGGCGAGCTGGCGCTCCTCCAGCAGGCGTGCGACCCCGGTCGGGTCGGAGTCGATCAGGTCGATCGCGGCGGTCGCGGTCCGCCGCATGCTCACGAACCGGGTGCCCAGTCGCACGTCGATGGCCGAACCGGTCACGCGCGAGGACCCGAGCGGGACGATCGCAAGGTCCTCGGCCTTGTCGGGACTGAGCAGGCGGCGGTTGAGCTCCTCGTCGGAGACCGCAGCCAGCGGAGGCTGCCGGTCGGTCAAACCGGGGCCCCCTCGAACGCGGCCCCGAAGGAGAGCAGTTCGAGCGCCTTGATCACCAGCTCGTCCTTGCGCTGGCGCAACAGCAGGCGGTCGGCGCCGGGCGTTCCGGGCAGGCGCACGAAGCGGCTCAGGCGCGCGAGTCCGGCGTGGTTGAAGACCGCCGAAGTGGCCAGGATCGCCCGCGCGCTCGGCCACTGTTCGTCCTCGGCCGCGCCGATGATCTGGGCCGGGGGAATGCCGTTGCCGAGCAAATCCAGCAGCGGAGCGATCTGGGCCGCGCACTCGCCGGCCAGGTACGGCGCGGGTTCGAGGCGCCGGGCGGTTTCGAGCACGCACTCCAGTTCCGTAGGCGCGATCGCGGCCTCGTCGGCCGGATCCGCGCCGGCGCGTGCCCAGGCCTGCCCCAGCAGTCCGGGCAACTCCGGGCCGTAGCCGGTTTCGGCCAGGGCCCGCCGGACCACCGTCATCCGGGCGCCGAACGCCCGCCCGTCGGAGGCCGCGGTGGAGAGGAGTTCGTCCAGGTAGGCAAAGCCCAGCCGGCGCGCCCCGACCGCGTCGGCGACGAGCGTGTCCGATACCGCCGAATCGAATTCGGCGACTTCCAGTTCCAGGTGCGGAATCGTGTGGCCGAGCAGCCGGCACAGTACGCCCGGGTCACCGGCGCGGGTGGCCGGATAGGAAAGGACCACGACGTCGCGATGGGCAAGGTACTCCGGCGGCGCCAGCTCGCGCAGCCGCGCCGAATTCGCGCGATCGCCCCCGGTAAGCCGCTCGATCAGCCCTTCCAGGAGCCGGCTGATCCGCAGATGGCCGCTCGCGCCGGCGCCGGCGCGGAGAACTACGAGGGAGCCGGGCAGCGAGCGGTCGACGGCCGCGCTCACCGGGCCGAGCAGCTCGGAATGCGAATGCTGACCGCGACGTCCGTCGGTGAGCGGGAGCAGGTCGCGCAGGATCGCGCCGAGCTCGCGGTCGGCCAGCCGCAGGTCGGCGTCGGGGAATTCCTGAATGTAGGCGACCATCAGCGATGCGGCGTGCCCGCCCAGGAAGGCCAGCTCCCGCACGGTCGGGTAGTCGCTCACCGCGGCCAGCCCGAAGAAAAGCCGGGCGCTGCTGTGCGCGGAATATTCGGCGGCCGCGGCCGCGGCCGGGCGGGCCGGACCGGTCATGTCCGCCGGCTCGCGGGAACCCGGCCCGGCGACCATCCCATCGCTAGGGGATGGACAGGAAGTCGCCGTGCAGCCAGTTGCCGTTTGCGGTTTCGTGCCAGGTGACCCCGTCGACCTGCCGGGTCTGGCCGGACAGCTGGACCTGGTCGCCGTCGGCCAGCTGGGTAACCACCTGCGAATTGGTCAGGCTGGGTGCGTCGCGGACATTCAGCTGCGCCCCGCCGGTGGAGATGGTGGCCACGATCGTGTTGTCAGGAGGATCGGGCGCGGCGCTGCCCGCGGGCGGAATCTGCAGTTCCTGGCCGGCGAAGATCTGGCCGGGATCGGTGAGGCCGTTGTAGGCGGAGAGGTCGTCGACGGTTACGCCGAGGCGGCTGGCGATGTCGTAGAGGGTATCGCCCGACTGCACCACGTACACCCCGGCCGGCGGCTGCGTCGGCGCGGGTGCCGGGGCCGGTGTGGGCGTCGGTGTCTGCACGACCGGCGGGATCGCGGTGGGCAGGGCGGTGGGAGCCGGCGTGGCCGCAACGGGTTCTGCCGCGGCGGGGTCCGGCGCGGGCGCGATCGTGGCCACCGGCGCCGCGGTGACCGCCGGCGTCGGGGTCTCCACCGTCACCTCGACCGGTTCGGCCTCGCCGCCGAAAAAGGCGTTAACGATCAGGATCACGATCAGGGCGAGTATGAACAGCGGTACCAGCAGGAAAGTCAGAAACAGCCGGTAGCGGCGTAGTTCGCGCATCATTTTTAGCCAAACCGCTCCTCGGCGAACGGGTCGCCGCGCATGTGGTAGCCGTTCAGTTCCCAGAAGCCGGGCCGATCGGCGGCGACGAACTCGATCGCGGCCAGCCACTTGGCGCTCTTCCAGGCGTAAAGGTGGGGGACGATCAACCGGACCGGGGCGCCGTGATCGCGCTCGATCGGCTCGCCGTTGCGCTCGAGCGCGAATATATTCTCGGGCCGGTCGAAGTCCTCGAGCAGCAGGTTGGTGGTGTAGCCGCCGTAGCAGTGCAGCATGATCGCGCTGGCCTCGGGCAGCACCCGCACCTGCTCCATGAGCCGCTCGACCGGAACGCCCGACCAGTCGTTGTCCATCATCGAGAACCTGGTCACGCAGTGGAAGTCGGCGTGGAAGGTCTCGTAGCCGAGGGCCTTGAACTGCTCGAGGTCGAACGTGAGTTCCTCTTCGACCTGCCCCCAGACGCGCAGCTGCCAGGCCCTTGCGGGAATGTCCGGGGTGGGGCCGTAGGTAAGCACCGGCCAGTTGTCGACCAGATGCTGTCCGGGCGGGACGCGGTCGCCGTAGGCGGCCAGTTGCGCGGCGCGGCGGTCCGCCCGCGATTTGGCGCCGAACAAGTCCAAGTAGCCGCCCTCCCGATAATCAGCAGCAGGCCCAATTACTAGGTTATTTGATGAAAAAATATTTGCCCCCGGCGGCGGCCGAACCGGCGTACGAGGTCGATGCCTACCCGCCCGGTCTGCCGGGGCTGCCCTGGATGGTATTCCGGCGTGTCGGCGACAAGCAGCTCAAGCTCTGGTTTCGCTATCCGGCCCGGGCCGCGGACGGGCCCCGACCGGCGGCCCTCTTCTTCTTCGGGGGCGGATTCAGGGTCGGCACTCCGTCCCAGTTCGACTACCAGGCGCGGGCCCTGGCCGCGGCCGGCGTGGTCGGGGTCCTGGCCGATTACCGCGTGGCCAGCCGCGACGGGGTCTCCCCGCCCGAGTGCATGGAGGACGCGCACGCGGCGCTGGCGCTGGTGCGCGGCAGCGCCGACCGGCTGGGCATTGACCCCGACCGGATCGCCGCCGCCGGGGGCTCGGCCGGCGGCTTCCTGGCGGCCGGACTGTCAACGTTCGCCCGCCCCGCGGCCGGCCCGGGTCCCGACGCGCTGGCCCTGTTCAACCCCCTCCTGGTCACGGCGCCGGTACCCGGGATCTTTGATCTGGACCCGGAGCGGGTCGAATTCTTCGAAAAGGCGCTCGGATGGCCGGCGACCGCGATCTCGGCCGCCCACCACTTGGGTCCGGACCTGCCGCCGACCCTGATCATGCACGGCGAGGCCGACGGATTGATCCCCTGCGCGTCGGCCGCCGCATTCGACCGGCTGGCCCGCGAGCGGGGCCTGGACTGCCGGCTGGTCACCTACCCCGGGGCCGACCACGGCTTCTTCAACGCCGGCGCCAGCCCGGACAACGCGCTGCTCGGCGAGACGACCCTGGAGCTACTCCGGTTCCTCGGCCGGATCGGCTGGGTCGAAGGAGAGTCCGCCGCCTAGCCCGGTCAGGCCGGCGATCGCGGCGGCGTAGCCTTCGGAGGCCCCGCCGGCGGGAAAGCCCGATCCCCAGGCCAGACGGCGGTCGCCGAGCGAGCCCCGCAGATCCGCCAGCGATTCGGCAAGGTCCGGCGGCGCCGGGGAGTCCCCGACCACCAGGATCCCGATCCGGGGATCGGAAGCGGCCGCCAGCAGCCGGTCGACCCCGCTCCGGGTGACGCCCGCGCGCGGCACCTCCAGGAAGAACCGCCCCCCGGCCAGGCCGCTCACGTCGGCCGGCCGGGGCAGGTAGATCAGCTTGCCCGCGTCAAGGACCCGCTGGGCGGCCGCGGGGTCGGCCGACAGGGCCGCGGGGTCGAAACGGGCCCCGATCACGCCCGCCTGGCCGATCGCGGCCGAACCGGCCGCGCAGACCGCGCGCACCTTTTCCGGATACATCTCCAGCGCGGCGCTCAGGTAGGAGTGATCGGAGCCGTACTGCGGGGGCTGGACGATGACCGCCGCCTCCACTTCGTTGACCCCCATCGTGATGAGCAGCTGTTCGACCGGCGCGGCCGCGGGCGGATCCGCGGTCTGCGGATACCGGTACAGGTTGAGCGAATAGACGCTGGCGAAACCGTCGATGCGCATCAGGCGGCAACCACGCTCAGGACGGCCGAATTGGACGCGTTGCCGGCCGCGTCGACGGCCCGCGCCGAAAGGGTGTGCGGACCGGCGAAGGCCCGCCAGCTGACGCTGAAGGGGGCCAGCGCGTCGCTGTCGACGCGCAGCCCGTCGACGTAGAAGTCGACCCGGGCGACCGAGGCGTTGTCGCTGACCAGCGCGGTCAGGCGATTGGGGCCGGCCGGTATCTGCGGCCCGGGCTCGGACAGCGCCAGCTGAACCTGCGGCGACTGGCGGTCGATGACCAGGGCGCGCACTATTTCGTCGCTGCCGCCGTCGGGGAATTCGAGCCGGGCCCGCAGCATCAGCGGGCCGTCGGGCAGCTCGGCGACCGGGAGCAGCCCCAGGACGTTCGGATCGGTCTCCTCCGGCGCCGGGGCCGGCAGGGGCAGCCACTCCGACGGCTGCAGGCCCAGTCCGTAGCTGAGGCTGGCCCCGGCCCCGGCGCCGCGAACGACGGTCTCGCCCGACAGCACCGCCCCGGCGGCAGGGGCGACCAGCACCAGCCCGGTCGGAGGGCTGAGGAAGTCGAGCTCGTCGGCGAATTCGCGCGGCGCCGGCGCCAGCGGATCGTCGGCGCCGCGTTCCTGCTGCCAGGACCAGGCCTCGGGCGGCAGCGCGACCGTGATCCTTTCCTCGACTTCGCCGGCCGGGGCATCCGGTCCGGCGAGTTTGCCGGACGGCCCGTGGACCAGCAGCGGCACATGCAGATCGTCGCTGCCGAACGGTTCGGTGCCGGCGATGAAAACCTCGCTTACCGGGGTGGGTGAATAGGGCCCCGGGAGCAGGCCGGAAAGCGGGTCGATCTCGACCTCGACCAGGCCCGGCGGGCGCTCGAAGGGCACCGGCTCGGAGATTAGCCGGGCGTGGGCGATTTCCATGGCCGCGTGCCATATCGGCAGCGCCCCGCGCGAGCCGGGAACGTCGGTCATGGGGGTGTTGTCGGCGTTGCCCACCCAGACCGCGGCGGCGATTTGGGTCGTGTAGCCGGCGGTCGCCGAATCGCGGTAGTCGTTGGTGGTCCCGGTCTTGACCGCGGCCTGGTGCCCGGTTACGAGCATGTTCCGGTTCGGTCCGAATACCGCCTGGCGGGAATCGGCGTCCGAGAGGATGTCGGTGATCAGGTAGGCCACGCGCTGGTCGATCGCCGGCTGCGGCGCCTGGCGCTGCGGCCCGGAGACCTGGGCCCCGCGGCTGTCGGTTATTTCCAGGATCGGGTTCGGCGGGCGGTACAGTCCGCCCTGGCCGAAGGCCCCGTAGGCACCGGCCAGATCGAGCAGCGGCACCGCCGCCGATCCGAGCGCCAGCGCCGGTCCGTAGTCGGCCGGCCCCCCGGCAATGGGCAGGCCGAGGGCGCGGGTGGTTTCCAGCGTGGCCTCCACCCCGGCCAGCTGCTGGGCCTTGACGGCGGGAATGTTGAGCGAGTTGGCCAGCGCGAAGCGCATCAGCACCGGCCCCCGGAAGCGCAGGTCGTAGTTGCCGGGTTCGTAGGGCTCCTCGTCCCCGAACTGCGGGATCGAAATCGGCACGTCGTAGAAGAGGGTGGCCGGGGTCTGGCCCTGCTCGAGCAGGGTCGCGTACGTGAACGGCTTGAAGGCCGAACCGGGCTGGCGCGGGGCCAGGGCCATGTTCACCTGGCCGTCGATTTCCTCGTTTCCGAAATCGGCGCTGCCGACCATCACCAGGATGTCGCCGCTGCGCGGGTCGAGCACCACCACGGCGGCGTTGCTGGCCTCGTGGCCGCCCGCCAGCAGGGTAGCCACGTGCTCCCGGGCGGCGGTTTCGACCTCGCGCTGCACGTCGAGCCGCAGCGTGGTCTTTACCCGCCACCCCTGGGTGGCAACGTCGGGACCGTAGCGCTCCTGCAGGTATTCGGCGACGTAGCGGAAAAAATGCGGGGCCGGCCCGAAATCGGGATCGGGCGGCGCGAAAACCAGGGTTTCGGCCTTGGCGCGGCGGACGTCGTCGGCGGTGACGAAGCGGTTGCGCTCCATCAGGTCGAGCACGTTGTGCTGGACCCTGGTCGCCGAAGCCAGGTCGGCGAAGGGGTTCAGCGCGGTCGGGGCCCGCGGGATGCCGACCAGCATCGCCGCCTCGGCCAGGCTGAGGTCGTCGACGCTCTTTCCGAAATAGGTGTCGGCCGCCGCCGCGATCCCGTAGGCGAGGTTGCCGTAGTTGTTCTGGTTCAGATACAGGGCCAGGATCTCGTCCTTGGCCAGGTCCTGCGAGAGGCGGTAGGCAAGAACCACCTCGCGCAGCTTGCGCTCCAGGGTCTGCTCGGGCGAGAGCAGCGAGTTCTTCACCACCTGCTGGGTGATGGTCGAAAACCCGGAGACTATGTCCTGGGCGCGCAGGTTCAGCCAGAGGGCGCGCGCCACGGCGCGCAGATCGAACCCAGGGTTGTCGTAGAAGCTGGCGTCCTCGGACGCCACGACCGCGTCCTTGACCAGCTGCGGAATCTGGTCCGGGCCAAGCAGGGTGCGCCGGCCCTCGTCGATCAGCTCGCCCAGCTCGACGCCGTCGGCGGAGTAGATGACCGTGCTCTCGAACAGGTCGTCGGAGAAATCGGCGACCGCGCCGACGTCCGGGAGGTCTTCGAATATCGCGTTCACGAACGGGGCCGATACGACCAGCACGACCGCCAGGGCGCCCGCCAAAAACACCGCGAAGGCCCCGATCACGCCCAACCCGAGGGCCGCGACCGACGCCAGCGCCAGCGCCAGAGGCCGCCGGTTCCGGTCCGGCTGTAGATTCAGGCCGCGGTTGAGCATCGGGTTCGCGATCGCAGTGCGGACGGGCTCCTAGGAAATTCTGGGGGCAACCGCAACCACGTGCCGGAAGCTCCCGGCCGCCGTCGGACTCGGTGGGCGCAACAGGACTTGAACCTGTGACCTCACGGATGTGAACCGTGCGCTCTGGCCAACTGAGCTATGCGCCCGAATCACGAATTGATCCGCGGCGTGCGAGTCTATATCGCCTTTTCCGGGCCGCGCCAAGGGCCGGGACGCAACCGCCGGACCGCGGCGCGGGAGAATCGGGAACGCGTGAGCGTGATCTCGAAGGGGATATCGGCGATGGTTGCATCGAAGGGCCTGAGGCTGGCCGCGTTCTTGATCGATGGGGTGCTCCTGGGAATTTCCCTCGCCGTGCTCGTGGCGGCCGTGTTCGCGATGGCCGCCGGCGCCGACAGCGACGAGGCCCAGGTGGCTTTCGTGGTGATCGGCGGATTGTCGGGGCTGGCGCTGCTGTTCGCCTACAAGTTCATCCTGGAGCTCACGCCCTGGCGGGCCACCTTCGGGAAGCGGATCCTGGGGATTCGGGTCGTGGCCGCCGACGGGACCGAAGCCGGCGCCGGCGCCATCATCGGGCGCGAACTCCTCTACGTCGTTTTCAGCTCGATTTCGGTCGTGAACCTGATCTTCTACATCATGCTCGCGGTCGACGAGGACGCCCGCGGCTGGCACGACCATCTGGCCTCCACCAAAGTCGTTAAGGGCAGGGGCCCCGGAGCTTCCGCCGCCTAGCCGGGTCCGGCCGCCATGCCCGGCCAGGCAAGCATCTGAATCTGGACGCTCTCTCCGGGCTCGACCCGCGCTAGGCCCTCGGGGATTACCGCCAGGGCATCGGCCCGGGCCAGCGAGGACATGATCCCCGACCCCTGCGCCCCGGTGGGGCGGCAGCGGAATTCGCCGTCGTGCTGCCAGACCCGGACCCGGGCGTAGGTCCGGCGCCGCAGGTCTCCCGGAATTGCATCGGCGGCGCGGGCCCGAACCAGCGGCCGCTCGTGGTCGGCGCGGCCCTGCATGGCCAGCAGCAGCGGGCGCCCGAACAGCTCGAACACGACCAGCCCGGAAACGGGATTGCCGGGCAGGCCCAGCACCGGGGTCCCGGCGATGCGGCCGGCCGCCAACGGCTTGCCCGGCTTCATCCGGATCCGCCAGAAGTCGATGTGGTGCTGGCCGATGACGTGCTTGACCAGGTCGTGGTCCCCGACCGAGACCCCGCCGATCGTGAGCACCAGGTCCGATTCGGCCGCCGCCCCGAGGAGGGCGTCGCGGACGGCGTCGAGGCGGTCGGGAACTATCGGCCGCCGCATCGGTAGCCCGCCGTGCTGGGCGACGAGGGCTTCCAGGGCCCAGGCGTGGTTGTTGCGGATCTGGCCGGCGCGCGGCTCGGTGTCGATTTCGACCACTTCGTCGCCGGTCGGGACGATCGCCACGCGCGGCCGCCGCCGCACCGGCACGCGGGTCCGTCCCAGCGATGCGGCCACCCCGACCGCGCCCGGAGTGATCGGGGTTCCGGCATCAAGCGCGATGCTGCCGGCGGCAAGGTCCTCGCCGGCGCGGCGGATCGCCTCGCCCGCTTCGGCCGGGCAGAGCACCGCCACGCTGGAGCGGTCCCGGCCGACCGGCTGCTCGCCGGCGCGGCCCCAATCGCTGCGGTCGGTGTCCTCGAATCCAAGCACGGCGTCCGCGCCGGCGGGAACGGGGGCCCCGGTCATGATCCGCACCGCCTGTCCGGGACCGACCGGGCGCGGATCGCTGCGGCCGGCCGGCTGCTCGTAGATAACTTCCAGCCGGACCGGGTTTTCCGGACCGGCCGCAGCTACGTCGTGAGCGCGCAGGGCGTACCCGTCGAGGGCCGAATTGTCGTGCGGCGGGACCGGCGCGGAGGCCCGGATGTCCTCGGCCAGCACCATGCCGGCGGCGTCCTGCAGGTCGACCTCGCTCGAGCCGAGCGGCCGCGCCAGCGACAGGACTCGGCCGAGGGCGTCCTCGACGCTCAGGAGGTCGTCCATGCGGGTCCTTCCGTGGGGCAAACGATGTGGTTCGGGCGCGGTCCGGCGGCCCGTTTCCGGCCGGCTCCAAAAGGGGGCTCCCAAGAAGGAGCAGACCTTGGAATTCCTATAATGCCACCTAATCGCGGAATCAGACAGCCGGAACGGCTTTGCGTGACTGATCAACTTGCCAAAGCCATCGAGTCGCTGCGCCGCGGCGGACTTGCGATCCTGAGCGACGACCGCACCCGCGAGAACGAGGGCGACGTGGTGATGGCGGCGGAATTCGTCACCGCCAGCGCGATTACGTTCATGGCCGAGCACTGCCGCACCATGATCACCATTCCGATGACCGCGGCCCGCCTGGCGCGGCTGGGCATCGACCTGATGGTGAAGGCCAACAGCGGAACCGAATACACCGCGTTCACGGTGTCGGTCGACTACCGGCACGGCACGACCACCGGCAGTTCGGCCGAGGATCGCGCCAAGACGATCCGGGCGCTGGTCGACGAGAAGGCAAAGCCCAGCGACTTTGCCTCCCCGGGCCACGTTTTCCCGCTGCGCGCCCAGCCCGGCGGGCTGGGCGTTAGACGCGGCCATACCGAGGGCGCCATCGAGCTGATGAAGCTGGCGGGGCTCTACCCGGCGGCCGCCATTTCCGAAGTCCAGGGACGCCACGGCAGGATGCTGGACAAGGACGAGCTCGCAAAGTTCGCCCAGCATTTCGACCTGCCGGTGGTCCAGGTCCAGAACATCGCCGATCATCTCGCATCGGTCGGCCAGTCCCCGGCCGAGGCCGGGGCGGTGCTGCCGGCGGGGAAAATCAGCGCTTAGTATTTGCTGCCGAGCCCCTGCGCCCGGCAACACCTCTTTCCTCTGTAGCTCAATTGGTAGAGCGGGCGGCTGTTAACCGCTAGGTTGAAGGTTCGAGTCCTTCCAGAGGAGCCAATATGAACCGGCGCGCCGGTAGCCGCCGGGACGCGCGACCGGCCCGACCCTAGAGGTCGAGTTCGGCCAGCAGCGGGAAGTGGTCGGAGGCCGCGGCCGCGGGCGCATGACGGTAGATCTCGGCTGATCGGAGCCGCCCCGCCAGATCGGGCGAGAGGTGGATGTAATCCAGGCGCGCCGGCGAGAACGGCGATTCGGCCGCCGCCGGGGTGGGAATGGTGTGACCGGCGCACCCCGGGTTCAGCTGGGCGTAGGCGTCTACGAACCCGGCCGCGGCGATCAGCCGCGAGACCCGCTGGTCGAGCGCCCCGTCGGAGGCGTGGCGGACGAACGTCGGCAGCGATAGCCCGCGGACGGGAACGCGGTCCAGGTGGCTGATCAGATTCAGGTCGCCCAGCAGAACGGCCGGGACGTCGGGTTCGACCAGGTCCAGGGCGGAGCGCACTTCGGCCAACCTCTGGCGGGGCCCCCGCGGCGAGAGGTGGGCGGCCAGGACCTGGATCCTGGCGCCGGCCCCGTCTTCGATCTGAACGTGCGCGAGTCCGTGCCAGAAACCCGCCCGCAGGAATCTCGACCGGGCGATCCTCCAAGGGCGGCGGGCCAGGACCCCCACCGGAAATCCCTGGCCGACGAATATCTCGCCCGTCATTCCGGCGTCGTCGGCAAACTTTTCAAAGCGGGCCCGGCCGCGGGCCTGCCAGTCGACTAGCTCTTGCAGCGCGATCAGGTCGGGGGACATGCCGTTGATCACTTCCAGCAGGCGCTCCGGCCGACCCTGGACCGACCCCAGCTGCGCCCGTCCGCCCTCGAACGTGTTGTAGGTGGCGATTTGCACCGGACCGGGGCCTAGCGCGAGCGGCCGGGGCCGAACGCGTCCGGAACGCGCCGGCCAAAAGCCCGTGCTGGGCGCGCGGCCCCGGACCTCACCGGCCGGCCCCGGCCCCGGCTAGGGTTAGGGGCCGCGATTTCGGATGGCTCATCCCGCTTGCCCGGATTGCGACTGCACTATTGCTCGCCAAAGGTTAGGAAAAGCGCGTTGCTGACCCCGCAACCGCGGCCCAGCGGACCGCCGGAACGGCGCCAGCGGCGCCTTTCGCTGGGGGAGCGCGGCAAAGCGCTGGCCTCACTGGAGCAGGGGCTGCTCGACGTCCTGATCATCGGCGGCGGAATCACCGGCTGCGGGGTGGCCCTGGAATGCGCGGCGCGCGGACTTTCAACCGGGCTGGTGGAGGCGCGCGACTTCGGAGGCGGCACTTCTTCGCGGTCCACGAAGCTGATTCACGGCGGGCTGCGCTACCTGCGCCACTTCGAGTTCGATCTTGTCCAGGAGGCCGCCCACGAGCGGCGTCGGCTGGGACAGCTGGCTCCGGGCCTGGTGAGCGAATTCCCGTTCGTGCTCCCGTTCTACGGCGGGGCCTGGTCGGCGGCGCAGCTGCGGGTCGGACTCTCGACCTACGACCTGATGGGCGGGTTCGGCGGCCATTCCCGCAACGTGGGGGTCTCGCGGGAACGGCTGCGGACGCGTTTCGCACCGCTGCTGCAAGGCGGCGCGCGCGGCGCCTACCAGTACTTTGACGCCCTGACCGACGACGCGCGGCTCACGATCCAGGTCGCCAAGACCGCGGCCTCGCTGGGCGCGCGGCTGGCCAATTACCTGCCGGTTCAGGCGATCGAACCGGCCGCCGGACATTACCGGGTGGTCGTGCGCGACGCAATGGGCGCCGGCGAGCACACCCTCTGCGCCCGCCGGGTGGTCCTGGCGGCCGGGGTCTGGCTGGACGAACTGATGGGCATGATCGAACCCGGCTGGGAACCGGTGATCGCCCCGGCCAAGGGGATCCACCTTTTCGTACCGCGCGGCGCGCTCGGGCCCGGCAGCGCGTTCACCCTTTCGGCGCCGTCGGACGGCAGGCTGATATTTGCCATTCCCTGGTACGGCCGGCTGATGATCGGGACCACCGACACGCCCTACCAGGGACCGCTGGCCGATCCCCTGCCGGACCCGCAAGGGGCCGCCTACCTGATCGAATCGATCGACGCGCGCCTGCCGGGCCTGGGAATAGGACAGGCCCCGGTCATCGGGGCCCAGGCCGGCGTGCGGCCGCTGATCCGCGAGGAGGGGACCGACCTCGAGGACACCTCGCGCCGGGAGCGGTACCTGCGCGGCCGCAGCGGGGTGATCGCCGTCGGCGGCGGCAAGCTCACCACCTACCGCCAGATAGCGCGGCGCCTGGCCGACCTCGTGGCGGCCGAACTCGGCGCGGGTTCAGCCCCGCCGCCGGTTGAGGCCGATACCGGCCGGATACCGGTCAACCGGCGCATCGGCGAGCCGCCCGAGCCGGTCGCGGCCTCGGTGGCCGACCCCGGCCGAAACGAGTTGCTGCAGATCGCCTACGGCGAGGGTGCGGGCGAGATCGCGCGCATCGCCGCGCGCGGTCACGGCCGGATGATTCCCGGGGCCGAACTCTCGGAAGCCGAGGTGCGCTATGGGGTTGCCCATGAGATGGCGCAGACGCCGGAGGACCTGCTGGCGCGCCGCCGCCGGATTTTCCTGGTCGAGGAGGGCAACGGCGCGGCCGCGGCGCGGCCGCTGGCCGAGCTGCTGGCCGAGCTGCTGGGCCGTTCCGGCGGCTGGGCCGAGGAGACGGCCCGGAGCTACCTGGAGACCGTCCGGGCGCACCGCGCCGCGGTCTGAACCGCTACTTGGAGTTGTTGGACGGCGGGTTGCGGTGGCGGGCTTCCAGGATCAGCTTTTCGCTCTGCGGCATCAACGGCGAGAGCGCGAAGTCGCCGCAGCGATCGGTGATCTCCAGCCCGGCGTGCTCAAGCAGCAGGGATAGTTCGCCCGGAAAGACGGGCCGCGTCTTGTACTCGAACACGATGGTGTTCTCGCGCGTGCGCTCGGTCCGCGGCGGGGCGAATTCGTGGTGGAACATGATCCGCTGGAAGTTGGGGTCGACCACCGTCGTGCCCTTGTATTGCAGCGTCTCGTTCAGGTGCTTGTTGAAGACGTGCCGGGGACGCTCCTTCTGGACGTGGTACTTGCCGGTGCATTCCAGGTAGGGCGACTGCTTGTAGGTGATGTACAGCGATCCGTCGGCGTCGAGGTGATCGCGACAGCTCTGCAGGGTCAGCAGGATGTCGGCGGGGTCGAGCAGGTGCGCCAGTGAGTCGGCGCCCAGCAGGATCAGCCCGAAGTTGCGGCGGCGCAGCTTCATGTCCTGCATGCGGCGCCGGAAAAAGACCGCCCGTTTCTGCAATTCGAGATGCTCGGCCTTGGCCTTGGCCAGCTTTACCATTTCGGGATCGAAATCGACCCCGGTGACCCTGAAACCGGCTTCGGCCAGGGGGATCGCGACGCGTCCGGTGCCGCAGGCAACGTCCAGGATCGTCGGGCTGCCGCGCTCCTCGGCCAGCTTGATGTACATGGGCACGTCGCCGCGGAAATCACCGGTGAGCGCTTCGTAGAAGTGGGTGAATTCCTTGGGCCAGGCGGGCAGGGTATCGGGATCGGATACAGGGCTAACGGCCAATGCGGCGACTCCGTAAGGGGGTGCTGGGACAAAGCACGGGAAAAGACTCGGTAATTGATTGTCGGCGAGTCTGGCTCACGGCACGGCGCGCGAGCGTATACCATTGGCGCGAGAAGGAGTGTAGCTCAGTTGGAAGAGCAGCGGTCTCCAAAACCGCCGGTCGGGGGTTCGAGTCCCTCCACTCCTGCCGAGGCCGAAGTGGCGGAATAGGCAGACGCGCTGGTCTCAAAAACCAGTGAGGGCAACCTCGTGTCGGTTCGAGCCCGACCTTCGGCACCCCGACCAGCCGAGGCGCGGTCTGCTAGCCGTCGATCTCCGGAATGTCCAGGTCCATCCCCGGGTAGATGGTGTTCGGATCCGCACCATCAAAGCGCCACTTGTTCTTCTGGAAAATGATTTCCCACTTGGTTTCGTCGCCGTATTCGCGTTCGGAGATCGAACGCAGCGTCTCGCGCGGCATCACCTTAACGGTGTGGCGAACCGGCAGATCGCCCGACGACTTCTTGCTTCCGAAAAACCCCAATTTCCACCTCCTGGACTGCGCCCCGGACACCGGTCGGCGGCCAATCCACTTTTGGAACACGGTTTGCATTCTAAGGGGGCCGACATCCCGTCAGTGGCGGCAATCTCCGCGGCCCGCCGGCGCCGCTCGCGGACGGTCCGCGCCGGTCGGTTCGGACCTTAAATTGACAGCGATTAGTCGGGGCAAGGAAATGCAAGCCATATGAGGTTTGACGTCGCGGCGACCAACGGGCGCCCCCGGGGTTGCTATGGGTTCGTTTAACCAACGTCTGGCGGCATTGAACCGCAGCGTCGATTCGCTGGTGTGCGTGGGTCTGGACCCCGACCCGCAGCGGCTGCCGGCCGACCTGCCGGCCGACGTGGGCGGGGTGGAGCGATTCCTCTGCGAGATCATCGACGCGACCGCTGAATTCGCCTGCGCCTTCAAACCGAACCTGGGCTTCTACTTGGCATTGGGCGCGCCCGGGGCCAGGCTCCTGGCGAGCCTGCGCGAGCGAGCGGGGCCGGGCCGGCTGCTGATCGGCGACGGCAAGTGGGGTGACATCGGCAACACGATGGCCGGGTACGCCCGCGCCCGCGACGCGTTCGGGTTCGACGCGGTGACCGCCTCCCCCTACATGGGCTGGGAAGCCGTCGCCGGTCTCTGCCAGGACGAGACGCGCGGGGTCTTCATGGTCTGCCGGTCCTCCAATCCTGGGCGGCGGTTCGGTCCAGCTGGCCAGTGGCCGGCGGCGCGGACGGGCCCATTTACCTGCGGCTGGCGCGCGAGGCCGCCGCCGCCAACGTGCGCGAAAACTGCGGGCTGGTGCTGGGGGCGACCGATGTCGAATCCCTGCGCGCCGCCCGGCGGGCGGCGCCCGGGCTCTCGGTCCTTTTGCCTGGGATCGGCGCCCAGGGCGGCGACATGGCGGCATCGCTGACGGCGTTGGCCGCAGATCTTGGCCCGCCGCCGACTTTGATCAACGCCGGCCGCAGCATCATCTACGCCGATTCCGGCCCGGACTTTGCGTCCGCGGCGGCATCGGCGGCGGGCAGAATGCGCGACCAGATCAACTCCGCGCTCGCCAATTTGTAGACTTTTGCCGCACTTGCCTTACTGCAAGGGGCGCATAGCTCAGCTGGCCAGAGCGCCACGTTGACATCGTGGAGGTCACAGGTTCAAGTCCTGTTGCGCCCACCGGAGCGGCTGCGGCAATTTGTTCGCGATTTGGCGCGAATCGGGGCAGCGTTCCAACTAAACTTCAACAGCTTTTCTGCTGTGCAGTCTCTAACCCGCCTATGGCATTGAGGTAAAACGTGGCCTTTTCCGTCGTCAGCAACAAATCCGGCAAGACTTATTTCCTGCATTCGCGGGACGTTGAGCTCAACGGGGGTCGGACGCAGACCATCTACTACTTTGCCGGTGACGCCCGCCCGAACGCCATAGATGCCCTGCCCGACGGCTACGAGGTCACCGAGAACGAACGCACCGGATTGCCGATCCTGCGCAAGAAGCGCTAGGGCGCCGCGGCCCGGGTCAGCTACCCGCGGCCGACTCCTTCGGAAGAGGCCTTCCGAAGCTCAATCCGCCAGCAGTTGGTCGACCTGTGCGGCCAGTTCGAAATCCAGTCTGGTCAATCCGCCGGCGCTGTGCGTGCTGACCGCGATCCGGACGCGCTTGTACCTGATGTCGATGTCCGGGTGGTGATTTAAACCCTCGGCGATCGCGGCCACGCCGCCGACGAATTCGATCGCCGCCATGAAGGTCGCAAGGGTAAATTCCCGCGCGATCTCCCCTTCGTCAACGCTCCATTCGGGGGCGCCCCGCAGGCGCTCGGCCAGTTGTTCGGCAGTTAGTAAGTCGGGCATCGGTCGTCCTGTTTCGCTTGTAAAATCCGGGCGGCGCACTAGGGCGGCTCAATCGCCGGCGAGGAGCACCCCGAATCACCTACATCATCACCGACGCCTGCATTGGCACCAAAGACGCATCCTGCGTCGATGTTTGCCCGGTCGACTGCATCCATCCGCGGACCGACGAAGATGAATTCGAATCGGCGGAAATGCTCTACATCGATCCGATTGAATGCATCGACTGCGGAGCCTGCGAACCCGCCTGTCCGGTGGAGGCCATCTACCCCGACTTTGATCTGCCCGACGACAAGGCCGAGTGGCTGCAGGTCAATGCCGACTACTTCAAGACCGAATAGGGTCGATCCCCTCCGCCAAACCGGTTCGGCGCCCTGATGGGGGCTAGCGGGGCGAACGCCGAAAAGTTCTTGGACGGCGTGCTGGTCCTGGACTTTTCGCGCGTCCTGGCCGGGCCTTTTTGCACCATGACGCTCGGCGATCTGGGCGCGCGCGTCATCAAGATCGAGCCCCTGACCGGCGACGAGTCCCGCGGCATGGGACCCTTTCGGGACGGGCAGAGCCTGTACTTTGCCAGCGTCAACCGCGGCAAGGAAAGCGTGAGCCTGAATCTGAAGGACCCGCGCGCCCGGACCGCCACCCTGGCGCTGGCCGACCGGGCCGACGTCCTGGTCGAGAACTACCGGCCTGGGACCATGCAGCGGCTGGGGTTGGGATACGAGGACCTGGCGGCCCGGAATCCGGCGCTGGTGTACCTCTCGCTCTCCGGGTTCGGGCAGACCGGCCCGTATTCGGACCGCGGCGCCTACGATGTGATCGTCCAGGCGCTGAGCGGGCTCATGAGCATCACCGGGCCCGAAGACGGCCCGCCGACCAGGGTGGGGGCCTCGCTCGGCGACCTGGTCCCGGCCCTGTACGGGGTGATCGCGGTCCTGGCGGCCCTCCTGCAGCGTCGCTCCACCGGTCGCGGCACCTGGATCGACCTGGGCATGCTCGATTCGGTGTTCGCGGTCCTTGAAAACGCCCTGGCGCGCTACCAGGCCAGCGGCCAGAACCCGTCCCCGCTCGGCAACCGCCACCCCTCGATTACCCCCTTTAGCACCTTCGCAGCGGCCGACGGGCCGATCGCGATCGCCTGCGGCAACGACGCCCTGTTTGCGCGACTGTGCCGGGCCCTGGGCGCCGGACCGCTGGCCGAGGACCCGCGCTTTGCCAGCAACGCGCTGCGGACCAGCAACCAGGCCGCGCTGGCGCGGGCGATCGAATCGCGGCTTAAGGCCGGGACGACCGCCGACTGGGAGCGGCGGCTCCTGGCGGCCGGGATCCCGGCGGCGCGCGTGAACCAGATATCGGACCTTTTGGAGGACGAGCACCTGCGCGAGCGCGGGATGCTGACCCAGCTGGGGCTGGACGGAGAATCCGGATCGATCACCATTCCGGGCACCCCCCTGCGGGCCAAGGGTTTTGACCGGACCGTGGCCGACCGGGCGCCGGCGCTGGGACAGCACACCGCGGGCGTGCTGACCGAATTGGCCGGGATTGATTCCGGGGCGCTGCGCGATCTGCTCGACGACGCCGTGGCCGGAGACGGCGGTGCCGCCGGAAGCTAAGCTCGGCCGCCGCCGCCTGCTGCAGACCCTGGGGGCCGGCGCCGCGGTCGCGCTGGCGGCCTGCAATGGCGCGGCCCGGTCCGCCCCGACCCCGACCCCGGCCCCGGCACCGCCGCCCCCACCGACCCCGACCCGGCAACCCACGCCGTCCCCGACCGCCACACCGGTGCCGGCCCCCACGCCCGCCCCTCCGCCCCCGACGCCGACGCTTGAGCCGGCCGAACCGCTGCCTGTCGTCCGGGACCTGGAGTTCGCCCTGTCCTGGCCCGCCCGCCCGCTCGGGGCCCTGGCCGAGCACCTTGCCCGAACGCGCTGGCGGGCCTCCATAGCTCCAACCGCGGCGGCGGCGGTCGACCGGTTCCAGGGGGCGGCCGCGCACGCCGACCTTGTATCCCCCACCGACCCGGCCGGATTGGCGGCGGCGGGCGAACTGGCCGCCCTGCCGCCAGGGACGGTCGGTGCGGGTTCGAGCTGGCACCCCGCCGCGCTGGCGAGCGGAAACTTCGCCGGCGAGGCGGCGGCCGCCCTGCCGCTGGGATTCTGGGCGAGGGTGTTCGCCTACCGGAGCGATCTGCTCGGGCCGCCGGCGGACCTGTCCGCCTGGCGCCGGGCCGCCGCCGGCCTGGCCCGTCACGACGTGCGCTTCGTTCGATTTGCCGGCATCGACCTTACGCCGGCGGTGCACGATCCGCGCTGGCTGCTGTTCGCCGGCCCCGAGTGCGGACCGGACGGCTGCTATTCGCGCCCCGGGGCCGAGTTTTTCCGCTCGCTGTTCAATGACCCCGGCATCGCGTTTCGGCGCGACCACCCGCGCACCGACTGGCCGCCCAGCGCGCTGGCGGGGGGAGCTGCGGCCAGCGCGCTGGAGGACTGGCAGCGCGTTCGGCGGCAGGTTCGCGGCACCCGCCTGCAGGCGCGGCTGGCGACGGCCGCGGCGCCGTCCGGGCTGGCCGCCCTGGAAGGGAGCGGAGAGCTCTGGCTGGCCGCGCCGGCGGGATCGGGCGGGGCCGGGCTCGACGCGCTGGCCGACCTGGACCTTAACGCGCTCAGCGCCGCCGTGGCCGCGGCCGGGGACCTGCTGCCGACCGATCTTGCGGCGCTGTCCGACCTGGCCCGTGAGGACGCCAATCTGGACCCACTGCTGGACCCGCAACTGCGCCTTTACGACCGGCGCAAGCTCCTCGGGCCGGCGCTCGGAGCGCTGGCGGGCCTGACCCACCGCGCCCTGGCGCTCGGTCGGCAGCCGGCGGACGAATTGCTCGGAAGGTTCGAGCGGGCGGCGGCGCAAACCCGACATTAGAGAATTGGGCCGGCCCCATGAAGCAAATCCCGCTGGCTTCCTCCCAGACCCGTGCTCGATAAGCTCTCACCCCACCTTTACCGCTACCGCGACACCTGCAACGTCTACCTGGTCGTTAGCGGGAACGCCGCCCTGGCGATCGATTTCGGGTCCGGCCAGATCCTCGGCGAACTGGCCGGGCTGGGGGTCGATGAACTGGAGTGGGTCCTGCACACCCACCACCACCGCGACCAGTGCCAGGGCGACTGGCGACTGGCGGAAACCGCCACCCGGATCGCGGTTCCGCGGCGCGAGATTTCATTCCTCAACTACGCTGGAAGCTTCTGGCGCCACAAGCGCACCGTTTCCAACTACGAGATGCAGTCGGAATTCCAGACCTTGGCCGAGTCGCTGCCGGCGCACGCGCGGCTGCCCGATTTCGAGTACTTCCACTGGCGCGAATACTCGTTCGAGGTCCTGCCCAGCCCCGGCCACACCAAGGGGTCGATAAGCCTGCTGGCCGAGATCGACGGCCGCCGGGTGGCCTTCTGCGGCGACTTGATCGCCGCGCCCGGCAAGGTGCACCGCATCCACGACCTGCAGTGGGGCTACAACGAGCTCGACGGGATAAACGCGGCCGCGGTTTCGCTGCGCACGCTGGCCCGGGGCCGGCCCGAGCTGCTGCTCCCCTCGCACGGCGAGGCGATGGACGACCCGGCCGGAGCGATCGAGCTGCTGCGGACCAACCTGACCCAGCTCTACAACGTCGCCAAGCACACGCCGGAGGTCCCGCGCACGCCGCAGATATCCACCGGTCAGTACATGCGGCCGATTTCCGAGCACGTCTGGGCCAACCGCAACAGCGAGTCCAATTTCTACGCGCTGGTCTCAGACAGCGGCCGGGCGCTGCTGCTCGACTACGGATTCCCCAGCACCGACCACGGGTTCCCCTTGAGCCGCTTCGGCGATCACTCGCTGCAGCAGCTGCGCGAGGCCGCCGGAGTCGAAAAAATCGACGCCGTAATCCCCAGCCACTACCACGACGATCACGTGGCCGGAATACCTTTCCTGCAGGAACGCTACGGGGTCGAGGTCTGGGCGCACCGGGTGTTTGCCCCGATCATTTCCGACCCGCTGCGCTACAACCTGCCCTGCCTGATGCGCGAACCGGTGCGGGTCGACCGCGTTCTCGAAGAAGGCGAAGAATTCGAGTGGGAAGGGTACCGGCTGCAGGCCTTCCACGCCCCCGGCCACACTCACTACGCCAGCCAGGTTTTCTTCTCGGCCGACAAGATCCGCTACGCGCTAACCGGCGACAACATCCTGGGCTCGCAGACCGGGCCGCGGCTGGGCGGTCCGATCTACCGCAACCGCTACAACGTCGGGAGTTTCCGGCCCACCCTGCGGGCGCTGTCGGAGTACTCGCCGCAGCTGCTTTTGACCGGGCATTCCGGGGCATTGTCGGTCGATCACGAGCAGCTGGACGAGCTGATGGAAAAGACCATCGACCTCGAACGCGCGTTCAAGAACCTGGTCGCAAATCCCGACGAGGTCAACTTTGCGCTCGACCCGCAGTTCTTCTTCGTCCGGCCGTACTGGGCGTTCGTCGCCGCCGGCGAGGAAGTGGAACTCGAGGTCCAACTGACCAACCACTGCGCGCACGCGGCCGAGTTCGACATCCGGCCCAACCCGCCGGCCGGCTGGACGTTCAGCCCGGACCGCATCAAGGGCAACCTCAGGGAAGGCGAATCGATCCGCCTGCGGCTGCGCCTCCGAGTCGCCGCCGACGCCCTGCCGGCGCGACGCCGGGTGGCCACCTACGACCTGACCCTGGGCGGACGGCGGTTCGGCCAGGAGGCCGAGAGCCTCATCAGCGTGCTTGCCAGCGACTGACCGGCCCCCGATGTGCGGGCCGATCCGGCGGCCGGCGCGACCGCGCCCCCGAGGGACCGGATGGACGGGCCGGTTTCTGGCGGCCGCGGCGATGCTGTTTGCGATCGCCCTGGGCGGCTGCGTTCCCGGCGAGGCCGAGACGGCCGGGCGGGTCTCGACCCTGCCCCCGACCCCGCCGCCGACGGTCGCCGCCAAGCCCGACCGGCTGGAGCTGGTGCTCGACCGCGGCCGGCTCCGCTGCGGCGTAAGCAGCGATCGGCCGGGGTTCGCAAGCGCCGACGCCGACGGCGGATACAGCGGGCTGGAAGTGGACTTCTGTCGCGCCCTGGCGGCCGCGCTGCTGGGCGGGCGGGGCGCGCTGGACCTGGTCCCGCTGTCCAGGGACGACGCCGTCGCCGCGCTCGCCGAGGGGCGGGTCGACGTGCTCCTGGCCGGGACGGTCCTCACCCAGGGCGCGGACGTGCAGGACGGGCTCGATTTCGCCGCGCCGCTCTACTTTGACGGCCAGCAGCTGCTCGGGCACCGCGCGCGCGGTTACTCGGCCGCCAGCGAGCTTGCCGACCTGGAGGGGGCGTCGGTCTGCGTGCACGCCGGTTCGGACGCCGAGCGGCGGATCGCGGCCGCCGGGGACGGGATCCGGCTCAGCCCCCACCTGACCGCGGCCACCGCCCTGGCAGAATTTGCGGCCGGCAACTGCGACGTCCTAACCAACGACGGCTCGGACCTTGTCGCGGCCAAGCTCGCCAGCCCGGACGGGGCCGACTGGGCCCTCTTCCCGGCCCGGTCGCTCACCGTGCGGCCGCTGGCGGCGGCGGTCGAGGACGGCCAATCGCGCTTTGCCGACGCGGTGCGCTGGACGCTGTACGGGCTGCTGATCGCCGAAGAGCGCGGCATTGACTCGCAGAACCTGGACCTGGTCCTGATCGACGCCGATGCGGACCTGGCCCGGTTTTTCGGGGCCCGCCCTTCCGAGCTGCAGGCGGCGATGGGAATCCCCGGCGACGCGTTCTACCAGGCGGTCTCCCAGGTCGGCAATTACGCCGAGATCTTCCAACGCAACCTGGGCCGGCTGGGAATCGCCCGCGGATGGAACGGCCTGTACCGCGACGGCGGGCTGCATTACCCGGGACCGGTCCGCTAGCGATTCGGCCCAAGGCGCAATCGCTCGGGCAAAATTCCCCGGCCACCTTCGCGCCCAGCATCCAGCCCCGGAGCCAAAACAGTCCCATGTCACCGCAAGAACCCATCCGCCTGGTGGCGATTGACCTCGACGGCACCCTGGTTGACGACCGCAACGAGGTCGCCCCGCGCGTGGCGGCCGCGATCGGGGCGGCGCGGGCCAAGGGGGTGGAGGTTGCGATCGCGACCGGCCGCATGTACCGCTCGGCCCTCAAGTTCGTCGAGGAACTCTCGCTGACCGCGCCGGTGATCTGCTACCAGGGCGCCCAGATCCGCGACCCTTCATCGGGAGCGGTCCTGCACGAGCGGCTGCTCGGGCGGAGGCACGCCGCCGCGGTGATAGAGTTCGCCCGGCAGCGGCAGGTGCACGTGAACGCGTTCGCGGGCGACGAGCTCTACATGGCCGAACTCACCGCCGAGGGTCGCTTCTACTGCCGGCTTTCCGGGATCGAGCCCCGGCTGGTGGGCGACCTGGGCGCCTGGCTGGAACAGGACCTGGTCAAGCTGGTCCTGGTGACCGAGCGAGACAAATCGCGCCGGCTGGTCGAACAGCTCGTCGACGCCGTCCCGCCGGAGATAAACGTCACCCGCTCGCACCCGCGGCTGGTCGAGGCCATCGACGGGCGCGTGAACAAGGGCGACGCGCTGGCCAGGCTCAGCCAGATCATGGACATCCCGGTCGGCCAGATCATGGGGATCGGCGACAACCTCAACGACCTGCCGCTGGTACGGGCGGCCGGATTCGGGGTGGCCATGGGAAGCGGCGCGCCGGAGACCAGGGCGGCGGCCGATTTCGTCACCGCGCCGTACGACGAGGACGGCGTCGCGGTGGCGATCGAGCGCTTCGTCCTGGACTGACCGCGATGCCGGACGCCGATCTGGAGCGCGGGGTCGCGCTGCTGGACGCCGGCGGGGTGATCGCCTACCCGACCGACACCGTGTTCGGACTGGGCGCCCGCATCGACCGGGCCGACGGGGTGGCCAGGATCCTGCAGATCAAGGGCCGCGATCCGGGACGCGGCATGCCGGTCCTGGTGGCCGACCGCCGGCGCGCGCTGGCCCTGGGAAAGACCCGCCCCGGTTTTGCCGAGCTGGCGGAGGCGTTCTGGCCCGGACCGCTCACCCTGCTTCTGCCGACCGCGACCCCGGTCGATGCGGAAGTAGCCCCCGGGGAGGTGATCGGACTGCGGGTGCCGGACCACGAGGGCCTGCTCGCGCTGCTGGAACTCCTCCCGACCGGGATCATCGGCACCAGCGCCAACCGCAGCGGAAGCCCGCCGCTCGCATCGGCGGACGCGGTGCGGGCCGAGCTCGGGCCGGAGGTGGACTGGATCCTGCCCGGCCGGTGCCGGCTGGGGGAGCCGTCCAGCGTGGTGGACCTGACGGTCGGCCCGCCGCGGATCCGCCGAATCGGGGCGCTGGCGGCCGAGGAACTGCGGTCAATCCGACCGGACCTGGCGGCCGAACCCTAATCTGGAGCCGGGACCGCCCGCGCTGAATTTAGGGGGCCAGGGATGAATATCGCCGTTACCGGGGGTGCCGGCCGCGTAGGCGAGGTGGTCTGCGCCCGCGCCGCCGCGCGCGGACACAGCCCGACCGCGGTCGACGGCGATCTGCAGCGGCTGCTTAAGGTCGGTTCGGGCGCGAAGCTGCGGCGCACCGACGTCTGCGACCTGGGGCAGGTCGCCGCCGCGCTGGACGGGGCCGAGGCGGTGATCCACCTGGCCGCGATCACGCACCCGATGTGGGACTCGGCCCCCGTGGTGTACGGGCGCAACACATCCATGACCATGAACGTGTTCGAGGCCGCGCGCCTGCTTGGAATCGCAAGGGTGGCGCAGGCTTCGAGCGAGTCGACCCTGGGTTACAACTTCGCCTCGCGCCGGCACGGGCCGGACTGGTACCCGATCACCGAGGACCATCCGCTGCGCCCGCAGGACGCCTACGGCCTGAGCAAGCTGGCCGCCGAACATATCGCCGAGACCTACCAGCGCCGCTGCGGGATCGATTCGGTCAGCTTTCGCTTCTGCCGAATCATCTACGCCGACGCTTGGGAGAAGGTGGTCGCCCCGCTGCGCGCCGAGACCGGCCCGGGCGCGCGCCAGCTCTGGGCCTACATAGCGGTCGAGGACGCCGCCGATGCCCTGCTGGCGGCGATCGAGGCGCCCCTGCGGGGAGCCCACGCGGTGTACGCCACGGCCCCGGATACGTACATGGACGAGCCGACCGCCGAGCTGATGCGCGAGCACTATCCCGATGCCGAGCTGCGCGGCGGGCCCCGACCCGAAAACGCGGCCGTGATCAGTTCGCAGCGGGCGATGGACCTGCTTGGGTGGCGGGCCGGCGTGAACTGGCGGTCACGCCTCAAATAGCCGCGGCCGGCGTCAGGCGCAGGCCAGCGAGATCTGAGTTCCGTCCGGGCCCTGCAGGGACGCGGTGTCGCCGTCGTTGTTCCAGACGTTGCGTCCGCCCCAGGGCTTGACGTCGCCGCCGGCGCGGCCGGAAGCGATCACCAGGGTGCCCGAAGCCGGGATTTCGGCGCCGGCCCCGAAAGTGTGCACGTTGCGCCTGCCCTCGTCCGAGATAGTCCAGCCGGCCAGGTCGTAGCCGGCCGGCCCGGCGATTACCACCAGCTCGCCGCCGGCGTCGCAGCTGCCGATGGAAAGCGCGACACCGCCGCCGTCGCCGGGGTCCGGAACCGGCGCGGGCGGCGGGGTTGGCGTGGCGGTCCGGGCCGGGGGCGCCGGGACCGCGCCGCCCTCCGGGCAATCGGTCAGGATGCGCCCCAGGGCGATCAACTCGTTCAGGTCCACGCTCAGCGACCAGCGGTGCTTGACCCGGACCCAGGCGTCGGCGTAGAAGCAGTGGCTGTTCTCGTCCGGCGGCAGCCATTCGCCGGGGTCCTTCTTGCCCTTGGAGCGGTTGGAGGAAGCCGAGACCGCGATCAGCGAGTGGACGTAGGTCTCGTCGTTGGCGAACTGCTGCCGGGTCGAGCGGTCCCATTCCCAGCCGCCCGACTCGTGCGCCTCGGCCAGCGGGACCAGGTGGTCGATGTCGAAATCACGCGGCACCGTGGTGGACCGCCCGTCGAACACCGAGTACCAGCTCCCGTCGGGAAGGCGCTCGGCCGCAAGCACCTCGCAGCGGGTGTTGCAGCCGTCGCGGTCCAGGTCGCTCCAGTGCGGCCAGTCGCCGCGGTCGTAATCGCCGTCGTGCTCGGGCAGGACGTCGAGTTCGTTCAGCAGCGCGGCGGCACCGGAGGCGATCGGTATGGCCGTGGGGGCCGGAGTCGGCAGCGGGGATTCGGGCGGCGGCGGGCCTTCGACGAACACCCGGTCGCCGGGGCCAAATCCCATGCGCTCGAACCAGCCCAGGCTTACCTCGAGCGCGTACCGGTAGGGTTGGCCGGGAGCGATCGTCTCGAGGCTTTCGGGTTCGCCCTGCAAGATCTCCAGGACCACCCCGTCGGCGTCCAGGAAGGCGATGTCGAGCCCGACGTAGGTGTTGCGCATCCAGAACCCGCCGCTGGTGTCGCCGGAGTATTCGAACAGCATCCCCTCGTCCTCGCCCAGCGCGCTGCGGAACATCAGGCCGCGGGACCGCAGTTGGGGCGAGTCGGCGATCTCGACGCTCAACTTGGCGACCCGGCCCCCGGCGCTGTGAACTTCCACCTGCCGGACCGCGAATTCGCACGGCGTCGGCACCTCGGTGCTGCACGCGGCCGGCGCCGGTTCCGGGGTCGCCGCCGGGGAGTCCGCACTGTCCGCCAGTGCCTCATCGGCCACCTCCGGAGCGGGCGTGGCGACCGCGGCGGGGGCCCGGACGGTCGACTGGGGCTCAGGCGGTTCGGATTCCGCTGGGACCGGGGACTCCGGAGCAGGCGTTGCGACCGGCGCGCCGGCGCCCGGATCCGACGCCGCCTGGGGGTCGCCGCAGGCTGCCAGCAGCCAGCACGCCAGCAGCAGGGCGGCGGCCGCGAACAGGCTCACGCGGACGCGGCGACCGGAGGCCGTGTTACTCAACCGTTACGGTCTTGGCCAGGTTGCGGGGCTGATCGACGTCGCAGCCGCGGCGGACGGCGATGTGATAGGCCAGGAGCTGGAGCGGCAGGACGTAGCCGATGGGATTGAGGAACCTAGGCAGTTCGGGCAGCTGGAACATCCAGTCGGCGCGGCGGCCCAGCTCCCCATCGCCCTCGGTGCCGAGCGCCAGGACCGGTCCGTCCCGGCTCTTGACCTCCTCAAGATTGGAGATCATCTTGGACCGCATGTCGTTGGCGGGGGCCAGGACCACGGTCGGCACGCGGTGGGTTATCAGGGCGATCGGGCCGTGCTTGAGTTCGCCGGCGGGATAGCCCTCGGCGTGGATGTAGCTGAGCTCCTTGAGCTTTAGGGCGCCTTCGAGAGCGGTGGCGTGCATGGTCCCGCGACCGATGAAGAAGACGTGTTCGACCCGCTCGAGCGGGTGGGCGATCTGCTCGGCCTGCTGGTCCAGTGCCAGCAGCCGGTCGAGCTGCTTGGGAAGCTCGGCGATGTCCTGGAGCAGCCGGGCGGCGTTTGCCCTGGCCAGGTGGCCGCGGGCCTGCCCGAGCGAGACCGCCAGCAGGTAGAGCAGCGCCATCGAAGCAACGTAGGTCTTGGTCGAGGCGACCCCGATCTCCGGACCGGCGCGGGTGCTGATCGTGGATCGGGCGGCGCGGGCCAGCGACGACCCGGGCACGTTGGTCAGCGCCAGCACCGCGGCGTCGGACTCGATCGCCGCGACCGCCTGCAGGGTGTCGAACGTCTCGCCGGACTGGGAGACCGCCACCACCAGGGTGCGCGGTCCGGGCGGGACCGGCCGGTGCTGGTACTCGGCCGCGTTTTCGATCTCGGCCGGCACCCCGGCGATGTTTTCCAGGTAATGCCGGCCCACCAGGGCGGCGTGGAGCGAGGTGCCGCAGGCCAGCAGCAGGACCCGTTCGATCCTGGCGGGCGGGAAAGGGAGGTCGGCGAGGCCGCCGAGCTCGACCCGGGACCGACCGGCCAGGATCCGGCCCTGGATCGTATCGGCCAGGGCGCGCGGCTGCTCGAATATTTCCTTCTGCATGAAGTGCCGGTAGGTGCCGCGCTCGGCCAGGGCCGGGGTCCAGGGGGCGTGGGTGATCTCGCGCCGCGCCGGCCCTTCGGACCCCCAGACCTCGATCTCGGCCTTGGTAATCCGGGCCACGTCGCCGTTCTCAAGATGCATGATCCGGCGGGTGTGGGGTATGAGGGCGGGAACGTCGGAGGCGATCAGGTTCTCGCCCTCGCCGACCCCGATTGCCAGCGGGCTGTACTGGCGCGCGGCCATGATCACGCCCGGCTCGCCGGCCCAGAGCGCGATGAACGCGAAACTCCCGGAAAGGCGGGCGGTCGTGAGCTGGACCGCCTCGGCGAACCCGATCCCGCGCCGCAGTTCGCGCGCGATCAGGTGGACGATCACCTCGGTGTCGGTCTCGGACGCAAAGACCACCCCTTCGTCGACCAGCTCGGCCTGCAGCGGCCGGAAGTTGTCGATGATGCCGTTGTGCACGACCGCCACGCGCCCGCTGCTGTCGGTGTGCGGATGGGCGTTGGGGATGTTGGGGCGCCCGTGCGTGGCCCAGCGGGTGTGCCCGATGCCGGAGTGGGCGGCGATCGGCTGCTCGTGGACCGCCGCAACCAGGTTGGCGAGCTTGCCGACGCGCCGGATGACCTGCAGGTCGGACCCGTTGGGGAAGGCCACCCCGGCCGAATCGTAGCCGCGGTATTCGAGTCGCCGCAACCCGTCAATTACGACCGGCGCGGCGGCCTGCGGACCGCAATAGCCGACTATTCCACACACACTGGATCAGATCCTTGGCAAATTGGTAGAAGCTTCAAGAAATCCCTACAAAATCTAATTTCGCATGCCCAGCCAAAAGCAGGGCGCGAAGGGCAGGAGTCCACCCGAATCGACACCGCCCCAGTTTGATGAATCAGGCGGCAGGCACGGCTTTGAAGGCGGTTTGCGGTAAGCGCGCTAACGCCCGAACCGACCACGGGCTCAAATGTCGGCTGAACGACTCTTCCTGGGGCATGTAGCGAACTCGACGGGCGAAGTTGCTGTCGGAGCGCACGGGCCTGGGTCCGGGCCCCACTGCAAATCAAATCTCGGCAATTGGAAACTGAGCCCTCGTGACCCGTCGGCTCAGCAAACGGATCGCTATTCCGGCTCGGTACGCCGGCCCTGCCCCATACCTTCGCCCCGGTCCATGGGTTCGTGCCGCTGCGAAGGGCCGTTGCGCCACGGCCGGCCGTTCTTGATCATCCCGTTTAGCGCCACAAGAAGTTGCCGCATGCAGGCGAACAGGGCCACCCGGTGCGGTTTTCCGCCCGCAGTTAGGTGATCGTACTTGGCTTTCAAGTCCGGGTTCACCTCGAGGGCGTGAACGATGGTCAGTGAGAGGGCCCGCCGAACCCGCCCCTGGCGACCCCGCTCGCCGGTGCGCGACGGGACGACTCCGCCGCGGGCGACGATAACCCTGGAGTCGACGCTTCCGAGCTCCGGCAGATATGTGATCAGCGCCGCCACTAGATCCAAGTCGACCCCCGGGGCGGTTAGAAGAAGTTCTCGGCGGTCTGCAAATTCGGATCCGGACTCAATCTCGTTGTGAATCAGTTCGCTCAGGCGGGCGATTCGGACCCCAACATCGTCGACCGACGCGGCGATGTCATCGAGCACGGATTGCTCGTCGACCTGATCGAGTCGGCCACTCTCGTCGCGGTGTAAGTCGACTAACTGGTCTCGGCGAACCACCAGCTCGGAAAGCCGGCGTTCGGCCCGGCTGGCGCGATTTCCCGGCCGTGGACGCTCGATTGCGGCATGACGGGCGATAGCGCGGGCGAACTCACCCGGCGAGTCGGTTCGCAGTCCTTCATCACGGGCAAAATCGCGCAGCCGCCGAGGACTGGTAACCGCAAGCGGAAGGGATTCCTCGGTGAGCCGGTCGGCTACCCGGCCGTACTGCCCGCCGCCCGCCTGCATAAGCACGAGGTCTACACCGAGCGACCGGATCAGTCCGACCATTTGGCCCAAGCCGGCCTCGGTGTTTGAAAAACTGCGGGCGATGCCACCGGGTTCAAGGGAGACACAGACCGACTCGGATTCGACCGCGACGCCCGCGCAAACGAACGTGTCGATGCCCAATTCCGCGTCGTCGGCCGTCATTCGGGCGCGATTTCAGGCCGCGAATGACGATCCTGGACCGTCTGCACTCCGCTCATGTCGCCAGGCCGGTGCTTGGCTCGGCCGCTCTGCCTGGCCGCGCAAGCCCGTCAGTGAGCATCGGCGCCAATATGCATGTCGGCAAAGTCCAGAAAGCACTGCCAGTCGTAGGCGGTGACGGCGTGCCCGCCGGTGCGTACGTGGTAGCCGACATCATTCATGATCGGCTCATCCACCGGAGGTCGCTCGGTGACCCCGAGCCCTTTTTTGCCGAGTAGCTCGTAGGCCGGCCCCGCCTCGCGGGTGGCCAAAAATTCGCCGTGCGGATCGGCCCAGCCGTCGTCCTCGCCGCTGGCCACGTACACCGGCCTGGGGGCGACAAGGGCCAGCAGCATGTGCTGGTCGAACGGCAGGTCCTGCTCGCGTCCGTTGTAGGCCTTGTAGTTCCCGCAGAACCAGTGCGGGAATCGCACGTTGCAGATCTCGACCGTTTCCCCGGCTATGTGCCGCGACAGGGCCGCCCCACACCCACCCGAGTTGATCGGGATGACCATCGCGAAGCGCTCGTCGGTCACTCCCGCCCAGAGCGCGGTCTTGCCCAGGCGCGAGTGACCCAGGACGGCCACCCGGGCCGCGTCGACGGCAGCGTCCAGTTCGAGATAGTCGAGCGCCCGGCTGAGCCCCCACGACCAGGTGGCGATGCTGCCCCAGTCCGACGGCGACCTGGGCGGGAAAAGCCGGTGCACGCCGTTCTTGAACCCGTCGTCGTAGTCGGGATCGATGTCTCCGTAGCAGGCGGTCGCGAGCCCGTAACCGCGCTGCAGAACCCTCTCCACCTGCCAGCGCGAAGCCGACTGGCCGCGGGCCTCGATGTTGCGATCGGGGGTCGGCAGCACCCAGCCGCGCGCGCGGCGGATGGCCGGGTCCTCGTGCGCGCCGTGGTTGCCGCGGAAATTCAGGCCCAGGAACGTCGCCGCCGGCGCCTTAGTACCAGCGGGGGTGTAGAGCAGCAGCTCCATGCCCGGACCGTCCGGGTCGGCCGAAAAGTCGATCCGCACCTGCTTGCGGTGGGCTAGGCCGCCCAGGGCGGCGGCGTCCTCCTCGAGCACCCGGAAGCGGACCGTGTCGGGGGCCGGCGGGGCGGCGCCGAACATCTGGTCGGTAAACAGTTCAAGCAGCTCGGCGCGTCGGGCCGGCCACTGCTGCGGGGCCTGGACCTTCTCCCCGTTTTCCATTTCCAGGAGCTCCGGCAGTTCGAACGGCGGCACGTTCCGCCCGTCGAAATTGAAGCCATAGGGGCTGGTGTGGATCGAGAAGTCGGAAAGCTCGTCCGGGTTCAGCGAGACCAGGTCCCGCCAGAGCTGGGCCCCGCGGCCGTGACGCGACCAGGCGCCGAGCGCGAGCACGGAAATGGGCGTTTCGGCCTCGGCCGGATCCTTGGATTGGCCAGTCTCTGCCACCGTCACATCACTCCCCGACACGCCGTGTCGTCAGCACGATACGGAATGGGCCGGCCCCGGCCGGCGCAACGACCCATTTTTGCCCAACCGCGGGCCCCTCAGGACCCGGTCGGGCGTGGCCGGTTATTGGGCCGGGTCGCGACCCTCTTCCGAATCGGACGCTTCGGCCTCGGCCGGCTCGGCCGCGCCGTTTGATCCATTGGACCCGTTTGATCCATTGGGGGCGATCAGCTGCGGCGCCGGTCCGCCGATGCCGCCGGCGCCCATCAGTGCGTACTCAGGCAGCACCCGCGGTCCGCGTCCGGAGGCCAGCAGGTCGTCGTGCTTGGCGATGATGTCGATCACGTCCTGGCCGTCGAGCTCGTCGCTCTCCAGCAGCCCCTCGGCGATCTCGTGCACCGCCCCGGCGTAGGTCGTAAGCAGGGTCTTGGACTTTTTAAATTCCTGCTCGAGCACCTGCTCGATGCGGGTCTTGGTCTCCGGGTCGAGCTGACCGCCGCCCCAGGGGGCGTACGAGAACAGGCCGCCGTCCATGCCCCACTGGGTGAGCATGAAGTAGGCGGTCTGGGTCGCATGGTGCAGGTCGCCGGAAACCCCGCTCATGCGGGTTCCGAGGAAGAGCTCCTCGGCGGCGCGCGAGGCGAGCGAGATCTGGATGTGGGCCAGCGCCTCTTCGCGAACCAGGGTGTAGCGCTCCTCGAGCGGCTTGGCCGAGGCGAATCCGAGCGCGTCGCCGTGGCGGATGATGGTCACCTTGGCGATGCGGTGATGCGGGAGGAGCTTTACCTGGGCGATGGCGTGGCCGGCCTCGTGGTAGGCGATCCGGCGTCGCTCGTCCTGCGACATGTTGCGGATCGGCTCGCGCAGACCGTATTCGTGGTCCTCGCGGGCCCGCGTGAAGTCGGCGTAGTTGATGGCGTCGCGCCCGTCGAAGTGGGCGTGGATGACGGCCTCGTTGACCAGGTGCTTGATCCCGACCGGCGAATAGCGGATGGTGTCGTTGGCCATCCGGTCCAGCGGCATCTGCTCGTGGCGGACCTTGGCCAGGTAGTAGGCAGTGATGTCCTTGCGGCCGTCAAAGTCCGGGAAGTCGATGTGGATCTTGCGGTCGAACCGGCCCGGCCGCAAGAGCGCCTGGTCCAGGGTGTGGGCAAGGTTGGTGGCGCCCACGGTCAGGACCGGCGGGGGCGTGGCGCGCTCTTTTTTCAGGCCCAGCCGGCGCAGCAGGCGGGCCCGCCAGTCGTTGTCGAAGTTGGGCGGGTCCATCTGCAGCAGCAGTTCGTTCAGGATCATCATGCCGGGGTTTCCGAACATGCCCCCGACGGTGCCGGCGCCCTGCCCGGAGGTCTGGGCCGAGCGGGCCATGCCGATCGCGTCGATCTCGTCGATGAATACGATCGCCCCGCCGTGTTTCTTGGCCAGCTTGCGGGCCTTGGAGTAGAGCATCATCACGCGCAGGTTGCCGACGCCGAAGAACATGTTCGAAAAACCGGGTGCGGACGCGTAGGCAAACGGCAGCTCGGCCTCGGATGCGATCGCCTGGGCCAGATAGCTCTTGCCCGATCCGGGCGGGCCCTCCAGCAGCAGGCCGGCGGTGTAGGTGCCGCCCATCTGGCGCACGTCGCTCTGGCCCTTCAGGATCGTCACGACCCGGCGCGCGACTTCCAGGATCTGGTCGTTGCCGCGGTAGTCGGCAAATGTCACGCCGGTCTCGCCGGGCTGGACCCAGTAGATCCGGCCGCGGCCCAGGAAGAGGAACAGGGCCGCGAACTGGACGATCATGAACGCCGCGCCGAGCAGGAACTGGGCGATCGTCAGGAAGATGCCGGCCATGGTCTCGGTGGCCGTCACCCAGAGGGTGATCATCGCCACCGTCACCACCAGATACAGTACGGCCTTGTACTTGTTCTGGAGGATGAAGTCGATCAGCCCGCCGGAATTTGCCAGGCTCGCCCGCTGGCGGATGTCCAGACCCTTTTCGTGTTCCTCCGCCATCTCTATCCCAACCCTCGATGCGCGTTTTTCAAATTAACCGCGGGACCGCCGAGCGCGGCCGCGCCGTGGGCGATTCTAGGTACCCGAAAAAATATCGGTTTCCCGGATCAGATGCCCAGTTCCACCGCCAGGGCCACCAGGTCGGGCACCTCGAGGTCGAAGCCGGAGCCGTCTTCCCGCTCCTTGCCGGGGCCCCATTCGGTCGGACGGTGCACGTACGCGGTCCGCATCCCGCAGGAACGGGCCGCCTCCAGGTCGTTGGCGTGCGCGGCCACCATCAGGACCTGGTCGGGGCGCTCGGCGCCGACCAGCTCGATCGCCTTGTTGTACGCCGCCGGTTCGGGCTTGTAGGAATTGGCCATCTCGACCGAGATAACCATGTCCCAGCCGAGCCGGGCGAACTTGCCCATCCCGGCCAGCATGTCGCTGTCGCCGTTGGAGAGCGCGCAGACCAGGTAGCGCTGGCGCAGGCGCCATAGGCCGTGCGCCGAATCCGGCCAGGCCCGCAGCCGGTGCCAGACCAGGTTGAGCCGGTCCAGCTCCGCGGCCGGCAGGTGGTCGAGGCCGAAATCGGGGACGACCTCGGCCAGGATCTCGCGGTGCAGGTCGTTGAGGCGCTCGCGCGGGCGCTGCCCGGAATTTACCTCCGCCAGCTTGCCCGAGTAACCCGAGCGCCACTTTTCGGCGAATGCGTTGGCGTCAAGTTCGATCCCGTGCCGTCGCGCCAGCTGGCGGCCGGCCTCGGCGACCGAGGTGCGCCAGTCGACGACCGTGCCGAATACGTCGAAGGTGAGCGCGCGGATCCGGGAAGGGTCAAGTTCGGACATGTCGGATCATCCCTCGCCCTGGTCTTCGGTCCAGCGGCGGAACCGGGCCGCCTGGGGCGATGCGATCAGGGCGTCGTAATCGCCGACCCCGACCTCCAGCGCCCACTCCGAGTACGTGCGCTCAAGCCGCTCGCGCACGGCCGGGTTGGCCGCGGAGAGGTCGCTGTTTTCGGTGCGGTCGGCGGCCATGTCGTAGAGCTCCCAGCCGCCGGGATGGCGGTTGACCAGCTTCCAGTCCCCGTCGCGCACCGCGCAGTTGTTCTCGTGCTCGATGATGATCGGCCGCTCCCGGCCGATCGATTGGCCCGAGAGCGCCGGCAGGAAACTCTCCCCGCGCACCGGGGTGATCTCGTTCCCGCCGTACTCGCTCGGGTACTGCTGCCCGGCCGCGGCCAGGAAGGTGGGCATGAAGTCTCCGACCCAGGCCGGCTGGTGGCCGATCGAGCCGGGCTCGATCACGTCGGGCCAGTGCGCCACGAACGGGGTCGCGATCCCGCCCTCATGGGTGTAGTGCTTGTAGAGCCGGAACGGCGAGCAGGAGGCGTTGGCCCAGGGCAGGTCGTAGCTCATGTAGGTGGTCTCCGGGCCCGGCATGAGTCCGCGGACGTTGCCCGACTTGACCGCGCGTCCGTCGCGGGTGCTGGCCGGCGCGGTGTCGGGGATGCCATCCTCCCGCAGCATCTCGGCGCAGCCGCCGTTGTCGGAGATGAACATGATCAGGGTGTTGTCCCACCGGCCGGTTGCGCGGACCGCGTCCAGGATCTTCCCGATTCCCTGGTCCATGCGGTCGACCTGGGCCGCGTAAACGGCCATGCGGGCGTCCTCCCAGTCCTTGTCGGGAGCGTCCTCCCAGGCCGGGGCCTTGGGGTCGCGCGGGGTGATGTCCCAGGTCTCGGAGAGGATCCCCATCCCGTTGAGCTCTTCGTGGCGGCGCCGGCGCAGCTCGTCCCAGCCGATCCGGTAGCGGCCGCGGTAGCGCGCGATGTCCTCTTCGAATGCGTGCAGCGGCCAGTGCGGGGCGGTAAAGCTCGCATAGAGCAGGAAGGGATCGTCGCCCTCGTGCTCGCTCACGAACGCGGCCGCGTTTTCGGCGATGGCGTCGGTGAAGTAGTAGCCTGGGTATTCGATTTCGCAGAGTTCGTCATCGCGCATGAGCGAATGCGGGTCGAAGAAGTTGCTCGAACCGGCCAGGATCCCGTAGAAGCGGTCGAATCCGCGCTGACGCGGCGTGGGGTGGCCGTCGTCGCCGATGCTTGGAATCACGTCGCGCCAGGTGCCGCAGGCATAGTCGCCGCCGACGTGCCACTTGCCGGCCATGTAGGTGGAATATCCGGCCGGTTTCAGGGCTTCGGCCAGGGTCACGCAGCTGCGGTTCAAGTACCCCTGGTACTGTGGCGGCCCCAGGGCGATCGACATGTGTCCTATCCCGGCCTCGTGCGGGGCCAGCCCGGTCAGCAGGGCGGCGCGGGTCGGACAGCAGCGGGCGTAGTTGTAGAACTGCGAGAACCGCATCCCGCCGGCTGCCAGGGAGTCCAGGTTGGGCGTGGCGATCTCGGAACCGAAGCAGCCGATATCCGAGTAACCCATGTCGTCGGCCATGATCAGGATGATGTTGGGCCGGGAGGCGGCGCCGGGGGTTGCGTTCTCTGGCATGGCCGAGAAATCTCCGATTCGGGGTCGATTTGGTCGGTCGGACAGCCGCGTGGCTTGCCGGGGGCTATTCTCCGCATCGGCCGCCCGACCGGATTGCGGCTCGGCCGTTGCGGTTTGGCTGCTTGAATTGTTAAGTCGCGTTCCACGAGAGGAGCCGGGCCGGGTGGCAAGCGGTAAGGGCGGCTCGCTGCTGGGCCTGATCGGGCTTCACCCCGCCACCGCCGCGGGCGTGATATCGGTCGACTTGATGCTCTTTGGCGCCACCACCGCGACCCTGGGAGTCGGGTGGGCGATATCGATTCCGGTCGGCGTCGTATTGGGGATCGCGACGGCGCTAATTCAGAGCCGAGGGTCCCCGCGCGACGACCCGGCCCTTGCGATCGGGAAGGGAATGCTGGTCGGGTTGCTAACGGCGATCCCGACGCCGCTGCCCTCCGTCCTCGTTCTGGGGGCCGGGGCGGCCGGAGCCGGCGCCTGGATCCAGGCGCGGAGAAACCGGCGAAAGCTCGGCCCGCCCAGCTGAGCGCCACAGAGGGAGTCTGGCCGGCGGTTGCCTGCCCGCGCCGCTATGGAGCCCTCTCGAAGCCCACAGCACGATTTCTGATCAAAGCCACTCGCGGTAGCGGGCCGCCCGCGGAAGGGCGATGAGTTCGTCCCAGTTGCTGACTCCGACCTCGACGACCCACTCCTGGTAGGCGGCGATCATGCTGTCGCGGCGGCGGGTGTGGGTTGCGGACAGGTCGCATAGCTCGGTCCGGTCCCGGACCAGATCGTAGAGCTCCCAATCGCGACCGTGGTGGGCGACCAGCTTCCAGCGCCCGCAGCGAACAGCGCGGTTGTCCTCGTGCTCCCAGAAGATCGGGCGCTGCCGCCCGACCGATCGCCCCGAAAGCGCCGGCAGGAAACTCTCGCCGCGCAGGGGCTTGATCTCTTCGCCGTTGTATTCGGAGGGGTAACTGCCGCCGGCCGCCTCCAGGAAGGTCGGCATGAAGTCCCCGACCCAGGCCGGCTGGTGGCCGATGGAATTGGCTTCGATCACCGCCGGCCAGTGGGCGATGAACGGGGTGGAAATCCCGCCCTCGTGCGCGTAGTGCTTGTAGTAGCGAAAAGGCGAGCAGGAGGCGTTGGCCCAGGGTCGGTCGTAGCTCAGCCAGGAAGTTTCCGGACCCGGCTCGACCGACCGGCGGTTGCCGACCCGGATGCTGACCCCTTCGCGGGTGCGGCGCGGCGCGGCGTCGGGGATGCCATCTTCTTTTAGGAATTCGGCGCATCCGCCGTTATCGGACAGGAACACGATCAGCGTGTTGTCCCACTGCCCGGTTGCGCGGACCGCGTCCAGGATCTTCCCGATCCCCTGGTCCATGCGGTCGACCTGGGCCGCGTAAACCGCCATGCGCGAATCCTCCCAGTCCTTGTCGGGCGCGTCCTCCCAGGCCGGCGCCGCCGGGTCGCGCGGGGATATGTCCCAGTTCTCGGAGAGGACCCCCATCCCGTTGAGTTCTTCGTGACGCCGCTGGCGCAGCTCGTCCCAGCCGAACCGGTAGCGGCCGCGGTAGCGCGCGATGTCCTCTTCGAGGGCATGCAGCGGCCAGTGCGGGGCGGTGAAGGAAACGTAGAGGAAGTAGGGGTTCTGACCGGAGTGCTCGTTGATGTAGGCGGCCGCGTTGCTGGCGATGGCGTCGGTCAGGTAGTAATCGCCGTATTCGATCTCGCTGAGCTCGTCGTCGCGCATCAGGGTGTGGGGGTCGAAGTAGTTGCCAGCACCGGTCATGATCCCGTAGAAGCGGTCGAATCCGCGCTGGCGCGGGGTCGGATAACCGGCTTCGCCGATGCGCGAGCTCTCGCGCCAGGTTCGCATCGGAAAGTCACCGCCGACGTGCCACTTGCCGGCCATGTAGGTCGAATATCCGGCCGGTTTGAGGGCCTCGGCAAGGGTCACGCAATTGCGGTTCAGGTAACCCTGGTAGGAGGAGGGCCCCAGGTTGATCGCCATGTGCCCGATTCCGGCCTCGTGCGGGTAGAGACCGGTCAGCAGGGCGGCCCGGGTCGGACAGCAGCGGGCGTAGTTGTAGAACTGCGAAAACCGCATCCCGCCGCCGGCCAGCGAATCCAGGTTGGGGGTTGCGATCTCGGATCCGAAGCAGCCGATGTCCGAGTACCCCATGTCGTCGGCCATGATCAGGACGATGTTGGGTCGAGTGGCGGTGCCCGCCGCGGGATCAGCGGTCATGGGTAGATATTGCGGTCCGGCTCAAGCCGATCTTTGCCGACGCGCCTGTGAATCGGTTGCCAGGCTGGTTTTTGGAGCTCGGCCCGGAGCGGCCTCCTGCTCCTGATCGCCTGAATCAATCCGCCCGAGCCTTTGACCAGTACTCCGCCGACACCGGCCAGACTTCGGCGCAACCCCTGCGGGCCGGCCGGTCTGACCGAAAGCTCAACCATCACTCGCGCGATTCCGACCACGCTCACTCGCCCGCTCACCCGGCTGGCAAATAAGCCCGCCACCACCGCGACCAGCAACGCTAGGCCAACCGGGCCACCCGCAAATCCGACGATCCAAACCGCAGCAAACGATGCTCCGGCCACCGCGCCGCCCCTGACTTGACCGTCCACGAGTTCTGATAGATTCCCGGTCTGGCGCGACTGGTGGAACCCTCTGGCCAAGGCCACAAGGGTTAACAGCAATAACAGCGGGTTGGCGGACAGGGCGGCCGCCACCCCCAATGAGCCGACTAGCCTATGAAACGATTCAGTTTCGGCGCGATTCCAGAGGAAGATCGTAGCCACGGCGCCGACGGTTCCGCCGAGCAGCTCGGCGCCGGTGAAGGTGTTCAGGTCGGTAAACCAGCTTCTGGGAATATGAAAATTCACCTCCAGGGCCCTGGCCACCTGGTTGAACTTGTCCTGGTCCCAGGTTGCCAGCGGCAGACCCATGGGGGTGCTTGCGTCCCGCAGGAGAGCCTGCACCGCCCCCAGCGATTCCTGGACCAAGGTGTCGTCGGGGGAAGCTCTCCGCGCGGCTTCAATAGCCCCCGGAATCGTATGCCCACCGTCAAAGAGCCGATGATGGCCCCCGCCGATTCCGGTTGTAATGAACTTGGCGTCCATCGCCCGGTCGTAAACGGTAGCGGGCCCGCTCACGATTCCCTGAATGAGACCGTTCACGATCGGCGAGAGGCCGCTGGCCAGCAATCCCTGGGCGGTGGAATGCAACGCATCGGCGGCAGCCAATGACCGCGTCGGAATGGCCTTCCCGCCAGCCTTCAAGCCGGTGCTGATGCATCCGGCGACGTTGCCCGCAGCTGCCCGGACGGAAGCTGTGGCCAGCGACCCCGGACCTTTTGCCGGCGCTGCCATTCCAGTTAGTGCCGTTTGAGCCGCATTCCGGATGGAAGTTCCGTAGCCGAAAGTCGTTGCGATGGCCCGACCGCGCACTGGACTTGAATCCGACAAATCAATCCGGCCCCTGATTGCCATCCAGTTCGGTCAGGCGGCGCTGGCGGGCATCGTCATCCTGTTGCCACTGGCGAAATCGTCCCGCCTGCGGCATCGCAATCAGGTCCTCCCAATTGCGAATCCCCAAGTTGTCCGACCATTCGGCATGGGCCGCCGCCAGCCGCGCGGCCTGCCCGGGGTTTGCGGCGGCGACATCGCGTAACTCGGTGCGATCGGCGGCCATGTCGTAGAGCTCCCACCGGCCGGGATGGCGGCTGACCAACTTCCACTGACCGTCGCGCACGGCCCGGTTGGACTCGTGCTCGAAGAAGATCGGGCGCTGACGGCCGATCGGGCACCCGGACAGGGCCGGCAGGAAACTCTCGCCGCGCAGCGGCTTGATCTCCTCGCCGCCGAATTCGCTCGGGTAGCGCGCCCCGGCCGCCTCTAGGAAGGAGGGCATGAAGTCCCCTACCCAGGCCGGCTGGTGGCCGATCGTTCCGGGCTCGATCACCGCCGGCCAGTGGGCGATGAACGGCGTGGAAATCCCGCCCTCGTGGACGTAGTGCTTGTAGTAGCGGAAGGGCGTGCAGGACGCGTTCGACCACGGCAGGTCGTAACTGAGGCAGGTGGTTTCGGGTCCGGGGATGCGCCCGACCTTGTTGCCGATCCCGATCGGACGCCCGTCGCGGGTTTCGCGCGGGTGCTGGTCGGGCACCCCGTCCTCGGAAAGGAACTCGGCGCTGCCGCCGTTGTCGGACAGGAAGATGATCAAGGTGTTCTGCCACTGACCGGATTCGCGCACCGCTTCCAGGATCCGCCCGATGCCCTGGTCCATGCGGTCAACCATCGCCGCGTAGACGGCCATGCGCGAATCCTCCCAGTCCTTGTCGGGCACGTCCTCCCAGGCCGTGGCCTCGGGGTCGCGCGGCGAAATGTCCCAAGCCTCGGACAGGATCCCCATCCCGTTGAGCTCTTCGTGGCGGCGCCGGCGCAGCTCGTCCCAGCCGATCCGGTAGCGGCCGCGGTAGCGCGCCACGTCCTCCGGGGGCGCCTGCAGCGGAAAGTGCGGAGCGGTGAACGCAACGTAGAGCAGATACGGATCGTCGCCGGAGTGTTCGCGCACGTACCTGGCCGATTCCTCGGCGATCGCGTCGGTCATGTAGAAGTTGGGGTAGTCGATCTCGCAGAGCTCGTCGTCGCGCAGCAGGGTGTGGGGGTCGAAGAAGCTGGACCCGCCGGTCAGGATTCCGAAGTAGCGGTCGAATCCGCGCTGGCGCGGGGTGGGATGCTCGGGTTCGCCCATCCGCATGTCCTGGCGCCAGGTCCGGAACGGGTAGTCGCCGCCGACGTGCCACTTGCCGGCCATGTACGCCGAATACCCGGCCGGCTTCAGGGCCTCGGCCAGGGTGAGGCAGTTGCGGTTCAGGTAGCCCTGGTAGGCCGGCGAACCCATGTTGATGACCATGTGCCCGACGCCCGCTTCGTGCGGGTAGAGCCCGGTCAGCAGGGCGGCACGCGTGGGACAGCAGCGGGCGTAGTTGTAGAACTGCGAGAACCGCATCCCGCTGGCCGCCAGCGAGTCCAGGTTCGGGGTGGCGATCTCGGACCCGAAGCAGCCGATGTCGGAGAACCCCATGTCGTCGGCCATGATCAGGATCACGTTGGGGCGTGTTCCCGCGCCCGCGGTCTGCGGGCCGGCGCCGGGCGGGGTTGGGGTCATCGGTTAAGCGCCGGCCGGCCGGCTAGTCTCCCTGGGTCGAGGCGGTGTTGGCCAGGCGCTGGCGCTGGTAGGCCATGTCGTCGCGGGCGATGATCTGCTCCCAGGGAACGACCAGCGCGCCGGGCGCCCAATCGTCGTAGAGGCCGACCAGTTCGGAGAGCCTCGCCTTGTTGCTCGTGGCCAGGTCCTCCTGTTCGGTGCGGTCCAGCGAGAGGTCGTACAGCTCCCAGTCGTCAGGGAAGCGGCGCACCAGCTTCCACTGCCCCAGGCGCACCGCCTGGTTGCCCTCGTGTTCCCAGTAGATCGGCCCGTCGCGGCTCCAGCCCGGATCCTGGAACGGCTCCAGCAGGCTCTGGCCGCGCAGCGGACGGATGTCGTAATCGTTGTGGGTGCCGGGGTAGGCGGCCCCGGCGGCGGCCAGGCAGGTCGGCATCACGTCGATCAGGTGGCAGGGCGAATCGACCTGCAGCCCGGGTCGGATCATGTCCGGCCAGGCGGCGATGAACGGGGTCGAGATGCCGCCCTCGTGGGTCCAGTGCTTGAAACGCCGGAATGGCGAGTTGGAGGCGTTGGCCCAGGAGATGTCGTAGCTCATGTAGGTGTTCTCGGGCCCCGGCAGCACGGACTCGGCGTTGCCCAGTTTCATCGGGCTCCCGTCGCGGGTGCGGGTGGGTGAGAACTCGAAGAATCCGTCCTCTTTCAGGAACTCGGCGCAGGCGCCGTTGTCGGAGAGGAACATCACCAGCGTGTTATCGGATATCCCCATCTGCTCGAGCTTGGCCGAGATCCGGCCCACTCCCTGGTCCATCCGGTCGATCTGGGCCGCGTAGACGGCCATGCGGGCGTCCTCCCAGTCCTGGTTGGTCACCTCGTCCCAGTCGCGCTGACCCGGATCGCGCAAGCTGATCGGCCAACTCTCGTCCAGGATGCCCATCGCCTTCTGCTCTTCGTGGCGGGCCTGGCGGGCCTTTTCCCAGCCCTCGCGGTAGCGGCCGCGGTAGCGCTCGATGTCTTCTTCGAGGGCGTGCAGCGGCCAGTGCGGGGCGGTGAACGCCACGTAGAGGAAGAAGGGGTCCTCGCCGGAGCCGTACTCGTTGATGTAGTCGACCGCCTTGTCGGCGATCGCGTCGGTGTAGTAGAAGCCCTCGGGCGCTTCGAGCGGCTCGCCGTCCTCGGTCAGGGTGTGCGGGCTGAAATAGCTGCCGGCCCCGGTCAGGGTTCCGAAGAAGCGCTCGAACCCGCGGTCGGTCGGCTGCGGCCAGCTCTCGGACCCGACCGCAGGGATGCCGGGATTTGACATCAGGTAGTCCCCGCCGACGTGCCACTTGCCCGACATCAGGGTCCGGTAACCGGCCGGGCGCAGCGCCTCGGCGATCGTTACGGCGTTGCGCGAGAGATAGCCGCGGTAGCCGGCGATGCGAAGGTCGGTGGTCATGTGGCCGACGCCGGCCTCGTGCGGATAGAGACCGGTCAGCAGGCTGGCCCGCGTGGGACAGCAGCGGGCGCAGTTGTAGAACTGCGTGAACCGCGCTCCGCGGCGCGCCAGGGCGTCGATGTTGGGTGTGGAGATTTCCGAGCCGAAACAGCCCAGGTCCGAATAGCCCATGTCGTCGGCCATCATCAGCACGATGTTGGGCCGCGCGTTTTCTCCGGGTGTTGGCAAGTTCATACCGCCCTTCGCGTCAAGCGGCCGCCGGACCTTGGGCCGCAGCCGCCGTTGTCAAATCCCCGCCGGAAGCGCTTCCGGCGGGGATAAAGTCCAGATAACCCTGCCGGTCCGGGCAGGGCAGTTGGCGGTCTAGCCGGACAGCGACTTGTGCAGCTCGGACCAGTCGTCCAGCTGATTCAATGTGACCGCGTCGGTGACCGCCCCGTCGGCGTTGGCGCCGGCCGCTTCCGAGATCGAGGCCACCGTCTCGGCGGCGTGGTTGTAGCCCGCGATAGCCGCATTCGAGGCATCGATTACCGATCCGTCGATGCTGCCGCCGTTCTGGTCAACCACCCACTGCTCGAACTGCGGGTAAGAGGGCCGTTCGCCGCGAAGGTACCCCAGCGCCGCGTCGCGATCGATGCCGAGGCCGTCGAGCACCATCTGGTCGAAACCCGCTCCGCATTCGTCGTATTCATCGTCGAGCATGCCCGCGGTTGCCAGGCTCACCTTCAGCCACAGCCGCGGAAGGTGCATAGCCCCCAGTGGTCCTTTTTCGCCCGACCCGATCAGTGGAATCATCTTTGCCATGCCGGTCATCCTCCCAACAACTGGAACCCGTTCGGTGATTTACAGTATTGCCGAAGGGGGCCTTCCGGGAACAAATCGGCTGGCACGGCGCCAATGACTTGGACGGCCTTTTGGAGCCGAGCGGATTAATGAACGGCGGCGCGGCCCCCGCCCGATTCGTGGTGCGTCTTGAACGCCAAAATCCAGTCGTTCGGGGCAGGAACGAGGTATCTGATGGCGCAAGCGCGGATATTCATGACCGAAGCCGAAAAGGCCTGGTTCCAGCGGCAGGCCGAAAGAGAGGGCCTCTCACTTAGCGCCTGGTTCAGGGCGGCGGCACATCGGCGGTGCGAAATGGCCGATCAGGGGCAGAGGTTTGCGAGCGAAGCGGACGTGTGGGAGTTCTTTGTCAAGCACGACAGTTCGCTGCCGCCGGGTCGTGGCCCGGGCTGGCACGAGTACAAAGCGTTGGTCGACGAGTTGCCGCAAACAGAATTCGGCCCGGCTTGACCCTCATCGGCGCACGGGAAATACCCCCGGTGCCGCGCCGCGGACAACCTAAATCCAATAGGCGCGATGCTCGCTCCGGTATTCCGGCGCTGCCGCAATCGGTCCTTGCGCTAAAAACGAACGTGGCAATCCGACCGACCCGAAAGGCCCGCATTTGACCGAATCTTCAGACTCCCTGCGCGCACAGGCCATGGCCGATTTCGGCGAGGGCCTGCACGATCTGGAAAGCGCCCTGGATGAAATGGTCAAACCATCCGTTAGCGGATGGCTCGAAGGGGTCAGCATCGAACTCGGCGAGGAAGGCGAGCCCGACCTGCCGATCGACCCGGACGCGAAACAGGCGGTATCCGAGCGATTGATCGCCGCCAGCGCGGCGGCGGTGCTGCTGGACCGGGCGTGCGACTCAGGCGACAAATGGGAGTCCGACCTTCGCAGCCGGGCCTACGACCTGCGCCGGAGGGCCTGTCTGGACCTTTTCTTGCTGACGGCCGGATCTGCCGGGCCCGATTGAGCCGGACCGCCGCGGACTCGGCCGGACGCTGCTGACCTTACTCTCTTTATGGCCCGGGACCGCGAGCCGTAGCGCGACCTGCGGCTTAAGGCTCGCCGGCGCGACCTTGCCAGCATCCGGTCAATACCCATGAAGATCACCGAAGTAACCCCCCTGCTCGCCGATGGCGGCTGGGCGCCGTATGCCTACGTGAAGGTCTCGACCAATGCCGGGATCACCGGTTACGGCGAGTGCACCGACTGGCGCATGCCCTTCGCCCTGGCCGGGGCGGTAAGGGATCTGGGTCCGGTCCTGGAGGGCAAGAACGCGCTCGACATCACGGCCCGGGTGCAGGAGATGCTCCAGCTCACCCAGCAGTCGCCCGGCGGTATCTGCCAGCGCGCGATCGCCGGCGTCGAGCTGGCCCTGATCGACATAAAGGGCAAGGCCTACCAGGTGCCGGCCTACGACCTGATCGGCGGCAAGGTGCGCGACCGGGTGCGGCTCTACTGGTCGCACTGCGGCACCTACCGGGCCCGCTGGGCCGAGTTCCTGGGCACGGCGCCGCTCAGGACCTACAACGATATCGAGGCCCTGGGCCGGGAGGTGGTCGACCGCGGCTTCACTGCGCTAAAGACCAACATCCTGGTGCCCGGCGACCCGGCCTGGACCCAGACGGTCGAGGTTCGTGAATCGATCAAGCCGACGGTCGAGCGCGCCCGCAGGCAGCTGGAGGCCTTCAAGCGCGGCGCCGGCGATGACTTCGACACCGCCCTGGACATAAATTTCTGGTTCACCACCCAGGAGGCGATCCGCATCGCCGAGGGGCTCGAGGACCTGCACATGCTCTGGCTGGAGGTCGACTCGTTCGAGCCCGATTCGATCCGCCAGATCACCGATTCGACGTCGCTGACCATCTGCTCGGCCGAGAGCGTGAACACCTACCGCGACTACAAGCGCTTCCTGGACATTCGGGCGATGGACGTGGCGATGTTCGACCTGCCCTGGGCGGGCATGGCCGAATCGCTGGCGATTGCGTCCCAGGCCCGGGTGCAGGAACTGGACGTTGCGCCGCACAACTACTACTCGCATCTGGCCACGTTCATGTCCGGGCACCTCTGCGCGACCCTGCCGCACCTGAAGATCATGGAGACCGACGTGGACGCCTGTCCGCTGCGCGAGCTCTACGTGACCGAGCAACCGAAGATCGAGGACGGCTACCTGGTCGTCTCCGACGCCCCCGGCTGGGGAACCGACCTGGACGAGGCCGCAATCGCCGCCAACCCGTGGCGGGGCAGCAAGGTCGGCACCTGGGACGACGCCCTAAAGCGCGAGGCCGATTAGGGGCCTGGGGACCGCCCTATATGAAAATCTGGGTGCACTCGCAACCCGCCGCCGGACCGCTCGTCCGGCGCCTCCCGCTAGGACCGGCTGATGCACGAACTCTCCGCCTCGCAGCAACAGGGAACCCTGGTGCTCTCGGTGGTCGGCCGGGTCGAGGCGGGCAACGCTCCGGAGCTGGAGCGCGAGGTGGTGGCCGAAATCGAGAAGGGCGCGATCAGCCTGGTCCTGGACTGCAGCCGACTGGACTACATCGCCAGCGCCGGCCTGCGCGTGCTCCTGGTGGTGGCCCAGCGGATCAACGACGACGGTGGACGGTTCGCGGTCGCCGCGGTCCCGCACCGGATCCGCGAAATCCTGGCCATCTCGGGATTCGATCAGGTGATAGCGGTCGCCGACTCGCCCGAACAGGCGATTTCGAACTTCAACTAGACGGCGCTCGCCTACTGGGCGTAGCCGCCGGGCCGCGAAGCGGCCACCGCGTCGTCACCTGCCGCCCAACCCGATTCGACCACCAACTGGTCGAACTCGGAACCGGTGACTGATCCCACGCGGCCGGCGAACTCGTCGAACTGGGCGCCCATCGCCTGGACCCGCTGCGGTTCACTGGCGGCGAGGTCGGACAACTCGGTGCGGTCGCGTTCCAGGTTGTAGAGCTCCCAGGGCCCGGGATGGCGGCGCACCAGTTTCCATTCGCCGTCGCGGACGCAGCAGTTAGCCTCGTGCTCGATGAATATCGGATCGCGGCGCTCCCAAGGCAGCCCCGAAAGCGGTTCGATCAGGCTCTCGCCCTCCAGCGGGATGGCGTCCCCTCTGCCGGCGGCGGCGTAATCGGCGCCGGCGGCCTCGACCAGGGTCGGCATCAGGTCAAGCACGTATGCCGGCGAATGCACTATCGCCCCGGCCGGGATCTTCTCCGGCCAGCTGGCCACGAACGGGGTGGAGATTCCGCCCTCGTGGACGTAATGCTTGAACAGCTTGAACGGCGTGTTGGAGGCGTTCGCCCAGGGCAGGTCGTAGCTCATGTAGTAGTTCTCGGGCCCCGGCTCGGAGTCGAAGAAGTTCCCGTAGGTGACCGGCCTGCCGTCGCGGGTCTGGTCCGGACAGATGCCGATCCGGCCGTCCTCGCGCAGGAACTCGGCGCAGCCGCCGTTGTCGGACAGGAAGATGATCAGGGTGTTCTGGCGCTGCCCGGTCTCGTCGAGCTTTCGCACGACGCGCCCGATATTGCGGTCCATGCATTCGATCTGGGCCGCGTAAACGGCCATCCGGGCCGCCTCCCAGTCCTGGCGCGGACTGTTCTCCCAGGCCGTGGAAAGGACGTTGCGAGGCGAAATCTCCCAGCGCTCGTCGAGGATCCCCAGTCCCTTTAGCTCTTCGTGGCGGCGCTTGCGGAGCTCGTCCCAGCCGATCCGGTAGACGCCCTCGTATTTGGCAACGTCCTCGGGCCGGGCGTGCAGCGGCCAGTGCGGCGCGGTGAAGGTCATGTGCAGGAAGAAGGGATCTTCGGGACCGCCGTGGCCGTCAATCATCTTCAGGGCCGCGTCGGTGATCGCGTCGGTGAAGTAGTAGTCCTCGTCGGGCGCCACCGCGACCGAACAGTCGTTGTGGACCAGGGTGATCGGGTCGTAGTAGCTGCCGCCCCCGGTGAGGATCCCGTAGTGCTGGTCGAATCCGCGCGAATACGGCGTTGGATGGGTCGGGTCGCCGGCGCCCGAGATGTCACCGCCGGGATGATCGCCGCCGGTGTGCCACTTGCCGACCATGAAGGTGTTGTAGCCGGCGGTCTTTAGGGCCTCGCCCATTGTCACGCAGCGCTCATTCAGATAGCCCTGGTAGGCGGGGATGCCGAAATCTGCGGTCATGTGCCCGACGCCGGCCTGGTGCGGGTGCAGCCCGGTCAGGAGCGCGGCCCGGGTCGGACAGCAGCGGGCGTAGTTGTAGAACTGCGAAAAACGCGTACCGCCGGCCGCAAGGGCGTCCAGCGTCGGTGTGTTGATCTCCGATCCGAAGCAGCCGATGTCCGAATAACCCATGTCGTCGGCCAGGATCAGAACGATGTTGGGGCGGGCGGCTGGCATCGGGCGGCTCGATCTCTCGGGGTCTGTTGGGTGCGGGATTTCTCGCGACGGTAGACAAATTGTGCCGTGGTCGCGCCCCGGACCCACCCGCATAATCGGGCCAAAGCCACATCCCGGCGGTAACGCCAGCGGGAGGAAACGATGGCCGGCAACGGGCAGTACCTGATCGACTACCAGGCCTCGCCGGCCGCGCGGATGACCCCGGTCCCGATCGGGGCGGTCGCGCTCGAAGGCGGATTCTGGGGACGCGTCTTCAGGACCAACTGGGAAGTGACCATCCCGCACGTGTTCGAACACGTGCGCGAGGACCTGTTCGATAAATTCCGCCGCGCCGCCGATCCCGGCTTCCGCCCCGCGGGACAGCCCTCGGGCTCGAACCGGGCCCGCGAGGCGAACCTGCACCGCTGGATGGAGGCGGCCGCCAGCTCGCTGTCCCATCCGCACAACGAAAACACCGCCGACTGGATGCGCCAGGCCCTCGACGTGATCGAGCCGGTGCAGGACTTCGACGGCTACCTGCACGTGAACCTGGCTCCGCGCAACCTGGCCCCCGGGCGCTGGCGGGAGGGCGGCCTGAACGAGCTTTACGCGTCCGGGCACCTGATCCAGGGCGCGATCGCCCACTACCGCAACACCGGCGCCGACCGCTACCTTGCGATCGCCCGGCGGGTGGCCGATCACATGTGCGCCGTCTTCCTGCCGGGCGGCTCCGGGATGCGGCCCTCGCATCCGGTCGTCGAGATGGCCCTGGTCGAGCTGTACCGGGTCACCGGCGAAATGCGTTACCTGGAACTGGCCTGCCACTTCATCGAGCACGTCGGGTCCCTGGAGATGGAGGAGATCGCCGGCCACTCGGTGCAGATAACCTTCCTGGCCTGCGGCATCGTCGACGCCTACGCCGAGACCGGGCGGGACGAGTACTGGCGGGCGTCGGAGCGCCTCTGGCACGACATGGTCACGCGCAAGATGTACGTGACCGGGGCCCTGGGCGGACGGCGCGTGGGCGAGGCCATGGGTCACGATTACGAACTGCCGCACGAACACGCCTACGCCGAGACCTGCGCGGCGATCGGTTCGGCGATGTGGAGCCTGCGGGCGCTGCAGGTGAGCGGGGAGGCGCGCTTTGCGGACCTGATGGAGCTCTGCTGGCACAACTCGATCCTGTGCGGGGTCAACCTCGAAGGCGACCGCTTCTTCTACGACAACCCGCTCCAGTCCAGCGGGCGCGGGTACTTCGATCCGTGGCGGCCGGAGCTCTCACCCGCCAGCCATGACTACGAGTACTACCACAGCTGGCTCAACGGGCCGACCCGCCAGGAATGGTTCTGGGTCGACCGGCCCCGCTACCGCCACATGTACCGGGTGGCCTGCTGTCCGCCCAACCTGACCCGGAGCATCGCCCAGCTGCCAGCCTATTTCTACTCGCATTCGCCGGGCCGGCTCTGGGTCCACCTCTACGGCCGCAACCGGCTTGACCTTCAGACTTCCGGCGGCCGCCTGCAGCTCCGCCAGGCAACCGATTACCCCTGGGACGGGCGGATCGAACTGGAGGTCGGGGAATGCCCGGCGGGCGAATACTCGATCAACCTGCGGATCCCCGGCTGGGCCCGGCGGGCCCGCATCGCGTGCGCCGGCGAGGAGCATTCGGGGACTCCGGGCAATTACCTGGAGATCCGCCGCCGCTGGAAGGCCGGCGACCGGATCGTTCTGGAGCTGCCGATGCCGGTCGAATTGATCAGCGCCGACCGGGCGGTGGCGGAAGCGCGCGACTGCGTGGCACTAAAGCGCGGCCCGCTGGTGTACGCGATCGAGGAACCCGACCATCCCGGCGAGGACTTCCGGCGCCTGCGGGTTCCGGCCGAAATCTCCCCCGCCGACGTCGCGACGGTCCCCGAACCCGAGCTGCTCGAAGGGATGGTGGCCCTGCGGGCGCCGGGGCTGCGGGCGCCCAACGGGGACCGCCCCCTTTACGCTCCGGCCGATCTGGATCCGAGCGAACCCGAACCGGTCGGGCTCAAGGCGGTGCCGTACTTTGCCTGGGACAACCGCGATCACCAATCGCAGATGGCGATATGGTTGCCGCGGCACCGGGACTAGGGCGGCCCGCGCCGGCGGGCGCCGCTGATGCTTCCCGGGACCCCTTCTGACCGGGCGGCCTGGGCGGCGATCGCCGCCGGGGCCGTGCTGGTGGCGGCCGGGGAGGTTCTGGAGGCGCGGTACGGGCACGATTACGGTGCCGCGATCAGGGCGCTGGGCGGAATGGCGCTCATTGCCGGCCTCCTGGTCATGGGATTCTGGGAGCCGCGCCGCCGCGGCGCCGTCATCGGCCGGCTGCGGGGGATATCCGAGGCCTACTGGGCGCGGACCGCCGATTGGCGCATGGGCGACCGGCTCGGCCTGGCGGGGATTGTGATAGGGCTCGGCCTGGCGGCGCCGGCGATCGCCCTGCAACTTCTGTTCAGGCAGGCCCTGCCGGTGATGATTCCGGCGCTGGTTCTCTTCTGGGGCGGTATCGCCCTGATTGCGTGGGAGCGGTACCGGCGCGGGCGTGAAGCCCAATCGATGCAACCCGGCGACGACCGCTCGCGGTCGGAGGGGCGCGGCCGCTGGCGGGGCCGCCGGTGATCGGCGGCCGCGGGGCCGGGTTCGGGCCGGCCGGAAAGGGCGGTCGGCCGTGAGCACGCCGCCGCTGGCCGGGGCCGGTCCGCCGCCCAGGCGCAGATTTCGCGGGCTGGCCTACAAGATCGGCGCGACTTCGGTGGCGGTGGGGGCGTTGATGTGCCTTGCCAGCGGGCCGCTTGGAGGCGCATTCTTCGATGCCGCCATGTGGGCGCTGCCGCTCCTGGGCGCCCCGGAAGACCGTTCCCTGTTCTCGCCGTACGACCCGCAGGCGGGGCCGAACTTGATCGTGTTCCTGGGACTGCTGGTGGTGGGTTGGGGGGCGGCCACGTGCAGCCTGCGCCTGCTTCTGGAGCTGCTGGGACTGGCCGGCCGGCCGGTGCTGACCAACCGGATGAATTCGGTCGAAAAGACCGGTTTCGGCGCGCTCTCCGCCGGCGTGGTCCTGATCGTCGCCGCCGGTTCGGGACAGTCATTCATCGAGGACATCCTATTCGACGTTCTTTTGTTCGCCGACTCCGGGTCGGAGCTGCTGGGCCGGGTTGCCGCCGCGGGCGTATTCCTTTTCTGGGGCGGCGTGCTGATCCTGATGTTTCGTAGGTGGAGCCGGCTGCGGGCGTTGACGGGATGGTCGGACCGGTTCGGTTGGGGCAGGCTGGGGTTGCCCTGGGCCAACACCCTGGGCCTGGCGCTGACGGCGGCCGGTGCGATCGGCCTGCCGCTTGGCGTCGAGGGCGCTGCCATGCTGGCGGCGGCGGGAGGGATCGGAGTCCTGGTCGCGGGCGTCGTCCTGGGCCGCCTGTTCGGCCGGCCCCCTTAAATGCCGGGGCGGGTTCGGCCGACCTACCAGCCGCGCTGGGAAACGGCCCACGCCACCGCCCCGAAAGTGCCGGCGGTGACCGCGGCCACGGTAGCCAGGACGCCGAGCGCGACCAGGGCCAGCTCTCCCGATCTGGCTGCGCTCAGAAGGGACCGGCCGGCGCTCGCGGCCGAACTTCCGATTCCGCGGACCCGACGCCTCCGGGACGCCGCCGCCATCGCCGCCGGCCGCACCGGCCGGCCGGCCGGGATCCGCAGGGTCGCCCCGGACGTCCTGGCGGCAGCGGGCGCGGGCGCGGCCGGCGGCGTGGACTGGGCCGGCCCGCCGGTTACCGGCTGCGTGACCGGCGCGCTCTGCTGCTGCTGCGGTGCCGCCGATCCCGACTTTTGCGGCGGCGGTGCCGGCGCCAGCGCGGACGGAGTCGGGGAGCGCGGCACGCCCGCCAGCGCCGTCTCCAGGTCGGGGACCTCCGCCACCGGCAGGGCGCAGTAGCTCTCCAGCCGGGCGGTCAGCTCGGCCACCCCGGGATCGGGCGAACCCCGCAGCCGCCGGAAGACATCCGAGCCTTTGGGGTCGGCGAAATCCTTGCGCGTGAAGATGAGGTTGTCCTCGTCGAAGAATTCCCAGGCGCCGGCGTCGGCGGCGATCGCCAGCAGGCTCAGATAGATGACCAGGACCGGGAAGTTGTCCACGTACTCGCCGTAGTCATCGGCGGTACGCTTCGGATGCTGGTAGTTGCGGTGTCCCAGCTCGGGACTTGTGCTGCCGGCGAACCCGGGCAGGAATATCCCGTCGTAGTCCACCAGCCGGATGCTGCCGTCGTCCTGGACCATGACGTTGCCGTGCTGCAGGTCGTTGTGAGCAATCCGGAGCCCGCGCAGGCTGGCGGCCGGCCCCCCGCGCCACTGCGCGGCCAGCCGCCGCAGGGCGTTCGGGTCGCCGAGGTTCGATTCGACGAATCCGCTCAGGATCTTCCCGTCGACCCACTCCATCTTGACCACGGGGTACCATTCGCCGCGCAGCCGGATGCCGCTGGCGGCGTACTCGAAGTGCACGAACGAGGGCGGTAGCACGTCGAGCAGGTAATCGCTCAGCTCGTGGTACCGCTCCTGCTGGTCGCGCACTTCGCGCGTGAAGCAGCGCACCGCGAAGGATTGCGACCCGACCGATACCGAATAGACGCAGGCAAAGGCGCCGGAGTAGACCAGCGGCATGCCGCGGCCGCTGACCGCCACCGTTGCATCTTCGAGTTCGGTCCCGGCAAAGCAGAGGCCGGGCTGCTGGATCGCGTCGCTGAAGTCGGTGATCCCGGGCCAGGGCACGGTTACTTGACCATCGCGGCGGCTCAGTCGATCTCCACAATCGCCAGCGTCGTGTCGTCGTTGCCGAGCGCTCCGGCGCTCCGGTGTTCCGCCACCCAGTCTTCCCAGCCGTCCGGGTCCAGCGCCAGCAGCTCCCGCCAGGCTTCGCGGCCCGCTTCGACCCCGTCCAGGAGCCAGTTTGCGAGGGCGTCGGAAGCCAGCAGAAAGACGTCTCCGGCGGCGCATTCGCCCTCGCACTGGCGGGCCGCCCGCCAGAGTTCGGCTGCATCGCCGGACTTGCTGCGGACCAGCGGCGGAGTGTTGCCGAACTGCGACGCCCGCTCGAGCGGAAAAGACGAATGCAGTTGACCGTCCCGAATCAGGAAGAGGCAGCTGTCGCCTACGGCCAGGGCGCGAAAGCCGGGTTCGCCGGATTCGTCCGGCGACGGCCGGACGGTCAGTCCGAGCAGGGTTGCGAAAGCCCCGGCCCTGGCCTTGGCCTCTCCGTGCCAGGGGAGCCGGTCCCAGGGCACGCCGTCATTCCACTGCTCGCGCGGGGACCGCAGCCACTCGTCAAGGGACTCCTCGGTCAAGGATTCAAGGTCGGGCGGCGCGGCCGCGAAAGCCCGGGTCAGGGCGGTCGCCCACTCGCGCGCGAACGCCGATTCGCTGGCCCCGTCGGAAAGGGCTATCCGGACCGTTCCGGACCCGGCTGCCTCGTCGAACCCGCCGAGGTCAACCGCGTCCTCGCACTCTTCCGGATCGTTGCCCGCCTTGGGGATCAGGAGCACCCTGGGGGGCCCGAAAGAGACCGGCACCCGGACTACCCGTCAGCGCAGTCCTGAAGCGGCCCGGGTCCCGATGTCGAGGAATTGCACGAGGGCCACCATGTCGGCGTTGTAGACGTACCCGCGCGATCCGCTGGCGACCGGCAAGCCGATGCCGTCGGCCATTTCGACCACCGCGTCGGGGAAGACCGAGGACATCCGGAACATCTGCCGCGCGTACTCGTCCGGCGGCAGCTCGGACTCCTTCGTCGGGTACTGGACCGGCGACGCCGACATCATCGAAAGATGCGCGTTGTAGACCAGTACCTGGCCGTCGTCGGTTCTCAGGTCCATGATCATCTCGGCCAGCGGGAGCGGGTCGCCGTCGGTCGCGGCCCCGTCGGTGACGTTTATCAGCATCGGGGGATAGGAATCCGAGTGTTCGGAAGTCCAGACGGCAAGCGCCTGGGCGGCGACCTCCAGGGCGGCGCACATCGGGGTGCCGGCCACCGCCTGGGGCTTGAGCCACACCGGAAATTTCCTGGAGACCTCCACCAGCCCGCCCGCACCGTCGGATTCCTTGACCAGCCTTTCGGTGACCTCGGCGGCTTCGACCACCTGGCTGATCGTCAGGAAGGGCTCGGTCGGCGTCGTTCCGGGCAGGGCCGAGGTCAGTTCGGTAGTCCCCGACATGTCGGTGGTGTATCCGATGATGCCGACGTGGAAGTAGTCGCGCACGTCCATGCCCTGCGAGCAGCGCTGCGAGATCGCGTCGAGGATGCGGTTGACGGCGTCGGCCGCGCCCTTCTGTTTCGGCAGACCCGCCTGCCCGCCCATCGGTTCGGACATCGATCCGGACTGGTCGATCAGGAAGAGGAAACAGCCGGGGTTGTTCCTGCTTATGTCTGCGCCGTATGCCATCTGGACCGTCCTACTCGGCGGAATCGTCATCACCCAACGCAGCGCCACCGGAGGGCCGTCAGGCCAGGGGCGGTCCCGCCGACCCCGTCCGCGGTCGCCGTGTCCGCGGCCAACCTGGCACCTCGCCACATCGCCGTGCTGAAACTAGTTTGACTTAATCGCCGGCGAAGGGTTCGGGCGGCCCCGGGGAGCGGAACCGGGTTCCGATCCCGCGCCCACACCGCCGATTAGACGTCGATCATGATCTTGCAGGTGTCCGGCCGGCCCGAGCAGGCGAGCTCGAACGCCGCGACCCCGTCGTCGAGCGGGAAGCGGTCGGTAATCAGCTTTGATACCGGGATCCTGCCGGCGGCGGTCAGTTCGATCGCGGTCGGGTAGTTGTGGGCGTAGCGGAACACGGTGGCCAGATCGACCTCCTTGACCATCGCGGTCACGATGTCCAGGCTGGTCGGCTGCGGCCCCATCCCGACCAGGACCACGCGGCCGCCGGGCGCGGCGGCGTCGACCAGGGTCTGCGGGCCGCCGGGATGACCGGAGCATTCGATGCCGACCTCGGCGCCGCGGCCGCCGGTCAGCGTCATCACCTTCTCGTCCAGCGACTCGGACCTGGCATCGACCGTCACCGCCGCGCCGAGGCGGCGGGCCCGCTCGAGGCGCTCGGGGACCACGTCGGAAATCACCACCTGCGCGGCCCCGTAGGCCAGGGCGGCCATCAGCGTGACGCAGCCGATGGGACCGGCGCCGCTGATCGCCACGACGCTTCCCGGGCCGACCCGACCCCGGTTGCAGGCGTGCACGCCGACCGCCAGCGGCTCCATCAGGGCCCCTTCGTCCATGCTCATGCCGGCCGGCAGCTTGAACGTCATCGCCGCCGGGTGCAGGGCGAATTCGGCCAGTACGCCGTCGTGCGGCGGGGTCGCCCAGAAGCGGACGCTCTTGCAAAGGTTGTAGCGGCCGGTCCGGCATTCGCGGCAGGCCCCGCAGGTCACGCCCGGCTCCATGGCGACGACGTCGCCCGGTGAAAGCGACCGCACGCCCTCGCCGACCGATTCGACCACGCCCGCCGCCTCGTGCCCCAGGACCATCGGATCCCTGACCACGAAATCGCCGATCCGGCCGTGCTCGTAGTAGTGGACGTCGCTGCCGCAGACGCCGACCGATTTGACCTGGACCCGGACCTGGCCCGGTCCCGGCGCGCCGGGACCGGGGCGGCGTTCGAGCTCCAGATCGAGCGGGCCGTTGAGCACCAGGGCCTTCATGCACTCCCCTTGCGTTGAGTCGGCGGGGCCGGACTCCCAAAGTCTGGCGGAATGACCCCGCGCGCGGGCGTTCGGTCAATAGATTAGGTGGGCGTTGTTCCGACGCCTGGGGGAAATTTTCGAACCCGGAAGGAACCGAGCCAGGTGCCCAGCCGCAAGATTCCGGAAGCAGATCCTTACGACCGCAGGTCCGTGGAAGTGCTGGACAGCAGGATGTCCTACATCGACTCGGGCGAAGGCGATGCGATCGTGTTCCTGCACGGCAACGGGACGTTCTCCTACGTTTGGCGCAACATAATCCCCTACGCCGAGCCCTTCGGGCGCTGCCTCGCGCCCGACCTGATGGGATGCGGGGCCTCGGGCAAGCTCCCCGGCTCGATGTACCGCATCGCCGACCAGTCGCGGTACCTGGACGCCTGGTTTAAGGCGCTGGACCTTGGCGACCGGATCACCCTGGTCCTGCACGACTGGGGCGGGCCGATCGGGTTCGACTGGGCCCACCGCCACCAGGACCGGATCAAGGGCATCGCCTACATGGAAACCCTGGTGCTGCCGCTGGAGTGGGACGACTGGCCCGAAGTCAGGCGGGACCTGTTCCAGCAGTTCCGTTCCCCCATGGGCGAGGACCTGGTCCTTAACGACAACTTCTTCGTCGAGACCATCGCCACGCGGATGGTCCGGGACCTGCCGGAAGCGGTCATGGACACCTACCGCGGACCGTACCTGGAGCCGGGCGAATCGCGGCGCCCGACCCTGACGTTTACGCGCGAGTGCCCCATCGGGGGCGAGCCGAAGGACGTGATCGCGATGATCGAACGGGTCGGAGAGTGGCTCTCGGCGGCCGAATTTCCGAAGCTCTTCATCAACGCCTACCCGGGATCGATCCTGACCGGGCGCCAGCGCGACTACTGCCGCTCCTGGCCGAACCAGCAAGAGAAAACGGTCCTGGGAATCCACTACATCCAGGAGGACTCGCCGTTCCAGATCGGGGAGGCGATTTCAGACTTCCTGGGGTCGATGGACTGACCCCGGACCGCAGCTACTTGTCCGCGGCCCGGACCCCGCCGGCGGGGTCCGGCTCGGTCAGTCCAGCTGCCGGAACTGGCGCGAAAGCAACGGCGGGACGTGCGCCAGGAGGCCGAAGGCCCCAAGCGCCAGCAGCGCCCGGCCGGGGCCGACCGAATCGGCCATGATCCCGCCGAGCAGGTAGCCCAGCGGGACCATCTGGAACGCGAGCGAGAAAAGGGTCGCCATCCGCGCCCGCAGCGGACCCGGCACCGCGGTCATGATCACGGTCTGGGACGAATTCATCCACAGCGGCGGCGCGAGACCCATCGCCGCCCCGACCAGCATCGCCTGCCACAGCTCCCGGCAGCTGCCGAAGGCGAACATTCCGCCGGCCCAGATCATGCCCCCGACCAGCATCGCCAGGCCCTTGCGCCGCATCCGCCCGTGGGCCAGCAGGGCGAAGGTGCCGACCAGGCTGCCGATTCCCTGGCTGCCGACGACCAGCCCGAACCCGGCGGCGCCCAGGCCGAGCTCGTCCCGGGCCATGGCCGGCAGGATGGCGTGGAACGGCGCGCCCGAGACCGACAGCAGCGCCAGGTAGAACACCCAGGCCAGCCCCGGCCGGGCCCTGAGGTAGGCGACGCCGCCGAGCAGGCCGGCCAGCACGTTGGCGGCCGGGGGACCGCCGCCGGGCGAGGGCGCCCGCGGCATGCGCAGCACCATGAGCATCGCCGCCAGGTAGGCCAGGCCGATTCCGAGATAGACGAAATCGATTCCGAACGCGGCGGCGGCGTACCCGGCCAGGGCCGGGGCGACGAAGTTGAGCCCGAATCCGACCCCGTTGACCAGGGCGTTGGCCACCAGCAGGCGCTCGGGGCCCACCAGCGCCATCATGAAGACCTGGGTGGCCGGAAACGCCAGGTAGTAGGCCACGTTCAGGGCGGTGGCCAGGAGCAGCAGCTGGATCACGTCGATGACCTGGGCCGAAATCAGGTAAGCGGTAAGGAAGCAGAGCGCGGCGGTCGCGGCGCGGGTCCAGATCAGCATCCGGCGCGGATCGCTGCGGTCGGCGATCGCGCCCGCCAGCAGCGAGAGCGGCGCGGTGGCCAACACCGGCAGGCCGTTGACCATGCCGGCCCAGGTCGAGGAATTGGTCAGCTGCAGCACGAGCCAGCCCTGGATGGTGCTGCGCAGGAAGAACCCGGAATGGTAGATCCCGGTGGACAGCCAAAGGCGCACGAATCCGGGCGTGCGCGCAAGGTCGAGTGAGACCATGGGGACGCCGAACCTAGCGGGACCAGCCCGCGGCGCGAACCGCCATCGGGGACGTGCGGGGTCGGGGGTGGTTGCGGCTAGCTGGTTGCGGGGCCGGCCGGCCGGCCGGAGTGGCGGGCGCGCCCGCCGCAAGCCCGCGGAGGAGCGGGCGGCGGTCCGGAAACAGCGCATGAATACGGCTGCCGCGGCGGTCCGGAAATTGGGCGCCGGACCGTCGGGACCCGTGTGCGCGGAAGGATCAGTTGCCCCTGGGGGCGCCAGCTAGACATCGCTGATTGATCGCAGATTCTGGGGTGCGGAAACCGGTTGGCGGGCATGTGGCAGCCGCTTGCGCCGGACGCGCAGATTGTAGGGCGTTTTGGGCCCGTTTGGAGGGCCCGAAAAAAGGCCGGTTTCGACCCGGTTCTTTAGCCCTGGCGAGGCCGGATTTCCGAGCGCTTTTGACGCGAGCGCGGCGCGGCCGGCGCGGCCGCTGATGGGCCGGCCGGCTATCCGATATCTCGGAACTGGCGCGAAAGAAGCGGCGGTATGTGCAGCAGGATTCCGACCGTTCCCAGGAGCTGCAGGGCCATCCCCGGCCCGAACGCGTCGGCCAGGACTCCGCCGACCAGGTAGCCCAGCGGGACCATCTGGAAGGAGAGCGCAAACAGCGCCGCCATCCGCGCCCGCATCTCGTCGGGCACCGCGGTCATGATCACGGTCTGGGCCGAATTCATCCACAGCGGGGGCGAAAAACCCATAAAGACCCCGGCCGCGACCGCCTGCCACGCTTCCTGCGCGCTGCCGATTAGGATCATGCCGCCCGCCCAGATCACCGCTCCCGCGACCATCGAGACGCCCTTGCGCTGCACCTGCCCGCGGGCCAGCATCACGAACGAGGCCAGGAGGCTGCCGACCCCCTGGCTGCCGGCGATCAGCCCGAACCCGGCCGCGCCCAGCCCCAGCTCGTCGCGGGCCATCGCCGGCAGGATCGCCAGGAAAGGCGATCCCGTGATCCCGAGCAGGGCGACGTAGAAGACCCAGGCCAGCCCGGTCTGGGTCCGCACGTAGGCGATTCCGGCGAACACGTCGCGCAGCATGTTGCTGTCCGGGCGGCGGTCCTTGACCGGGGCCGGCGGGGTCCGCAGCAGCGTGAGCATCGCCACCAGGTAGGCCAGGCCGAGCGCGTAGTAGACCGAGTCGATTCCCAGGTTGGCGGCGGCGTATCCGGCCAGCGCCGGACCGACGAAGTTGAACCCGAACCCGAAACCTGTCACCAGCGAATTGGCCGAGAGCAGCCGCTCGGGGCCGACCAGGGCCAGGATGTAGGTCTGGTTGGCCGGAAAACCCAGGTAAAAGGCCGCGGTTAGCACCGTCGCCAGGGCCAGCATCTGATAGACGTCGATGACCCCGGCGGTGATCAGGAAGGCGGTCAGGAAGCAGGTGAAGGCGCTGGCCGCGCGGGTCCAGATGAGCAGTCGGCGGGCGTCACCGCGGTCGGCGATGGCCCCGGCGAAGAACGACAGCGGGGCGGAAACGATCACCGGCAGGGCGTTGGTCAGGCCGACCCAGGTGGAGGAGTTTGTCAGCTGCAGCACCAGCCAGCCCTGGATGGTGCTGCGCAGGAAGAAGGCCGAAAAATTTACGCTGGTGGAAATCCAGAGCAGCGTGAATCCCGGTTGGCGCAGGGCGTCGAACGCAAGCATCGAAGTTAAGCGGGCCTTAGCGGGGCCGGGCCGGTGCGGAAACCGTCATGGGTTGGCCGGGGCGGTTCGGGTCCGGGCCTAGTCCATGGCCCGGCGGACTTCGAACGCAAAAGCCGGGCGCGGTGCGGGGCGGCGGCGCAATTGGTGGGCCGCCGCGACCAGGGGTCGCTGCGCCCGCTCCGGGGGGATCCAGCTCAGCATCGCGGATCGTCGCATTTACTGGTGTGCGGAACCGGGTGGCGGACTTCATTTCCGCAGTCTCCAACCGGACGCGCCGATTGTAGGTCTTCGGCGGCCGCCGGGGAGCCGGAAATATCCTTGGTCGAGCCCCTTCAACGCCCCCGGACTCGAGTCCCGCCGATGCCGATTTCGACGAACCCCGATTGGCCCGTGCTCACCAGCTACCCGCAGTCGCGGCTGCGCGCGATCGGAATGCCGCTGGGCGGGATCGGCACCGGCTGCGTATCGCTCGGCGGTCGCGGCCAGCTGCGCGACTGGGAAATCGTGAACCGGCCCGCCAAGGGCTTCTCGCCGCGGCAGCGTCTGGGCAGCGCAACTTTTTTCGCCATCCGGCTAAAGTCCGGCGACGGCGACCCGCAGACGCTGGCGCTGGAGGGGACGATCGACGAGGCCGACTACGAGGGATTCCGCGGCAGCGAGGTCCCCAACCACGGCCTGCCGCACTGGCGCGAATGTTCGTTCCACGCCGCCTACCCCTTCGGCCAGGTCTGCCTGTCCGACCCGGCCGTTCCGGCCGCGGTGCGGATCGAGGCCTTCAACCCCCTGGTTCCGGGCGACGCCGAGGCCAGCGGGATGCCGTTCGCCGCACTGCGATTCGTGGTCGCCAACGAGTCCGACCGCGAACTCGAGGCGTCGGTCTGCGGCTCGCTGGACAACTTCATCGGCACCGACGGGAACCGCGGGCAGCCCGATTCGAACCGCAATCGGTTCCGGGAGGGGGACGGCTTCCGGGGCATCTACATGGACTCGGCCGGCGTTGACCCGGGATCGGAGCAGTGGGGCACCATGGCGCTGGTGACCACCGCTCCCGAGTGCAGCCACCGCACCGCCTGGCCCAATCCCGGCTGGGGCAACTACCTGCTGGATTTCTGGGACGAGTTCTCCGGCGACGGGAAAATCGCCGACCGCCCCGCCGATGAATCTCTGCCGGTCGGCTCGCTGGCGGTGCCGCTTGAAGTTCCGCCCGGCGGCGAAGCCTCGGTCACCTTCCTCATCAGCTGGCGCTTCCCCAACCGCCTCACCTGGGACATGCACCGCATGGGCGCCGACTGCTGCGCCGCGGGCGACTGCGGATGCGGAGAGCCGGGCGACTGCTGCGATGACGACGACTGCTGCGCCGGGACCGGGAATCCGGACTGGATCGGCAACTACTACGCGACCCGCTACGAAGACGCCTGGGATGCGGCCACAGCCGCGGTCGCCGGGCTCCCGGAGCTGGAGCGTCGCAGCCTGGGATTCGTGGAGGCCTTCCTGGGCACCGACCTGCCGGCGGCGGTCAAGGAGGCGGCGCTGTTCAATCTCTCCACGCTCAAGACCCAGACCTGCTTCCGCACCGCCGACGGGCGTTTCTACGGCTGGGAGGGCTGCAACGACGCGGTCGGCTGCTGCCCCGGTTCCTGCACCCACGTCTGGAACTACGAGCAGGCGCTGGCCTACCTGTTCGGGGACCTGGCCAGAAGCATGCGCGAGGTCGAGTTCGCCCACGCCACCGACGACGAGGGGAAGATGTCGTTCCGGGTGATGCTGCCGCTAAAGGAACGGGCCACCGAGTTCGTCTCGGCCGCCGCCGACGGGCAGCTGGGCTGCGTGATGAAGCTCTTCCGCGAGTGGCGGCTCAGCGGCGACGACGAATTCCTGGCCGGGCTCTGGCCGCACTGCAAGCGGGCGCTGGAGTACTGCTGGGTAAAGGGCGGCTGGGACGGCGACCGCGACGGGGTCATGGAAGGCTGCCAGCACAACACCATGGACGTGGAGTACTTCGGCCCCAACCCGCAGATGCAGGCCTGGTACCTGGGCGCACTGCGCGCCGCCGAGGAGATGGCCCGCCACCTGGGCGAGGGGGATTTCGCCTTAAAGTGCCGCCGCCTGTTCGAGGCCGGCAGCGCCTGGGCCGACGCCAACCTGTTCAACGGCGAGTACTACGAGCACCAGATCGTCCCGATCTCCGATCCGGCTGACATCGCGCCGGGCCTGCGGATCGAATCGATGGGCGCGCGTGACCCCTCCGACCCCGACCTGCAGCTGGGTCCGGGCTGCCTGGTCGACCAGCTGGTCGGACAGTTCTTCGCGCACCTGAACGGGCTCGGCTACCTGCTCGCGCCCGAGAACGTGGCCGCCACCCATGCGGCGATCATGCGCCACAACTTCCGGCGCTCCTTCTTTCACCACTTCAACCACGCCCGCACCTACGTCCTAAATGACGAACAGGCGCTGCTGATGGCCACCTGGCCGCGCGGCGGGCGCCCCAAGCGCCCCTTCCCGTACGCCAACGAGGTCATGACCGGGTTCGAGTACACGGCCGCGGTGGGAATGATCCTGGAAGGGCAACTGGCGCCGGGCCTGGAGGTGATCGAGGCGATCCGCGCCCGCTACGACGGCCGGCGCCGCAACCCCTTCGACGAGGCCGAATGCGGCCACCACTATGCCCGGGCGATGGCTTCCTGGGGAGCCGTCCTGGCCCTATCCGGCTATCAGTACTGCGGGGTCAGCCGGCGGATGCGGTTCGCGGCCCGCGAGCAGTTCGCCTTCTGGTCCAACGGGTCCGCCTTCGGGCGCTGCCGGATCAGCGCCGCCGCCGCCGGCTGGGAGGTCGTGCTGGGCTGCACGGAAGGCCGGCTGGAACTGGACCGCTTCGAGCTGGAAGGGGTCGGGGAGGCCGAACCGGACGCCCCGCTACGGCTCTCGGCCGGGGAGTCGATAACCCTGAAGGTGGCCTGAGAAAGTTGCCTTAGCCGACCGCCTGGGCGGCAAATTCGATCGTTAGCAGGACGTCGTCGTCGACCCCGGCGACGCGCGGAACGCTCGGAATCTCCAGGGCGTAGTCCGACCGCAGCACCTCGGTGCTGGCACTGGCACTGATCTGATCCTGCGAAGTCAGCGTCACGCTGGCGGCCCAGACCGTGGAAAGCGTGATATCCCGGATGGTCAGGTCTCCGACGACTTCGAACTCGACCGTATCGCCGACGGTCACGCTTGCAGGCAGTCCGCGCAACTCGGTCGGAGCGAAGGTTATGAATTCGTATGCGTCCTGCCCCGATTCGAGGACCGAGTTGCGGATCGCGCGGTCGCGGAACGGGTTGTCGGTCTCCAGCGTGCGGGCGTTGATCACTATCGTCCCGAGTTGCGAGCTGGCGGGATCGGACCAGTCGATGATGACGTCGCCGGCAATCTCGTCGGTGATCCCGACGGCGGTGAATGGCGCGTTGTTGAGGATTTCGTCGACGGCAAAGTGCGCCTCGCCGTCGCCCGCGCCGAAGCGGTAGAGGACCGCCTGGGGGTCAGCGTCCGGAGTCAGCTGCGTGGGAGCGGGCGGCTCGGGCGCCGGGGCCGGAGTCGCGGCCGCGGCGGCCGGTGACGGAGTGGCCGCGGCCGGTGCGGCCGGCGAGGGCGTCTCGGCCGGCACCAGGGTCTCGGCCGGCACCGCGGTCTGGACCGGAACGGCCAGGGTGGGGGCGACGGTGGGGCCGGAGGGCTCGGGCGACCCCTGGCTCCACCAGACGTAGAACCCGATCCCAGCGATCACCAGGAGCACGACGATTGCCACCAGGATTTGGCGCGCCCGGCGGCGCAAGAAAGCAAACATCGGCTGTCCTGACTGTTGATTTGGGCCGTATGGGTTAGCGGGCCGTCGGCGTCCCGGGGCTAGTGCACTCCGATACGGAAAAGATCGCGCGGCGGATGAGGGTAGCGCTCGACGAGCAGGTGCTCGAGCAGGCGGTCGCGCATCTTGGCGCGCAGCCGGCGGCGGGTCGGGTCGGCTGCTAGATTTTCCTGCTCATCGGGGTCGGCCGCAAGATCGAACAGCTGCTCGCCGGCGCCGTCTCCGTAAAGCGAATAGCGGGCGTCGGCGGTGCGAACCGTCTTGACCCAGTTACTCGCCCAGCGCGAGTCCAGGTTGTTGAAGGATTCGATGAAGACGGCGTCGCGCCAGTCGGCCGGATCCTGCCCGCGGGCAACCTCAAGCAGCGATCTGCCGGCCGCGTAGGGCGCCACCGGCTGGCCGGGGACCTGGCGCCGCTCCTCCGGCCGGGGGCAGGGCAGGCCGGCGGCCTCCATGATCGTCGGGTATATGTCCTCGATCGCGACCAGATCGTCGCGGACCTGGCCCTTGGCCAGGCCCGGCCCGCTGATCAGCAGCGGCACCCGGATGCAGGCGTCGTAGTGGAAGCTGTCCTTGAAGATCAGGCCGTGATCGAGCAGCAGGTCGCCGTGGTCGGCCAGCGCGATCACGTAAGTGTCGCGCTCCCGCCCGGCGTCCGCCAGTGCGTCCAGGATCCGTCCCAGCTGGCGGTCCAGGTGCACCATGTCGGCGAAATAGTGCTCGCGCGCCGAGCGCCATTCGTACCTTTCCGCCGTCGCCGCGCGAGCCTCGAAGGCCGGCGGGGTGAGGGGGTCGTCACGCCAGGCCGCCGGCACCGGTTCGGGGACGTAATCGAAGTTGACGAATCGCCGGTAACCGCGCGGCGGAGCATACGGGTTGTGCGGCTGCACGTAGCCGACCTGGCAGAGCAGCGACTGCCCGGACGGGGTTTCGGCGATCGAATCCAGCGCGCGGTCGGTGATCCAGTTCGACTGCGAGACCCGGGCCGGGAACGGCAGCTCGTAGACGTTTCCCGGCATCGGCAGGTCGGCCATCAGGCCCGCCAGGTCCTCGCGCTGGGGCCCGTAATCGGAGAACTCGTCCATCCCGCGCGCCCAGACGGTGGTCAGGACGGCGCGAAAGTGCTCGGGGTGCTCGGTCCGGACCCAGTCGAGCCAGGGCCCGCCGCGCGGGTCCTCGGTGACGTGCTGCTCCCTGAATCCGTAGGGTCGGTAATCGGGATTGAGGCTCTCCCAGTGGGGGCGCAGGTGCAGCTTGCCGCAGGCGGCGGTATGCCAGCCAGCCTCGGAAAGCGCGCCCATGAAGGTAGGCAGTTCGGGCGAGAGCGCATAGCCCAGCTGCATGACGCCGTGGCCGCTGGAGCGCAGGCCGGTGGCAATGCTGGCGCGGGCCGGACTGCAGACCGGATTGGTCGAAAAGCAGCGCGAGAAATAGGTCCCGTCGCCGGCCAGCCGGCCAAAGTTCGGCAGGTCGGCTGCCCCGCGCAGGCCGGCCTCCAGCCAGGCAGCCGCCAGCTGGTCGTAGACGATCAGGACAACGTTGGACGCGGCCATTTCCCGGGTCCTGATCCGGCCGGAGCTAGTCGGCGTCGTTCTCCAGCAGCTCGATTTCGTAGCCGTCGGGGTCGTCGATGAACGCCATCTTCAGCTTGGCGAACGCCGAGCGCCAGTCGTCCGGCCAGATCTCGATGCCCTTTTTCTCCAGCCCGTCGCAGAAGGCGGTCAGATCGTCAACGCCGATCGCAAAGTGCAGCAGGTCCTCGGGGACCGAGAGTTCGTAGTCGGGCGAGTAGGTCAGCTCGAGGGTGTGGGCGTTGCCGGGGAGCTCCAGGTGGACGATCTGGTTGCCGTGCGGAGAGCGGGCGCTGCGCGATTTGACGACGAAACCGAGGTGTTCCTCGTAGAAGCTGATCGACTTTTCCAGGTCGGCGACCCGGACGCGGGTGTGGAGGAACGTGTTCATGGGCGGGCAAAACCTTTGACCGGGCCGGCGGGAATCGTCTGGGAATTGTCTTGCAAGCGGGCCCAATTGGCGGTTTTCAGGCCCGCTCGTAGACGGAGACGTGGTTGGTACTGGAGGCGGTGAACGGCGAGCGCTGCCAGTCGGCCCAGCGGGTGCGCAGCCGCAGTCCGGCCAATCGGGCCATCAGGTCGAGTTCGGACGGCCACGCGTAGCGGATGGCGACAGGAAACAATTCCACTCCGGCGGGCGAGAGGCGGAGATGCGAGGAGGCAACCGTCTGGTCGACCGGGTCATGGCGATCGAGGTTGATTGACACATGGCCTTCCTCGACGCTGCCGGTGGAAATGCGCTGGCCGCGATCGAACCGACCAATGTCGGGCACGAAGGCTTCGATCAGCAGCACGCCCTCATCGGTCAAATGGCGCGAGACCGACCGCAGGCAACTAACTTGTTCGTCTTGGCTGGTCAGGGCAAAGAACGTATTGAAGACGACATACACGACAGCAAAGGACGACCCCAGGTCGAAACTTCCGAAGTCGCCAATGTGCACCGGGATCTTGGAGCCGCCTGGCTTCTGGCGCAACAACTCGACCATGGCGGTGGACGCGTCCAAGCCGTGCACCTGCACGCCGCGCTGAGCCAGCGGCAGCGCGATGCGCCCGGTCCCGATGCCCAGTTCCAAGGCGCGGCCGCCGCAGGCGAGCTCTTTCAGGACTGCGACCGCCGGATCGACTGCCTCCGGCGTGCCCAGGTGCGCGTGGATCCGGTCGTAGACCGGTGCCCAGCGATCCCCGTAGGTGGAAGGTTCATGTTTCATCAAGGGACTGTACTACATGCTTTCTGATGGAGCTTGCCGAGCACGGGTCAGGCGCGGCCGTCCGGACCGGCTAATTCCAAAATGGGATCGGCTGGGCCAAGTTCCGGCGGAGAAGATTTATTGCCGGCAGCGGCGGATTTGAGCGGCTGCCGCGATTTGCCAGCAGGGAGAGAGCCGATGGAATCGCGGGTGGCCTGGATTACCGGTGCAGGGCGCGGCATCGGGGCGGCGATTGCGCGGCGTCTGGCATCCGATGGCATTGCGGTCTGCGTGAGCGATGTGAACGTTCAAGGGGTGCAGTCCCTGGCCGAGGAAATCAATGAATCCGGCGGACAGGCCTTAGCCTTCCGCGGCGACGTCACCGACCAGGAATCGGTCGATGCCAACGTGGGCGAGATCCTGGACCGGTACGGGCAGATCGACATCCTGGTGGCCAATGCCGGCATCGTGATCGCCGGTCCGCCGGAGGTGCTCGGCGTGCCGGAGTTCCAGAAGGTCCTGGACGTGAACACCCTGGGCCTGTGGCGCTGCAACCTTGCGGTGCTGCCGACGATGAAGCAGCGGCGCAGCGGCAAGATCATCAACTGCGCCTCCGTCGGCGGTCACCGCGGTAGCGCCAACAACTCGATCTACTGCGCCTCCAAGTTCGCGGTCGTGGGCCTGACCCAGTGCCTGGCCTATGACGTGGCCGACTACGGAATCACCGTCAACGCCTACTGCCCCGGAATCGTCGACACCGACATGTGGGTCTATATCGACGAGGTGCGCAGCGAAATAATGGGCCGCGAGCGCGGCGCGGGGCTACAGGCGGCGATCGGGCAGATCCCGCTGGGTCGGGTGGAACAGCCCGAGGACGTGGCCAATTTCGTCAGTTTCCTGGCCTCGCCGGATTCGGACTACATGACCGGCCAGTCCGTGAACATCTGCGGCGGAATAAACATGCTCTGACGCGCTCGGCGCGCAGGGCACCACCACTATTCGAAGCAGCTTGAACCCAACCGCCGCAGCGGCCGCCCGCAGGGCAGGGCGATCCAGCCTCTACGTGGAGCCGTGGGACCATTCCGGCGCCCAGCTGGAACCCGACCTGCCGGAGCCGGACCAGGCCGATCCGGACGACGTGGACGTTGCGGTCGAGACCGACGGGCCCTGGTCCGCGCTTTCTCCGCCGGCTCCGTCCGCCGCTCCGCCGATCACGTTCATCGACGGAGTCCGCAGGACGCATGCGCGGCTCTATCACCAGGGGCCGGACGCGGTGGCGGTGCCCGGACTGTGCGCCTCGATCGCGGCCGGCAGCTGCACCTGGGAGCCGGACGCCGGCCCGGCCCGATCGCACTTTGGCCCCAACCGCCGTCGCCGGGTCTGCCTTTTCGGTGACGGGAAAAAGATCGAACTACCCGAATCCGATGGCGTCAAGTTCGAGGCGGTATCGAGCCCGGCCCGCGACCTGCCCGGCCTGAGCGCGGCGCTCAACCAGCGGATGCGCGACCTGGAACTCGGGATCGCGCGCGCGGCGGGCGCCGGCGCAGGGCTGCTGGTGGCCGACGGCCGGCTGGGCCGCCTAGGCGACGTCGAGGTGATCGGCTACGTCAAGTCGCATCACCGGACCTACCTGCAGGATCCGGCCCGCAGAAGCCTGGCGGGCGCCCTGGCGGCGGGCGAGCGCACGCCGCTCTTTGCAATCGGCGGCGCGGTCGAGGTCTATTCCTGGTACCTGGGCCTGGCCGGCGATCCGGATTCGCGGCCCTGGGCGGGCGTTGCGCGCTGCGAGGTATCGGCCGCAATCGGCCTTGAGCGCGCCGCCCGGCTGGCCGACCTGGCTTCCGCAATGCTGCCGCGCGCGGTCCTGCCGCCCTGGCGCGAGGCGCGCTCGCCCCAGAACCTGGGTCCGATCGCGGCCCTGGAATGGGCGCTGCGGCGCGAGCTGGGCGACACCGGACTGCTGCGACGGGCGATCGAACAGGCGGTGCGCGACTGGAAGAACGCGGAATGAACGCCGGTCTCGACCAGCGCGTGGGCCTGGTCAGCGGGTTCGAGCCCTCGGCCAGCGGCGAGTTCGTGGTCGCGCTCGACGAGCAGGCGCACCTTGCGGTCGATGACCTGGTCTGCGTGGAGAGCGCGGTGCCCGGCATCCCGGATCCGGTCCTGACGTTCGGCATCGTGACCGAGAACCACGCCTCGCTGGAGGGGGCCCAGTACCAGTCCGACACCCACCGCATCAGCGACGAGGGCCTGCGCCCGGCGCAGCTGGTCCGGTCGGCGCAGGTCGCGGTCACCCGGATCCTGCCCGAGATCTGGGTCGCCCCCAGTCCCGGCGCACCCGTCTTCAGGGTCGCCGGCGAGCGCCGCCGCCAGGCCATCTACCACGACACGATGAGCCGGCCGCTGGCGGTCGGGGTCGATACCCGCGGCGAGCCGGTCTACATCGACGTGCGCTACTTCGATGGCGACAGCGGCGGGCACATGTCGATCTCGGGCATCTCCGGGGTGGCCACCAAGACGACATACGCGCTCTTCTTCCTGCGGCTGCTGGTCAGCGGCGGCCTGGGGCCGGAGGCGGCCAACACCAGGGTGCTGGTCTTCAACGTCAAGGGCGAGGACCTGCTCTGGCTGGACAAGCGCTCGAACCAGTTCTCGGCCGAGGACGAGCGCGCCTGGCGCCGGCTCGGGACCGAGGCCAGTCCGTTCGCCCTGGCCGGCAGCGGAGATTCGGGACCCAGCGTCTCTTTCTGGGCCCCGGCCGCACCGGCCGCCCCCGACACCGTTGTTCCCGACGTGGCCGGCCGCCAGGAAGGGGTGGCGGCCTTCTACTGGACCCCGCGCGAGTTCGTGCAGCAGGGGCTGCTGCGGTTCGTGTTCGCCGACCCCTCCGACGAACGATCGCAGCTGGGATTCGTCGAGGAACGGGTCCGCACCCGCCTGCAGCGCGAGTGCCGCGCAGTCGGCGAGAACGGGGCGCTGGAACTGGACGGGAACCCGATAAATGACCTTGGCTCGCTGGCGCGGGCGATCGGTCAAAAGCTCGAACCCGAGGACGACCAGGAGGCCGATTACGCCTGGACCGGTCGGGTGGCCGCGGGAACGATTTCGGCCTTCATGCGCCGTCTCCTGGCGGCCGCTTCCCCGATGCGGCTGGGACGGCTGGTGCGCTGCGGCCCGCCGCGCGGCATTAACCGCGACCTGGCCAACCTGACGGTGGTCTCGATCGCCAACCTGCACGAACACGCCCAGCGGTTCGTGGTTGGGGCCCTGCTGAAGGAAACGTTCGAGGAAAAGGAGCGCACCGGCACGCGGCTTCCGCTCTCGGTCGTGATGCTGGACGAACTGAACAAGTACGCGCCCCGCAGCGGCGATTCGCCGATCAAGGAGATGCTGGTCGACATCGCCCAGCGCGGCCGCTCGCTGGGGGTGCTGCTGGTGGGCGCCCAGCAGAGCGCCTCGAGGGTTGACGCCTCGGTGCTGGACAACGCCGCGATCAAGGTCGTCGGACGCATGGACGCGGCCGAGGTGATGCACGACCAGTACGGCTGGATGCTGCCTTCGATGCGCCAGCGGGCGCGGCTGCTGCGCCCCGGGCAGATGGTCCTGCAGCAGCCGACCGTGCCGGTGCCGCTGACGCTGCGCTTTCCGCGCGTGCCCTGGGCCACGCGCGCCGACGAGGTCGCCGCCGACCCGGCGTCCGATCCGTTCGCCGGACTTGCCTAGTCGGGCATGAGGGTCCTTCACACCGCCGACTGGCACCTGGGCAAAAAACTGGGTCGGTTCGAGCGCTACGAGGAGATGGGCCGATTCATTAACTGGCTGGTCGAACGCTGCGAAAAGGATTCGGTCGACCTTGTACTGATCGCCGGCGACCTGTTCGATACGCCCTCGCCGCCCAACCGCGCGGTGTCGCTGGCCACCGAAGCGCTGCAGCGCATTACCGGCCTCGGGGCAAAAGTGGTGGCGATCGCCGGGAATCACGATTCGGCCGACTACTTCGAGAACCTCAACCGGTTCTCGGAGCTGCACGGCGTTCACCTGGTGGGGCGTCCGCCGCGTTCGCCGGCGGATGGAGTGCACCGGATCCAGACCCGCGCCGGACCGGCCGCGGTGGCGTGCTGTCCGTACCTGCGCGAACACACGATCGTTGACTTCTTCAAGGACAGCGGTGAGCGCCACGGGGCGTACAAGGACCGCTTGAACCAGGTGCTGGCCGCGCTCGATGGCGAGCTTGCCAACCATCTCGACAGCGTGCGGCTGCTGGTGGGTCACCTGGCCACCGACGGGGCCGTGCTCTCGCTCGGCAAATCCGGACGCGAGCCCCGCGGCGAACGCACCCTGACCATCGGCAACGCCTACGTGATCTCCGGCCAGCGGCTGCCGCAAGTCGCCCAGTACACCGCGCTCGGCCACATCCACGCCGCCCAAAGGGTTCCGGCGCCCGGCCCGGCCCGCTACGCCGGATCCCCGCTGGCGCTGGATTTCGGGGAGCGGGAAGACCGCAAGCAGGTCGTTCTGGTCGACGTGGGGCCCGACCGCAGCGCCGTGGTCGAGCCGATCAACGTCCCGCCGGGCCGGCGCCTGCGCTCGGTCAGCGGGTCCTGGGATGAACTGGTGGCCCGGCGCGACGAGTTCAAAGACGACTACCTCTCGCTGACCGTGACCGGCGCCGACGCCCCGCGGGCCCTGCTGCAACGCGCGGCCGAGACCTTTCCGAAACTCGTTCGCGCCCACCCGGTTTCGTCCGCCGCCGAATCCCTGGCGTCGGGACGGCAGCTTGACCGCGACTGGACCGAGGTCTACGCCGAATACGTGCGCTCAAGCGTCGGCGAGGAGCCGCCCGCGCCGCTCCTGGAGGAATTCCGAGAAATCTACGCGGCGGTGGCCAGTGCGTCCGATTGAGCTCGAACTCAAGGACTTCAGGTCCTTTCAGGGCCGGCACAGTTTCTCCTTTGCCGGTCGGCGGCTGGTGGCGGTGGCCGGGCCGATCGGGGCCGGCAAGACGTCGATCCTGGATGCGATCGCGTTCGCGCTCTACGGACAGACCCCGAAGCTGGGGCGCTCCTCGGCGGCGCTGATCAACCAGGAGGCCGTCGAGATGACGGTGCGGCTGCGTTTCCGGGTCGGCGCAAGCGGGTGGGAGGTGGAACGCCTGGCGCGCCGCCGCGGGGCCGGCACCGCGGCGCTCTACCCGTACTCGAAACCCGACGGCCGCAATCCCCTCGAGCTGCTCAGCGGCGCGCGCAACGTCAACGCGCGCATCGAGGAAATCCTGGGCATGGACTTTGCCGCCTTCTCGCGCTCGATCCTGCTGCCGCAGGGCGAATTCGCCCAGTTCCTGCAGGCGACCGCGGCCGAAAAGGACCGGGTCCTGAAAGGGGTCTTCGGACTGGAACGGATCGACCGCATGCGCCAACTGGCGCGCGAACGGGCCCTGGCGGCGACGCTGGAAGCGGACCGGGTCGCCGATGAGCTGGACCGGTCCGAGGCCGCCGCCGCCGAACGCGAAGCGCTCGGGCCGAAGCTGGAACGATCGGCCGAACGGGCGGCCGCGGTCGGCGCGCTGCAGGCGCAGGCGGCGACGCTGGACGCCGGCGAGCAGGAGGTGGCCGCGTCGCTTGAGAGATCGAATTCGGCCGCCCGCTTGCTGGACCGCGCCGCGGACCGCCTGCGGCCGGAGAAGGAGATCGCAGGGGTGGTCGCCGCCGCCGGCTACGCCGCCGAAAAGAACCGCGCCGCCTCGGACCTGGTCCGCGCCGCGCGCGAAAAGATGGACTCGACCGAAGCCGAGCTGGGGCGGTTCCTGGGCGACCGCGGCGGCGAGGCGGGCCTGGAGCGGGTGCGGGAGGCCGTGGCCGATCTTCAATTGCGCAGGACGGGTGCGGCTGAAGCCGCGGCGCAGATCGAGGACGCCGAGCGGACAAGCTCGGACTCGCGGCGCGAACTCGAGCGGCTGGAACGCGGGCTGGACGAGGCTACCGCGGTGACCGGCGCGCGCGACCGGGCCCTGCGCCAGGCCCGGAGGGAGCTGGAGGCCGCCCGGGCCCGGGTCGAGGAGCTGGAGCGGGCGGACATGGCGATGACGCTGCGCGCGCATCTATCCGAAGACGAGGAGTGCCCGGTTTGCGGCCGCGTCATCTGTCTGTTGCCGGAGGAACACGCCCACCCGGACCTGGATTCGGCCCGGCGACAGTCCCGGCGCGCCGCCGCCGATCAGGATCGCGCCGCCGCCGCGCTGGCGGCCGCGCGCGAGGATGCGGCCGGACTGGCTGCGACCCGGCAGGCCGCGGCGGCCCAGGCCGACGACGACCGGCGCGCGCTGGACATGGCCCGCGCCAGCGGCGCGGAAGCGTCCGCAAGGCTCGAGCGGGCCGCCGTCACCGCCGCCGAACTTCTTTCCTCGAAGAACCCTGAAACGGCGCTGGCGGACCTGGAGGCGCGCCTTGGCGACCTGCGCCGGGCCGCCGGGAAAGCCGGCACCGAATTTGCCGCCGCGGTCGCAACCGAGACCCGGGTGCGGGACGCGGGCGAAGCGGCCCGGGCCGAGGCGCAGGCGCTCGAACTCGAGCTGAGCGTGATCGCCGGGGAGATGGGGGTGCGGCCGGACGCCCGGGAACTGGCCGACCGGGATGTGGCCGGGCTGGCCGCGCATCTGCGTGAGCATGCCCGGACCCGTCGCCGGGAGCTGGCGCGCGAGCGCGACTCGATCAGGCGGCGCGCCGCCGAACTGGCCGAGGAGCGCGACGAACTCCTTTCCCGGTGGAAAATCCCCGCCGGCGAGAAGGTCAATGATTTCGCGGCGCGGATTCACGCCGAGGCCGCCACCCTGCGCGCCCGCGAGCGCGAGCTCGGTCAGATTGCCGCCCGGGCGCCCGAACTGGCGCGCGCGAAAAAGGCGCTGGAGCGCCGCCGGCGCCACCTGGAGCGCCTGGCCGAGGACCTGCGCGACAGCCGGTTCCTAAAGTACATGCTCGCCGGCAAGCGGGCGCAGCTGGCCGAGCTTGGCGGGGAGCGGATCCGCGAGCTCACCGGCGGGCGCTTCGGCTTCTCGCCCGGCGACCGGTTCGAAATCGTCGACTTCGGCGCCGCCGATCCGGAGCTGCGGGTACGCGGGTCCGACACCCTTTCCGGGGGCGAGACCTTCCTCGCCTCGCTCAGCCTGGCGCTGGCGCTGGCCGACCTGGTGGCCGGGCAGGGCGGGCGGCTGGGCAGTTTCTTCCTGGACGAGGGGTTCGGCAGCCTCGACGCCGATCACCTGGCGATCGCCATGGACGGGATCGAACGGCTGGCGTCGGAGGCCGAGGACCGCCTGGTGGTGCTGGTATCGCACGTCCCCGGGGTCCAGGACAGGATCGAGGACCAGATCGTCCTGGGCTCCCCGACCCGCCCGGGCGGCGGGTCCAGGATCCTGGCCGGCGCCGCCCCTGCTTAGATCGGCACCGCGGGAATGGTCGCCACCCGGACGGGCACGAGCTCGTCCTCGATGTAGACCCCGTCGGCAAAATACATGCCGGTGTGATGGACCTTGCCGGTCACGGTGATCTCTCCCAGCGGGGCGAGGGCCAGATATTCGGGCTGGTCGAGGATCCCGAACAGCACCGGCTGGACGCGCCTGTCTTCGTCTATCAGCTGAACCACCGCCGATTCGGGACCGATCGGCACCAGATCTATGCGGCTGCCCGGAGGGGGCCGGAGCAGGGTCCCCGGGATCACATCGCCGGTCAGGGTGGTGCGGCGCTGGTAGCGCTCCTGGCCCAGATCGTGCAGCTCGGTGACGCTGAGCGCCCCGTGCGGGCGCCCGCCACAGCCGGCCAGCAGCAGTGCAAGCGCCAGCAGGGTCGCCAGCGCCGCCCATTCACGGCGCCGGCAACGGGCGGCGATCAAGCGCTGATGAAGGCGACCGCCAGCGCCTCGCGTCCCACGTGCGCACCGATGGCCGGCGCGAGCGGCTCGGCCTCGTGCGTCGTGCCGCTCACCTGGATGCGACCGAGGATCGCCGAGCGCAACGATTCGAGCTGACGCGGGTCGCCGGAGCCGATGAACCCGATGTCGGTTGCTCCATTGGGAGCGTGTTCGGCGGCGTAGTCGACCAGCATGGAGATCGCGCGCCGCATGCTGCGGGCGCGCGCGACCGGCTGCAGCTCGCCTCCGCTCAGCTCCAGGATCGGCTTGAACCCGAGCATTGTGCCGATCAGCGCGCGGGCGTTTCCGATGCGCCCGCCCTTGCGAAGGTACTCGAGCGTGGGCACCGCGACCGCCAGGTGGGTCCGGCCGCGCAGTTGCTCGAGTTCGCCGACGATCGCGTTCATGTCGCTGCCGGCCTCGGCCATGCCGGCCGCCGCCACCACCAGCAGGCCGGAGGCCGTCGCTGCATTCAGGGAGTCGAAGACTTGAATGTTGGCGTCGGGGAACTGACTGGCGGCCTGGGTGAACGAGGAGTACGTGCCGCTCAGTTTTGAGGAAATGGTGATCCCGAGGATTTCATCGCCGGCCTCAACGAGCGGCCGCATGGCGTCGGCCACCTCGATCGGGGTCGCCTGCGAGGTGGTGGGGTGATCGGGCGAGGTCTCAAGGAGGTCGTAGAAGCTGTCGGAGTCGAGATCGACCTGGTCCAGGTAGTCGGTCGTGCCGAACAGCACGTGCTGAGGGACCACGGTGATCCCGAAGCGTTCGACCTCGCCTGAGGGGACCGAGCAGGTTGTGTCAGTAACTATTCGAATCGCCATCTGTTGCCTCAACGTCCACTGCTTGCTATGCGGATTGGAGCTCCGGTTTGCGCCCTGCCCGCGCGGTCGGAAATTCTATTTGCCGAATCGGGCCGAATCGGCGATTGACCCGCCGCTCATCGAGGCGGCGCCCAGTGCCGCCGCCGGATGTAGACGAGGCCGATTGCCGGTATGACCGCAAAAATCAACGGCAACACGGCATCGCCGCCCTGGAATCCGAACGCGATCGATCCGCTGAGCGCCAAATCGGCGAGCACGTTCAGGCCCAGCAGCCCCTGCACGACCTGCTGCGTCGCGGGCGAGGCGCCCGGGGCCAGCAGCCCGATGACCAGCGCCACGGCGGCGATCGGGTGCAGTCCGACCAGCACGCCGCGCGAGATGACGTCGGAACCGTCGGCAAAGCTTCCCACCAGCGCGGCGGCGCCGGCAACCAGGACCTGCAGCACGGCCAGGACAAACATCAGGCCGTGGAGTAATTTCGACGCTGTTCTGCCGCTCACCCCGCTCGCTCCGCGCCTCGGCACGCAATCACTTGTCAATTCTCCTTGTGCCGAGGAGTCCTTCCCTGTACCCAAATAGAGGGCTGCACTGGGCTCTGAGCGCCAAATCTGCGACCAAGCGTACCGGTGAGCCGGGTGGGAGTCGAACCCACGACCAACGGATTAAAAGTCCGCTGCTCTACCAGCTGAGCTACCGGCCCGGACCACGAGCACCGGGGAGCCCGAGTCTTGCTGTCCGAAGGTTATTTTCCGCGACTCCGTGCCGAATGCGCCCGGCTTGATGGATGCGCCGCTTGGGATGCCCTGTCGCTCGGTTGGGCGCCCCGCAGGATCAGGTGTTCTGGTTGATGATCTCCAGGCACCTTTCGTAGACGAAGTAGCGGTTCCGTTTTCTGTCGTTGGATACGCTGACTATCCCCAGTTCTTGCAATATCGCGAGGGCGTTGGCGATGCCGGGGAAACTGGCGTCGATTTCGGCCCGGATTTGGGCGATCGAAGCGATCGGGCGGCGCGAAGAGAAAGCGATGCACGCGAGTCGCTAACGCCGACCTGCTTGCCGACTCGATCCTCCTGTAGTCCTCATCGAATACGGCCAAGCACCGCTCCGCTGTTTGCCGCGCGTCATTAGCCGCCACGACTATGCCTTCGAGGAAAAAGGCCAGCCAACTTTCCCAGTCGCCAGATTCCCGGGTCCGGTTGAGCAGGTAGTAGTACGAGTCCCGCTCGGCCTTCAGATGCTGGCTCAAGCAGAGGATCGGCAGCGGCAGGAGGCAGTCGCGAATGAGCATCAACACAATCAACATTCGACCGATTCGACCGTTCCCGTCCTCGAACGGATGGATTGATTCAAATTGGGCGTGCGCCAATCCGGCGCGGATCAATGGGTGCGTGCCGGGATCGTCTGAACCGATGTACATTTCCAGATTGCTCATGCAACCGACCACGTTTTCAGGCGGCGGCGGGACGAATTTGCGGTTGCGGGATCAGTCCCGCCAGCTCAGTTCTGGCGGGTTCTGAACTGGCCCGGCTTCTTGCCGCATCCGCCTTCGCCACGTAACAAGATGCCGTGCAACCGGCGCATCAAGACGGCATCGATGGCGGCGCCGTCGGCCAATGCTTTCAGGCCCGCGTACGTCGCATCCACGCAGTTTTCGATTTCTGCGTCTTCATCCCGAAATTCGCCGGAACCACCCAGATGCGGGACCAGCAACGAGTCCGCCACCGAAGACTGCGCACCCTCGATTTGCGAAGAAAGCACCGCCTCTCGACGAATAAATTGCAAGCCGATCAAACTTCCGGCGTCCGGATTGGCGGATATCGAACCCAGCAATCCAAGGGCGTGCGCGGCCTCGCCGATCAGGCGCGGCAGCGCACCTGAGTAGTCCAGCGCCGGTTTGGGCGGAAGCGGCGGCGGCGAGTAAGCGCGAAAAGTCCGGAAGCCCCAGCTGCGTTCCTGGAAATGACGGTAGTGCGGCCTATCCAATTTCAGGCCTGTGCCTTAACGAGCGTTCCCGGCGTGAGCAGTGCTAATTTACGGATCGAACAATAACGCTGACAGTTATTAAGCCGAGCCGGCGGAATTGCTTAATGATCCTATGGTCGGATTGGGGCGATTGCCGGAGCGATCTGGCCGTTGCCGGTAGAGCGGAAGGGGCGGAGCCAGGGAAGGGTCAATGCTGCAACCGGCCGGCCGCAAAACCTGGATCGCTCGCCGAGGGTCACGCGGCAAACCGCCGCGAGCCATTACTCGGAAGGTTCGACCGCGCCTTCCGGGTCTCCGGCGGGAACCGGCGAGGCATCGTCGGCGAATTCGCTCTCGGTGATCGATTCTTCCGACACCGCCAGGCCGGCTACTTCCTCGCCCTCATTGAGGCGCTGGACGATCATGCCCTGGGCATAGCGCCCCAGGACCCGCAGCTCGCCCAGGGACTGGCGAATCATCTGGCCCGAATTTGAAAGCAGGAACATCTGCGCCTCGGGATCGGCAACCACCTGCGCGGCCACCACGTGACCGGTCCTGCCTAGCAGATTGATCGCTTTCAATCCCTTGCCGCCCCGACCCTGCGGGCGAAATTCGCCAACCTCCATCTTCTTGCCGTAGCCGCCAGAGGTGATAACGACCACGTAATCGTCGTCGGTCGTCAGGTCAACGCCTACCACTTCGTCGTCATCGGAGAGGCGGATCCCATAGACGCCGCCGCTGATCCGGCCGCTGATCCGCACGTCGTCCTCGTGGAAGTGGATTCCCATGCCGTTGCGGGTGAGGAACATGACCCGGTTGTCGCCGTTCGAGGTGCGCACCCAGCGCAGCTCGTCGTTTTCCTCCAGGCGCATGGCCAGCAGTCCGTTGGAGCGCACCGTGGCGTAGCGGGCCAGGGCGGTCCGCTTGACGTATCCGCGCACCGTGCCGAACACCAGGTTGAAGTGTTCCTCGAAGTTGCGGATCGCGATCGGGGCCGTGACCTCCTCGCCCTTCTCAAGCCTGACCAGGTTGGCCAGCACGTAGCCGCGCGCGGTGCGCGACATCTGCGGGATGTCGAACCCGCGCAGCTTGAACACCCGCCCGCGGTTGGTAAACAGCAGCAGGTGGGCGTGGGTGTTGGTCAGGATCAGGTGGTTGATCCCGTCCTCTTCCTGGTCGACCGCCACTCCCCGGATGCCCTTGCCGCCGCGGCCCTGCGACTTGAATTCGTGGATGGGAAGGCGCTTGGCGTAGCCCTTCTTGGAGATGGTGATGACCACGTCTTCGTCCGGGTTCAGGTCCTCGTCGGACATGTCGGTGGAGAGGACGTCAACGACCTGGGTGCGGCGCGGCGTTCCGAACCGGGCCTTGAGCTCCAGGGTTTCCTCTTTGATCACGGCGAGGACTTTGTTGCGGTCCCCGAGCAGCTCGACCAGTTCGCGGATGCGGGCCTGGATTTCCTCCAGCTCGTCGCGCAGTTTCTGGGTTTCCAGCGCAACCAGCCGCCGCAGCTGCATGTCCAGCACCGCGTTGGCCTGGATCTGGGAGAGCTCGAAGGATTCCATCAGCTGTTCGCGGGCGTCGTCGGTAGTCGGGGCGTTGCGGATCAGCTCGACAACTTGGTCTATGTTGTCCAGCGCGATCAGGAATCCCTCGAGTACGTGTTCGCGGGCCCGGGCTCGTTCCAGTTCGAAGCGGGCCCGGCGCTCGACCACCTCGACTCGGTGATTGATGAAGTGCTTGAGCATCTCGCGCATGCCCAGGACCTCGGGCTGGCCATCGACCAGGCTGACCGCGTTAACCCCGAAGGTGGACTGCAGGGCGGTGTGCTTGAGCAGCTGGTTGGTGACGCTGCGCGGAAAGGAATTGCGCTTGAGGACCACCACGATCCGCATCCCCTTGCGGTCGGACTCGTCGCGGATGTCGACGATGTCGTCGAGCACCTTGGCCTGGGCCAGTTCGGCGATCTTGACTATCAGGCGCGCTTTTTTGACCATGTAGGGCAGCTCGGAAATGATGAGCGTGTCGCGGCCGTTGTCGGCGGTCTCGTGGACGATCCGGGCCTGCATCGTGATGCTGCCGCGGCCGGAGGCGTAGGCGGCCTTGATCTTTTTCTTGTCGATGATGCCGCCGGTCGGGAAGTCCGGGCCCTTCATGATCTGCTGCAGTTCGTCGACCGTCAGGTCGGGGTTTTCCATCAGGGCGCAGATGGCGTCGGCGACCTCGCCCAGGTTGTGCGGCGGGATCTTGGTGGCCAGGCCGACCGCGATTCCGGCTGCCCCGTTTACCACCAGGTTGGGGAACTTGCCCGGCAGCACCGCCGGCATTTCGGCGGTCGTGTCGAAGTTGTCGACGAAGTCGACGGTGTCCTGCCCGATGTCGGCCAGCATGGCCTCGGAAACGCCGTTGAGCCGCGCCTCGGTGTAGCGCATGGCTGCGGCCGGGTCGTCGTCGATCGATCCGAAATTGCCCTGGCCGTCAACCAGGGGAACCCGCATCACGAACTCTTGGGCCAGGTGCACCAGGGCGTCGTAGATTGCGCCGTCGCCGTGGGGATGGAATTTCCCCATCGTGTCGCCGACGATCCGGGCGCTCTTGCGGTGCTGGCTGCCCGCCCGGGCGCCGAGCTCGAGCATCGAATAAAGGATGCGGCGCTGGACCGGCTTGAGCCCGTCGCGCACGTCGGGCAGGGCGCGCGAGACGATCGTGCTCATGGCGTAGTCGAGATAGGCGGCGCCGATTTCGCGCTCGAATACGACGTCCTCGGTGTGTCCGAGTCGGTCCTGGTCGCCGGAGTCGTTCATTGGCCTACGCGATCTCGCCGGCCGTACCGGCGTCGTTGTCGGCGCGATAGTCGCCGCTGCGTCCGCCGGTCTTCTCCAGCAGCCGGATGCCTTCGATCCGGATCGCGCGGTCGAGCGCCTTGCACATGTCGTACACCGTCAGGGCGGCCGCGCTGACGGCGGTCAGCGCCTCCATCTCGACGCCGGTGGGGGCGAACGCCGAAACGCTGGCCCGGACCCTGACCCGATGCCGTCCGGGATCGGGTTCCAGGCGCACGTTCACCTGCGTCAGCGGCAGCGGGTGGCAGAGCGGGATCAGCTCGGCGGTGCGCTTGGCGGCCATCACGCCGGCCAGCTCGGCGGTGGAGAGGACGTTGCCCTTGCCCGACCCCCGCGCGGAGTCCCGGACGGCCGCGAACGCGGCCGCGTTCATCGTCACCAGGCCCTCGGCCAGCGCCCTGCGCTGGGTCGCGGGTTTGCCGGAAACGTCGACCATCCGCGGACGACCGGACTGGTCAAGATGCGAGAGTGGTTGCTGGGGCGCGGAGATCAATGCGTAAAGGGTGCCTTTCCGGGTAGCAAATTATAAGAAATTGGGCCCGTTTGTTAGAGGCTCGTATGATATTTCCGGGCCGGGCCGCCGCCGCGCTAACCTTTGGCAACTGACACCTGTCCAAAGACGCCCAAATGTCTGGTTCCGCCAGCCGCGGTCCGGGTATCGCCGCCTACGCGGCGACCATGGCCGCCTTCTTCCTGATCCTGTTCGCCGTCCACGGCGCCCTGGGCGACGCCCTGCCGGCCGCCCTGCAGGACCTGGTGGACTCGCTGCCGGTGCCCTTGCCGGGCATCTAGGCCCGCCCCGATGGCGCCCGCCGCCCCGAACCCCTGGCTGATGCGGTCGCGCTCCCCGCGCGGAGGGTCCCCCCGCCGGCGCGGCGGCTCGAAGCGTCGCCGCGGCCGCTCGCCGCTCGCCATGTACGGGGTCGACCTGACCCGCAAGGCCGGGGCCGGCGGCCTGGACCGCGTGATCGGACGCGGCGCCGAGACGCGCCGGGTCCAGGAGATCCTGCTGCGGCGCAACAAGAACAACCCGCTCCTGGTGGGCGACGCCGGGGTCGGCAAGACCGCGATCGTCGAGGGGCTGGCGCAACGGATAGTGGCCGGCCGGGTGCCGCCGCAGCTGCTCGGGCAGCGCCTGATCACCCTGGACCTTGCGGCGATGATCGCCGGCGCGCGCTACCGCGGTGAATTCGAACAGCGGATCAAGCTCCTGCTCAAGGAAGTTACCGAGGCCAAGGACGTGATCCTCTTCATCGACGAGATCCATTCGATCCTGGGCGCGGGCGGCGTCAGCGGGACGATGGACGCGGCCGGCCTGCTCAAACCCGCCCTGGCGCGCGGCCAGATCCGCGTGATCGGAGCCACCACCTGGCGCGAATACCGGCGGTTCTTCGTGCGCGACGCCACCCTGCAGCGGCGCTTCCAGACGGTCGCGGTGGAGGAACCCGACACCGAAGACGCCCAGGCGGTCCTGGAAGGGCTGCGCGAGACCTACGAGGAGTTCCACGGCCTGCCGATCTCGGACGAGGCTATCGAGGCCGCGGTGCGGCTCTCGGACCGCTACATTCCGGACCGCCAGCTGCCCGACAAGGCGATCGACCTGATCGACGAGGCGCTGGCGCGGCGCAAGACCGACCGGCTGATGCCGCCGGACGAGATCAAGCGGATGCGCCGGGAGTTGACCCGGTTCCGCGAGAAGCGGGCCGAACTCGCCGTCGACGGCGATCAGGCTGACCTGCTGGCCGAGTTCGCGGCCGAATCGCGGCTGCGCGAGAAGCTGATCGTGGCCCGCCGCCGCTGGTACCGCCGCCTGCAACAAACCGCGACCGCCATCGACGAGAAGGCGGTGGCCGAGGTGGTGGCCGGCGCGACCGGCATCAACCTGGCCGACCTGACCGCGACCGAGTCGGGCCGGTACCTGGAGCTGGAATCCCGGCTGCGACATTCGCTGGTGGGCCAGGAGCAGGCCGCGCGCGAGGTGGCCAATTCGCTAAAGCGCGCTGCCGCCGGCCTGAAGGCGCGGGAGCGACCGATCGGGGTCCTGCTCCTGGCCGGCCCCTCCGGGGTGGGCAAGAGCGAACTTTCCGAGCTCTTGGCCGAATTCGTCTCCGGCAGCCGCGAGAAGCTGGTGCGGATCGACATGGCCGAGATGAGCGAGTCCTTTTCGGTCTCGCGCCTCATCGGTGCGCCGCCGGGATACGTCGGTTACGACGAGGCCGGCCGTCTCACCGAGGCGGTGCGGCGCGAGCCCTACTGCGTCGTTCTTTTCGACGAGATCGAAAAGGCGCATCCGCAGGTGCTCTCGCTCCTGCTCCAGGTCATGGACACCGGGTCGCTCACCGATGCGGCCGGGCGCAAGGCCGACTTCCGCCACACGATCGTGCTGCTCTCCACCACCGCCGGCGCGCGCAGCGGCGGCGGGATCGGGTTCGCCGGATCCGGTCCGGTCCGCGCCGAGCCGGTCGACCCCGACCGCCTGGCGGGCGAACTGCGACGCCGCCTGGCGCCGGAATTCGTGAACCGGATCGACCGCATCGTTCCCTTCCGCGAACTGGCCGAGGAGGACTATCGCGAGATCGCCCGGCGGCTCCTGGCGGCGGTGGCGCGGCGGGCCGACGAGCAGGGCGCCAGGATCGAGTTCTCGGGCGCGGTCCTGGAGGAACTGATCGCGCGCGCGCTCGAAGCCGGCAATGGGGCCAGGCCCCTGCGGGCGGCGGTCGAACACGAGATCGAAGAGCAGCTGGCGGCGGCCATGATCTCAGCCGGTCCGGAAGGCGCGCGCGACTTCGAGGTGGGATTCAGGGACGGACGGTTCGAGGTGGCCGAGTCGGCGCCGGAGCCGGCCATGGAGGTTTAGGCCGCGCGGTCGCGGCCGATCTTTGTGCTAACTTTTGCGGTCGAGGGTGTGGTGGAACTTTCCAGATAAGGCGGAGGCTTGAAACTACTTGGCCGGGGGTCCGGCAAGGGGCCCGACCTGTGGGTGGAATGCGGCGGCTGCAAGCGCATGCTCCACCGTCGCCGCGAGTACGAGCAGAACCTCTACGTCTGCCCGCGCTGCAACTGGCACGGGCGGATCGGAGTCTTCCAGCGGCTCGAACTTCTCCTTGACGAGGAGACCGAATTCGAGCAGGTGGGCCAGGACCTGATGACCGGCGATCCGCTGGGATTCAAGCGCGGCGACCTCAGCTACGGCGATCACCTCGCCCGCTACCGCGAGCGCACCGGCCTCAGCGAGGCCGCCGTCGCCGGACGCGGCCTGATCGGCGGCCGGCCGCTTGCCCTGGCGCTGATCGATTTCCGGTTCCTGGGCGCTTCTATGGGCACCGTCGTGGGCGAGAAGGTCACGCTGGCGATCGAACTGGCCGAGGCCGAAAACATCCCGCTACTGATCTGCTCCTGCTCGGGCGGGGCGCGGATGCAGGAGGGCATGCTCTCGCTGATGCAGATGGCCAAGACCGCAACGGCGCTGGAGCGGTTCGGCCGCGGCGGCGGACTCTACATCTCGCTGATGACCGACCCGACCCTGGCCGGGGTGACGGCCAGTTTCGCCTCGCTGGCGGACGTGATCGTCGCCGAACCCGGAGCCACGGTCGGCTTCACCGGCCGGCGCCTGATCGAGCAGATCGCCAAGCAGAAACTGCCCGACGACGCCCAGAGCGCCGAGTTCATGCAGAAGCGCGGAATGATCGACCTGGTCGTCCCGCGCCGCGCCCAGCGCTCGACCATCATCGGCCTGCTCGAGCTTCTGGCCCCGCTGGAGAAGGCCCCCGCGGAGACGCCGGCGTGACCATCCTGGAATTCGAGCTGGGACTCTCGCAGCTGCGCGCCGAACTGGCCGAGCTGCAGCGCGAGGGCGACGGCTCGCCGGGCACGATCGAACGCCTGAAACAGCGCCTGAAGAACGAGACCGACGCGGTCTTTGCCGAACTGACCGACTGGGACCGCGTGCAGCTGGCGCGGCACCCGGACCGCCCGCACACCCTCGACTACGCCAACTGGTGTTTTTCGGGCTTTATCGAACTGCACGGCGACCGCAACTTCGGCGACGATCCGGCGGTAGTCGGCGGACCGGCCATGCTGGGCGAACAGCCGGTGATGCTGATCGGCCACCAAAAGGGCTCCGACTCGCGCGACAACCTGGCGCGCAACTTCGGCATGGCCAGCCCGGAGGGTTTCCGCAAGGCGCGCCGGCTGATGCTGCTGGCCGAGAAGTTCGCACTGCCGGTGATCACGTTGCTCGACATTCCCGGAGCCAGCCCGGTTCTGGAGGCCGAGGAGCGCGGGCAGGCCTGGGCGATCGCCGACAACCTGCTGACGATGGCGGGTCTTAAGACCCCGATCCTGACTATCGTGATCGGCGAGGGAGGCTCCGGCGGGGCGCTGGCGCTGGGGATGGGCGATCGGGTCTTGATGCAGGAGAACACGGTCTACTCGGTGGCCTCACCCGAGGGTGCCGCCAGCATCGTCTGGCGCGACTACAAGTACGCCGAGACCGCGGCCGAAGCGCTGAAGCTGACACCGCCGCACCTGATCAAGCTCGGGGTTATCGACGGGATCGTCGACGAGCCGCCCGGCGGGGCCCACACCGACGGGACCGAAGCCGCCCGGTTGCTCCGCGAACGGCTAATCGTCGAACTGTCCGGTTTGATCCAAATCCCGGTCCCGAATCTGCTGGAGCAACGCCACGCCAAATATCGCGGCATGGGCGTTGAGCACCTGAGGCGCCAATAGCCCTTTGGGCATCCCGGTGGCCCCGGAACATTGGCGGGGCGCCTTGAAGCTGGCAAATCCCAACAGAAGTTCGGATCCCAACCGACAGGATGGGGCCACGGCGTTGGAGATCGCTGCCCTCTTTTGCGGCATTACCGATCAGCGCAAAATCGCTTCTCAATCGTGCCGGCCGCCGCCTCGGACATAACAAAACGGTGCACAATATAAGCGCTTGTTGACCGGCTAATAAAAGCAGCGACGACTTCACAGTCGGATTCAATCGCGTTTGCTCGACGGGCATTTCGCGGTTTGACAGAGAAAGAAAAGGGGCCATGTGACCGGAGCAAGAGTCCGGTTGGCTCGCCACTATTTGGGGTTGACGCAGGCGGAGCTTGCCCGAATTGGGCGGGTCTCGCAATCTGCAATTTCCCAGATCGAGAGCGGCGGGGAAGCGTCTGAGCGCACGCTTGAAGCGATTCGCAAAGGAACGGGCTACGGATCGGTGTTTTTCGTCCGCGGACCCCTGCCGGAAGTTCCTGCGACGAGCCTCCAATACCGGAGACGCGCGTCATTGCGGCAAATCGACCAAAAGCGATTGCGGGCCCATTTCCTGCACGGTGTCGAACTGGTCCGGGACATTGAAAAGGGTCTGCCGTTAATTCCTGTGACGATCGAGTCCGTCGGCAATGACGTCGACCACGACGACATCGAAACGCTGGCCGTATTCGTACGCCGGAAACTTGGCATCAATCGCAGCGAACCAGTTCCGAACGTGACCAGGGCTGCAGAACGCGCGGGAATCGTGGTATTTGGAGTTTCGGGCGAATCCGAGAGGCTCTCGGCGGTTTCCGCGTGGCCGGGGTATCCAGCCGGTCGCCCGGTGATTTGCTTCAACCGCCACAGCCCCGGGGACCGGCAGCGATTAAGCATCGCTCATGAAATCGGCCACCTCGTGCTGCATCAAGTCCGGAACGTGGAATCCAAACAAGCTGAAAAGGAAGCACTCAGATTCGGGGCGGCATTGCTGCTCCCCAAACGGGAATCCTTAAATGCGATCCGGGCGACATCAACCCTGCGAGATTTCGGACTGCTAAAAGCCAAATGGGGGGTGTCGATTGCAGCGCTAATTCGCCGCGGATTCGATCTGAAGATCTTGGATCAGCGCCGATATCGGTCCCTCATGGCGCAGCTATCGGCCCGCGGCTGGCGCAAACAGGAGCCAGTTAGAGTTCCGGCCGAGGAACCCATGCTTCTTCAGCGGGCGCTACGCCTCGCTTACGGAACCAGCCGACCCGCTGAAATAGCGGCGCGAATCGGCATCACTCCGATCGCGGCTAAAGACCTGGTCGCGTAACCGAATCCGTTCAGGCCGATTCCGGGGCAACCGGGAGTGGGCCCCGAACGGTTTACTGGAAGTCCTCGACCACGTCCAGGAGCTGGGCGGTGAGTTTGCGGTTGGTCCCGACTGCGTCCGCGAGCGGGAAATCGACGATCGTCTGGTTCACGAGCGCCGGCATGTGCCCCCAGCGCCGGCGTTCGGCCAGCGCCACCGCGCCGCGCCCGAGGCGCGTGCCCAGGACCCGATCGTAGGCGCTTACCGTGCCGCCGCGCTGGGTGTGCCCGAGCACGACATCGCGCGTCGAATAATCGGTCCCATCGTTTATCGCGGCGGCCAGTCGGGCGGCCAGGCGGCGGGTCGCCAGCATCTCGTGGCCGAACTGGTCGCGTTCGTCGACGCGGGCCGAGGTGTCGCCCAGGCCGGTGACCTGCGCTCCCTCGGAGACGACCACCAGTGCGTAGGGCTGGCCGGCCGCGTGGCGGCGCCGGAGCGCCGAGATCACGTCGGCGACGTCGGTCTCGGTTTCGGGCAGCAGCACGTAGTCGGCGCCGGCCGCCACGCCGGCGTAGGCCGCCACCCAGCCGGCGTCGCGGCCCATGGTCTCGACTACGATCGCGCGGCGGTGCGAGCGGGCGGTGGTGCGCAGGCTGTCGATCGCCTCGGTCACGCGGGTGATCGCGGTATGGAAGCCGATGCAGTAGTTGGTCCCGGTCACGTCGTTGTCCATCGTCTTTGGAGCCCCGACCACCGGGTAGCCGTCGGCGGCCAGCTGGGCCGCCACCGAGAGCGTGTCGTCGCCGCCGATCGCCACCAGGGCGTCGATTCCGCCCGGCTCGAACAGGCGGGTCAGGCGGGCGTAGGTTTCCTCGTCGCGGCGCGGGTCGGTGCGCGAGGTGCCCAGCATCGTCCCGCCCTCGTAGATGATTTCGGCAACGTCCTCGGGGGAAAGCTCGGAGTAGTCGTCGGCCAGCGCGCCGGCCCAGCCGTTGCGGTAGCCGCGGACTATCCAGCCGCGCTTGGACGCCTGCAGAACGACCGCGCGGATCGCGGCGTTCAGGCCGCAGCAGTCGCCGCCGCCGGTGAGCAGGCCGATGGTGCCTATTTGCCTTTCTTGCATGGTGGCTCAAACTTTCGGGTGGATCTCTTGACCAAGGTCGGCAATCCAAATAATGAACAAAGCGCGCCCATTGGCCGGCAATGGAGTTTGAAAAATTCGCCCTGCCGCTGCCGCCGGGCAGCGGTCTGCGGGGGCTGCGCATCCTGCACCTCTCCGACATCCACGCCCGCGGTCCGGGCTCGGCCGCGGTCCGGGCTGTGAGCGAACTGGCCGGGGTCGAAAGCGACCTGGTCTGCCTCACCGGCGATCTGGTCGAGCGCCCCGCCGGCATGGACCCGCTCGGCCGGGCGCTGGCCGGGCTCTCGCCCCGGCTGGGAATCTTCGCCTGCCCCGGCAACCACGACCGCCAGCTGCCGCCCGGAGTGCTCGAGGAGGGTTTCGAGCGCTGGGAGGTGGAGCTGCTGGTGAACCAGAATCTGACGCTCGAGCACGAAGGCACCCGGTTCAACCTGGTCGGCACCGACGATCCCTACCACTTCCGGCACGACATGGGCGCCGCCTACGCCGGCGTCGACGAAAGCCTGGGAGTCCTGCTGCTCACGCACACCCCGGACGGGGTCTTCGACCTTGGCGGCCGGCGCAGCGACCTGGCCTTAAGCGGCCACACCCACGGCGGACAGGTCTGCCCGCCCCTGCTGCCGATCTCCACCAACACCCGCAACCGTCTGCCGGACGCCCAGGGGTTGATGCTCCTTAACGGGTACCTCTGCCACGTGAGCGCCGGGCTGGGCTGGTCGAGCGTTCCCTGGCGCTGGCGCTGCCCTCCGAAATCCCACCTCCTGGAACTGGTGGAGGCATCTGCCTGAGCGATCCGGCCGCCGGCGCCCGAACCCCGCGAATCGCCCCGCGATGATTGCGGGTTCGGGCAATCTTGAGCACGGGTGTTAATCGTTAAGGAGCCGGCCATCCCGCAAGTCGCACCTTACGGGTCATGGGAATCGCCGATCGGATCGGCGATGCTGACCGAGGGGGCGCTGCGCTTCGATGAACTCGACGTCGACGGCGACGATCTCTACTGGGTCGAATCCCGGCCCGAGGAGCAGGGCCGCTACGCGGCGATGCGCCACACCGGAAGCGGCGAACCGACCGAGGTCACCCCGCCCGGGCACAGCGCCCGCACCCTCGTGCACGAGTACGGCGGGGGTTCTTTCGCCGTCTCCGAAGGCGTAAGCTACTACTCGAACTTCTCCGACCAGCGCCTCTACCGCCGGCCCGTGGACGGCTCCGCCGACCCGGTGGCGCTGACCCCCGAGGTCCCGCTGCGCTACGCCGACGCTGCGATCGACCGGCGGCGCGGCCGCCTGGTCTGCGTCGTGGAGGACCACCGCCGGGAAGGGCGGGAGGCGGAGAACTACCTGGCCGCGGTCGCAACCGACGGCGCCGCGGTGGCGGCGGAGCCGGTGCGGCTCCACGCCGGTTTCGACTTCTATTCCTCGCCGCGGCTTAGCCCCGACGGGCGCCAGCTGGCCTGGATCTGCTGGAACCATCCCAACATGCCCTGGGACGGGACCGAGCTCTGGCTGGCCGGGATAGCGGCCGACGGCGGATTGGCCGACCCGCGCCGGATCGCCGGGAACGCGGCGGGCCAGGTCTCGGTCATCGAGCCGCAGTGGGGCCCGGACGGGACGCTGTACTTCGTCTCCGACCACTCCGGCTGGTGGAACATCCAGCGCTGGGACGGCGAGGGTTTCGCGCCCCTAAAGTCGATGGCGGCCGAGTTCGGGCAGCCGCAGTGGGAGTTTTCGATGTCCTCCTACGCGGTGCTGGACGAACGGCGCCTGGTGGCCCGGTACGCCAACGCCGAGGGTCACCGGCTCGGGGTGCTGGACGTTGAATCGGGCCGGCTGGAGGAGATCGGCACCCCCTTCAACTCGTTCGGGTACTTCACCGCTGCCTGGCGGGGCCGGATCGTCTGTGCCGCCGCCGGACCGGGCGCCGGGACTGCGATCGTGGCGATCGATCCGCTCAGCGGGGAGGTCGAGACGCTGCGCGCATCTTCCGGGCCCGAACTGGATCCGTCCTATGTTTCCGAAGCCGAGCCGATCGCGTTTCCGACCGCGGGCGGGCAGACCGCGCACGCCTACTACTACCCACCGAACAACCCGGGATTTGCGGCCCCCGCCGGCGAGCTGCCTCCCTTGCTCACCTTCATCCACGGCGGCCCGACCGGGGCGACCGGTCCGGGTTTCAGCCTCGCCGTCCAGTTCTGGACGACGCGCGGCTTTGCGGTGGTGGACGTGAACTACCGCGGCTCGACCGGATTCGGCACCGCCTACCGGCGCCTGCTGAACGGCAACTGGGGCGTGGCCGACCGCGAGGACTGCGAGGCGGCGGCTGGATTCCTGGTCGCGCGCGGCGACGTCGATGGGTCGCGTCTGGCCATCCGCGGGGGCTCGGCCGGCGGCTACACGACCCTCTGCGCGCTCACCTTCGGCGAGGTATTCACCGCCGGCGCGTCCTACTTCGGCGTATCGGACGTGGCCGCCCTGGCCAGGGACACGCACAAGTTCGAGTCGCGCTACCTCGATTCGCTGATCGGGCCCTACCCCGAGCGGGAAGACCTCTACCGGCAGCGCTCGCCGATCAACGCGGTTAACCGGCTGTCCTGCCCGGTCATCTTCCTACAGGGCCTGGAGGACAGGATCGTGCCGCCCGACCAGGCCGAGCGGATGGTTGGGGAGCTGCGCCGCAAGGGCCTGCCGGTCGCCTATCTGGCGTTTGCGGGCGAGCAGCACGGGTTCCGGCAGGCGGCCAACATCCGGCGCGCGGCCGAGGCCGAACTCAGTTTCTACGGCCGGATATTCGGGTTCGCGCCGGCCGGGAACATCGAACCGGTCGAGATCGCGAACCTGTAAATGACGCGCCCCCGTGAAGCCCTCCTTCCCGTCCGCCGAAAGTGAGGCCGGCCCGATCCCCAGCGCGAGCGCTGCGGAGCCGACCCTGCGCCCGATGGGGATCGAGACCGAGTACGGGATGATCTGCCTCGGCTTCGAAGACGAGGTGGACTTTGCGTTCGAGGCATCGACCCTGGTGCGCGCGGCCGAGATCGAACCGGTCTTTAGGGGCTGGGACTATTCGCGCGAGGACGGCCGGCTCGACCTCTTCGGCCGGCGCCACCGCCTGGCCCGCGATCCGGGCGACCTGGCCGACAACCGGCGCCGCAGCGCCGGGCTCTCGCGGCGGGAACTGATCGCCGACACGGTCCTGCCCAACGGCGCCCGCTACTACAACGACCACAACCACCCCGAGTACTGCACCGACGTGACCCGCTCGGTCTTCGAGCTGGTTCGCCAGGACGCCGCCGGCGAGGAACTGCTGCTCTCCTGCCAGCGGGCCCGCAACGATGCCGGCCTGGAGGGCCAGGTGCTGCTGGTGAAAAACAACACCGACTACCACGGGCGCTCCTACGGCACGCACGAGAACTATCTGGTGGACCGCCGCATCGACCTGCGGTTCCTGATCGCCCAGCTGGTTCCGTTCCTGGTCGCGCGGATCGCCCTGACCGGGGCCGGCAAGTTCGGCAGCGAGGGCCGGCACGCCGACCGGTCGGTCGGGCTGCAGATTTCGCAGCGGGCCGATTTCTTCGCCCGCGTCAGCGGCATCAACACCACCACCGACCGCCCGATCTTCAACACCCGCGACGAGCCGCACAGCCGGCCCGACCGCTACCGCCGCCTGCACGTGATCTGCGGGGACGCCAACCGCTCGCACTACCAGACGGCGCTCAAGGCGGGCCTGACCGCGCTGGTGCTGGACCGGATCGAGGCGGGCGAGGACTTCGGGGTCGCGTTCCGCGACCCGGTGCGGGCGATGCGCGCCTACTCGCGCGACCCGGGCCTTGAGGCCGCGGTCGAGACCTCCCGCGGGCGGCTGAAGATGCTGGACGTTTTGGAAATCTATCTGGACGCGGTCGGCGCGCCGGGGACGGGCTCGGGCGAGCGCGAATGGATCCTCGGCCAGAGCCGCGAGCTGCTTGACGCGCTGCGCGGGGATCCGGCGGCGGCCGCCGACCGGATCGACTGGTGCGCCAAGGCCGAACTGGTCGCCGCGCTCGAGGACGGCGGGGAACGCCTCTCCGGTCCCGAGCTGCAGCGCCTTGACCTTGCCTACCACTACCTCGACCCGCGCTATTCGATTTACCGCCAGCTCCTTAACCAGGGGCGGATGCGCTCCCTTGTGGGAGGGCAGCAGGCGCGCGCGGCGCTGCACCGCCCGCCCGGCGACACCCGCGCCCGCCTGCGCGGCCTGCTGGTTGCGCGGTTCGGCGGTCTGATCGAGGCGATCGAATGGGACTCGGTGCGGCTGCGCCTCGGCGGCCGGCGGCTGGAGATCGACCTGGGCGCGGTGCACTCGGACGAAATCGCCAAAATCGCGGCCGCGGTCGAGGGAGCCGCCGACGCCGCGGCGCTGGAGCGCGTCCTGGCGCGCCACGGGCCCGTCGCGGCGGTAGAACGATAATCGCGGCAGCTTGGCGATGACCGGGTTGATTTGAGAGGCGGGTCTAAGGTGCGATCAGATCAATTTCGCGCCGTTCCGGGCGCGGTCCGCCTGGAGACCGACGCGCCGGCCAAACCGGACACCGAGACCGATACCGATCCGGCCGAGGCGCCGGACGAGGGCAAGGAAGAGGAGCTCGGCGAGCGGGTACGGCGGATCATCCGCGAAATCCCCGATCCGACGCCGCAACCGGGCGGACAGTAGAAGACCATGCAGGACGCGCTGTTTGGGACCGAAGTCGAATTCGGCGTAACCGGCGCGGTCGACGCGCCGCTGGCGGCGGCGATGGTCAAGACCGAGATCTTCGACGGCTACCGCTACGGGGTGGTCGATCCGGCGCCGCGCGAGTGGGGCGAGACCCCCGCCAACGGGGGATTCCTGTTCAACGGCGGGCGCCTGCTGGTCGATTCCGGGCACCTCGAGTACGCCACCCCCGAATGCCGCACCCTGGCCTCGCTGGTGGCCCAGGAGATGGCGGTCGAGCAGATCCTGGGCGAGACGGTCGGGCGGCTGGGCAAGGACGAGAGCATCTACTTCGTCAAGAGCAACACCGACTACTGCGGCAACACGTTCGGTTACCACGAGAGCTACTCGATGCGGCGCCGCCCCGACGACGACCTGGTCATCGCCGGACTGATGCCCTTCCTGGTCACGCGCCAGATCTTCGCCGGGGCCGGAATGGTCTTCTTCGGCGGCCGCAACGAAGTGGCCCGGTACTTTATTTCGCAGCGGGCCCAATTCGCCGACGTGGAGGTGTCGCGGCGGGTCCGCTACGGCGGCCGCCCGATCATCAACCTGCGCGACGAGCCGCTGGGGACCAGGGCCCGCCTGCACGTGATCATCGGCGACTCCAACCGCTCCGAGTACGCCACCGCGCTCAAGATCGGCACCGCCGCGCTGGTGACCCAGCTCCTTGACGGCGGCTGGACCCAGCCGCTCGCGCTCGGCGCCCCGGTACGCGACCTGCGTCAGATCGCGGCCAACACCGACGGCGACTGGACGGTCCAGGACGAGCGCTACGGTTCGGTGTCCGCGGTCGAGGTGCAACGGCTCTACCTGCACGAGGCCTCGCGCCGGTTCGCCGGACGCGACGCCGACACCGACTGGACGCTCGAGAACTGGGCCCAGGTGCTCGACCAACTCGAAAGCGACCCCGAGACCTTGAACGGGAAGCTGGACTGGGTCACCAAGCGCGGGGTGCTGCGCGAAATCGCCGGCGAGAGCGAGGACGGCTGGAGCGACCGGGACCTGCTCAAGGTCGATCAGGCCTACCACATAGTCGGATCGGAACAGAGCATATTCGCGGCCCTGCGCGAGCGCTCCGAGATGGGCTTCCTGCTGCCTGCGCCGGTGGCCCGGCGGGCGATCGCGTCCCCGCCCACCGACACCCGCGCGTTCGGGCGCGCCCAGGTCCTGCGGGCGCTGGCCGAGGCCGGCGCGGCCGACCGCGTGAACTGGCGGCGGCTCCGCGACGGACTCTCCGACTACGCCCTGTGGGAAGGTCGCCTGTACCGGGTCTATTCCTACATCGACGGCTGGGAGGAGATCGACGCCTCCGGCGCCTGGGACGTGGTGCCCTATGTGCTGGACTGGGAATCGATCGCGGTCAACGGCTCGGTGCTGCACATCGGCGACCCGTTCGAGCGCTATTCCGAGGAATCGGCCGAATTTGCCGGCCAGGTCGGCCAGCTGCTCGATGAGCCGCCCCACGACGAGGTCGAATTCGAGGAAGACGATCCCGACCTGGTGGAGGACCTGTGAACCCGGCCCTGGCGAGGGTCTGGGAATGGGCCGGCTACGCCGTGCGTTCGGCCGGCTGGAAGATCCGGACCGGCCGGGTCGAGGAGTCGCTGGCCGGGATCGAACTGTTCAAGCGGCTCGCCCCGGAGTTGCGCCGCCAGCTGGCCCGGCGCAGCCGGCTGCTGATCGCCGAACCCGGGACGATCATCACCGAACCCGGCCTGCAGGACCGCAATCTCTACGTGCTGGCCACCGGTTCGGTGCGGCTCTCGGCCCCGACCCACCCCGACGAGGGCCAGCGGCGCGGCTGGCTGGTGGGCGAAGGCTCGGCGTTCGGCAACTTCGAGCGGGCCCTGGGGTTGCCGGAGATGATCCATGCCGAGGCCGAGGCCCAGAGCGAGGTCCTGGTGTTCGACGTCGGATCCCTGCTCGGCGGGGCGGTGCAGCGCTCCGACCTGACCGCGGCCCTGAACGAGTCGTACCTGCGGACGGTGTTCGCGGCATACCTTCGCAACATTCCCTATCTGGCCCAGCTCGAGGACGGGCAGATCGAATCGCTGGCGACGCGCTTTAGCTGGCGGAGCCACCCTTCGGGAGCGGTCCTATACCGCCAGGGCGACTACGGCACCGACTTCTACTTCCTGCGGCGCGGCCAGGCGCTTTTGCAGGTCTCCCACTTCGACCGCCGCCGCGGACGCCGCCGGACCCGCTTTCACGAGCTCTCCGAGGGCGACCACTTCGGCGAACTGGCCCTGCTCGGGCAGACCGCGCGGCCGGCCTCGGTGCGGGCGATCACGGCGCTCTCGACGCTGGTGATCCGGCGCGATGCGCTACTGGACTTCTACGCCGAATACCCCCAGACGCAGCGCGGGATCGAACAGGGGATGCTCGATTACGTCTCTTCGCGCTCATGGCTCGAAAAACACGACCTGCCGTCGCCGCCCAAGCCGGACGTTACCTGGCTCGAGCCGATGCGCGATGAATCCAGGGTCGAATGGCTAAAGCGCAGCGGCGGGGATTCGGTCGCCGGGCTTACCGCCTGAGCATCTATCCGACGCTGGTCCCGGGCCGGCCCAGCAGGTAGGCGATGGAGGGAGATTCGGGGACCTCGACCGTCCACTGCCGGGCGCCGCTCAAGATTCCGGGCAGGGGCAGGACCCCGAAACGCTCGACCTCCAGCCGCAGGCGCATCACGCCGTCCGCGGTCTCGACCGTCGCCCGTCCGGCAAAAGCAACATACACGTGGCCGCGCAGCTCGCCCTCGATCGAGATGCCGGATCCGTCGACGCGCGCCCGCGCCCACTCCAGCTGCGGGGCGGCGCGGCCCGAAGCGGCCACGAAGTGGTTGAAGGCCACTGCCGAAACTCCGATTTCGCGTCCTTCGCCGGGGTCCTCGACCACGGTCGAGGCCTCGAGCACGGCGGCAAAGTCCGGGTCGGGCACCTCGTACCCGGCCAGGCTGCCGGCGCTTTCGGCCGATACCCCGGCCAGTTGCGGGATCGGCAGGACGCCGACGACCGCAGCCAGGTAGGCAACGTAGAGCAGCACCGCCGCGAAGGCTGCGAAGATGCCGAAAAGCAGCGTTCGAAAAGTCAGCCCAATCACGGTCTGAGAGGGCGGATCGCGGCGTCTGAAACAGGGTCCGGCATGGTCAATAATGGGCCACGCAAACCGCAATTCGGTGTCGCCCGCGAGATAGGTCCTGGCCAGATGGAATACCGCCGGTTCGGGGACTCGGAGCTGGAGGTCTCGGTGATCGGGTTCGGCGGCTGGCCGATGGGCGGGTCGAATTACGGCCGGGTCGACGACGGCGACAGCGGAGCCGCGGTGCGGCGCGCGTTCGATCTGGGGATCACGTGCTTCGACAATGCCGCCGTTTACGGGGTGGGGCATTCGGAGCGGGTGATGGGTGCGGCGCTAAAACCCATCCGCGACCAGGTCGTTTTGGTGACCAAGTGCGGGCTGGCCTGGAACGAGCAGGTCAAGCGGGTCGAGCGCGACGGGACCCGCGAGAGCGTCATCCGGTCCTGCGAGCGGAGCCTTGCCGATCTCGGCACCGACTACATCGACCTGCTGCTGGTCCACTGGCCGGACCTGCACACTCCGTTCGCGGAGACGATGCGGGCCCTGGAAGATTTGCAGCGGGCCGGCAAGATCCGCTACGCCGGGGTCTCAAACTTCCTGCCGGAGATGCTGGAGGAGTGCCGGCGGCATCTGGGGATAGTGGCCAACCAAATGGGCTACTCGCTGCTGGAGCGGCGCATCGAGCGCGACGTGCTGCCCTGGTGCGAGCAGCACGGCATCGGGATCATGGGCTACGGCTCGCTGGCGCACGGCCTCCTCTCGGGGGCGATGGCCGCCGACCACCGGTTCGAGTCCGGCGACTGGCGCGCGACCGGTCACGCGTTCGGGTTGCCGATCTTCGACCGCGATAAGCATTTCGGGCTCAACGTGGCCGCCCAGGATCGGCTGCGCGCCGTCGCCGAGCGCGCGGGTCACACTCTGCCCGAGCTGGCAACGGCCTGGGTCCTCTCCCACGAAGTCGTGACCACTGCGCTGGTCGGGTTCCGTACCCCGGCCGAGGTCGACGCGGCCGCGCGCGCGGCCGAATGGAAGCTCCCGCCGGACCTGTACGCCGAAGTGAGCGCGATCTCAGAGGAGGCCTACCGGCGCAACGTCGCCGGCGAGCTGCTTTCCCCGCCGGTGGGGAACTGGAATCCCTGGAACCCGAACCCGCAGCGGTTCGGCACCGCGGGCCTCTCGCCCGCGGATCGATAAGGACGGTCAGGGCCGGTCCGCCGAGGCCGGAGCCGGAAGGGACCGTCGGGACCCGCCGAGTCCGTCAATAATGGGCGGTCAATGCGCCCCGCGGACGCTCGCCCCTGACGGGCATCGGGATTGGATGAACGGCGATGGAATACCGCAAGTTTGGTGATTCGGACCTCGAGGTCTCGGTGGTTGGTTTCGGCGGCTGGCCGATGGGCGGCAACTACGGCGAGTCCGACGATTCGGAGGGCCAGGCCGCGGTCCGCCGCGCGCACGAACTGGGGATCACCTGCTTCGACAACGCCGCCGTCTACGGGCAGGGGCATTCCGAACGGGTTATGGGCGCGGCGTTAAAGCCCATCCGCGACGAGATCGTGCTGGTGACAAAGTGCGGGCTCGACCGCGACCCCGAAGGCGGCGGGGTGATCCGCAACGGCACCCGCACCCATGTGCTGGAGTCCTGCGAGCGGAGCCTGAAGAACCTGGATACCGACTGCATCGATCTGATGCTGGTCCACTGGCCCGACGTCTTCACCCCGTTCGAGGAGACGATGCGGGCGCTCGAGGAACTCCACAAAGCCGGCAAGATCCGCTACGCCGGGGTGTCAAATTTCCTGCCCGAGATGCTCGCGGAGTGCAAGAAGCACTTCGGGATCGTCGCCAACCAGATGGGCTATTCCATGCTGGATAGGCGGATCGAGCGCGACGTGATGCCCTGGTGCGGGCAGAACGGGATCGGGATCATGAGCTACGGCTCGCTGGCCCACGGCCTGCTCTCGGGGGCAATGACCACCGATTACGAAATCAGACCCAACGACTGGCGCCACTCCGGCAACGCCTTCGGGCTGCCGCTGTTCGAGCGTGAGAAGCACTTTCCGGCCAACGTCGAAACCCAGAACGCTCTGCGGGCGATCGCCGAGCGCGAGGGCCACACCCTCCCCGACCTGGCGCTTTCCTGGGTGGTATCGCACCAGACGGTGACCACCGCGCTGGTCGGATTCACCACCCCGGGGCAGGTAGAGGACGCCGCCCGCGCGGCCGAATGGAAGCTCTCGCCCGAGCTCTACGCCGAGGTGACGGCGATCTCCGACGAGGCCTACCAGCGCAACGTCGCCGACGAGATGATGGCCCCGCCGGTGGGGACCAAGAACGCCTGGAACCCCAACCCGACCAAGTTCGCCTGAATCGGCCCGCCGGGCGAGCGGACCAACCGCTAACCCGGGACTGCAACCGGCCGCGCATTGTCAGAATTGGCGACGCAAGTGCCATGCCGACGCCGTGTCGGCCTCGTGACAGGGAACGGTTAAGAAGAACGCCATGGAATACCGCAAATTCGGAGATTCGGACCTCGAGGTCTCAGTAGTCGGTTTCGGCGGCTGGCCGATGGGTGGGACTCAGTACGGCGAGGTAGACGACAGCGAGGGGCAGGACGCGGTTCGGCGGGCCTTCGATCTCGGAGTCACGTGTTTTGACAACGCCGCCGGCTATGGGCTAGGACATTCCGAGCGGGTGATGGGAGCGGCGCTCAAGCCAATCCGCGACCAGATCGTCCTCGTGACCAAGTGTGGGATCGCCTGGAACGACGAGGAAAAGCGGATGGAGCGCAACGGCACCCGCGCCCACGTCCTCGAATCCTGCGAGCGGAGCCTGGAGAACCTGCAGACCGACTACATCGACCTGCTGCTGATCCACTGGCCCGACGTCGACACCCCGTTCGAGGAGACAATGCGGGCCCTTGAGGATCTGCAGAAGGCCGGCAAGATCCGCTACGCCGGGGTGTCCAACTTCATGCCGGACATGCTCGACGAATGCAAGAAGCACCTCGGAATCGTCGCCAACCAGATGGGATATTCCATGCTGGAGCGGCGTATCGAGCGCGACGTGATGCCCTGGTGCGAGCAGAACGGGGTCGGGATCATGAGCTACGGCTCGCTGGCCCACGGCCTCCTCTCCGGCGCGATGCCGGCCGACTACGAGTTCGAGACCTGGGACTGGCGCGATTCGGGCCACGCCTTCGGGATGCCGTTCTTCGACCGCGAGAAGCATTTTGCGGCCAACGTCGAGACCCAGCACCAGCTGAAGGCGATCGCCGAGCGCGAGGGGCACACCCTGCCCGACCTGGCGCTGGCCTGGGTTCTCTCGCACGAAGTTGTATCCACCGCGTTGGTCGGGTTCCGGACCCCGGCCGAGGTCGACGATGCCGCCCGCGCGGCCGAATGGAAGCTCTCGCCCGAGCTCTACGCCGAGGTGACGGCGATCTCGGACGAGGCCTACCGGCGCAACGTCGCCGACGAGATGATGGTCTCCCCCAAGGGCGGATGGAATCCCTGGAACCCCAGACCGCAGCGGTTTGCCGGCGGCGGCCGCGATCTGCCCGAAGACGAGGCCGAATAAGGCCCGCCTAGAACCCTTGCCGCAGGAGCGCTGCTACACGCTCGACGAGGCGCGCGCGTTGCTGCCGGCGACGGTCCGCCGGCTGAAACAGATCGCCGAGATCCGCCGGCAGATGCGGGCCTGGGGGAGCGCCGCCGAGGGGATGGCGCCGGCCGACGGCGAGACGCCCGACCTGGGCGAGCTGCTTGGGGCGATGAACGCCCGCTTGCACGAGCTCTCCGACGACGGGATCCTGGTGCGCGACCTGCGCTCCGGGATCATCGATTTCCCGGGCCGCGACGCCGAGGGTCCGCTCTGCTGGTGCTACCGGCTGGGCGAGCCCGACATCCTGTACTGGCACCGCCCTGACGAGGGCTTTGCAGGCCGAAAACCAGTCGCAGAAGACTATTAGTCAATGACGCTACCCAGTTAATTTTGTTTCGCAATGACGAGTCTTCATACGGCGACCGCTCTTCGCCTTTGCGATTACCAGATTGACGCCGTGAGCGATCGGATTTAGAACCAGCAATTGACCCGTTCTTGCAATCGGATTCGGAACCTCGGAGAGCCAATCCCGAAACGTGACTCTTACTCGCTCGTGCTGGTAACGCGCAACAATCCAGTTGGGAAGCAACTTAGGAGAACGGCGTTATTTGGCTCTCTCGTGTGAGAAAGACAGTAGTGGATCAAGGTGTTTCAAGTGGAAAAGATGCTCTAACTTATGGAGCCATGAATAGCGAAAAATTTTTGGAGTTGCAATCAGATTTGAACGGAATCCGGCATTCAAATGCAGCCATCATTCTCAACCGAACCGTTGATTCGTCAGTCCGTAAGCAATGCGATTTGCGATAATTCGACTTGGCTCATACGCAATAATTAGTTGGCAAATACGGATCTGGACCACAATGACACAAGATGTAGTGCCACCTAATCGCTCTAAGCGATCAGTGCAACAACCATTAACTCTTGAACTTTCGACTATGTGTTGGTCCGGGCATTGGCGTTAGGTTGTAAGGCTTGTAACTAGCCAAACCACGCTCGCCTTTGATGCCCAACGATTGGTCGGGTCAAGTCGCCCAGTCACCATCGATCGATTTGACCGCTCTGCTTGTCCAGAAGCGCGACGGTCGCGTCGTCTCCTTTGACGTCAAACGCATTCGAGATGCAATGGCGAAAGCCTTTCGCGCCGATTTGGGCATGGCAATCGACCAGCAGTTGTCGGATGCGATTTCGGGAGAAGTCGACGCGATAACCCACGCGGTCTTGCAAAAGATTTCAGCCGTTGCGCAAACAAATGAAGGCGCAGCAGTCGAGGCGATCCAGAACGCGGTCGAAGAGGAATTAATGAGGCGTGGCCACTATTCGGTGGCCAGAACCTACATCTTGTACCGGGCCGAACGGGCAAGATTACGCGCAATTCGCCGAATCGTTAAACCGGCGGATCAATTGAAAGATCCGATTTCGGTTACGAAGCCAGACAAGACGCGTCAGCCGCTGGAAGTCGCTCGCATTCGAGCAGAGTTGTTCGAAGTTTTTCGCGGTCTCGATGGTCGTTGCACGATTGATGACTTGGAAGACGCAGTCTTCCTCTCACTACACGATGGGATTTCCTCTGGAGACATCCAGCGTGCGTTGATTCTGGTTGCACGCCAATGCATGGAAGTTGAGCCCGCCTATGACCGCGTGGCTACCCGGCTTCTATTGCGTCTCATTTATCGAGAAGCGTTGGGTACTGCCCCGACGATTACGGAGCTGGATGAACCGTACCGTGATGGATTTGCTACATACCTGCAAACTGGCGTCGAGGCAGGCCGGATCGATTCCAAACTCCTCGATTTCGACATTGAACGCTTGCGGTTGGCGCTGCGCATCGATCGCGACGACAATTTCCGGATCCTCGGGCTACAGACGCTCTACGATCGGTATCTGCTGCACGTTAACGGGCGCCGCATCGAGACTCCACAGTATTTCTGGATGCGGGTTGCAATGGGCTTGGCCCAGAACGAGGACGATCGCGAATCAAGGGCGATTGAGTTCTATGAGGTCCTCTCGCGCTGCTTATTCGTATCAGCCACGCCAACGCTCTTTAACTCCGGAACCCCGCACCCTCAACTCTCGTCTTGTTACCTCTCCACCGTCAGCGACGACCTGGAGGGGATCTTCAAGTGCATCTCCGATAATGCCGCGCTTTCCAAGTGGGCCGGGGGCCTAGGCAACGACTGGACGCCTATCCGTGCGACCGGTTCCCACATCAAGGGCACAAATGGCGAAAGCCAGGGCGTGATCCCGTTCCTCAAGATCGTCAACGACACCGCGGTGGCGGTGAACCAGGGTGGCAAGCGCAAGGGCGCAGTCTGCGCGTACCTTGAAACTTGGCACTTGGATATTGAAAGCTTCATTGAGCTAAGAAAAAACACCGGAGACGAACGCCGCCGCACCCACGACATGAACACTGCCAATTGGGTCCCGGATTTGTTCATGCAGCGCGTGGCCCAAAAGGGTAAATGGACCCTCTTTTCGCCCGATGATGTGCCGGATCTGCACGACCTCTACGGCAAGGCCTTCGTCGAACGCTACGAACACTATGAACGCCAAGCTAGACGCGGCAACATCCGCCTTCACAAAGAGGTCGAAGCACTCGACCTTTGGCGAAGTATGCTCTCGATGCTTTTTGAGACCGGACATCCCTGGATCACGTTCAAGGACCCGTCCAACATTCGTTCACCGCAAGATCATGCTGGCGTTGTTCACAGCTCCAACCTTTGCACCGAGATCTTGCTGAACACTTCTGCGACCGAGACTGCGGTCTGCAACCTGGGTTCGCTCAATCTGCCAGCCCACACGACCCCCGAGGGAATCGACGAGGAACTGCTGGCCAAAACCGTCGCTACCGCGATGCGGATGCTGGACAACGTCATCGACATCAACTTCTACCCGACCCCGGAAGCCAAGCGCTCCAACACCGCCCACCGCCCGGTCGGGCTGGGCGTGATGGGGTTCCAGGACGCGCTCTACATCCAGCGCATCCCTTACGCCTCGCAGGAGGCAGTGGAATTTGCCGATCTTTCGATGGAATTGATCTCATACCACGCGATCCTGGCCTCGTCCGAGCTGGCCGCCCAGCGGGGGCCGTATCCCAGCTACCAGGGATCGAAATGGGATCGCGGGCTGCTTCCGATCGACACCATCGATCTGCTGGAGCAGGAGCGCGGCGAGCCGGTCGAGATGAACCGGGACCAGACACAGGACTGGGGCCTGGTGCGTTCGCGGATCAACCGCGACGGAATGCGCAACTCCAACGTCATGGCGATTGCGCCTACCGCGACGATTTCCAACATCGCCGGGGTCTCGCAGTCGATCGAGCCGATCTACCGCAACCTCTACGCCAAGTCGAACCTGTCCGGCGACTTCACGATCCTGAACCCGTACCTGGTGCGCGACTTGCAGCGCCTGGACCTCTGGGACCAGCGGATGATCGAGGACCTTAAGTACTACGACGGCGTGCTGGCCGAAATCTCCCGCATCCCCGAGGATTTGCGGCGACTCTACCTGGCGGCGACCCAGATCGAGCCGGCCTGGCTGATCGAATGCGCGGCGCGGCGCCAGAAGTGGATCGACATGGGCCAGTCGCTGAACCTCTACATCTCGACTCCGTCGGGTAAAGCGGTCGACGACATGTACTTCCTGGCTTGGCGAAGGGGTCTGAAGACAACCTATTACCTGCGCTCGTTCGCCCCGACCCAGATCGAGAAATCCTCGATAGACATCAACAAACGCGCCATCCAGCCGCGCTGGATGAAGTCGGAGTCTGCCTCGTCCCGGATCGCGGTCAAGCGCGCCGAAGCCCCGGCCGAGGTCCGCTCCACCGTCAACGGGCTGGTGTGCGACCCGTTCGACGAGGAATGCGAGGCCTGCCAGTAGGCAGGCTCCCGGCGACGTCCCTACCGGGGCGGTTTTTGGCGAAATCTTTCTACGCCAATCCGGGCATCGCGCGATCAGGCCGCTGCCGGTGAAGGCAGTCTTCTGGGACCTTGACGATACGGTCCTGGACACGCTGACCGGCCGCAATCAGGCACTGTCGGCAACGTATGAAGAGTTCTTCGGGAAGCTCCCGGATGCACGCGAGCTTTGGCGCACGCACCTGGGAGCCACGATCGAGGGATTCGCCCAGGCGCTGATGGGCGAGGACTGGCCGCGGTTCGTTGAGCGCTACCGCGAACGCTACTACGGAATCCAGGAGCCGCCAGATCCCTTCCCCGGCGTGGTGAAAACCCTCGACGCCCTCAGGTCCGACGGCCTGGTGATGGCCATAGTCACCTCGAAGATCTCCTGGGGCGCGAGCGGCGAACTGGAACGGGCCGGACTGCTTCAATACTTTGCAACGGTCGTGGGCTGGGACGACTGTGAAATGCCCAAACCGGCGCCGGACCCGCTGCTTGAGGCGATGGTACGCACCGGCATTGATGACCCGGCGCAGGTCACCTACGTGGGCGATGTGCCGACTGACGTCCAGGCCGCGCGAGCGGCCGGCTGCCACGCGGTCGGCGCCAACTGGGGGTCGCTGGATCCCGACCGGCTGCGGGCCGAAGAACCAGATCTTCTGGCCGAACATCCGTCCCAGGTTCTGGCGTTCGTCCGTGAAGGTGGGCGGGCCGGCCCCTGACGGCTGAGCGCCGCCGCCGTGCGCCCACGGTTTGGATATCCTGCGAGAGTTGTGCCGCGTAACTGGTCCCGAATGCGTCCGGTGCCGGTCGGGCTCCCCAATGCGTCCGTCCCCGGTAGCGCCCTGCGAGGAAGAAACGGTCTGATGAATCCGGATATCGAACGCGTCGGCGATCTTCTCCAGCAGCTGGTGGCGATCGATTCGGTGAACCCCGACATGCCCGGGGGCGAGAACGGCGAGAACGAATACGGCGATTTGGTGGCCGAATTCGGGCGGAACCTGGGCCTTGCCGTCTCCCGGCAAGAGGTGGTTGACGGACGGGCCAACGTTCTGCTCGAACTCGACGGCGGCCACGACCGCACGCTCCTGTTCGACATCCACCTCGACACCGTCCCGCAGGAAGGCGAACTGGGCAGCGCGCGTCCGTTGCGCGAAGGCGACCGGGTCTACGGACGCGGATCCTGCGACGTCAAGGGCTCGATGGTTTCGGCGCTACTGATGCTCGAGCGCCTGGTCCGCGACCCGCCGCCGATCAACGTGGCGCTGGCGGCGGTGGTGGACGAGGAATACCGCAAGCGCGGTGCGCACCGGATGGCGGCCGAATTTGAGGCCGACGCGGTGATCGTTGGAGAGCCGACGTCGCTGCAGCCGGTGATCGCCCAGAAAGGGATCCTGCGCTTCGCGCTCCAGGCTGAGGGCAAATCGGCCCATACCGCCAATCCCGAGCTTGGCAGCAACGCGATCTACTCGATGCTGGACGCCGTAGCCGTGCCGTGCTGCGGGACCCGCTCTGCGGCCAGGGCTGCCGCCACAGGTCATGCCGCGCGCCCCGCACCCGCTCTGCGGCCAGGGCCAGCTCACGGTTTCGACCATTTCCGGCGGGGTCCAGGTCAACGTGGTCCCGGCCAGCTGTCGGGCGATGGTCGACCGCAGGATGCTGCCCGGCGAGGACCCGATGGACTCCTTTCAATCTGGGCCGCGTTCGTCGAGCTCCTGTCCGGGCATGAGGCCATCACCGTCGGGGAGCCCTATGCGGCCGAGGCCGGGGTCGAGTCCGGACCCCAAGCACCGATAGTGCGCGCCGCCGCCGGGGCCTGCGGCAGGCTGGGCCGGACCGAACTGATCGGCGTGCCGTACAGCACCGACGCGGCCGCCTACGCTCCGCTGGGACTCGATTTCGTGGTCCTGGGGCCGGGCGACATCGCCCAGGCCCACTCCAATCGCGAATACGTCGAACTTGCCGAGGTCGCCGCCTGCGTGGGGCTGTACGAAGATGTGGTACGGTCGTTTGCCGCAGAGGATGGTGGAGATTGACCGATCAAGCCGGCGCGCTCGCATCCGACCTGCGCGCGATCGCGCGCCTGACCGAGGAGCTGGCGTCCGGGTCGCCGCCGGCCGCCGCCGAGCTCCGGGCGGCGATGGCCCGGGTCGGGCAGCAGGCATCCGCCTGCCGGGACCCGCAGCTGCGCCATTTCCTGCAAAAGCACAGCTACGCCAAGGCGCTCGATTACCTGGAGGATTCGGCCGCCTGAAGCGCGCGTCCGGCTGCGCGGGCGCCGGGCGGTCCTGCTACAGGGCGATCAGTTCGCGGGCCAGGACCAGGATGCTGGTGACGACTATCACCGCGATAACGAGCTGGCGGAAGCGCTTGGCGTTCATGTGGCGGGTGAGCCGGACCGCCAGGAGGTAACCGATCGCAACCATGGGGGCGGCGGCGACCACCAGGAGCAGGCGTTCGCCGCTAAACAGGCCCTCGAAGTAATACCCGACGAGGGCCACGCCGTAGGCCACGGTCGAAAAATAGGCCACCGCCGCGCGCAGGTCCTGGCGGCCCATGCCGCTGCCCAGGAAGAAGAGCACGATGATCGGTCCGCCGATGGAGAGGCCCGAGACCAGGGCCCCGGTCAGGAACCCCAGCACCGGGCCGGTGATCCCGGGCCTGGGAATCTGCCGCTGCGGATTGGTGATGACCAGGACCGTGACCGCCAGGACCAGCAGCGCGATTCCGATCCGCAGGTAGGTCGGGTCCAGTTCGCTCAGCGCCCACACCCCGATCGGGGTGCCCAGCACGCCGGCCAGGACCATGGGGGTCAGTTCGCGCAACCGCAGCCGGGCGCGGGTTTCGTAGAGCACCAGCGCGAACGCCAGCACCGCCACCGAGTTAACGACCGTGACCACCGTCTGCGGGTCCAGGAAGAGCAGCAGGAACGGGGTGGTGGAGAGGGCGAACCCGAACCCGATCGCCCCGATCGTGAATCCGGCCAGGGAGAGCACCAGGGCGGCGCCCAGAACCTCGAGTGGCCCGATCATCGCCAACCCGCCCGGAGCCGGTTCGCCGGGTGCGGGCGGCCGGAGCCGGTCAGACGGATTTGAGCAGCGCCACGTCGTCCTGCAGCGGCCGCAGGACCAGGGCGGCGGCGATCATCAGCAGCGCCATCACCAGGTAGACGATCGTGAACCCGTGCAGCTGGCCGCCGCGGTTGCCCAGGTCCAGTGCGATCCCGGCCCAGAGCGTTCCGAACGCGTCTCCGCCGGCGCCGGCGAAATTGGCCAGCCCCAGATAGAGCCCGGCGCTGTCGGGATTGGGGATCTTGTCGATCAGCAGCGCCCAGTCGCCGGCCGAGAAGGCTCCGAGCGCGAACCCGAGCATCACCACCCCGAACCCCAGCCCCGCGATGTGCACGATGAAGGCGGCGCTGAAGGATCCCACGCAGCCGCAGGCGCAGGCGAGATAGACCACCGTCTTGCGCCCGAAGCGGTCGCCGATCATCCCCGCCGGCCAGGCCGAGGCGATCGTGGCCAGGAGCAGGAGCCCGAGCAGGATCGAGGACCACTGGCCGGGGTTCTCGACCTGCAGGCGGTCGCGCAGGTTAAAGAGCAGGGTGTTGTCGGCGGCCAGGATGGCCCCGAAGAAGACGAGCCGCGAGACGACCACCCGCACGAACGCCGGCTGGGCCTTCAGGTAGGAGATCACCTGCCCAAACTCTGCCCGCAGCGGGGGCTGTGGTGAGGGCGGTTCGGTCGGCCCCTTGGGAATGACCAGGAACGCCAGCAGCCCGCCGAAGGCGACCGTGAGCCCGCCCACGAACACGAACCCGCCAGGGTTGCCGGCGTCCAGGAACATCCCGGCTACGGTGGCCCCGACGACGGTCCCGCCGATGTTGAGGATTCCGTTGATCGAGGAGGCGCGCGCCATCTGGGTGGTCCCGACCAGGTCTGGCAGGACGCCCTTGATAGCCGCGCGCGAGAAGTTCTCCGAAATCTGCTGGCAGAGGATCAGCGCCAAAAGCGCCAGGTAGGTCGCCGTCAGCGACATGAGCAGCACGAACACCGAAGTGCATATGGCGCCCAGGACCAGCATCGGCCGGCGCCGGCCCCAGCGCGACCAGGCCCGGTCCGAGAGCCCGCCGGCCAGCGGCTGGACGATGATCGCCGCGGTCACCCCGACCGCGGTGATCACCCCAAGCATGGTGCCCTTTATGTCGGGTCCGACCAGCTGTTCGACCCGGTCGGGCAGGTAGACGATCGCGAACCCGCCCCAGAGGACCGCCAGCGCCAGCCAGTAGACGTTCAGCCGCACCAGCATCAGCGGCGAAAGCGCCTGCCGCGAGGCGTAGGCCAGGGCCGCCGGCGATACCGACATCAGTCCAGAAAACCGGCCTGGGCGTTCTGGCGCAGCGCCTGGTCGATCAGGACCAGGGTGCACATGGCCTCCACGATCGGCACCGCCCGTGGCAGGACGCAGGGGTCGTGCCGGCCGCGTCCGCCGAATTCGACCTCGTTGCCGTCGTCGTCCACGGTGCGCTGGGCTTTGAGGATCGTGGCGGTCGGCTTGAATGCCACTCGGCCGACGATGTCCTCGCCGTTGGATATCCCGCCCTGGATCCCGCCGGAGCGGTTGGTGCGGGTCCTGACCCGCTGCTCCTGCATGTAGAACTCGTCGTTGTGGGTTATCCCGGAAAGCCGGGTGCCTTCGAACCCGGAACCAATCTCGAATCCCTTGGCCGCCGGCAGCGAGAGCATCGCCCGCGCCAGTTCGCCGTCGAGTTTTCCGAAGACCGGCTCGCCGAGTCCGGGCGGAACCCCGCGGCAGATAAATTCCACCACCCCGCCGAGCGAATCCCCGTCCTTGCGGGCCCGGTCGATGCGCTCGAAGATCCGGCTGGCCGCGCGGGCGTCGGGAACCCGCGTCGGAGATGCGTCGACCGCCTGGCGCGAGACGCTCGCCAGATCGACCGGAGACTCGATCTCGGCCACCTGCTTCACGTACGCGACCACCTCGATCCCGTACTTGATCGAGAGCAGCTTGCGGGCAACCGCCCCGGCCGCCACCCGCCCGATCGTCTCGCGCGCCGAGGCCCTTCCGCCGCCGCGCCAGTTCCTGATCCCGTACTTGGCCTGGTAGGTGAAGTCGGCGTGCGAGGGGCGGTAGATCCGCCGCATGTACTCGTAGTCCTTGCCGCGCGCGTCGCGGTTGCGGACCACGATCGAGATCGGCGTCCCCAGCGTCAACCCGTCGAACACCCCGGAGAGGATCTCGGCGCGGTCGTCCTCGCGCCGCTGGGTGGTGATCCGGCTCTGGCCGGGACGGCGCCGGTCCAGGTCGGGCTGGATGTCGTCGGCCGCAAGCTCCAGCCGCGGCGGGCAGCCGTCGATGACCGCCCCGACCGCCTCGCCGTGCGACTCGCCCCAGGTGGTGACCCGGAAGGCCTGGCCGAAGGTGTTGCTCATCGCTGCCCGCCCGGTTCTTCGCCGAAGCGGTGACGGATGAAGTCGCGAATCGTGTACTGGACGTTGCGCCGCGCCGAGGCCGCGACCGAACTCACGTACCAGTGGTGAATCCGGGCCAGCATCCCGTCCCGCCGCTCGGCCTGGGCGGGATCGTCCCAGAGGTTTGCCAGCTCGTCGGGATCGGCTTTGAGGTCAAACAGCAGGCCGCGCTCCTCGCCCAGGAACTCCACGCACTTGTAGTCGGGGGTGCGGAGCATGATCTGGTACTCGATCGCGTTCATGACGGTGTCGCGCGAGAGCTCGGAGAACACCTCCTCCCGCCCGGCGGCGCCGGCGCGGGACTCAAGCTGCGGCAGCATGCTGATCGCCTCGAAGTGACCGGGGGTCTCCAGGCCGGCGCACTCCAGGACCGTGGGGCCCAGGTCGAACCAGCTGTAGAGATCGTCGATGGTGCGTCCGCCGGCGAAGCGCCCGGGCGCCCAGACGATGGTGGGGACGCGGGTGACGCAGTCGTACATGTTCCATTTGGCGTTCATGCCGTGATCGCCCAGCGACTCTCCGTGGTCGGAGGTGAAGATCACGATGGAATCGGAGAGCAGGCCGTGACGCTCCAGCCCGTCCAGGATCTGGCCGACCTTGGTGTCGATCATCTCGCAGTTGGCCATGTAGTAGGCGCGCTGGCGGTGGCGCCGCTCGCGCGAGGCGCGCGAATCGTGGACGACCGCGTCGATGTCGTACTGCTCGAAGAACGTGCGCAGTTTTTTGAGGCCCTCGGGCTGGGCCTCCATCTCGGCCTCTGAAGCCTCGAGCATCGGGATTTCGCGCTGCATGTATTTTTCGGCCACCTCCGCCAGCGGGTCGAACGGCGGGTGCGGTCCGGGGAATCCGATCTCCAGGAAAAGCGGCTGCGGCAGCGGGCGCGAGGCCGCGGTCGCGTCCAGCCAGCGGACCACCGAGTCGCCGACGAATTCGTCCGGGTGCAGGTGGTCGGGCAGCGGCCATTCGAACGCCCCCAGGCGCTCGGCGTAGTCGGGCACGTGCTTTCGGTAGGTGTGGCGGCCGGGTTTTTCAAGGCCGTGGGCCAGGATCGCCTTGTCGAGCTCGTCGAAGAACTTGAGCGGGGCGTGGAAGCGGTCCTTGTTCTCGACCACGTAGCGTTCGTGGAATCCGGCCTTGGCGTCGTAGGGGCCGGTGTGCATCTTGCCGACGTTGACGCAGTGGTAGCCGGATTCGGCCAGGTCCTCGACCCAGCACTCACGCCAGATCGAATCGTTGCGCAGGACCCCGGTGTTGTGCGGCGTCATCCCGGAAAACAGCGCCGACCGGGCCGGCCCGCAGACCGGGGCGTTGACGAAGACGTTGGAGAAAACCACGCCCTCCTTGACCAGGCGGTCGAGGTTCGGCGTGTCCATCCAGGGGCAGCCCAGGGCGGCGATCGTGTCGAAGCGCTGCTGGTCGGTGATGATCAGCACGATGTTGGGGCGATCGTTGGCCAATTTGACAGTCCGGCGGGCGGGTCGGTGTCGATCTTCTTTACAGAATAGAGACGCCGCCGCCGCGGGGTGGTCGCGCCCGGCCCTTTCCTTATTCTTTTATTGGCGTCCGCGCGCCTTTAAGGGTTTCAACGGCGGGGTGGGCAGGCGCCTTGTTGGCGCTACGTTTATTGGAGTTTGCTCGTGCAAGCGATCAAGTACGCGGCGCCCACCAGCATTGCCGACGCGGTCGAAATCCTCGATCAGCACGGTTCCAAGGCCCGCATGCTGGCCGGTGGCACCGACCTGATCGTGCAGGTGCGGGAATGGGTGCGAGACGTTGATGTTTTCGTCGACGCCAAGCACATCCCCGAACTGACCGAGATCGCGGTCTCCGCCGACGGCGGGGTGACGCTGGGGGCGGCTGCTCCTTGTTATCAGATCTATGCCAATGCGGCCGTCATCGAATCCTTCCAAGGGATCGTTGACGCCGCGACCATCATCGGCGGGACCGGCATTCAGGGCCGGGCGTCGATGGGCGGGAACCTCTGCAACTCGGGGCCGGCGGCCGATTCGACTCCGCCGCTGATCACCTACTCGGCGGTCTGCAACATCGCCGGGCCGGACGGCGAGCGCCAGGTTCCGGTCGAGGACTTCTGCACCGGCCCGGGCCGAAACGTCCTGGCCGAAAACGAACTCCTGGTCTCGCTCTCGCTGCCGCCGCAGGCGGCCGGATCGGGAGCCCACTACCTGCGCTTTATCCCGCGCAACGAGATGGACATCGCGGTGGTTTCGGCCGGCGCCTGGGTCCAGCTCGATGGCGAGACCATCACCGCCGCGCGGATCGCGCTGGGGGCGGTCGCGCCGACCCCGCTTTACGTTGAAGCCGCCGGCGCGGCGCTGGTGGGGCAGACGGCCGGCGAGGAAGCCTATGAAGCCGCCGCCGCCCACTCGGCCGAGGCGGCCTCCCCGATCACCGACATGCGCGGGACCATCGAGTACCGCCAACACCTCAGCGGCGTTCTGACCAAGCGCGCCCTGCGCGGCGCCGTGGCCCGCGCCAAAGGAGAGTCCTACAGTGCCCACTGAACTGATCGCGGGCAAGACCCACGTAACCACCACGATCAACGGCGAACGCACTGATTTCCTTTGCGAGCCGCGCGATTCGCTGCTGGACGTGCTGCGCGAGAACCTGCACCTCTACGGGGCCAAGGAAGGCTGCAACAACGGCAACTGCGGCGCATGCAACGTGGTCATGGACGGCCGCCTGGTCAACAGCTGCTGCGTGCTGGCGGTCGAGTCGGCCGGCTGCGAGCTCGAGACCATCGAGGGCGTCGGCGAACCCGACAAGCTCCATCCGCTGCAGCAGGCGTTCCTTGAGAACGCCGCCCTGCAGTGCGGGATCTGCACTCCGGGCTTCATCGTCTCGGCGAAGGCCCTGCTGGAGAAAAACCCCGACCCGAGCGAACACGAAATCCGCTGGTGGCTGGCTGGCAACCTCTGCCGCTGCACCGGCTACGACAAGATCATCCGGGCGGTCCAGGACGCGGCCGCGCGAATGCGCGAGGAAGGCTGACAATGGCAACCGAAACACACCTGGTCAAGACCGGGGACTTCAAGGTCCTGGGCAAATCGCCGGTCCGCCATGACGGCGTCGACAAGGTAACCGGCCGCGCCGCCTACGGGTCCGACATCTGGCTGACCGGCCAGCTGTACGGCAAGGTGCTGCGCTCGCCGCACGCCCACGCCAACATCCTCTCGATCGACACCTCGGCGGCCGAGGCCTTCCCCGGCGTGCACGCGGTCATCACCAGCGCCGACCTGCCCCAGCCCAAGGCGGGCCTGACCGACATCGGCGAGGGCGGCCTGCAGTCGACCAAGTTCAAGGCCATGAACATGCTGGCCACCGACAAGGCGCTCTACGACGGGCACGCGATCGCGGCCGTGGCGGCCTCGGACCCGCACACCGCCGAGGAAGCGGCCCGCCTGATCAAGGTCGAATACGAAGTGCTCGACCCGGTCATGACCGCGGGCCAGGTGCGCGACGGCGACGGCCCGGTGATCCTGGACGAGATCCGGACCATGACTGAGGGCGAGGCCGGCGACGATCCCTCCAACGTCGCCGAGCACCGCATCTACGAGGAAGGCGACGTCGAGGCCGGGTTCGCGGCCGCCGACCACGTCTTCGAGAACGTGTACGAGACCGCGACCGTCCACCAGGGCTACATCGAGACCCACAACGCCTCCGCCCTCTGGCACGAGGACGGTCACCTCGAGGTCTGGTGCTCCTCGCAGGGCGCCTTTGCGATCCGCAACGAGCTCCAGGACCTGCTGCAGATGCCGGTCTCCAAGATCAAGGTCGTCCCGATGGAGATCGGGGGCGGGTTCGGCGGCAAGACCACCTCCTATCTCGAACTCCTCGCCGCGGTGATGTCGCGCAAGACCGGCCGCCCGGTGAAGATGGCGATGGACCGCAACGAGGTCATCCGCGCCACCGGGCCGACCCCGGGAACCTGGATGCGGGTGAAGATCGGCGTCACCAGCGCCGGCAAGATCACCGCCGTCGAGGGCGAATTCTGGTTCGAGGCCGGACCCTATCCGGGCTCGCCCATCCACCCCGGCTGCGTGTGCGCGTTCGCGCCCTATTCGACAACCAACGTCCGGGTCGACGGTTACGACGTCCTGGTCAACAAGCCGCACTCGCACGCCTACCGGGCGCCGGGGGCGACGATGAGCGAGTTCGCGGTCGAGACCACCGTCGACGAGATCTGCGAAAAGCTCGGCTTCGACCCGATCGAGTTCCGGCTCCAGAACGCCTCCAAGGAAGGCGACTGGCGCGCCGACGGTCCGCCGTTCCCGCGCGTGGGCAACATCGAATGCGTCGAGGCGATCCGCGACTCGGACCACTGGCAGAGCGACCTGGGCGAGCCCTCGGGCCCGAACAAGGCGCGCGGCCGCGGAGTGGCCTCCGGGTTCTGGTTCAACGCCGGCATGACGTCCTCGGCTTCGGGGCGGGTCAACGCAGACGGCACCGTGACCCTGATCGAGGGTTCGACCGACATCGGCGGCACCCGGACCTCGATTGCGATGCAGATGGCCGAGGCGCTGGGGATCTCCGAGCAGGACATCATCCCGATCGTGGGACACACCGACGAGGTCGCCTTCACCGCCGTCACCGGCGGTTCGCGGGTGACGTTCGCCACCGGTTACGCCGCCTACGAGGCGGCGCGCGAGATCCTGGCCAAGATGCGCGCGGCGCTGGCCGGCCTCTGGGACGTGGAGACCTCGGCGGTCGAGGCCGTCGACGGCTACTTCATCGGGGCCGGCAACGAGCTCTCATTTGCCGAGGCGGCCGCGCTGCTGGGCGAGCACGAGCTTGAAATCGTCGGCAACGCCACCGTAACCCCCACCCAGCGCGGGGCGTCGTTTACGACCCACGCCGCCGACGTGGAGGTCGACCTGGAGACCGGCAAGGTCGAAATCCTGCGCTACACGATCGCCCAGGACGCCGGCAAGGCGGTCTACCCGCCGTACGTCGAGGGCCAGATGCAGGGCGGCGTCGCCCAGGGCATCGGCTGGGCCCTCAACGAGGGCTACTGGTACGACGACGAGGGACGGCTGCGCAACCACAGCCTGCTCGACTACCGCCTGCCCACCTCGCTCGATCTCCCGATGATCGAAACGATCATCGTCGAGGTGCCCAACCCCGGCCACCCCTACGGCGTGCGCGGGGTCGGCGAATCCAGCATCGTGCCGCCGCCGGCGACGATCGCCAACGCGATCCATGCCGCCACCGGCAAGCGCCTGCAGGAACTGCCGATGTCCCCGCCGACCGTCCAGGCGGCGCTGGCCAACGGGTCCTCCTAGGGAGATCGCCCCAGACGATGCCGCGGGTACACGTGCCGCGCGCCCTGCGCGAGCATACCGGCGGCCAAGTTGAAATCGAGCTCCCCGGCCAGACGGTCGGGGAGCTCATCGACGCTCTGGAGGAGCGTCACCCGGGTGTGAAGGCGCGCCTGGTCTCGGACGAGACGACCCACGGCCTGCGGCCGGGACTTGCCATCTGGCTGGACGGTCACGACCTGGCCAGCGGTGTCCGCACCAAGGTGCCGGAGGACTCGATCGTCTACTTCGTGCCGGCCCAGGCCGGCGGACGCCGTTGAGGACGCCCTCCCGGGCGGTAAGGCAAAAGCCAGCGGGAAGCAGGCCGGGACGATTCCCGCCGGCTGATTCGACCGGACTTTGCGAGATTCATTCCGGCCGGCGACCGACGCCGGGCACCCCGCGGCGTCCCGCTACACGCCATTGAGCCGCGAGAAGAACCACGTCCTGCAGCAGGTGTTCGGCTTCAGCCGGTTCCTGGACCGGCAGGAGGCGGTGATCGACCGCACGATCGCCGGCGGAGACAGCCTGGTCCTGATGCCGACCGGGGGAGGCAAGTCGCTCTGCTACCAGATTCCCGCGATCGTGCGCGACGGGGTCGGCGTCGTGGTTTCGCCGCTGATAGCGCTCATGCGCGATCAGGTGGCGGGCCTGCGCCAGGCCGGGGTGCGGGCGGCGTACCTGAATTCGACCCTTTCATACCCGGAAGTGCTCGAAATCGAAGCGGATGTTCGAGGAGGGAATGTCGATCTCCTGTACGTTGCGCCCGAGCGCCTGCTGGGGAGCCGCACGCTGGAACTGCTCGAACGCAGCCGGCTGTCCCTCTTCGCAATCGACGAGGCGCACTGCGTCTCGCAGTGGGGGCACGACTTCAGGCCCGACTACCTGCAACTGGCGGCGGCGCTCGAACGGTTCCCGGGAGTACCCCGGATAGCCCTTACCGCGACCGCCGACGCTCCCACCCGGCGCGAAATATTGGCCCGCCTCGGCCTGGACCGGGCGGTCGTCTTCGCCAGCGGATTCGACCGGCCCAACATTCGCTACCTGGTATCGCCCAAGGACCGGCCCCGGCAGCAGCTGCAAAGGTTCCTGCAGAACCACCGCGGCCAGTCCGGCATCGTCTATTGCCTGGCTCGCCGGTCGGCCGAGGAGACCGCCGAATGGCTGAGCGGAATCGGCGTGGACGCACTGCCCTATCACGCCGGCCTGGACCCCGAAGTTCGGCAGCGCAACCAGGACCGCTTCCAGCGCGACGACGGCGTCGTGATCGCGGCGACGATCGCCTTCGGGATGGGGATCGACAAACCGGACGTACGGTTCGTCGCCCACCTCGACATGCCCAGGAGCATCGAAGCCTACTACCAGGAAACCGGCCGGGCCGGACGCGATGGCGAGCCGGCCGAGGCCTGGATGGCGTTCGGCCTGCAGGATGTCGCCCGGCACCAGCGGATGATCGCCCAATCCGATTCCGACCCGCAGCGGCGGCAGCTCGAATCGCGCCGGCTGAGCTCCCTGCTAGGGTTCTGCGAATTCTCGACCTGTCGGCGCAGGGCGCTGCTGGAGTACTTCGGCGGCCGGTTCGATCCGCCCTGCGACAACTGCGACAACTGCCTGGAGCCGGTTGAGACCTGGGATGCGACCCGGCCCAGCCAGATGGCGCTTTCGTGCGCGCACCGCACCGGCCAGCGCTTCGGCGCGGCCTACCTGGCCGACGTGCTCCGGGGCCAGGCCAACGACCGGATCCGCGGTTTCGGCCACGATCAGATTCGGACCTTTGGAGTCGGCGCCGACCTCAGCGCCGGGCAGTGGAGATCGATCTTCCGCCAGCTGGTGGCCCAGGGCCTGCTGAGCATCGACCTGGACGGATACGGTTCGCTCCGGCTGACGGACGCCAGCGCGGGGGTCCTGCGCGGGGAGCACGCGGTCCGGCTGCGGAAAGACGCCCGGTCCCCGGGTGCGGCGAAACCGGACCGCTCCCGGCGACTCGTGCCCGCGGCCGACCCGGAAGTCCCGTCCGGGCCGCTCTGGGACGAGCTGCGGGCCCTGCGGCTGGAGCTGGCGCGTTCCCAGCAGGTGCCGGCGTTTACGATTTTTCACGACGCGACGCTGCGGGAAATGGTCATCCGGCGGCCGCGCAGCCTGGCCGAATTCTCAGAATTGCGCGGGGTCGGCGCCGCCAAGCTTGATCGCTACGGCGAGGAGTTTCTGGCGGTCCTTCGCCGGGCGGGCGAAGAACCCGATTCCGATCAGCCCCTCGGGCAACAATCCGCCGACCGCGACCTTGCTTTGATCCCGGAAAACCGCGACGAGACCCCTTCAGGCGGCCCGGTTCGTTAACTGGCGCCGCTGGCGCGCCGGACCCTTACGCGTGACCCGGGCCCAATTGAGCCGGCCGCTAATTCCGGCCCTTGAAGGTCAGTTCGGCCACCGCGCTCTTGTCAAGTTCGCCCTTGCCGGCGTCCATCAGGCGCACGAACTGGGCCTTGGTGGCGGCCGCGAGCGGCAGGTCCAGCCCCTCCTCGGCGGCCAGGTCAAGGGCAATCCCCGAGTCCTTGGCGGCATGGTCGGCCGAGAAATAGACCTCGTGGTCGCGGTCGCGCATGTCCTCGCCGTCGGTCTCCAGCACGCGCGAGTTCGCACCGGTCTGGGAGAAGACCTCCATCACCATGTCCAGGTCCAGCCCCAGCGCGTCGGCCAGCCCCAGGCCTTCGGCCAGGCCGGCGGTGTTGATGTTCATGACCATGTTCACCAGCGCCTTGACCTCGGCGGCCTGGCCGACCGATCCGATGCGGCGGACTTCGCCCAGATCCGAAAGCAGACCGGCGGCGCGGTCCTGGGCGTCGTCGGAACCGGCCGTCATCAGGTAGAGGGTCCCGTCGCGGGCCTGGGTGATCGAGGAGGCCATGCAGGCCTCGAGCGCCTCGGCCCCGGCGGCCGAGACCGCGGCGTCGACCTCGCGGTGGATCGCCGGCGAGAGGGTGGCGCAGTTGACGAACAGCTTGCCCGCCGCCCCGGCCAGGAGGTTGTCGCCCGGGGCCATGTAGATGTCGCGCATCGACTGGTCGTTGGTCACCACGGTGATGATCGCGTCGGCGCTGGCGGTTACGGCGGCCAGGCTGTCGGCGACCTGGCAGCCGACGTCGCCGGCCACGCTCTTGGCCAGGTCCTGGTTGGTATCGATCACGCTGGCCACGGTGTAGCCGCGGTCTTTCAGGCGCAGGGCCATGTTCGAGCCCATGCGGCCAACTCCCACGAACGCGACTGTCGGTTTTGATTCGGCCATCTCTTGCCCCGCTTGATCATCTGGTCCGGTTTGGATTAAGCGTATCGACAGACCGGCCGGACGGGTCGCCAATTCGCAACTGCCCGGTGCGGCGCCCCGGGCCGCAAGTTGCTCGGAGCCAGGTGCGGCGCGCTGCGCGGGGCTCAGTACGGCAGTTCGACGGCCCGGGTCAGGAAGCGCATGTAAGGCGAGGCGCGGCGGCAGGCGGCGGCGAATACCTCGATGAAGTCGGGCCGGCAAGTCTGCTCGTGCGAAAACGGCAGCGAGGCGATGTGGTCCTTGAGCTTGAGGTCATCGAGCAGGGGATGCTCTTTCGGAAACCCCTTGGGCGGGCGCTTCAGCGAACGCCCGCCACGGCTGTACGCCTCGGCGAAAGCCGGCTCGGACACGATGCCTTCCCACTGCCCGGGGTCGGCGACGATCGCCTCGCGGATCTTGGTGAGGGTGGGCGTGTCCGGTCCCCACAGGCCGATTCCGGCGAACACCTCGTCCGGGGCCAGGTGCAGGTAGAAGCCGGGCGCGTGCGCCGACCTGCCGAACTCGTGCCGGAACTGGGCCGCCGCCTGCGTCTTGTAGGGTGATTTGTCTTTTGAGAACCTCACGTCGCGGTAGATCCGGAACATCGAGCCGCCGTTCCCGCGCGGGTCGGCCACGAAATGCGGGCTTATGGCCTCCAGTTCGGGGGCGAAATCCTCGATGAAGCGCTGCAGCGGCCGCTTCACGTGCTCTTCGTAGCGGTTCTTGTTGGCCTGGAACCAGGGACGGTTGTTGTTCTGCCCCAGCTCGCGCAGGAACTCGAACAGCTCGGGCTCAAAGTGGGCGTTCAATGCGAAGACGATCCTCTCAGTGGGTGGGCCCGGGCATTCTCGTCATGGTCCCGTCCGCCGCCTGCGGCCGGCAATCGGATCGGTGCGCGGCCGGTGTTGCAAGCCTTGCCGATCACGCATCGCCCGGCGAGGCCGGCCCCGCGGCCCGGATCGCGGCCTGCCGCGGCCGCTGGGGGCTGGCTTGCGGCTACGCCAATTGGTGCTCGCGCAGAAACCCGAGCATCAAATCGACGCATTCCGCCGGCTGCTCAATCTGCAGGAAGTGAGTCGCATCCGGCAGGAAATCGTAGTTGACGCGGGCGATTGAATCCGCGTCAAGGCTTGGCAGGTAGGAGTAGGGGATCGTCGGATCGGCCCCGATTACTTTCACCGGACAGCGAATGGCTTCGAGGTCGATCGCGACCGCGAACGCGCCAGCGTATTCCATGATGCGCGCTTCATATTCCTTGGGACACCGAAGCGTGAAACCCTGATCGGGGCCCGTTTTGTGCAGGGTCGTGTCGGCGATCAGCTGGTGTGCGCCCGCGACCAGTCGCTGGTAGATGGGGACCATGGTGAGGACCTCGACCAGGGCCAGCTTGGTCGGTATGCTGTCGGCCCGGCTGCGGGCCAGGGCGGCGGCCCGGTTGGCGGCGGCTTCAAAGTCCTCGTAGTCGCGACCCGGCTTGGTGATGGGCGGATCGAAAAGCACGAGCGCCTCGTACTGCGCGCCGAGCGCCGGGGACAGCAATGCAACGAGCGCGGAAACCGAGTGATAGACGCCGATGAAGGGTTTGGGACCAAAGTGCCGCTCGACAGCTTCCAGGACCCGGTCGTGATCGGCGACCATGTTCGGAATGTTGTGCGATTCGGCGTCGCCGACGTTGTTCCAGCCGTGGTTGCGAAGGTCGAAGGCGACGAGGTCGAACTCTTCCTCCAGCCGGGACCAGAACGGGTAGTAAAGATCGATCGCCAGCCCGTTGCCGTGGCAGAGCAACAGGCGCCTGCCCTGGGGATTCCCGTGGCGGCGCAGAACGATCGAGGATCCGCCACCCACTTGGATCTCGGCGGTGGCGTGCGGCCTCGGAGGGAGCCATATCCGACGTTGGGTCGAATTCAATTCTGGAGCGACGTCTTTTCTGGATGATCGATTCGCGAGCCCGCGGGTCGGATGCGGCTAACGCCAGTTTCGCAACGGCCGAGGGTCGTCATGCGGTTGCCGCGCCGCGGACTCGCCGGCTAATCCCGCCGGATCAAGGCGACGGCCCGGCCCGGCGCCGCACGACCGGGGTTAGGACGTGTTGGCGTCGATGAACTCGACCAGCTGGGACAGGTTCTCGATATTGGTGCAGTCCTCGAGCGAAAACGTGATGGAGAACTCGGCGGCGACCAGTTTTGCCAATGCGACCCGGTCCAACGATGAAACCCCGAGATCGGCGAGGCTGACGTTCAGGTCGGCCGGAATGTCGGCCGGCTTGCCGTCGATTTCTATGTTGTTGCTCACCAGTGCGTGTAGTCGTTCACCAGTTGAGGCCATTCTCCAGCTCCTTCTGAGTCCGCTGCCCAAAGCGACACTTGCGCCGCAGGCCAATTAGACGATAACGAATAATCCGCTCAACCGGCCAAACGGGGATGGAAATTGCAGCGCCGAAGCCCCGGCCCGGCCCGCCCGTCCACGTTGCGGCGCCGCGCGGGTCGGATCTGCATTTGCCGGAGGTGACCCCGCCGCGTTTTGCGCCGAAAATGAGGTGATGGGCCGGCCGTTCCTGCAGCGGTCGTCCCCAGGTGGTCAACGGGAGAATCGTGGGATGGGTGAAGCGACAGGCCTAGCGACGATTCCGGGCGGCGCCGGATGAATTCGGCCGAGCCGTCGCAGATCGCGATCGTCGGCATGGCCTGCCGGTTTCCCGGCGCCGACGACCTTGACGCGTTCTGGGATCTGCTCGCCGCGGGCGGGAACTCGGTTCAGGAAGGTGAACCGGGCTCCGGCGTCGGTCGGGTTGGCGCCCTCTTTCCCGACGAAACCGGGCAGATCGAAGCCTGCCGGTTCGGCGCCTATCTTGACGACCTTGAACAGTTCGATGCCGCCTTCTTCCGCATCTCGCCCGTGGAAGCACAGCTGCTGGACCCCCAGCAGCGGCTGATCCTTGAGACGAGCTGGCGGGCGCTTGAAGACGCCGGCATCGACCCCGAGCGGCTGAAAGGCAGCCTGACCGGCGTTTACGCCGGCATCAGCAACAACGACTATCGCGGTCTGATCCTGGACGCCAACGCGGACTCGGGGCCGGCCGAAGCCGCCGCCAGCCTGTACGCGGTCACCGGCACGTCCCTGAACACGGCGATCGGCCGGGTCTCCTACGCGCTGGGCCTCGGCGGTCCGGCGATGGCGGTGGACACCGCCTGCTCTTCTTCGCTGGTCGCGGCCCACCAGGCGGTCACCGGGCTGCAGCGCGGCGACGTGGACCTGGCGCTGGCCGGGGGAGTGAACGTCATCCTCTCCGGCCGCCTGCTCGAATTCCGCGCCAACGCAGGGATGCTCGCACCGGATGGCCAGTGCAAGACATTCGATGCCTCCGCCAACGGCTACGTCCGGGGCGAGGGCTGCGGAATCCTGGTGCTCAAGCGCCTGGCCGACGCCGAGGCCGACGGAGACCGCATCTGGGGCGTAATCCGCGGAACCGCGCTGAACCAGGATGGCGCGAGCCAGGGCCTGACGGTCCCCAGCCGGACGGCGCAGGAGCGGGTGATCGCGGCGGCGCTCGAACGGGCCGGGGTCGAACCCGCGGACATCGACTACCTGGAAGCGCACGGGACCGGCACCGAGGTTGGCGACCCGATCGAGATCGACGCCGTGGCCGCCGCCTACGGGCCCGGACGCGACGCCTCCAATCCGCTGCTGATCGGATCGGTCAAGACGAACATCGGCCACCTGGAATCGGCGGCCGGGGCGGCCGGGTTGATCAAGACCGTGCTGGCGATGAACCGAGGCGTGATCCCGAAGCACCTGCACTTCCGCGATCCGAATCCGGTGATGGACTGGCAGCGCCTGCCGCTGCAGGTCACGTCCGCCCCGACGCAATGGCCCCTGCGCCCGGACCGCCCGCCGCTGGCGGGCGTGAGCGGGTTCGGCTGGTCGGGCACCAACGCCCACGTCGTGCTGGAGGGATACCCCGCCCCGGGCGAGGCGGCGCCGGGCGGCGCCGGTGAGCCCTGGACCGTAGGCGCCCGGGTCCCGGTTGCGGCTCCGCTGCCGGAAGGGGCGGGATCGCCGCCGCGATCGGACGCGGCGCTCTCCCCGCGCGCCACGCGGCTGCTGCCGCTTTCGGCCAAGACCGGCGCGGCCCTGGGCCAGCTGGCCCAGCGTTACCTGGAATGGCTCGACGATCGGGAGGCGGCACTGGAGGCCGAAGGTTCAGGGGTTGGTCCGCCGCTGGCCGACATGGCCTTCTCGACCGGCACCGGCCGAAGCCATTTCAATCACCGCGCGGGCGTTCTGTTCCAGGACCCGGCATCGTTGCGCGCGGGACTGCGCGCGCTGGCCGAAACCGATGCGTCACCGGCGCCGCGCAACGCCGCCAAGGTGGCTTTTGCCTACACCGGGCAGGCCAGTCAGTGGCCGGGCATGGGCGCGGCGCTGTATGCCAGCGAACCGGTGATGAGGGCGGTGCTCGACCGCTGCGACGAAGTGCTGCGGGCCGAGCGCGGCAATTCGCTCCTGGACGTGATGTTCGGCCGCCCCGGGGCCGCGGGGGAGCTGGACGATCCGCAATGGAAGCAGCCGGCGATCTACGCCCTCGAATGCGCCCTCGCGGCGCTGTGGGCGAGCCTGGGCGTTCGTCCGGACGTGGTGGTCGGACACAGCCTGGGCGAGATCGCCGCGGCGCACGCAGCGGGAGTGTTCAGCCTGGAAGACGGCCTGCGCCTGGCGGCGGCGCGCGGATCGATAGTGGGAGCCCTGCCCGGGGAAGGCGCGATGGCGGCGGTGTTCGCGCCGGCCGAGCGCGTCGCCGAAGCGCTGGCGGAGCACAACGCGGCATCGGAAGGGATCGGCCTCTGCATCGCGGCCGACAACGGCGCCAATCAAGTGATCAGCGGCCCGGCGGCGGATATCGCCGCCGCCCTCGAGGACTTTGAGGCGCAGAACGTTCGGGTCGCACGGCTGCGGAGGAGCCCCGCCTATCACAGCGCCATGATCGAACCCGCCTTGGGCGAACTGGAGGCGGCTCTCGGCCGGCTTGAGTTTGCGCCCCCGTCGATTCCCTTCGTCAGCAACCTGAACGGACGAACCGTCGGGTCCGACGAGGACCTGGATGCGGCCTACTGGTGCCGGCAGATGCGCTCCCCGGTGGCTTACCGCGCGTGCCTGGAGACGCTGGCGGAGATGGGCGTGGACGCGGTCGTGGAGCTTGGCCCGCACGCGGTTCTCGGCCCGATGACCACCCTGGCCTGGCCGGCCGCGGCCGCCGAACCGGCGGTGGTGTCGAGCCTGGTGCGCCCGGCGACCGGCGAAGCGCCGCCGGCGCCCGGATCCGGTGGCGGGTTCCTGGAGGCCGTGGCCGGCCTCTACGAATCCGGACTGCCGCTGCGATTCGAGGGTCTCTTCGCCGCCGAACGGCGGCGCCGGATCCGGCTGCCGGTCTACCCGTTCCAGCGCGAACGCTACTGGGTCGAGGCGCCCAGGCGGCGCCGGCCGGGGACCGGACACCCGCTGCTGGGCGTGCGCCACGAATCCGCCAGCGGGGAGGTGAGTTTCGACAGCGAGCTTTTCCCGTCGGACCCGTCCTGGCTCGACGACCACCGCGTGTTCGGCCGGGTGGTGGCGCCGGGCGCGCTGTTCGGGGCGATGGCGGCGTCGGCCTGCGCCGCCGACGGCGCCGGTACTGCGGTCGTCGATGACTTCCAGATGCAGACCGCGCTCGTCTTCCCGGCCACCGATGAGGGGGACGCCGGCGATGACGAAGGCCGTCGGCTGCAGCTGCTGCTGGATGACTCCGGCGAGGACGGGTCGCGCCGCGCCCGTATCCTGAGCCGGTCGGATGACGACGAAGGCTGGACCCTGCATGCCGAGGGCCGAATCTCAACCGCTGCCGGTCCGGGCCCCGCGCCGGCCGGCTTGCTGCCGGAAGCGGCGCCGCCGAAGTCCCGACTGGCGCCGGTGGAGCTTGCGGCCTACTACCGCGGCAAAGCCGACGTAGGGATCGAACTCGGCCCCTCCTTCCGGACCCTGGAGGCGCTCTGGTCGGGACCGGGCGAGGCGCTGGCCGACGTGGTCCTGCCGGAATCCGTCGGCGGCGGAATCGAGATCCACCCGCTCCTGCTCGATGCATGCTTCCAGGCGATGGCGGCGGCCCGCGAGACGGAGGGTTCCGATGGCGAGCTCACCTACCTGCCCTTCGGCTGGGAGCGGCTCGAGCTGCCGGGGCGGCTGCCGGATCGGCTGGTCTGCCACGTGCGCATGCGGGAAGAGAAAGAGCGCGCCGGGGCCGGGCCGCCCGAGGTGATCAGCGCCGACATCTCGATCTACGGACGCGATGGGGCCCCGATCGGATCCGTGCGGGGCTACACGGTAAAGCGCGCGACCCGGGGCGCCCTGCTAGCTGCCGCGGAGGGCATTGACGATCTGCTCTACGAAGTCAAGTGGGGCGACTGCGCGCCGCCGGCCGGGATGCTGGCGGCGGACTTCCTGCCCAGCCCGTCCGGGGCGGCTTCGCGATCGAGTCCGTTCTCCCGCTATCTGAACGAGGAAGGGGTCGAGGTCGCCGACGAGTCCGACCTGCAGTCGGAGATGGAGCGGGTCTCGTGGAGCTACGCGCTCGCGACCCTGGAATCGCTGGGATGGCGGCGCGAGCGGGGGGCGGTCGTGGACCCCGAGGGGCTGGGCGAAAGGCTTGCGATCCTGCCCGAGCACGGCCATCTCCTGCGCCGCATGCTCGACATGCTCGTCGACGCCGGGGTGCTCGGGCCGGGCGAAGACGGATTCGTCGTGGCCGTCGGGGCCGACCAGCCGCTGCCGGCCCGAATCCCGGGCGATTCGGAGGCGTTCCTGGCCGAACTGACCAAGCGCTTTCCGCATGCGACCAACGAGGTCGGGCTTTTCCGGCGCTGCGCCGGCGCCCTGCCCGAGGTGCTCTGCGGCCGCGAGGATCCGTTGTCGCTGCTGTTTGGGGAGGCCGAACCCCAGGCGGGCGACCTGTATCGCCGGGCGCCGGTATGGCGGGCGGCGAACCGGATGCTGGGCGAGGTGGTCGGAGCGCTCGTTGACCAGTTGCCGGATGGCCGGCCGCTGCGCGTGCTGGAGGTGGGCGCCGGAATCGGCTCGGCAACCGAATGCATCCTGCCCGAGCTTGCGGACGGACGGTTCGAGTACACCTATACCGACATCTCGGCCGGTTTCTTCGCCGATGCGGAGGCGAACTTCAGCCACCAGGGCCCAGCGATCGACTACCGGGTGCTCGACATCGAGAAAGACCCGATCGGCCAGGGCTTCGTGCCACGCGGATACGACCTGGTCATTGCGGCCAACGTGCTGCATGCCACGCGCTTCCTGGACGAAACGCTCGCCAACTGCCGGGCGCTGCTGGCCCCGTCGGGACTGCTGGTGGCGCTGGAGAACCAGCGCGGCCGGGGCTGGATGGACCTGATATTCGGGCAGCTCGACGGATGGTGGCGCTTCGCCGACGGGTATCGCCCCAATCACGCCCTGGCCGGACCCGATGTCTGGTGCCGGGCGCTGATCGAAACCGGCTTTACCGAGGCCAGGGTCCTCGGCGTGGACCCGGCGGAATCGGAACTGCCCGATCGCGGCGTGATCGTCGCGCAAGGCCCGTCCGATTTCGCCTTGCCGGAGGGCGTCTGGGTCCTGGCCGCCGACCGGGCAGGGGTCGCCGAGCAGCTGGCGCTGGATCTGGCCGCGCGTAACCAGAGGGTCGTGCTGGCTGGCGGGTCGCCGCCGGCCGAAAACGCCGCCGGGATTTCCGTGGCCGAGGTCGAACCGGACCGGCGCGAGTCCTGGCGCTCGCTCTTTGAAAACCTGCCCCCGGACGCGCCGCTGGCCGGCGTCGTCCACCTGACCGCGCAGGACGGCCACGGGCCGGCCTCCACGACCGCGCAAATGGCGGCGGACGCCGAGCGGGCGGCGGCCAGCGCGCTCGCCCTAGCCCAGGGGATCGCCGATGCGGACTCGGTGCCCGAGAAGGGCGTGTGGCTCATCACCCGCGGCGCCCAGGTGTTGGGACGCGAGCGCATCGGGCAACTGGCCGGCGCGCCGCTCTGGGGGCTGGGCAAGGTCCTTTTGCGCGAGGCGCCCCAGCTGCAGCCGCGAATGCTCGACCTCGATCCCGACGGCGGCCGGTCCGCAAAACGCCCTCCTGGCGGAGGAACTGCTGTTCCCCGACTCGGAGAATCACATCGCCTACCGGCAGGGTCGCCGCCAGTCGGCGCGGCTGGTCCGGATGGGCGCGGGCGCCGATCGCCTCGAGTTGCCGGAAGACGCGGACTGGGTCCTGGCGCCCGACCAGAGCGGGGCGGTCGAGGCGCTCCAGGTGCAGCCGCAGGCGGCGCGCGCCCTGGAACCGAGGGAACTGCGGGTGCAGGTCGAGGCCTGCGGGCTCAATTTCCTGGACGTGTTCCGGGCGATGGGCCTGGTCGAGGAGGGGCTGCTCGGCGAAGAGCTGTGCGGCCGGGTCATCGAGACCGGCGCCGCGGTAACCGGCTTCTCGGTGGGCGATCGCGTGGTGGGCTTTGCGTTCGGCTCGTTCGGGCCGGTCGTGGTCACTCGCGAGGAGCTGGTTGCGCCCGCCCCGGCCGGCTTCTCGGCATCGGCGCTCGCCACGATCCCGTCGGTGTTCGTCACATCCGTGCTGTCCTTCGAGCTGGCCCGCTTGGAGGCGGGCGATCGGGTGCTGATTCACGCCGGCGCGGGCGGGGTGGGGCTGGCCGCGATCCAGCTGGCCCAGGCGGCGGGCGCGGAGGTGCACGCCACGGCGAGCGCGCCCAAGCAGGCCCTGCTTCGATCGATCGGCGTGGCGAACGTTTACGACAGCCGCACGACCGCGTTCGGCCGGGAAATCCTCGACGCCACCGGCGGTGACGGCGTCGACGTGGTTCTCAACAGCCTGACCGGGGAAGGCTTCATCGACGCGAGTCTTGCCTGTCTCGCCAGGGGCGGCCGGTTCGTGGAGCTGGCGCGCCGGGACATCCTGAGCGAGGAAGAGATGTCGGCGCAGCGGCCGGACGTCGATTATTCGATTCTCGACCTCTACAACCTGAAGCTGCAGGACCCGGAAACGCCCGGAGCGGCCCTGCGGCAAGTGCTGGAGCGGACCGCGGCGGGCGAACTCTCCCCGCTCATGCACGTCAGGTGGCCGTTCTCCGAGACGAGCGCGGCCATGGCCTACATGCGCGCCGCCCGGCACGTCGGCAAGATCGTGCTCACCACCCCGCCGGTCCGGGAGGGACGGCTGCGGCGGGACGGGACCTACCTGGTGACCGGCGGTCTTGGCGGCATCGGCTGCGCGCTGGCCGAGTGGCTGGCCGAGCACGGCGCCGGCGTGGTCGTGCTCAACGGCCGCAGGGCGCCGGACGCGGCCGCCGAGGACGCAATCAGGGCCCTGCGGGCGCGGGGATTCAGGATCGAGGTCGAGCTCGCGGACGTGACCGAACCGACCGCGTTCGACGCCATGATGGCGCGAATCGATGCCAGCCTGCCGCCGCTGAGCGGAGTGATCCACAGCGTCGGGGTGCTCTCGGACGCCGCCGTTGCGAACCAGACCTGGCAGACCTTCGAGACCGTGCTGTGGCCCAAGCTGCTCGGCGCCTGGCACCTGCACCGGGCGACCGCGAACCGCGATCTGGACCTGTTCGTGCTGTTCTCGAGCGTGGCCGGCATCCTGGGCAATCCCGGCCAGGCAAACCATGCGGCCGCGAACGCCTTCCTCGACCAGCTCGCCGCCCACCGCCGGGCGCTCGGGCTGCCCGGACAGGCGATCGCCTGGGGCGCATGGTCGGAGCTGGGCGAGGCCGAAGAGCAGCGGGAGCGAATCGCCGGCCGCCGCGAGGCATCCGGCACCGGCTGGTTCACCCCGGAGAACGGATTCAAGGCGTTCGAGCGACTGCTCTGGCAGGACTCTTCCAACGCGGTGGTCGCGGCGGTGGACTGGCCGGTTTTCGGGGAGTTCGTCGGAGGCCGTCCGCCCCTGTACGAGGACCTTCTGGCCGTCGCCGCCGAAGACGAGGACGCGTCCTCGTCGGAGGACCTGCTGGCGGTGCTCGCCGCAACCCCGGCGGCGGGGCGCGAAGCGCTGCTGGTTTCGTTCCTGCAGCAGGAAGTGCAGGCGGTCCTTAGGTTGCCGGCGACTCCGGCGTCGGAAGTCGGATTCTTCGATCTGGGGATGGACTCGCTGATGGCGGTCGAGCTGCGCAACCGGCTCAACCGGACGTTCTCGGAAATCTATACGGCGCCGAACACGCTCGTGTTCGACTACCCGACGATCGCCGACCTGGCCGATCACCTGGCGGTCGAGCTCGCCGGCTCCGACCTGGCTCCGCCCGCTCCGGAAGAGCCCGCAGCGAGTCCGCCGCCATCGCCGCAGCTGGCCGAGGAAGGCATCGCCATCGTCGGCATGGCCTGCCGCTTCCCGGGCGCTCCGGACGTTGAATCGTTCTGGAGCCGGCTGGAGGCCGGCTACGACGCGGTCAGCAGCGCGCGCGGCGACGGCGGCCCCTGGAGCGGTGTCGCGGGCGACCCCGCCGGCGGTGAAAACGCCGCGGTGCACGGCGGCTTCGTGGACAGGATCGACCGCTTCGACGCGCGCTTCTTCGGCATCACGCCGATCGGTGCGCGCACGATGGATCCGCAGCAGCGGCTGCTCCTGGAAACCAGCTGGCGGGCGCTCGAGGACGCCGGTATCGACCCCGAAGGGCTGAGGGGCAGCCGGACCGGCGTTTACGCCGGAGTCGCGGCCAGCGAGTACCGCGACCTCATGCTGGCGTCCAGCGGCGGGACCCTCAACTACCTGGGCACCGCCAGCAGCACGGCGGTCGGTGGGGTCGCCTACGCGCTCGGGCTCAACGGCCCGGCGATGCCGGTGCTGCTCAACTGCGCGGCCTCGCTGGTCACGGTGCAGCAGGCAGTCTCGGGCCTGCGCCAGGGAGAGGTGGACCTGGCCCTGGTCGGCGGCGTCAACGCAGTCTTCTCGGCCGGACTGATCGGCGAGATGGCGGCCCTGGGAATGCTTTCGCCCAGCGGACGCTGCAGTACGTTTGACGCTTCGGCGGACGGATTCGTCAGGAGCGAGGGCTGCGGAATGCTTGTCCTCAAGCGCCTTGGCGAGGCCGAGGCCGACGGCGATCCGATATGGGCCGTGATTCGCGGGACGGCGGTGAACCAGAACGGGGCCAGCGCGGGCCCGACCGTGCCGAACGGCCCGGCGCAGGAGCGGGTGATCGCGGCGGCGCTGGCGCAGGCCGGGGTGGCGCCGGCGGACGTGGACTATCTTGAGGCGCACGGGGCCGGATCGGTGCTGGGCGATCCGATCGAGGTTCAGGCGGCGGCGGCGGTTTACGGCCGGGGGCGCGACGCGGACCGCCCGCTGCTGATCGGTTCGGTCAAGACCAACATCGGCCACCTGGAGTCGGCGGCGGGCGTCGCCGGACTCATGAAGGTGGCCCTTGCCATGCGCCACGGAGTGATCCCGAAGCACCTGCATTTCCGCGAACCGAACCCCCATCTGGCCTGGGACCAGCTGCCGGTCAGGGTGGTGGCGGAGGCGACGGAATGGCCGTGCCTGCCGGACCGGCCGCCGCTGGCCGGCGTGAGCGCGTTCGGGATATCCGGGACCAACGCCCATGTCGTCGTGGAGGGTTACGACGGCCCGGACGGCGTCACGCCCCGCTCCGGCGGCGCGCCCCGGCCGGTCCCGACCCCGCTGCCGGAAGCGGTCTCCGGGACCGCGCCGGCCGATGAAGCTCCCGCGCGAACGACGCGGGTTCTGCCGCTCTCGGCCAAATCGGAGCGGTCGCTGCGGAAGCTGGCGGAGCGCTATCTGGCCTGGCTCGACGAACGGGGCCTGGGACCGGATTCGGACGCTGAGGGGTCCGATCCGGTGCTCTCCGACCTGGCCTGGACCGCCGGAGTGGGCAGGTCGCACTTTGACCACCGCGCAGCGGTGGTGTTCGCCGACGGCCGGTCGCTGCGCGAGGGACTGTCGGCGGTCGCCGGGGTGGGCGCCGGGCCGGTGGAGGCGTCCTCGGGCGGGGTCGCGTTGGCGTACCCGGGCCGGAGCGACGGGATCGACGGCTTCGACCCGTCGCTGTACGAGAGCGAACCGGTGGTGCGGGCGGTTCTCGATTACCTCGACGGGGAACTGGGAACGATCCGGGGAACATCGCTCCTTGACGCGATGTTGCGCCGGCCCGGGCCGGCGCAGGTGCTTGGCGACCCGCATTGGCGCGGACCGGCGACGTACGCGCTCAATTGCGCCCTGACCGCGCTTTGGGCGAGCGTCGGGGTGCGGCCGAGCGCAACGTTCGGATACGGAATTGGGGCGCTTGCGGCGGCGCAGGCCGCCGGAGTGTTCGGGCTTGCCGACGGCTTGCGTCTGGCCGCGAACCGGGACGATCCGGAATCGGCGCTGGCCGGAACCGAGTTGCGACCCCCGTCTCTCACGCTGTTAAGCGACGTGTCCGGCCGGGTGGTGGCGTCCGACGAAATACTCGATGCGGCGTACTGGCGCCGACAGTCGGCGAACGGTTCCGATCGTTCCGGGGATTGGGTCGAAGCCCTCGCGAAGTTGGACATCGACGTGGTGGCCGAGGTTGGCCCGAATTCGGTCAATTCGTCCCGGCGGCGACCGCCCGATGCGGCCGTCTCGCCGGTATCGGTCGCGGGCGACGGCTTCCCGGAGGCGGTCGCCGCGGCGTACGAGGCCGGAGTCGGCGTCTCATTCGCCGGTCTGTTCGCGGGCGAGACCCGGCGCCGGATTTCTGTTCCGGGATATCAGTTCGACCGCCGCCGCCACTGGATTTGAACCGGGTCCGCGCAAGCTGATTCAGCGGTTGTCGCTTCTGGAGCGTTGAGGGCGCCCGATATCAGTCCATCTACGCCCGGGCCGAACGACGGTCTCGCCGCGGGAGATAGTCCCTTGCCGGGCTCGACCGGCCGGACGCGAGCGCAGGGCGCGCTCATATGGCCGCGGCCACCACCGCCGAGGCGGACCACGGACCGGCTCCGGCGCGGTTTCGGGCCCGGACCTGGAAGTCGTAAGCCAGGTAGTCCTCAAGGGAGGTGAGCGCCAGCTTGAGTCCGGCGGCCGGATCGACGCGTTCGATCACCGTCCAGAACCGGTCGGACTTCTCCGGGGTGTCGGCGTAGATGTAGCGGATGTCGTACCCCGAAATCTGGCTGCCGCCGAGATCCCGTGGCGGACTCCAGGCGATCTCCAGGCCGCCGGGACCTCGCCCGATTGCGGTGATCGCGGGCGGCGAGGGCTTGCCCGGCGTGCGCACGATCACCAGCGTGTAGATGCGGGCGTTGCTCGAATCGGCCGACCGCACCCGCAGCAGCAGGACGTTCGGGCCCGGCAACGGATCGAACTGGAAGCCGTTGCCCGTATCGCCGTCGGCGTCCGGCAGCGGGAGCGGCCCGCCCGGACCGTCCGGCGGCGAGAGGAACTCGTAAACGGCCGCCGGGTCGGTGGTGCGGGGCTCGATGGTGATGCGCTCGGACCGGTAATTGACCAGGCGGCGCAGGTAACTGGACCCGATGGAATAGCTGGAAAACAGCCCGGCGATGCCGATCGTTTCCAGTTCCACGTCGCCCGGTCGGCCGGGTTCGATCGCGATGACGTACAGCTGCTCGGACAGGGGGCTTGAAACCCGCACGCTCAATTCGTAGGGGCTCCCGTCCGGCGGCAGCCGCGACAGGTTTAGCTGGAACCCCTCGGTTCCGGGATCGGCGTCCACCAGCGGCGCGAGATCGGGGCCCAGGTATTCGACTTCGGAGCCGGCGTCGAACAGCTCCGGCGCGAGCGACAGCTGCCCCGATTCCTCGCCTTCTCCCAGGCGGAGCCGGTAGCGGGTGCTCCCGGGCGAGAAAGCGGGCAGCAACCTGCCGACGTTCGGCGACAGCGCCTTGATTCCGACGTCGCAGAACGAGAGCCCGAGCCGGGCGAAGTCGTGGTACTGCAGGAAATCGTTGCGAAGCGTCGCCGGCAGGCACCCCTCGATCTGGTTGCCGGCCAGGCGCAGCGTCCCCAGGACCGGAAAGCCCCCGAGCGAATCGGGGACTGGTCCGGTGAACCGGTTACCGGCCAGTCCCAGTCCGATCATCTCGGCCGCGTTGGCAAATGCGTCCGGCAGCGGCCCGGAGAGCTCGTTCTCATCGAGCGTGAGCAGCAGGAGCTCGGGCAATTGGGCCACCAACCGGTCCGGCAGCGGCCCGGTGAGCCGGTTGCCGCTAAGGTCCAGGATCACCAGTTCGCCGAGGTGGCCGAATTCGGGGGGAATCTGGCCGGTCAATCCGTTCTTTCTAAGGTCCAGGTGCCGCAGGCGGGCAAGATCTGCGAACGCGGCCGGCAGCTGGCCGGTCAATCCGTTCTCGCCCAGTTCGAATTCGACCACGCGGCCGGCGTTGTCGGTGGTGACGCCGTGCCAGTCCTCGAGCGGGGCCTCCGATAGCCAGCCCTCGCTCCGGGTCCAGGCGGGGCCGCCGGTGGCCTCAAAGATCCGGACCAGGATCTCGCGGTCCGGGGCCAGGCGTTCGAGGACGAGCTCGAACCCGCGGCTCTGCTCCCCGTCGGCCGATTCCACCTCGATCAGGACGCGGTTCCGGCCGGCCTCCAGGTCGATCTGGTGGCCGTTGCCTTCATCCAGGTCGACGTCGGGCGGCGAGATGGTCACCGCCGCCGCGGGATCAAGCGCCAGCGGCTCGATTAGGACCCGCCGCTCGTCAAAGCCGACCCGGCGCAAGAACTGGCCATTTAAGGCGCTCGCGAATGTCGGGCGGCCGTCGACCAGGACTGCATGCAGCCCGGCCGGGTCGGGCCGGGAAGGCGAGAACCGCAGTCCGTAGCTGTACGTGAGCTCTCCCGAGATCACCTGCACGGTCATGACCGCGGGACCATCATCGGCGGTCAGTTCGGAGACGTCCAGCTGGAAACCGTCGGCTGCGGCGTCGGCGTCGCCGAGGATCCCTCCGTCCGAACCGAGGAATGCAACCGCCTGCAGCTCCTCGAATGCAAAGAGCCTTAGCGAAACGTATTGCGCGCTCTCAGGACCCGGGATGTCGACGACGTAGTCGTGGCGGGCCGAGTCGAATTCGGGCCGGATCGCCCCGGGGGAGACGCTGACCAGGCTCAGGGCCAGATCGCAAAACGGCCTGCCGCCGAATTCGAACAGGTTGATGGTTGAGCGCAGGCCGCGTATTTCGGTCGGCGCGCAGCCCTCGAAGCCGTTCCCCTCCAGGTAAAGTTCGCGCAATCGCGAGAGCCGGGCGAGCTCTTCCGGGATCGGTCCCTCAAGCCGGTTGTGGGAAAGGTTCAGCCACCGCATGCGGGCAAGATTTCCCAGGGTCGCGGGAATGGGCCCTTCAAGGCGGTTGTTGCCAAAGTCCAGATGTTCGAGTTCGGACAGCAATGCCAGCGACGCCGGGATCTGGCCTTGGAGCAGGTTGCCGGACAGGTCGAGGCTGAGCAGCCCGGGAATCGAACCGATCGACTCGGGGACCGGCCCGGTGATGAGATTGCGTTCGATCCCGAGCTCGAGCAGGGACTGCAGGCGGCCGATGTCGGCCGGGATCCGGCCCTCGAGCCGGTTGCGGCCGAGCCGCAGATCGGAAAGTCCAGCCAGCCCCGGCAGCCAGGTCGGTATGCGACCGCTCAGGCGGTTTCCGTCCAGGTGCAGCGAACTCAGCTTCAGGGACCGGCCCAGCGAATCAGGGATCACACCGCTCAGATGGTTGTCGCTGAGACGCAGGCTGGCCAGGGCCGGCAGGCGGTCGAATTGGTCGGGGATCGCTCCGCTGAGGCGGTTGTCGTCGAGCTCGAGTACCTGCAGGCCGGCGGCCGCGAACAGATTCGGCGGAATGGGACCCGAGAGCGAGTTGCCGCTCAGGCGCAGGTACTCCAGCCCGGAGAAACCTCCGAACCACGGCGGGACCGGTCCGCTCAGCTGGTTGTCGCCCAGATCGACCCAGCGCAGGTTCGCAAGCGCCTGCATGCTGACCGGAATCGGGGCGGTCAGGTTCGCATCCGATAGGTCCAGGTCCTGGAGGGATTCGAGTTCCCCGATCCAGCCGGGGATCGCGCCGGTCAGCGGGTTCCCGCCAAGGGCCAGGCGGACGATCCGGCGCAGACCCGCCAGGTCTTTCGGCGGCGGACCGGAAAGCGAATTCGAGCTCAGGTCGAGCACTTCGAGGAAGGGAAGTTCGGCCGGCCAGGCCGGGACCGGCCCGGAGAGCAGATTCCCGCCCAGATCCAGATGCGTCAGGTTCGAGAGCGTGGAGAGATCCGTGACCTGGCCGGTCAGCCGGTTGCCGCCGACCGAGAGCTCGGTCAAGGTCTCCATCCGGCCGAGCCACCGCGGGAGCGAGCCGGAGAACCGGTTGCCGCCGATCCGAAGGATCCGCAGTCCGGTCATGGCGGTCAGGGTCGACGGAACCGGGCCGCTGAACGCGTTTGCGGACAGGTCCAGATGCTCCAGCCCGGCGAATCGGGCGATTGCTCCCGGCACCGGACCGGAAACGTTGTTTCCCGAAAGGTCCAGCCGCGTCAGGCTTTCCGCCGGTCCGCCGGCAAGGATTCGGAGGCGGCCGTTGAACCGGTTCCCGGAGAGATCCACTTCGGCCAATTCCGGGATGCCGAAGATTTCGGCCGGGATCGGGCCGGTCAACGAGTTTTCGGCCAGGTGGAGGCGTCTGAGGCTCTGAAGTCCACCGAGCGAGGCCGGAATGGGGCCTGAAAGCTGGTTGCCGGAAAGGTCGATCTCGATCAGCCGGGTCAAATTGCCCAGTTCGGCCGGGATCGGTCCCTCGAACCCGTTTCGGCTCAGGTCCAGGTACTCCAGGTCCGCGAGGTTGGCCAGTTCCGCGCGGACGCGGTCGATCAACCGGTTCCGGCTCAGGTCCAGATGACGCAGGGAACCCAGACCGTAGAACTGCTCCGGGATGCCGGCGACCAGCCGATTGCCGGACAGGTCGAGGCTCTCCAGTGTCAGGGCCGCGCCCAGGGATGCCGGGATGGAGCCGCTGAACCGGTTGTTGGCCAGACTTACCGCTTTTATCGCCGGGAGCCGGCCGAACTCGACGGGGACCGCGCCGCCAAGCCGGTTGCCGCTGAGGTCGAGGGCTTCAAGGCCCTGCAGCCGGCCCAGCGCGGGCGAGATTTCCCCCCGCAGGCGGTTGTCGGCCAGGTTGATCGCGGCGACCCGTCCCGAGTCGTTGGTTGAAATTCCGTACCACTGATCCAAGGGAGCGGGACTGTTCCAGTTCTCGGCATGGAGCCACCCCGGACCGCCGCTGGCTTCGAAAAACTCGGACAGGGCCGCCCGGTCCGATTCGGGGGAAGCCTGCGGCGCCACAATCGCCGAATCCGAGGCGGCAGGGTTCGCCGCAAAGATCGCCGGCTCTGCGGTCGGCGCCGCGGCGCCGATCCCGAGCACCGCCGCAAGGATTACGGCCAGGGAGCGATACACGCTTCAGGCCGAGTCCGCCAGTTGCCCGTAGGCGGACGGCGGCGCCAGCATCGAGTCCGGAATCTTTGTCTGCAATTCAGGGGTGCCGCCGCCAGTGAAAGTCCCTTCGGGGCACCCATTCTTGCAAGGTTTCAGGATGCGATCAGAAGAGTGTGCCGCGACATGATTCGCGCTCGGCCCGCTAGTCGGGCCGCCTGGCTGTAAGAATTTCGCGGCCGCCGTTCCCGGCCGGGACTTGCGGCAATGCCCCAGCCCACAGCTTTGGAAGACCCGCCCCCGTGAACTCATCGTCAGACACCGCGTCATCTTCACCGCAGGAAACCCCGGGATCCCTGCCCAACATCGTTTTCCTGATGAGCGACGACCACGGCTGGCATGAAACCGGCTACAACGGGCATCCGATCGTCAAGACTCCGGTCCTGGACGAAATGGCCGCCGAGGGGCTGTGCCTGGACAGCTTCTATTCCGGCGCGCCGCTCTGCTCCCCGACCCGCGCGAGCGTTATGACCGGCCGGCATCCGAACCGCTGCGGAACGTTCGACCCGGGCTGGTCGATCCGGCCGGAGGAGATCACGATCGCCCAGATCCTGTCGAAGGCGGGCTACGCCTGCGGCCACTTCGGCAAATGGCACCTGGGACCGGTCAAGGCCGACTCGCCCACCAATCCGCGGGCCATGGGGTTCGAGGAATACCTCTCGCACGACAACTTCTTCGACATGGACCCCGTCCTTTCGCACAACGGCGGTCCGCCCGAGAAATACGAAGGCGAAAGCTCCAAGATCGTCGTCGACGCGGCCAACCGCTTCATCTCGAAAGCGCGGGCAGACGGGCGCCCGTTCTTCGTGGTGGCCTGGTTCGGATCCCCGCACGAGCCCTACAGCGCGCTTGCAGGAGACATGGCAACCTACGCTGATCTGCCGGAGAGCCTGCAGGAGGAGACCGCCCAGATCACCTCGCTGGAAACAGGACACCAAGTCCAGGTTCGCCTAGACAGGGTACTGCAGCCCCGTTACGCCGAAATTACAGCCATGGACAGGGCGATCGGGGATTTGCGCCGGCACCTCGCAAGCGAAAAGGTCAGGGAAGAGACGTTGGTCTGGTACTGCGGTGACAACGGTGCGCCGCGGGAAAGTCGATACGCCTCGCCGATGCGCGGCTACAAGGGACTCGTCTACGAGGGCGGCATACGGGTGCCCGCGGTAATCGAGTGGCCGGGACGGTTTCCTGAACCGCAGCGCGTGGCAATGAATTCGGTCACCAGCGACATCCTGCCGACATTGTGCGAGCTGGCGGGGGAGCCACTGCCCGAACGGCCCCTGGACGGGATAAGCCTGGTGCCGGCCATGGAGGGCGGGATGGACGAGCGGCCGGATCCGATCTGCTTCTGGAGTTTTGGCGGCGAGATTCCGGACGATGCCGAACCCTATATCGACCCCGACCTTCAAGCCGGCACCTGCCCGCTTGCCAAGTTGATGGACGGGAAATTCACCCGCGACTTCGAGAACTACCACCACCCGGAGATCGTCGAATCAGATTTCGAGGGCCCGCGGGCGATCCTGGACGGGCGATACAAGCTCGTAGTGGACGGAGAGCCCGGCTTCGGGCGCGAGCTATTCGATCTCCGGTCAGATGCCGCCGAAAGCCAGGACCTTGTTGCCGCTCATCCGGTGGAGACTCGGCGGCTGGGTGAAGAGCTCAGGCAATGGCAGCAGTCCGTGCTGGCAAGTCTGACCGGCGCCGACTACGTTTGACCGGTTGACGCGGGCCGAACCTTGGCGCCCCCGGGATCCGATATGCGACCCCGGCAACCGAATCTGGGCGAGCCAGAAGGCGTTGAACGGCAGTTGCTGGAACCTGGACCGGTTGATCGAAGAAGAGCGTGAATTGACACTATTGGACAGAACGTAATCGGGTTACGATCTCGGGGCTTCACCCGGTTGAATTTCTGCGATTGGAGTCAATTGATGCCGGATAAGAGCGAATGGCGTGCTTATTCAGTGCCAATTAGTCATCATTCGCACGAAATAGGAGCGCAATTGGGGGCCAGCTCCCTAGGAGTTTCATTTGTCTGACGGGGATTCTGCGGGCGTACTCAGTGGCTTGCTCGGCTTCATCGTGTTGGCCGTAGCCTACCTCCTGCCGTCCATGCTTGCGTTCTTCCGGTCCAAGAAAAGCAAACGGGCCATCGTGCTGGTCAATGTTTTTCTTGGCTGGACTGCCATCGGCTGGGTTGTAGCGTTCGTCTGGGCAATCTTTGGAAAGCGCGAATTGCTCGAGGTGGCGGCCGAACCGCAAGGGCCCGGGCTTGATCTTGCCGAGGTAGTTGCAATTGACGTTGAAACCACCGGGTTAAGCGCCAAGACCGATCGAGTTGTTGAGTTGGCGCTTGCGGGAGTTTCAAGCGAAGGCGAGGTCATTTGGACCTGGCATTCGTTGTTCGACCCGGGGCGACCGATTCCGCGAGACGCCAGCGCGATTCACGGAATCAGCGACGACCGGGTCAAGGGCGCCCCCGCTTTTGCAGAAAAAGCGGGCGAGATTAGCGCCAAGATTGAGCAAAAGATCCTGCTGGCTCACAATTTGAAGTTCGACGTTGGCTTCCTGAGAGAAGAACTCAAGCGATGCGGCAGGAGTTTGCCCGCGTCGCAAGGCATCGATACGTTGAAGATCTCGCGTCGAGTTGATCGAGGCAAGAAATCGCACAGGCTGGGCGATGCGTGCCGGCGGTACGGCATCAAATTGAAAAATGCCCATCGGGCGACGGACGATACGATCGCCGCAGCGAAGTTGTTTGTTGCGATGCGCAGCCGACATGGCGGCAAACCGCAATTGTTTGCCCCGGAAAAGCTCGTGAAATAGTCGTAATGCTCAGTGCCAATTCGGCAAGCACAGCCAGTATCGCGACATTAGTTTCCAGCCTCGATAAGCAATCTGCGGTGCCCGCTTTCGCCATCCGCGGTGTTCCAGCAAAACATATTGGTGCCTGCCCGGGTTTCACATACTCTCGACGGCAGCAACGGCGGATTCGGTGATTTCGATTGAATCCAAGAGGTCGGATTTCTCGATTACCAGTGGCATCGATAACGTCACCGAACTCGAATAAGGCAGCACCGGCAGGACGCCGCGCTCAACGCACGCCCTGAACACGGCCTCGGCAAATTCCTTGGCGGGACGGCCTTCGATTTCGCCGTTTCCGAATTCGAGCGCGAGCATGAGTCCGGCCGAACGCACTTCGCGAACGCTTGGGTGCCGCTCGGCGATTTCTTCGAGCCGGGCGCGCGCGATTTCGCCCAGTGATCCGGCGCGGGCGGGAAGCGCGTTATCGCGCATGATCTGGAGCGTGGTCAGCGCCGCCCTGGCCGACATCGCGTTCTTCTCGTGGGTGACGTAGCCGAGATCGGATTCGGTCGGCAAGTCCAGATCCGGGTTGACGATCATCCCCGCCACCGGCATCACCGAGCCGCCGAGGGCCTTGCCGACCGTGGTTAAGTCGGGGCGGAATCCGAAGCGCTCGTGGTTGAACAGATGCCCGGTCTTGCCCAGGCCGGTTGCGATTTCGTCCATGACCATCAGGGCGCCGTACTCGTCGCAGAGCGCGCGCACTTCGCCCCAGTACCAGTCGGGCGGAACGTGCGGCGAATTTCGGATCGTTTCGGCGACCACCGCGGCGATGTCGCGCTCGTACTCGAAAACCGTTCGCATGGCGTTGAGCGAGTGAAGCGCATAGGCCTCGTCGTCCGGACCGAGATGCTCTCCGCCGTGGCGCCAGGGAGGCGGTACTTTCAGGGTTCCCGGCATCACCGGGCCGAGCATCCGGCGGTCGTTGTAACCGCCGCCGACGCTCAATGCCCCGGCGTTGCGGCCGTGGAACGAATCGTAGAACGAAATCGTCTTGTAGCGACCGGTTGCGGCTTTTGCGACACAGATGGCCGCATCGTTCGCATCGCCGCCGCTTGGTGTGAATCCGACTTTTGCGCTGGGGTTCCCCCACATCGCGGCCAAGGTCTCGCCCAGTTCAATGGAGATCTCTGAGGTCAAGCCCCTAGCGGCGAGCGTGAGCTCATCCAGCTGGCGATGCAGCGCTTCGACCAGGACCGGATGGCGGTAACCGATGTGGTGCGCGTTGTTCCCGTAAAGGTCGGCGATCCGCCGCCCGCCCGCATCCACCAGCCAGATTCCCTCGGCCGATTGCACCGACATCACGCAGGGGGCGTTGAAATTCCCCAGGATCGAGAACGCCATGTCGCGTTTCAGCAGCGAGCGTTCGGCCGCGCTCCTCGTCGTTTTCGACCACTCGTTGCGCGAGGGCAATTGCTCGGTCACGCTCTGCATCTTCTCACCTCAACTACTTCGCCGGCCGGCCAGCGTCCGCAATTCTTGCCGGTAAATCTGCGTGGTGAGGGCGCAAACTAGATGGCGACCCCGACGCGCCGAGTGCGGGGCCTCTCGTTCGGCGTAATCCAGCCGCTTGCGGCATTGGAGATGCTGGACTTGGCTTCAATACGCATCGGATTCCACGCTTGGGGTCCGGCCGCGCTCCCTTGCCCGGCGATTCTGGGAACGGAACTCCGGATTGGCAGAGAGCGCCAATCCGACCTGCCGGACCGGTTCGGCGCCCGCCTTTGGCCATGACCGAGCACCCCACGGCCGGTCAGGACGCCGGACTCAAGCCCCGGAAAATTGCGCCGCTGTTGCTGGTGGCGTTCCTGGCCACGGGCAGCTGGATGACGGTGCTGTCGTTCCTCTCGAGCTTCGCCGCCGAGGAATTTGACATCGGTATCTGGTCGGCGGCCCTGATCATGATCGCGGTCCACACCGGATCGTTCACCATAGGCGGCGCCCTCTCCCTCAGGGTCGTGAACCGCTGGGGGTCCAAGATCACCTATTCGGCCGGGATCGGGATCCTGGCGCTTTACACGGTCTTTTTGGGATTGACCCAGAACTTCACCCTGGGAATACCGCTCGGACTGGTGGCGGGCCTGGGGCTGGCCATGCATTGGACCGGGTTCCAGAACTACGTGGTCGAAATAGCGCCGGCCAAGCACCGGGGACTGGTGGCGGGCTCGGCTTCGCTGGTCGTAGTCATCGGCATCGGGCTCTTCGGGCTCGTGCTCGGATTTGTGACCGGCGACGGCGGATTTGCCCGCTTCGCCGCCATCACCGGTTCCATGGTCGGCCTGGCATTCGTGGTGGCGCTGAAATTCCTCCCCAACCTGGGGACCTCCGCCGCGGCCCATGGAGGGAGTTTTCTGGCCGCATTCCGCGATCCCAATCTCCGGCGCATGACCTACGTCCGATCGGCCCATGCCGCCGCCTACGCGCTTTTCACCCTGATGGCGGGGCCGCGACTCTACGAGGTTGGCGGCGGGCTCGAATACGTGGGCGCCTTGGTCTTTGCCGGGTCGATAGCCGGCGGTGTCGCCCAGCTTGTCGTCGGAAGGCTTTCCGACCTGATGGGGCGAACTGGGGTGCTGTACTTTCTCCTTGCCCTGTCGGTCGTGCTCTGCATCACCTTCCCTCTGGCCGAGAACATATACCTCCTTCTTTTGATCTCCTCGCTGAACTGGTTTGCCCAGATCGCGTTCCAGACGTCGATGGTGGCGCTTGGCGGGGACCTTTCGCCGCGCGGCCAGACCTCAAACGCCATGGCCCTGCTGACCGCATCGTTCTCCTTCGGAATAGTCGGCGGGTCGCTCTACGTCGGGTTTTTCTCGACCACCGAATGGCCCAACAGCGGGTTTTTCATCACGGCCGCGCTGCTGGCAGCGGTGATTCCCGCCGTATACCGGATGCGTGCGGCCCTGGCAGAGATCCGGTCGGCGGCGAGTTGATCGATCTCATCGGGGAGCCCGCGCCGCCGACTTCCCGAACCTCGGCGTCGTGACCGAGAACCGGCGAGACGCCGCCCCGCCCACGGGCGATTCCGCCGAACCCGCGCCGGGCGAGCGCCCGCGCAGCCTGCGGAGCCGCCCGTTCGTCTCGATCAATCTCTGCTTCGCGCTCTCGGTCGGGGGCTGGATCCCGGTATCGGCGCTGCTCGCGCTGTTCATGCGCGAACACCTGCAGGCGGGCCTGATCGGCGCGATGACGGCCATGATCGTCATCAACGCGCTTTCCACCGGGATGAGCCTCTTCGCGGGCACCTTCGCCGCCCGCTGGGGCAGCCGCCGGACCTACCTGGTGGGAACTGCAGGGATGACGGCTTACACCGGTTTGCTCGCCGCGGCCCAGGAAGGCTGGCAGGTGATCGCCCTGGCCCCGCTGGCCGGGCTGATCGTTTCGTTCCACTGGACCGGCGCGAACCTGTACGTCCTGCAGGCGGTCGAGGCCCGGCGCCGGGGGACGGCGACCGGCATTGTTTCGTTCGTCATGGTCCTCGGGCCTGGGCTCGGCGGTCCGCTCGTTACCGCGCTCGGGCAGCAGTTCGGGATATGGGCGTCGATTCTGGGCGGAAGCGGTCTGCTGTTCCTGGCTTGCTCGGGGGCCTGGGTCCTTCTGCCGGAGATCGCGGGCCCGTCGTCGCGGCCGATTGCGGGTCCGCGACCATCATTTGCCGATTACCCCAGGTTGCTGCGCGACCGCTCGAACCTGATAGTTGCCTCGGCGCGATGGGTTTCGGGTCTCTCGCACGGCGTGTTTCAGCTGCTCTCGGCGCTGGTCATTCTCGATTTGACGGCGCAGCTATCGACGGTGGGTCTGTATCTGTCGGCGGGCGCGATTGGCGGCGGGGCGTCGCAGGTCTTGACCGGTGCCGCATCCGATCGATTTGGTCGACGCAATCTGCTCATTGCCGCGATGGTGATTGGCGCCGGTGCGGCCCTAATCTACTGGCGGCCACAGAGTCTGGCGCTGCTGCTGGCGGGTGCGGCGCTGCAGTGGTTCGGCCAGACTGGGTATCAGACGCTGATCACCGCAATCTGCGGCGATATCGTCCCCACGCGGGACCTGCCCGCGGTTTCCGGACTGCACGTTGCCTTCTTTTCGCTGGGGATGGTCTGCGGTACGCTGATCGGCGGATTGTTTTGGGCGATAGATCCCGGCGTACCGTTCCTGCTGACCGCGATCTGTTTCATCCCGGTAACGATCGGACTTTTCCTGCTGCCGCAGCGGACGCTCGTGATCTGAGCTGGTGATTTGGTAGATTCGCATTCCCATGTCGATACCGTATGACCCTTCACCGCCGCTCGTCACCCCGGCTCAGTTGCTCGCGGAGAGATGCGCCCGACAGGGCGTCGATCCCGAGGATCTGGCCCTGCCGCCAATTTTGATCGGCACCTTCCAGGGCGCGTCGTACCTCCACTTGATAACTGACACCGGCGCCATTCCGCCAATCGCCCGATCCGACGGGACCGCAATCGACACTGGAACCTCGATCGGGGAATTGCCGCGATCCGGCCAGGCGGTTGCGGTGGCTCGATTGCCGGGCGGCGCGCCGGCGGCCGCAATGGCGCTGGAAGCCGCGATTGCCCGCGGCGTCCGGTGCGCCCTGGTTATCGGTTCCGCCGGAAGCCTTCGGTCCGACCTGCCACTTGGGAGCACCGTGATCGTCACTGAGGCGGTCCGGGAGGAAGGCACCTCGTACCACTACCTTCCGGCCGGCGAGGAGGTGGGCGCTGATCCGGAAATCGTGAGTGTGCTGGAGCAAAGCGCGCAGGCCGTCGGTCTGAATTCCGTGCTTGGACCGTCATGGACCACTGACGCCCCGTTCCGGGAAACGGTCGGCGCGATCGCGCGGCACAGGCGCCACGGAGCAAAAGTGGTCGAAATGGAAGCGTCGGCGATCTTTGCGGTGTCTCAAGTTCGCGCAATCCGAGCCGGCTTGTTGGTCGCGGTAAGCGATGAATTGTTCAATTCCTGGCGTCCCGGGTTCCACCGGGATGCTTACCTGAACTCGCTTATCAAGGGGGTGGACGCGGCCATCGAAGCCGCCGAGCGACTGACCACGCGGAATCAGGATCATTCCGACCGTCGAACAGGCGGTTCGAATCGCGAGCCTTAGCTGGGGATCGCTCGGATCGCCCTGAAGCCGGACCGACCTGCAATCCCGGTGCCGAATTACGCTTTCGGTGATTCGGACGTAGCGGCTGCCCGGCTATTGCTGCTGGCTGAAACTTACGCCGATTCCTCGCGGGCATTCATCCGGAACTCGGTGGATTCCCGCCCTCATCTGGCCGCCGATCTTGGCTGCGGCCCTGGGTCCACAACGCACCTGTTGGCGAGTACTCTGAACCCCGATCGAACGATCGGATTTGACAACTCGAAGAATTTCCTCGCGCTTGCCTCGGCGACTGCGACCGGTTCGACCACTTTTGAACTCCACGACATCACCAAGGCGCCGTTCCCGCATGGCCCCTTCGATCTCATGTTTGGCCGATTCGTCCTCACGCATTTGCAGGATCCCAAATCGGCGATCGAACTGTGGATCAGCCAGCTTCGCCCTGGCGGGATCCTGATAGTCGAAGAGGTCGAGTCCATCGAAAGCGATATCCCAGAGTTCGTGACGTATCTCGAAATTCTGCAATCCATGCTCGCCCACCAGGGCAATTCGCTTTATGTGGGGGCCCAGATTGGCACGATTACTGAATTCGGCAACGCGCAGTTGAAATCCAACGACGTTGCCTACTTGGGCGTTTCTCCTTCCCGAGCGGCAAGAATGTTCCAGATGAACTTGTCAACCATCAGGAAAAGCGAATTCGTGCGTGGCCGAATCGGCTCTGAACCCCTCGAACGCCTGGACCAAGATTTGCTTGAATTGATCCGGGTCGGATCTGGCAACCCTGCGGTCCGCTGGGGATTGCGGCAGATGGCTCTGGAAAGACTTACGGGCGAAAGCACTGGATCGGACTCGCTTGAATAACCAACAGTCGGACGCTGCGCGTGACGGGCGAATTGACGGCCACCCGTCGATTTACGAGGAATTAGCTAACTTGCCTGACGACAAAATCGACACATCGGAAGTTGAAGAGATTCTTGACTGGACAGACGCAAAGCGAGGGGTCTACTACCGTCCCGATCCGGAGGCAAGCCGCGATGATCTTGGTATCCCGTCAGATTGAATTGGTCGAATCTGATGCAAGGGCTTCAATCCGAAATCAGCGGTGAGTTGCAGGTGCACTCACGGCGATCTCGTTGAATTCGCCAATCAAAGGACGTGAGCGCTTTGACCACCCAGGCCACTGAACATAATTCACGTTATGTATACCGGTCTTGAGTAGTGGCTGAATCCAATTGTGGGAGTCCGATTCCTGGAATACTTGGTGGTAAGAATCGACCCTAGATTTGTGACCAAGTCGAATCTTTCGAAATTGAATCCGACCCGGACGCCAGGATAAAGAAAGGATGCTCTGTTAGGTGCAGCAAGCAATTAATCCAGGGTTGTCGGCAGCTTTTGGAATCGCGTCCAACCCGGGAGTTTACGCATTGTTGTTGGGATCAGGCATATCCCGTGCGGCTGGAATCCCAACCGGTTGGGATGTGGTGCTTGACTTGATTCGCCAGGTTGCGGCTACCGAAAAAGAGGATCCAGGCCCGAATCCCGCCGATTGGTATGAATCCAAATTTGGCGAGGCGGCAAATTATTCAAGTGTGCTCCAGCGACTCGCACCCAGTTCTGCGGAGCGGCAGTCTTTATTGCGCAGTTACTTTGAAGCCGACGATGCCGAAAGATCTGAAGGTGCAAAATCTCCAACAGCGGCCCACCATGCTATTGCCGGCCTAGTTGCAGCTGGGTGGATTCGCGTAATCATCACGACAAATTTCGATCGGCTTTTGGAAAACGCGCTGACAGAAGCCGGCGTCTCTCCATTTGTGATTGCATCAACTGATCAATCTGTCGGTGCACCGCCTCTTGCCCATTGTGAATGCGTAGTAATCAAAGTTCACGGCGACTACTTGGATACGCGCATTAAGAATTCGGCAGATGAACTATCTACGTTTGATGATTCAATCGATGAGTTGCTTGATCAGGTATTTGATGACTACGGACTAATTGTTTGTGGGTGGTCTGGTGAGCATGATTTGGCCCTGAGGAACGCCATTGTGCGAAGCAATTCGCGGCGATATACGACATATTGGTGTCATATAAGTGCACTAAATGAAGAATCGAGCGCCTTGATCTCCCACCGGCGAGCCGTTCTCATTCAAATCGAGAACGCGAATTCCTTTTTCGTTGAATTGTCGGATCGAATCTTGGCGATTCAAAGGTTTGGTCAACATCATCCGCTAGAAATCCGGGTTGCAGTTGAAACTTTGAAACGCTACTTGACAGAAGAGCGATTTCGCATTCGACTCCGGGAATTAGTGCGTGACTCTACGGAGCGATTAATTGCCGATATAAGCGCACACGATTACCCGGTTGAAGCTGCTATTTCGAATGAAGAATTTGTTGAACGCGTTCATCAAATCGAATCCGCAACCGAAGTTAGCCTTGCGCTGTTGGCGAACGGATGCTACTGGGGCGAAACCGACCACCATGATGTTTGGATAAGGCACCTGCGAAGAGTCGCCGAATTTGAGGCACCAGAATCGGGAGTAACCGGGCTAATCAACCTTTTTCGATATCCGTTGCTACTAAGCTTATATTGCGCTGGGATTTCTTCCATTGCCGCCGGCAAATATGAACTTCTGGCGTCTTTGCTCGTCGAACCTTGTCGCAGTAGTCGCCGTTCCGATTCGCTGCCGTTGGTAGTGGATGTCGCGCGTCGCATCACCATAAATGACGCGGAAGCGAAAATTCTATTCCCTCACCCGAATGCGCCAAACGACAGTTATAAGACGCCGTTGAGCCGATATCTGGAATCTCGTTTGCGAACGGTTTTGGTCGACCTCATCCCTGGTGATCATGAATATGTGGCGTCATTTGAAAGATTTGAGTATCTTGCGTCTTTGGTCTGCCAAGACGTCGGTGGTCATTATTTCGCTCCAGGTAGTTACATGTGGCGGAATCGAAGCACGAATAATTGGTTGCCAAATGTTGTGGCGAAGGAATTGGAGGCTCAAGGTTCACAGTGGCCACTGTTGAAAATTGGTTTATTTGGCGGGTCTTTGAATCAGTTGCAAGGGGCGAAAAACGCTGTAGATGAAGTGTCGCGGAGAATTAGCTGGTTGTAGACGCAAGTAGCTGAAAAATCGGCCAATTGGCCGAGCAATGGGTCGCTTTGGAATTTACGGAATCGCGTGCAAATGCAGTGAGGAGTTTAATCGGCCGGATGGATAAAGCGGTTGTATGTGCGTTGCATGTAAGTTCTCGGCCAGGACAAGGGTTGGAACCGAACGCTAGTTCAGATTCGAACATCGAATGGGAAAATCCGGCCTGAATTCAAATCTCTTGCCCTGTGGTCCAACGCTGCCGCCTAGCAGGACTTCCGATCGCCAATCGCTGGATAGTGTGAAACATAATCACGTTTAAGTCCACTGCGCGCATGTTCGCAGTGGCCACTGGGGATTGCCCCTGAATCTGCCTGGCCGTCGCGATTTGGGTCGGATCGCTGCGAGTGGGATGTCCGAGTAAAGGGCGATTGCTATTCGCGTCCTTCCTGGTGGGCGAATGTTCTGCGGGCTACGAAAATGCCACAAATTGGCGCCTCCGAAAAAACTCGCTGGAGGTGGAGTTTGGCGGCGCGATAGTGAGCGCCTGTGGTCAATTAATCGTCGAAGATTGCGATTGAAATCGGGGGTGGATCAATAAGCAGTGGATCGAGTTCGTAGATGCGACTTAGCTCTCCCGGACCGAAGCGGTTGGACGTTGTGTGCGCAGCCGGAGTGCTTTCACTTTGGACGATTAATTCCCGAATGTCGAGCTGGCGATCCGGCCTGACTGATTCGAGGATTTTGATAAGCCGATCGTCGTAACCGGGTTCGCCTTTGGCCTTGGAAGGTGGAACAGGCACGAACGTAGCCTGATCCAGAAACTCGGGCGCGATAACTCGTTGAAGCGCCCTGGCGATGTCGGTAATCGCCGATTGCTTGTACTTCCATTCCGCGGTTTCTTTGCGATCCATGGGTTTCTTGAGATTTGAAATGAGGTCGTTGGTGTTGCTGTACGTGAACCCTGTTCCAGACGTGTATTCACCCAGGTAAAAGCACCTATCTTCTTGTCCAGGTAAGCATGATCTTGACGCGTTAATTGGTCGATTTCATTCAGAAGGTGCAGAAAGATGCTGACAAATTTCCTCAGGATCGTTGACGCGGATCCCTCCTAACTCGACAAACTTCTGTGGCCATGTCAAGTCGGGGTTGCGGAAGCATTGATCGTGAATGAGAAGCTTGCGTTTTTGAGCGATCGCCGCCCTTGCCTGGGTGAGGGTTCCAGAAGACTCCCCTGCTTCAACGATTACGGTTGCTTTAGTCAGGGCGGACATGGTCACATTGCGCTCTGGAAAAAACAACCTGTTGACCCGGTAGTGTTGAGCCTCGTAGCGGTCGAGCGGCACCTGGCTAATGACCAAAAAGTGGTTCGAGATATAACGCTGCAATTCGGCGTTGTCGCGGGGGTACGTGTAGGAAAGAGGAGTCCCCAGAACCGCGATCGTGCGACCCCCGTGCTCGATCGCCGTTTCATGCGCTTTCCGATCAACCCCAGCTGCCAAACCTGACACCACAGTGAAATCGTTCTGCACGAGATTCGCAACGACGTCGTGCGTTGCAATCAGTCCTTCAAGTGATGGTTTGCGCGTACCAACGACCGCGATTGACGGTGAGGAAGTTAAGTCCCAGTTCCCTTTGAAATACATGAGCTCGACCGGGTAGCGTGCATCACGGAGTTTCGCTGGGTACTCCATGGACCCGAACACGCAAACCCCGAACCGGTCGATTTGCGCTTCAAGGAATCGCTGGCAAACGCTTTCGGCTCGTTCTATGGCCTCTGACCGGGGCACAAAGTCAGACGGCAATGCCCCAGGGCTGTCGCTGAATTTCGCTGCCAAGGATTTGAAGGTGGTGCCGCGCTGTGCCCAAAGTGCCTCGTACGCGCCCATTTCACGAAACGGTGAAATTGCTCGAAAGTCAGTCTCGGAATCGTCTGGCCGCAGAGTCAGCGCCAAGGCTTCAGCCATTGATCCGTTTGGCACGGCGGCCAAATTTACCCTTTCTCCTCAATGGGATTTCGACAATCGGATCTGGAGGGTCCAATGTAAATAACATACAAACATAATACATATTGTGAAGCGAACCGCGATGGTCGAATCAATTGGAGTTAGTCTCTGGGCGCCCGCTTAACGGCGGGATTAATTCGGAATGATGCGCGCGACGGGACACAACGCACCGTGGCCACGCCGTCGGCCGGTGCCCTGCGGATAGAGCCGCCCAGGAAGAGTGTCGGCGCCGTTGTGCTCAGGGAATCCGTCAGTAGTTAACTGCTCAGGAAAAATTTCAGTCTTCTGCCCAGGTAGGGACGTATGGCTTTGGGCGAGAAACTACCCCGCGCGCGGCGCCAAGATGTAACGCGAAGCTGGTTGGGGAGCTCAGCCAATGACCGATTGGCGGCTGGCCCGTACAAACCACCCGCTTCCCGTTGAGCGAACTCTCATTCGAAAGAGAGATCCTTGGTCGAAGGCGCGCGGCCATTCCACGGCGGGATTTCGTCAGGCAGCATCGCATCCAGCGCGCGCGCCATTCCGCGCGCTTTGTCCAGTGTTTCCTGGTATTCGGATTCGGCGACCGAATCATGGACTATCGCTCCACCGACGTGGCAGTAGGCGCGCCCGTTAGCGACCGTGATTGTCCTTATGGCCACATTGAGGTCGGCGCGTCCGTGGGCCGAGATGTAACCGATGGCGCCCGTGTAGACGCCTCGAACCGTTGGCTCGAGTTCATCGATGATCTCAAGCGCTCGGATTTTCGGAGCCCCGCTTATCGAGCCGCCGGGCAGGATGGCGCGCAATGTTGAATCTAATCCGATCCCATCCCTCCTCCTTGCGGTTACCGAAGAAGTCAATTGGTGGACGTGCGAATACGATTCCAATTCCTTGTACTGGGGCACGGCAACGCTGCCGATTTCGGCAATTCGCCCGAGGTCGTTGCGCTCCAGGTCGACGATCATCGCGTGCTCGGCAGCGTCCTTGGTGCTGCAGAGCAGCTCGTCCGCCAAACGGGCATCCTCCTCTGGGCCGTGGCCACGCGGTCGGGTTCCCTTGATCGGGCGAGTTTCCAAGCGCTGGCCGTCGATTAGCAGTAGTCGCTCAGGCGAAGAAGAGAGTACCTCCAGCGGTTCTCCGCCCTCCGCGGTCGCGGCGATGTAGGCCGCAAACGGTGCGGGACTGACCCTCCGCAGCCTTCGATAAGCCTCGAATCCCGAAATCGCCATCGGGGCGCTGAAGCGCTGCGAAAGGTTCACCTGGTAGATGTCGCCGGCCGCAATGTAATTGCGGGCCGTTTCGACCTTCTTCAGGTACTCGGACCTTGCCATGTTTGATTCGAAATGGGTGGGCCCACCCATTTCCCTGTCAAGGCCCACCGGTCTCGATTCGGCGACGCTCCCGCCGCTTGTGCCGGCCAGGCGACCGGCGAGGGATGCGAGCGCGTCCGGGGTGCCGCAAAGCCACCCCCTTTGCTCCAATCGGTCCCATACCAGTGCCGCGTCGTACCAGCCAATGGCGAGATCGGGAGCGCCGACGTCGTCGACTGTTGTTGCAGGGAGCGACTCGATGTGACGCGCAAGTTCAAAGCCGAAGTAACCGATGGCGCCGCCCACAAATGGCAGATCCGGGCAGTCTGGAGATGCGGCAGGGGCAGCGAAAGCCGTTTGCTCGGCTTCGATCCGCTGCGCGGCCGCCGCGATCGGGTCACCATCGAGACTCTCAGTGCCCGATGCGGTTGAGAAGTGCAGTTGCCGCCCTCTCGCGGCGAGAGTCCAGCGGGGTTGCGTCGCGAGAATCGACCAACGGCCCCGCCCCGGGTGCGAAAGAGCCGAATCCAGCCAGACGAACCCGGGCTGGCGATGCAGTTCGATCGCCGCACGCTCCGGGCCTTCGATACCCGGCTTGCCCGGCCACTCCTGAATTGCCCAGGTCCTGTCGCTCACTTAGCCGACCGAACTCAAATCCGATGGAATGCGTCGATTGCCGGCGCGATGCGGCGAAAAGACACGGTGCCAGCCGAGCTGGAATTTTGGTTCCCTCCACGGCGTATGAAATCGCCGGCTTCGATCATTGCAGGCGGGGCCGAATCCACTGAGCGTTTCTCAATGTTCAGTGGCCCGGTGGCGTACGTCGCCAAGCCTGCGAGGGCGAAAAAGCGGGTCAAAGTTGCGATCGACGTGGAGGATTTTGATCGGCCAGGCAATTCGAAGCCAATGCGGCGGTCCGCTCCTTAGTTTCACCGGAGCTTGCCGAGCAGCACTGGATACGAGATTCGCCAAACCCGGGTACGGCGCCGTCAGGAGCGGACTTGTAACATCCGGGCAATAGGCAGATCAGGCTTCAATCTCCATCCGCACGGCGGTAACGATCCATGACCCTTCGCGAACCCCAAGATCAGGGGCAGTGGCCAATAATCCTGCCCCAGCCTCAGAGCTTTTTCAAGACTCCGCTTTGCGATGACCTGCAAAAGCTCGACGCCCAGGTCGCATTTATCGGGATGCCCTTCGACCAGGGCACTTTCGGCAGGCCTGGCGCCCGGTACGGTCCCGGGGCGGTCCGGGATGTTCCCCGGGGCCACCTTTACGCCGATCCGATGGGCGCGCAGCGTGAAGCCGAGGGAATCTTCGACATCGACGCCGGCACGGAGTTGCTCAAGGGTGTGACCATGGCCGATTGCGGCGACATCACGGTGGTCCCCTCCGACGTGGCCGGCAATTTCGACAAGCTGACCCGGGCGGTTGAACAGGTTGCATTGCGCGGCGCCCTGCCGGTGATAGTGGGCGGCGATCACGCGATCACGTTCCCGGCCGTCCGGGGACTGAGTCGCTTCGGACCCTTGAATCTCGTCCATTTCGATGCTCACATGGACTACACCCATGACGTGCAGGGGGTGTTCCACACTCACGGGAACCCGATCCGGCGCTGCTTCGAGCTGCCTTTCGTCGATCACATTTCCTCGTTGGGGATTCGCCGCGCCCGCCGCAGGCAGTACGAGGAATTCCAGGCTGACGGCAATCTCATAATCACCCCCGCCAAGTTCCGTCAGCTGGGCCCCGGCCGGGTCGTCGACCTCATCCCCCGGGGAGAGAACCTGTACATCACCCTCGACATCGATGTTCTCGATCCCAGCCAGGCGCCCGGCACCGGGACGCCGGCGATCGGGGGACTCAGGTACGAGGAGCTGCGCGAGTGCCTGCGGGAGCTGATAAGCCGGCACAATCTCGTGGCGTTCGATCTGGTGGAGGTGGCGCCGGCGTACGATTCCTCGCAGATCACCGCCCAGGTGGCGTCGCAGTTGATATTCGACATCCTTGCGGCCCGGTTTCCTCCGGATTAACCCCCGCCAAGCCGGTTCCGAACCCGCGAATGGACGAATCCCGGGCGCCAATCCAAGAATTGGGCCAGGAACCGCCGAACGCCGGCCCACTGGTTCCCTGCCGGGAGCAACACTGCTGCCCACCATGCAATCGCAGTCGGCCGCTCGGCTCGCAGGGGAGCCGGCAAATCTGAAAGCGGGCGCCCAAGTTCCGGCTAAAGCTATTGGCCGCGAACAGGGCCCGGTCTAGCGGAGTCGAGCCCCGTCTGGGCGTGATTTCCTGCGCCTTACGCGCGGGCGCGATCGCTTATTCCTGACCGGCTCGTCCAGTTGCTCGTTGCCCCAGGGCTTGCGACGGAACCGGATACCCAGGCGGCGGACGATCTCGTGCCACTTTGATTCGTCGTCGCGCGTGACGAAGGTTATGGCTTCACCTTCGCGCCCCATCCGCCCGGTGCGACCGACGCGGTGCGTGAACAGCTGCGCCGAATCGGGCAGATCGTAGTTGATCACCTGGCCGATCCCGTCAAAATCCAGCCCGCGGGCGGCGACGTTGGTGGCCAGCAGGATCGGCGTCTGCCCGGACCGGAAACTCGCCATCGCGCGCTCGCGCGCTCGTTGGCTCATGTTTCCCTGCAATGCGCCAACCGGGTAGCCCCGCGCGTCGAGCTGGCGCGCCAGTTTCTTCACGCCATGCTTGGTCCGTCCAAAGACGATGACCGATTCGCCATCGCGCTCGTCCAGGAGGGTTTGCAGGGCGCTTGGTTTTTCGGCGCGGTCGATCGCATAGATCAGGTGGGAAATGCTCGGCGCCGCTTGCACTTCGGCATCGACTTTCACCGTTGCCGGATCATTAAGGTGCTTGGCTGCCGTTCTTGATACCCAGTCCGGCATGGTTGCCGAATAAAGCGCCGTCTGGCGACCGGCCGGCGTGCGGCCAAGGATCGCCTCGACGTCGCGGGCAAACCCCTGGTCCAGCATCTCGTCGGCCTCGTCGATAACGAAGAACCTGACGTCCCGAAGGTCGAGCGTCCCCTGGCGGAGGTGGTCGAGAGTCCGCCCCGGGGTGCCGACCACGATCTGCGGCCCATTCCTCAGCGCGGCCAACTCCGGACGCGCCGAGCGACCGCCGTAAAGGAGGGTGGACCGCAATCGTCGCGGATGGGCAATCAATTCGATGACGCTTTCAATCTGGATCGCCAGCTCCCGGGTGGGCGTCAGGACCAGGGCCTGCACCCGGCGGGTCGCCGGGTCGCAGCGCTCCGCTATCGGAAGAACGAACGCCAGGGTTTTTCCAGACCCGGTACGCGCCTGGGCTATAACGTCGCGGCCGGCCAGCAGCAGCGGAATCGCCTTTTTCTGGATCGGTGTTGGATCGGCGATTTCCATTTGCTTCAGGGCCGCGCGGGTCGTCGGACTCAGGTCCATTTCGGCGAACGTTTCAGGTGTGGCCAGACCGTCGGCGGACAAATCTCCTTCGAAGGCTTTTAGCGAGGGGATTTTTTCCGGCGCGGCGCGACGGCCTGCAAAGCAATCGGCACAGAAAACCGGGCGTCCCGGTTGGGGTCGGAAAGGGACGGTAGTTGAGACGCCGCAGTCACTGCAGACGATCGATTGCCGGGTTCTGCGCCTTAAAGAGCGACGCCGGATGGGGGCGGATGTTAGGGGCACGGTGAGGCTGGTTCCTACTCGTTTTGGCGGTTACTGGTGATAAAGCGTGGTGCGCGGGGGATGGCTGGTTTGAGGCGGCTTGGCGCAGAAGTTGGCCCGTCCCGCCGACTTCCTCTCGGGCGCGCCACGTTAAATCGAATGGCTGGCCGTCATCGGGTTTGGCTTGGTCGTAAACCAGGACCGACGACGAGTGTCGTAACTGGCTCGTACAAATTGCCGCGCCGAAGTCTCGACGCTCGGCTACTCAATGGGCCGCGGTCGTTGCTGGTTCCTGTGAACGGGGGGCTCTGGCCGGTTTCCGGGATCCTAAGGCGCAGGAATGGTTGGGCTACAGCGCCAGGGTTGCTACCGCGTACCACTTTCTATTGGATAGATTGTCGCCGCAAAAGGCCCTTCCCGGGAGATCTCCTCCCCCGGCGCTGCTCCGCCTGGTCATGGCAAGGTCCGGGCACGCCCGGGCAATGCCCGGGTAGTGCGCCGGGCGGGATTCGGAGATCGCTGGTTCAGATCGCCGAATCGTATCGACCGGGGCCGCCGAACTGGCACTAAAGCGTTTGCTGCGAACCCGGCCGCTTATCGTGAAAATTGGCGCGCAACTTTTGTGACGGGTTCCCACGAATGTTGGCTCTTTCAGAATTGCGGTAATCCGGCCCGGAGAACCGACCGGCGAGTCGCGGGCGACTAGCAGAAGAAAGGCATGAGATTGGGTCGAATTCTCGATTGGGTAAGCCGCCTGGTCACGGTGCGCCCCTGGGTCACGCTCGCCGCGTTCGCGGTCGTGACCTTGATCCTGGTTGCCGGCTCCGGATTCCGCGCGCCGGTGGCTTCGAACGATTCATTCCTCCCAAGCGACAGCGACGTGGTCCGCGCGATGGAAGAGGTTGAGGAACTCTTTTCGGCAAACGCCGACGTGCACCCCGGGTTCGTCGTTTTCCGGGGCGAAGTCCTGACCAATGCGGGACTGGCCCAGATGGATGGGCTGCTCGCCCAAATCACTTCGGACCCGCAAATCAGTGCGGTGCTTCCGACCGGAAACCCGATCCTGGCGATCTCCCCCGTCGTCAAACAGTTGCTCCAGACAGACGATCTGGGCGCGGTCGCCCAGCACGAGATCGACTCCGCCATCGACCAGATCCGGGGGACGCCGCAACTGGCGGGACTGCTGGGGCGCACGGTCGGCATCGATACCGACGGCACCACCGTCGGGGTAGCGACGATCCAGCTCCGGGAAATCGACCCCGACCAGCTGCGGGCGGCGCAGCTGCGCGTTGGCGAGATTAGCGGGGCATCGCAGGGACCTTTGGCCGTGAGCACGGTGACGCTGGCGTCTATCGAGGCCGAATTCCAGGAAGCGACGACCGACCGGGTAATGCCCTTGTTCGGCCTTGCCTTATTGGTGATTGCGCTGCTTACGTTCCTGTTCATGCGCAGCTTTTCCGACCTGGCCACCACTCTGATCGGGATACTGGTCTCGCTGATGTGGATTTTTGGCGTCGAAGGGTGGCTGGGCCCTAACGCCCTAGGCCTGATCGGCCCGCCCAACGCCCTGACCTCGATGGTCCCGATCATCCTGATCGGGCTTACGGTGGACTATTCGATTCAGGCCGTATCGCATTACCGCGAACAGCGGATCGCGGGCGAGGCGGCGGTCAGGGCGGTGCGGCTCGGATTGCGCAGCGTTCTGGTCCCGCTGACCCTTGCCGCGCTCACCACGATGGTCAGCCTGCTGACCAATCTCTTGTCGCCGGTTGCCGCGATCGGCGATTTCGGGGTCGTCGCCGGTCTCGGCGTGGCCTTGAGCCTGGTCGTGATGCTGACTCTCGTTCCGGCCGTGCGGGCAATCATTGACCGACGTCGGGAAGCCCGGGGCAAGCTCGCGCCGCCGCGCCCGATCGCCACCGCCATCCCCGGCATCAACCGGTTGGCCGAGGCACTGGGCAAGTCGGTTGCGCACAACGCCACGCCCTACATCCTGGCTGCGATCCTGGTGACCGCCGGGTTGGGATATTCGGCGATGAACCTGGAGACCGATTTCGGCGTCAGGGACCTGCTCCCGGACGACGGGCAGACGATTACCGACCTCGAATCGATCGACGCCGCGGTCGGCGGTTCGAGCGAGATCGTAAACGTCCTTGTGAAGGCCGAGGTCACCGAGACCCGTACGCTCCTGAACATCTTCGAGATGACCGCGGCGTTTGAGGACGACCTGAACCGGCCGCGCGGGGCGGCCGGACCGCTCGACGCTTCCCTGAGCGCGCTCATCACCGAGCACGTCACCGAGGGCAGCCCCACTTACGATCCGGAAATCGCGGCAGCGTTTGCCGACGCCACGGCCGGTTTGCGGATGGATCCGGGCAAGATCCAGCAATTCCTGGATCTGCTCACCGAAAAAGACCCCGATGGGGTTCGCAGGGTGTTAGTTAATGACCCGATGGGCGTCGATACGATCCTGCTGCAGTTCGAATCCAATTCGGTCGAAAACGCGGAAACCGAAGCGATGGTGGAAGGGGTGGACAAGCTCTGGTACGGGGACGATGACGCGGTTCGGATGACGTCGCCGAACATCCAGACGCTCGCCATCGCCAAGGAGATCACCTTCCGCCAGACCGAGGCGATCATCATCACGATCATCGCCGCGCTCCTGATCCTGGTCGTGTTTTTCTATGTAACCGACCGCGAGCCGATCCTGGCGGTGATCGCGGTCGCCCCGATCGCCCTGGTCCTGGTTTGGGTGCTTGGGACCATGGCGCTGTTCGGCATCCCCTACTCGCTGATAACTTCGATAATCACCGCGCTTTCGATCGGTATCGGGGTGGACTACACGATCCACGTAATCCACCGCTACCGGGAGGAATTCACCAAGTCCCGGAACCCCGAGGCCGCGGCGATTCGCACGCTCGCCACCACCGGGTCCGCGCTGCTGGGGTCGGCCCTGACCACCGCGCTCGGATTCGGGGTCCTGGTGCTGTCGCCCCTGCGCTCGTTTGAACAGTTCGGAATAACCGCCGCGATGACGATCGCCTACGCGCTGATCGTCGCCACCTTCCTGGTGCCGCCGGCGATGACGGTCTGGGGCGCGTTCCGCAACATGCGGCTGCAGTCGATGGTCGAACGGATGTGGGACGATCTGGACGTGACCATAGAGGAGACGCACCGAAGGCACGAAGGGGCGTGACGACCGCCGGCTCCGGGCGCCCGCAGGATGCGTTGCGGTGCCCCGGTCGCCCGCTTCGGCCCGTACCCGAAGTAGGCCCCACCCGGTCCGTTCTGTAGCCTGAGACTTGGCGGCCGGGCCGCAATGCGAGCGACCCCGCCGGACCGCGACCTTCAGACCGGATCAGGCGCGCCGGAGCCGAGCAGGCAGGACTTTGAGCAATTGCCCGACGAAGTGATCCGCGACCGAAACACCAAAGTCCCCATGCGCGACGGGACGCTTTTGGCGTGCGACGTGGTCCGGCCCCGGGTCCCGGGCAGGCACCCGGTGCTGGTAATCCGCAGCCCCTACGGCAAGGACGCCTATCTCGACGACCCGGATCATTCGGTCTGGTTCTTCGCCCGGCACGGCTACGCGGTGGTGACCCAGGACTGCCGGGCCCGCTTTGAGTCCGAAGGCCAGCTTTACGATCCGCTGTTCCAGGAAGTTGAGGACGGCTACGACACCGTGGAGTGGGCCGCCCGCCAGCCCTGGTCGAACGGCCGGGTCGGCACGACCGGCCAGTCCTACATGGGCGCGGTCCAGTACACCCTCGCCACCAGCAACCCCCTCCCGCCGCACCTTCGGGTGATGGCGCCGGTTTCGGCTTCGTCGGATTTTCACCAGAGCTGGGTTTACCACACCGGCGGGGCGATGGAATGGGGCTGGATGGTTCCCTACGCCATCCACAAGGGCATCAACACGCTCGAGCGGCTGGGCCGAACCGACCTTGTCGAAAAAGTCGAAAGCTACCTGGAGCCGGGCGAGAACTTCGCCCGCCCGCTGACCGACGCCTGGTACCGCCACCTGCCGCTGAGCGACTGGTCCGACCTGCTGGCCGAAACCGCCCCGTACTTTCGGGATTACCTCGCGAACGAGCGCGACGGTCCGTACTGGTGGCGCGTTAACCTGAACCGCCATCTGGCCGGCATCACCGTCCCGATGCTGCACGTTAGCTCCTGGTACGACATATTCCTCGAGGGCGCTCTGAACGCCTTCGCCGGCATCTGCGAAAAAGGCGGCAACCGGCTGGCGCGGCGCGAACCAGAAATTGCTGGTCGGCCCCTGGGCCCATCTGCTTCCCTACAACAAGCCGACTTCCGGCGACACCGGCGACATCGATTTCGGCCCGGATGCCCGGTTCGAACTGCACGACTACCTGCTGCGCTGGTTCGACCACTGGCTCAAGGACGCAGACACCGGGATCATGGACGAACCGCCGGTGCGGCTGTTCCTGATGGGCGAGAACCGCTGGCGCGACGAACACGAGTGGCCGCTGGCGCGTACCCGATACACGCGGTTCTACTTTCATTCCGACGGGAAGGCCAACACCCGCCACGGTTCGGGATCGCTTTCGGAGGAATTGCCGGGGCAGGAGCCGCCGGACGCATACGATTACGATCCCGCCGACCCGGTGCCGACCCGGCGCGGCAACACCCTGATCATTCCGTACGGCGCCGCCGACCAGCGGGCGGTCGAGGAGCGAGCGGACGTGCTGGTCTACACGTCGGATCCGCTGGCAAGGGACCTGGAAATCACCGGGCCGATAAGCGTGCAGCTGTTCGCCTCGTCCGACGCGGCCGATACGGACTTTACGGCCAAGCTGGTGGACGTGAGGCCGGACGGTTACGCCCAGAACCTCCAGGACGGGATAGTCCGGGCCCGGTTCCGCGATTCGGCGTCAGAACCCTCGCCGATCGCTCCCGGCCGGGTTTACGGCTACGAGATCGACCTGTGGGCGACCAGTCACCTCGTCCGGGCCGGGCACCGGCTGAGGATCGAGATCTCCAGCAGCAATTTCCCCCGGTTCGACCGAAACCCCAACACCGGCGCGCCGATCGGCCAGGGCGTCCGGCTCAAGACCGCCCGACAGCAGGTCCATCATTCGGCGGACTACCCCTCGCACGTCGTACTGCCGCTGATTCCGAACTAGGAACCAGCCTGGCGCTACCCGGGGCTGGCAGGCCCTGGATCCTGGCAACCAAGGCGCAGGACCCCGTCCTGTGGCGTCCCCCTCGAGCGTCGGCGGCTCGGAGAGGGAAGCGCTTTGGTCTGGTCGGTCGGGGGTGGCCGATCCGACCCCTGATCCGGCAAGGGTCCCGGAAGGCCCATTGACTGCCGACAGGCGCAAGCCCGGCGGGCGGACTGCCGCCCGCTCCGGCGGTCGCGGCCCGTCGCCGGAACCCGAGCCGGCTGAACTAAGTCAGCCGATCAGGCATTGCGTCCGGGTGTTCCTCGCCGACCGAATTGCCGACCCGGTCGGGCCTAGCTGATTGAGGCTGTCAGTTCGCTCCGACCCGCGTAGATGCCGAGTCCGAGCACGAACAGGCAGACGGTACCGACCGCAAGGATCAGGTTGTTGGCGATCACGAAGATCTCCAGGTCGGGGCTTGGAGTGTGCTGGGCGATCACCACGGTCAACAGCGACACCGCGCCCACCACCGCCAGGCCAATGGCCGCAATTCGGTGGAGGCCGGTCGAACTGAATCGAGGCGCCAGTCCAATTCCGGTAAGGAATGAAGCGAACGGATAGATCATGATCGCGGCAAGGAAGATTCCCGACATCGCGACCTGGAGCTCCAACGCGGTGTGCAGGTACGCCTCGTCCCCGTCTGCGATCTGGACCAGGAAGATGACCAGGTGGCGCACTCCCATGGCGACCGCGAACACGGCCCAGCCAAGAATGCTGACGCCGACCCCGAATCGCAGCAGAGCGGAGGCGACGCCGGACTCTGCCCGCGCCATGTGGTACAGGGACATGAATCCGTAGGCGTAGCCCAGCACGCCGACTATTCCAAGCAGGGTCATTACGTGGGCCAGGCTGGAGTAGTCTTCGACCACCTCCATCGCCGCCGCAAAGTCGGTCTGGTCGACTTGGTCGATCAGTGCGACGCCGGGGTAAAAGAGGCCGGCGATGATCATCAGCACTGCCCCGCCCATAAGGGCCAGACCCGCCAGGCGGTGTTCCGCGCTCGCGTTTCCACTGTTCATAAGGATCCGGTTCCTTCCCCGCACGCCACGTATTCGACGATTGAAGCGACGCTTCCCACCGCCAGCTCGTTGCATCCAAAACCCAGGCTTCCCAAGGTGCCGGAAATAGTATTCCGAACTTATAAATGCTGAGACGCAGGCGGCTTTTGGCGATTGTATTTTGCTCGTACAAACGCCCGGCCTCAGGGTCCATCCCGCTAAATTCGGCCAGCGATCGGAAATCACTGAACCGTCGCGCGCATTTCGGGTCCGATCGCAGTCCTTCGGATGTCGGCTTCCAGTTGGCCGGCCGGGTCCGCATCCCGGCCGGGGACGGCGTTCAATTTCTGGGTATTGCCGGAAGCGGAATGACCAACGGCGCCGGGGCCGGTAGCGACGAGGTGGCCCGGCGATGCTGATCCTGCGCGGCATCGCAGCCGTCCTGGTCGGCCTGGTCTTTGCCCTGGCTCTGGCGGTGGCCGTTTTGCTCGTCAGGATCGACCAGACGCTGCTCAACGGCGCGTACTACACCGACCAGCTGCGCGACCGTGGCGCTTACGAGTTCTTGATGGTCGATCTGCTGGGTTCGGCGGCGCGCGATGCGCTCAATTCGCCGGAGGAGGTGTTCGGGCCATCGTCCGCTGAAACGTTCCTGGAGGAATCGGGCCTGACCGCCGGCCAGGTCGTTGCGGCCGTCCACGCGGGACTTTCGCCCGAACAGCTCCAGCGAATGGTCGAACCGGCGGTTCTGGGGGCGGTCCGGTTCGCCACCGGAGATGAGGACGAAGTCCGGATCCGATTCGATGCCGGCCCGCCGGTCCGCGGAATGCTCGGCGGCACGCTTGCGCTCATGCGCAGCAGCGGGTTTTACGAATGGTTCATAGACACCCAGATCCTGCCGGCCGTTTCCCAATACTCCGGGGACGCTTTGTCGGCCGATCCCGAGATCGCCACCGGGATAGTTCGACGCGCGATCACCGCCGATTGGCTGGCCGCGACGGTCGAGCACGTCGCCGGGCCGGTCGCCGATTACGTATTCGCCGAATCGGATGATTTCAGAATCCAAGTCAAGTACTCGGACGCCCAGGCCGAATCAGCGGCAAACGAGATCGCCCGGGCGTTGACCGCGGAGCAGGTAACCGGCCTCGTCCGAACCCACGTACTCGCGCCCGCGATTGCGGACGAACTCGGAATCGCGGGCAACCCGCCGTTTGATCCCTACCCGGCTGCCGAGAACGCGGCCGGAATTCTGCTGACGAGGGCGTCAGCCGCGGCGCTCGAGCCCCAGATCTCGGCGTTCGCAGACGATCTGGCTCATTACCTATCCGGGCAGAGCAACGGCTTCAGCACCGAGTTCGACTTCACCGCAATGAAGGAATCGGCCCGCCCCGAACTGGCTCTGCTGGCAAGTGACGTGACCCTGATCCGTCTCGAATCGCTCCCTGAATGTGCGGGTCAACCCGGTCCGGGCGACTCCGTCTCGGAAGCGAACCAGCTGGCACTGCCGAACTGCCGGCCTCCAGGAATCTCCGGCGAGGACTTGCTGAACCGGACCTACGCCGGAGCCGATTCCATGCTCGTCGATGCAGTTCTGGGCGCAATCCCCGACCGGATCACTTTCACCGAAGCGGACCTGCGCGAGGCGACGAATCGCGTCGCCGGCAAAGGCGAATTCGAATACATCGAGGAATGGCGCAGTCTCGTCGGCCAGAGATTTGAATACTCGCACGTGGACTTGCGCTTCGCCCTGGGCAACCTCGGGTACCTGGAGAAATTCGACGAGTTCCGTTCGTTCTTTGCCGACGGAATCGTTCTGTCCGCGGGCAATCCGTCGCCAACGGGCGCCGGCGTGGTCGTTTCAGCGGAATTGGAATCGATCCGCGAATGGGTCTCCGGGTTTCGCCGGGCCGGGCTGGCTTCGATCGCCGTGGCGGCGATTCTTCTTCTGATAGCAGGCCTGCTGGGCGGGACTACCGGCCCCGGTCGGCTCCAATGGTCTTCGGCGATCCTGCTGGCGGCCAGCTTGTACTGGCTTCTGGTTGTCGGACCGGTATTTGCGATCGGGTCCGGCGCATTGGGCGAATTCGCTCGGGCCGAACTTGACTTGAGCAACGCCGGGCCCTTTTCCGCAACTGCGATGCTGGCGACCGACTATTCGATTGATACAGCTTTGGCGGTCGCTGGCGATTTCATGAACGGACCCCAACTCGCGTTTGCGGTTTTGGCCGTACTCGGAGGTGCGGGAGTTGTCGGGGCTCACGCTTGGCGGCGGCGCATTGTGGAACCTGTCGTTCGCGATGGGAAATTACGCGATCTCGGGAGTTGAATCGTCGCCGCGAATCCCGCCGAATTCGGTCCTGGCGAGTGCGACCCAGGCCTTTCGCTCCGCGCAGTCATTGCCCGCCAGTGGAGCTAATCTCATTTATGTCGAATGTGCCGACCCTCCTTTTTGGCTTGGCCAGCAATTCTCGGTTCTCGATATGAGCCCAATTGCTGAGGGGCTGCGAGGGACCATCGAAAGCCGTAGGCTCAATCTTGCTGTCAGATAGCCCTCTTGGGCGAACTGAATAGAGAAGGAAAGCTCCCTCCCGCCCGGTAATGTGTGAAGATGTGGAGTTTCAAGTTTGTGTCGCCAGCGACCGGCTCAAGTTAATTCGATCCGCGTTGCGATGTCGACTCATAAGGCGGTTCGTGAAAGTAGACGTGCTTGAAGTTGGCGGCGGCTGCCGGTCACTAGTAGGTCCAATTTATGGTGCCATCGTTCCGAACATGAATTGTGAGCTCCCCCGCATGGGCAACGGCAATTGGTGAATCGATTGATCTCAGCGAAACCGGTTGGAATCGATACCACCAGATGATTGATCACTCTCGTCCCTACACTGAAAAGCTTTGGAGCGAGTTCACAGATCGCCTAAAGCTTGAAGAACTGGGCTGCGATCGAATTCAGGATTGGCACGGGACATATTGACGATAACCAGGGACATCAAGAACAAAATCGATCGCATCTGGGATGCCTTTTGGTCAGGCGGCATTTCCAATCCACTCGAGGTGATGGAGCAAATCACCTACTTGCTTTTCATCCGCCGGCTGGATGACCTTCACACATTGCAAGCGAATAAGGCAGCCCAACTCGGAGTTCCCATCGAGCGAAGAGTGTTTCCGGCCGGATTCGACTCAAGGGGTCGGATATACGAAGACTTCCGTTGGTCACGGTTTAAGCACTTCGCGCCAGTCGAGATGTTCACCGTCGTCGGTGAACACATTTTTCCGTTCCTTCGCGAAGGATTGCCGTCCCAGCTCGGGGGCGCGAACTCGACCTATGTGTTCCATATGAGAGACGCTCGCTTCACAATCCCCACACCGGCTCTGCTTGCCAGAGTCGTAGACATGATGGACGATGTTCCCATGGCGGATCGTGACACGAAAGGAGATGTCTATGAATACATGCTGGGGAAAATTGCTGCCGCTGGTCAAAACGGGCAATTCCGGACACCGCGGCACATCATTCGGCTGATGGTCGAATTGACGGAGCCACAGCCGAATGATGTAATCTGTGATCCAGCCTGTGGTACAGCGGGCTTTCTAATAGGTGCGGGCGAGCACCTTCGCGAGAAGCACGCGCAATTGCTTCACGACCCGAAGTTGCAAGATCACTTCCACAATCGGCTTTTCCACGGTTTTGATTTCGATAACACAATGTTGCGAATCGGCAGCATGAACGCACTATTGCATGGCGTAGAGAATCCGGACATCCGTTACCGCGATTCCTTGGCGCAAGAGCATGAAAGCGAAGGGGGTAAGTACACGTTAGTGCTTGCTAACCCACCATTTGCAGGCAGTCTGGATTTCGAAAACACTTCGAAGAACCTGCTGCAGATCGTCAAAACCAAGAAGACGGAGCTGTTGTTTCTTGCACTTTCGCTTCGGCTACTTGAGCGCGGCGGGCGAGCGGCGGTGATTGTCCCTGACGGAGTGCTTTTTGGCTCAAGTAGAGCGCATAAGGAACTGCGCCGAATTTTGATTGAGGAGCAAAAGCTTGAAGCAGTCATCTCCCTGCCGAGCGGCGCATTTAAGCCATATTCGGGAGTGTCGACGGCGATCCTACTTTTCAGTAAGACTGACTCCGGCGGGACCGATTTCGTTTGGTTTTACGATGTGACGGCTGACGGCTGGAGTCTCGATGACAAGCGAACACCACTAATGTCCGAGGCGAAACTGGGCCCCGTGCCGCGCGTAATACTTGAAGCGGACGAGCACAATGACAACAATCTGCCCGATGTGTTGGCTCGCTGGTTGGAGCGCTCAAGTAGCGAGCGAGATCGGCCGCGATTTGCACAAAGCTTCTGCGTTCCCAAGGCTGACATTGCGGCAATTGGTTATGACCTTTCGCTCAAACGTTACAAAGAAGTTGTTTATGAGAAGGTCGACCACCGTTCGCCTAAGGAGATCCTGGCCGAGTTGACAACGCTCGAGCAAGAAATTCAGCAGGGAATGAAGGAACTGGGCCAGATGATCGAATGACCAAAGTTGCTTCGGTGTGCGAACTGGCGGAGCAAATTCGCGGAGTGACCTACCGCAAAAGCGAGGCATCTCCCACTCCGCGTGCAGGGTATCTCCCAGTTCTGCGCGCGGGAAACATCACAGAGGATGGACTGAGTTTCGATGACTTGGTTTATGTTCCGGCGGAACGCATTTCAAAGCAGCAGAAGATTCGCCGGAATGACGTAGTGATCGCTGCTTCGAGTGGAAGCATCAACGTTGTTGGGAAGGCCGCGCGGGCCTCGGCTGACTTTGAAGGGGGGTTTGGCGCATTTTGCAAAGTCTTACGCCCTGGTCCTGAAATTGATCCCTCCTACTTCGCTCACTTCTTCTTTACGCAAAGGTACCGTCAGGCCGTTTCTGCGCTTGCCGCAGGAGTGAATATCAACAATTTGCGCAATGAGCACCTAGACGAGATGAAGATCCCGGTCCCATCGCCGTCCGATCAACGCCATATTGGGGACATCCTAAACAAGACGTATTCGCTTCGTGCCAAGCGGAGGATCGCCCTAAAGAAACTAGACTCATTCTCGAGTTCGATTTTCTTCGACAAATTTGGTGAACCCGCAACGAATCCGAATGAGTGGCCTAGACGAGATTTTGAAGGGACTATGCGTGATGAGACTTCGAGATCGAAGAGACTTCCGCGCTCTGCATTCCTCGCCAAGGGGCAGTACCGTGTCATAGATCAGGGTCAGATTGACCCCGCTGGTTACTGCGATGACCAAAGTTACGTGTGCAAATCGGCGCTGCCGGTCATCGTTTTTGGCGACCACACGCGTGTAGTGAAGCTCGTGCGTGGGGCTTTTGTCGTCGGTGCCGATGGTGCCAAGGTTCTTGTGGCACAACCTGGTATTGAGCCAGATTACTTAGCCTGGCATTTGCGGACTCTCCCTATCCCGAATCTTGGTTACTCGCGGCATATGCGACATTTGAAGCGGATGCAATTCCAGGTTCCTCCGATGGAGTTGCAGCGTGAATTTTCGAGTCAGATAGCAATTGTTGAGGCCCAGCGCGCTTCCATCCAGCGCGCTCGAGTTGAAACCGATGCACTTTTTTCCTCGCTCCAGGATCGTGCTTTTCGGAGCGAAGTGTAGCTATGCGCGGTGAATTGGTCTCCGTGTGGACAGAAACGTGGCGAGAGATCTGGCTGCCGCTGTCTGAATCGCCTTTAGGTGCGGATGACGAATTTCCCCCTTCGGATATCTTCTGTGAGCTATACCGCACCCTCGAGCCTGCTTTTTCGCCGCGCATTACGATCGAGGATCTCGCTGACATCATCGATGATCCGTTGCAGAGCCGTGAAGCATTTGCGTCGGTTTCGGCCGATGAAATTGCAAACGAACGTTCGCTCGCTAGTTTCTTCGAGAACGCATTCGACACGCTGGATGAATTGGGAGGTGAGGATCTCACCAACCACTATTTCAAATTGCTCTCCAATTTTGTCAAAAAGTTCAGCTTGCGTTATGATTTGCGGCGCCCTTGCGTTTTGTGCCCTACGTTACCCGGTGTATTCACCAGCCTCGTGGACGAGTTGCGAGCACATACCAAGCAGGATTTGCACCTCGATGCCCTTATGGAAGATTTCGAGGAAGCGATGCGGGACCTTCGTTACGACATTTCTGAGGGACGCATCAAGACTTGCATTCAAAAACAAGTGAACCTTTTGGAGGCGGTCGGCCGCGCCGCGCCCGGCATGACTGAAACTACGTTGGGTGCGATATGCAATCAAGTTGGAACTTGGCCGCACAAGAAGGTTAAAGAAGCAATCAAGAGTCTATATGTGTTCACATCGGACTACCCGGGTATTCGCCACGGTGGAACACCGGCATCCGAGATACGCGCTTTGGACATGCGCGATTTGATTGCGATCTCAGTCCTGTTGACTGGATTCACGCCGTACTTAGAGAGTCGATTGAATGCTGATGCAATATTTGGAGGAAGCTCCAACCGAGCTGGATTGATTCCGCCGTCTGCGGCGCTGGCGAATAGAACGGTGGGCCTACGGAGCTCCGAGAGTGTGATTCGAAGACTTTGGAATAGCGTCGCATTCTGGATAAGTCGGAAATGAGCCAATTTGCGTTTCTCGAACGCGAATGGCCAGCGGTATTCGACGCTGCGACGATGGCTGAAAGATTTGTTCACGGGGATCCGCGCACGGCCTGCTTTTACTCCCGTCGGGCGCTTGAGTTGGCGGTCAATTGGGCGTTCAAGCACGATGAGTCTCTTCGACTGCCTTATCAAGACAATCTCTCGGCCCTCATCCATGACCCAAGCTTTAAGTTAGTTGCCGGGGAGGCCGTGTTCGGCAAGGCGCGGGTGATCAAAACGCTCGGAAATCGAGCCGTGCACAGTCGCAAAAAAGTGCTTTACGCAGATGGGCTAGTGGCGGTACAAGAGCTCTTCCATATCGCGTACTGGTTTGCAAGGACATACGCTCGGGTCAAGAGGCCGCCTCCCGGCCTCGCGTTCGATCCGGAAAAGGTGTCTTGTACCGCAAAACCCAATCAAGACTCTGTAATTCAACTACGCACGCTGTCGGAACAGCTCCGGGAGCGAGATGAAAAGCTCGCGGCCCTATTTGCGGATAAAGGCGCCCTTGACGAAGAACTTCAGCGCCTGAGGGCTGAAGTATCCGAAGCCAAGAAAGCGGCTGCTTCGCAGCCAGACACGCACAATTATTCCGAAGGAGAAACTCGCGACTTTTTCATCGACCTGATGCTTGCCGAAGCTGGATGGCCGCTAGACCAGGACTGCGACCGTGAATTCGAAGTTACTGGGATGCCCAACAAGTCTGGTAAGGGTTTCGTGGACTACGTTCTCTGGGGAGACGATGGGAAGCCACTTGGACTAGTCGAGGCTAAACGTACGAGACGCGATGCCCGCGTAGGCCAACAGCAAGCCAAACTCTATGCCAATTGCCTTGAACGTCAGTTTGGGCAAAGGCCGATCATTTTTTACTCAAACGGCTACGAGCACTGGGTTTGGGACGATATTCAATACCCCCCGCGCCAAGTCCAGGGATTTCTGAATAAGGCGGAATTGGAGTTATTGATCCTTCGGCGAGAGACTCGAGTTTCGCTCGCAGAGGCGCCTATAAATTCGGAGATTGTGGGGCGCCACTACCAAACTCGCGCCGTCCGCCGCGTGGCTGAGGCTTTTGAACGCGACCATGATCGGAAAGCGCTAATAGTGATGGCTACGGGTGCTGGCAAGACGCGTACAGTAATCGCGCTCTCTGATTTGCTCATTCGTTGTAACTGGGTCAAGCGTGTGCTCTTCCTTTCAGACCGAGTGGCACTTGTGAAACAGGCGGTTAATGCCTTCAAACGCCATATGCCCGATTGTTCTCCCGTCAATTTGGTTTCCGAAAAAGAAGTGGAGGGGCGCGTATTCGTGTCCACCTACCAAACCATCATGGGGCTGATCGACGAACCGAGCGACGGTCAGCGGCGATTCGGCGTCGGCCACTTCGACTTAGTGATCATCGACGAATCGCACCGCTCGGTGTTTCGGAAATACCGCGCGATCTTCGACTACTTCGACTCGCTTTTGGTCGGGCTTACGGCCACGCCTAAAGCCGAGGTGAGCCGCAACACTTACGCGCTTTTCGATTTGGAAGACGGTGTGCCTACAGACGCTTATTCGCTAGAAGAAGCTGTGCGTGACGGCTTTCTCGTTCCTCCCAAGGCCGTGTCAGTGCCGCTCAGGTTTCAGAGTCACGGCATCAGGTACGACGAACTTACAGAAGACGAAAAAGACCAGTGGGACGCATTGGAATGGAGCGAAGAAGGCACGATTCCCGATCGGGTCGGGGCAGATGCAGTCAACAAGTGGCTTTTCAACGAGGACACTGTGGATAAAGTGCTGGCGCACCTCATGACTCGCAGCCTCAAGGTCGCTGGTGGCGACCGGCTCGGCAAGACGATCATGTTCGCCAAGAACCAGGCTCACGCTGAGTTCATTACCGAGCGCTTCAATGCAAACTATCCGCATTACAGAGGCGAATTTGCCCGTGTCATTACTTTCAAGACTGAGTACGCGCAGAGCCTTATCGAGAGCTTTTCTACCCAGAACAAAGACCCGCACCTCGCGATTTCAGTTGACATGCTTGACACAGGAATTGACATTCCTGAGGTAGTCAACTTAGCAATTTTTAAACCTGTGCGCTCCAAGACTAAGTTCTGGCAGATGTTGGGTCGTGGGACGCGACTCTGTCCGGATTTATTCGGGCCTGGCCAGGATAAGGAGCTTTTCTATGTCTTTGACTACTGCGGAAATCTTGAGTATTTCAGCCAAGACATTCCAGCAACGGATGGTTCAGCAACCGATTCGCTAAGCAAGAAATTGTTCGAAGCGCGGCTGATGTTGGTGTGCGAACTGGACAACTTCCAGTCGGATCTTGAAGCTGCGACAGTAAGGCAAAATCCGCTCGTAGGGGCCCCACGAACTTTGAGAGAGGTACGCGATTCCGTAGCTGCGATGCTGCGCCATGAAATATCCGCGATGAACACGGGAAGTGTTGAAGTGAGGCCTCATCGCCGCCTTGTGGAAAAGTACAAGAATCCAGGTGCGTGGGCAAAATTGTCATCTGAGGCAATTTCCGACTTGGCAGTCGGACTAGCCGGACTTCCTGCAGCGATTGATCAAGAGGATGAACAGGCGAAGCGCTTTGATTTGCTGGTATTGAATTTACAGCTTGCTCTACTGCGGTCGGATTCGACATTTGACCGGCTGCGCGACCGAGCCAAGCAGATCATTGGGCTATTGGAGCAAAAATCAACCATTCCGATTGTGAGTACTCGGATGACTCTCATCCGGCAAGCACAGACGAACGAGTGGTGGCAAGATGTAACGGTTCCGACACTGGAAGGTATGCGCCGCAAGCTGCGAGCACTTGTTCGGCTGATCGACGAGCGCCGACGAGCGCCGGTTTACACAAATTTTGAGGACTTGATGGGAGGCGAGATTGCGGTTGAGTTTGAGAATTTATCCGAGGCAACCGATTTTGAAAAGTTCCGCTCGAAAGCCCGGGCTTTTTTGCGCCAGCATTTGGACCATGTCTCTATTCACAAGCTAAGGTCAAACATGCCTCTGACTGTGAGCGATTTATCCCAGTTGGAACGATTGCTCGCTCAAACAGGGATTGGCGATTCGAATGAAATTCGGCGTGCAGCGGATGACTCTCACGGCTTAGGCTTATTCGTGCGATCTCTCGTTGGGATGGATCGCAGAGCAGCAAGCGAGGCCATGGGATCCTTCCTTGCTGGCAAATCGCTCGATGCCAATCAGATTGAGTTTATCGATCTGATTGTTACTCACTTGACAGAACATGGAACTGTCGGGACGGAGCGCTTATACGAGTCTCCGTTTACAGATATTTCTCCGAAAGGTCCTGATGGATTGTTCAGTGCACCGGACCTTAGCGAACTCCTATGCCTTCTCGACACAATTCGGGCTACGGCAGTTGCGGCATGATGGGGCGAAGCACAACCTCCGATTCAACTTAACCACGGTAGTGAATGGGCGGCCCCAGCCAGGAGAAGCGGTCCACTGCGAGGAACTGCCCGACAAATCGGTGGATCCAGACAAGACATAAATCTCATTAGGTTTGGCAAATTCGACAAGTCGCCTTCGGAATACCGTTTGCACCGATCTGCGGATACCATGAGCATTTGCGTTTGCTACCGGGCCACCGAACTTCAAGCGCGTGACGGTCAGTGACTGCATGCGCGTAGTGTCAATCTATTTGGCGGGAAATTACTCCCATGGCGATCAAGCGGCCCCCATTCGTTGAAAACCGCAGGACGTCGTTTCGGAAAACGCCAAGTTTCAACCCTCCTGGCGCCGACGCTGGGAACGCGGCAAACTTGGGCACAGTTCAGCGCGCTCTTCGCCGATGATCGAGATGATTTCCTCGAGGTCTTCGTGCGGAACATGCATGCGGGCATCACGCAGCGCGAAGAATATCGCGTCGCGCAGCCCCTGCGGGCCCAGCGCTCCGACAACCTTTTTTTCAAGGAGCGTCTCCGACGTTGATGCAAAACTCAACTCAGGAAAGGAGTCTTTACATATGGCTCTAGCCTTACGATCGTCTACTAGCACGAAGCCATTGTGGCCAAGAGCGTACGCGATAGTTGACGCTTCCCCATCATCCAGTGTCCGACGAAGCCCTCCGCGAATCAGTGTGTTAAAAGTTGGGTATTCGGCGGAACTTAAATGGACTATCCCAAACAAATCGAGCGAAATTAATTCCGATATCAAGCCGCTCTCAAAATGCCCTTGAGATACGCCACTCGTCAATTCTTGGTGGACATTCTGAGTCAGCACGAATGTGTTTGGAAACGCGGAGATAATCTCCGCTGCCATACCAGTGGCGATCAGGTTGATGATAACGCTGGTGTCAGTTACGAACGGGACGCGAGCGTTATCCGGAAAGCTTGACAAGCTCGTCCGATTCAAGGTATTCGGAATTTAAGTCGGCGTGGTCAAATAGCATCCGCACGTCGACTCGATGGATTCTGAGCATCCTGGCAAGCTGACCTTCGCTGTAAAAACCCTTTTTCCAAGCTTCTTGAACCAAGAGCCCAAGTCGTGGCGAGACTGGGCCATGTATCGGCGCATCGGAGGGAGAGGCATCTGTCGGTTGTCCGAGCACGTCTGCGGCTTGCTGATTGGTTATTCCTCCTTGTTCTTCAAACCAATCCCAAGTGCCGGTTCGAATTACACCCAATTCCTCTAATCTGCGAACGATTGATTCGCGTGAAACGCCGAAAGACCAAGCTAATAGGATCACGTGGCGACGAGTGAAATGCGATTGGCCCGCAGTCAATTCATCAAATCTTTGCTTCAATGGTCGTGCGGGTGTCAAGAAGGCGCGGGCGAAGCAATTCGCGTACTTTTCGGTCCGAGAACCCGGAATTGAATCGTCCGTAAAGATTGCAGGCTCTTCACGTGCAGTGATGAAATGACCAAGCTCGTGGGCGATGGTGTGCGCTTGGCGGCTGTGCGGGTGATTCGCATTCAACAGCATGCATGCCCCGATCCTCTCGTCATGGGCAAAAAGGCCCGAAATGCGACTGTCCAGAGGGTGCCAGTACAGCCGAATACCGAACTCTAATTCCGCCAATGAAGCAATGTCCTTGACTGGTCCCGGCCCCAATCCAATCCAGTCGCGCAATTCCTGCGCATCTTGTTCGGCTTGAATGCAGACGTCACCGGAAAGGATGGGTCGTTGCCGCGGATAGTTTCGATAGCGATCTATTCCGAGGACATTTTCAAGTTCGACTTCGGCACTGACCAAATCGGTGAGGAGTCGCGCAGCAACTTCAATCAATTCGTCCGCGATACCGGCGAGCTTCCGGAATTGCGGAACTAAATCAAGGTGAACGGCTTCTTGGCGCAGGACCGCGTTGGCAGACGACCCGTATTGGACTGCAAGGGTTTGCAGTTCTTCGTTCCTAATCCGCCGACGGCCATGTTCGATTGCGACGATTGTTGTTCGGGCAACATCGATTGAATTAGCCGCTTCGGCTTGAGTAATCCCAGCGCGCTGCCTGGCGATCCTTAGCCGGTCGCCGATTTCCCGATCCGTCAGCGCTGTGCCGTCAATGGCCATCAATGCACCAAACCCACTGCCTCAAAAACGATTCTGCCCTTAAAGAATTAAGAAATTCGGCCCATTCACTGGCATGTTTCTCGATGAGCCTAGTGAGGAACGGCTCAACATCAACTCTTCCAGGAAGTAGACGTCCCAGAAAATCTGCATGACGCTGTAACGATGGTCGTTTTTCCGGATTGGCCAAATTGGCCAAATCTGCTAAATGTCTTGTTCCCGCAATTGCATATTTCCGATACGCCCCGTTTAGCCTTTTGAACTTGGGATCAACAGCGGTTTCCAAAGACGGAGCATTCAAATCTGTGCACACGTAAGTTGATCGAGCCTCAGATAATCCGGCCGCATGTACGCTCTGTCGTCGCAGCATACACGCTGCGCAGACTCCGCAATGCCTCCAAGTCCCGTCAACCGACGAATATCGGTTGCTTCTCCAACAAGATTTGGTCAACTGCCAGTCCGTTGAGCCGGACTGGGATACGAAAAGGCGAAGCGATTCTCCCTTGGTGGACCAAATGTGGGGGAATTCGTAGTGGATTTGTTGCCCGAGGAGCGCGGCAAAAAAATCCGCCATTTTGCCTGTGAATTCCGGATGATTACGGTAGTCGAAATACGAATGGCCAAGCGGCACCAACGCGGGCCCAATTGATCCCTGGCCGCTTTCGGGAATGATTACTTTGTTCGCGCCGGTCAGGTAAGCAGTAATCCCTGAAATCAACGCAAATTTGAATCCGCGACTTCTTGCAGTCGGCTCTTTTCTCCTCCTCCGCATTTGTACCCGAAATGGCACGAATACCGATGGTTGTGATTGGCGGCGGTTGGATGATCGTGGACTGCCTACACGTACTCGCACGATATCTTTACCAAGCGATGCTTCGGCAATACTCGCCGCAACCAGCGAGTCCAATCCGTTGCTGTAAGCCACGACAGCTTTAGATTCCGGGAACATCTGGAGTCGACCCGGAGACATTTTGCTGAGGCCCCGACGTCGGCGGTAGAAAGAAATCGACCAATGGTCTCCGGTTACGCAGGTTAGCGCAGATTCCAAGGAGCTAATGACAGCTTGCGAGTTCCATAGCCCAGGGTTTGAGACAGGAACGCGCAAAGAGAGGTTGCGCGCCCAACCCTGGTGTGATCGTCGACAAGACATGTCGGCAAATTCGACGCTCGCGGCAACTACAAACCCGTCTTCGATAACGGGATCCCAACTAGAGCATGAGTAGGATTCGAGTCCTGTAGTGGAAAACTTGATGTCGCGGTCAAGTGTGCAAGGGATCCAACCGGACTCGATCGGTCCATCGAAATCTCGGACGTGAAACATAGAAGATGGAACTGCCGAATGAGCGATATTGCCATTCACAAAGATGGGCCGTCGTCTAGGCCAGTCTTCCGAGTAGCGCCTCGCGATTTGGTAGCACTGGATTCGCCGATCAATTGGGATGCCAAATCGTCGAAATTCACCAACCTTAATGCACTTTCGATCCTTCCACGGATTTCAATATCTGCGTGGCTGTTCTCCCGCAAATAGTGCTCTTCCATCGCGCGGATGTGGTCATTTGTGCAGTCAATGAGGGCGTAACCTAATGCAGATCTCAAGGAATCGTGCGTCACGGGCCCTTTAGCTAATTGATCGCGAACGCCTCTGGAAAACGCTTGCGCAAAATTTGACCCGGCGTGGCGAGCTTCGAATTCGTCGAGGACGACTGTCAGATCTGGATCAATCAAGAACTTTTGGGTCTGGCCGGCGACCGCGCAGACAATTGCGTCAAACTTAAGTCCGGCCCCTTCTTTAAGGAGGGCAACTTCGAGAGATTCCTTCAACTCCACAGTTGAGAAGGTTGAATTCTCGACTCTTTTGGCCAGGTTTCTCCAAGGCGGCCGCATTGGGAGGCTGGCCCATGGTCCGTCGCTCAGAATCTCGCTCCTTGTCAGTCCATCACGTCGAACGACATGACAATGTCAGTTTAACATAACTTACTCAATTGAGGTTAGGTGAAATTGACTGCGCGTTCAGCATGCGACCGTCGGCTCGTACATTTGAGGCTTGGCCAACAGGCCTGACGCTTAAGTGGCGCTACAACGGGTTGGATTCTGGGTGTTGGTTTGCCCACGTGATCTGGTTCGGCAAACCAACCGTTCAGGGCCAGCAGGTAAATCCCCAATTGCGCTCGTCCGGTTTAGACATAACCGCCATTATGGTTGGCACTTCGAATCCGACAAATTGGACGCGATTGAGAAATTGATCTGAAATTTGCCCGCGAGGGTTTTCGCACGATGCGGGAATGGGCGAAGCTGGTCGATTAGGGGTGACAGGATCGTCTTGGCTCGGGCCTGGATGATCGGCGCTTGGAGTACCAATCCTGGGAAATTGGCTCCGGTGCACTGGACTCGCAACCGCGCCGGTGATTGGCCAGCTTATTGAAAGCTCTGAATTCGCCGAATTCAAGTGACGCAATTCATTGCTGTGCGACTGCGCTGCATCGATTTTTATAGAGGAACTTCGGTAAGCCTGCCAGTTTCGCTAACTCGGAACACAAACGGTCTAGGAGAGTTCTGTACGGCTTCAAGAATTCGTTCGTATGCTCGAAGAAAACACCTCATTTTTTGCCAGCGCTTGGCGTGGGCACCCCACAAGTAAAAGCACCCCATTTGGTGTTGCTTGATCGCGAATAACTCCGCTGGTTCCCTGTGATGGCGACTGTCGTGGCCGATAACGAACCACCCGTTGTGGCCGACATCGGCCATCCAATCGTCGTCTCTTGCATTTGCGGAAAAATGAGTTTGGTGATATTCAACTGGAGTTGGGAACTTTAGCAACAGTAGCGCCCGCGGCAACGCGACTCCAACATCTCTGTCAAAAAAGAAGACTCGACCATTCGACGCCATCGTGATTAAGCCGCCATCGGAACGCCTTCAAATTGAAGGCCTTCGAGAACAGCTCGTTCATCGATACCGAAATCGGCAGTTATTTCGGGCAGCGATTCGCCCGCTTCCCAGCGACCCTTGATTGCCCAAGTTGGAATGCCCATGACCGTAGGCGCGCCAAATGAAACCCTAGGATCGATCAATACGGAATTTTGTCGGCCTTGGACATGCCACTTCAGGGCGAAGTCGTGTTCGTAATCGAACTGCTCAAAGCGATCTGCCATCACACGCTTCCACGCGATTTGACCAGACGCATTTGCGACTACGAGATGGTCCAATGAAGCATCCTTTTCAATCTCCCTGAGGTCAAACATAAGGTTTTGGCCTTCGGCACACCATTCGAATTGGGCGAATGGGAATTCGGACCCTAATACTTGCGCAGCGTATTCGCGTGCTCGCCGAATCCTTTGCAATGGCACTCCGGCTTTCCTAAATGAAGCCACAAATGCAACTTCGATCAATTCCAAGTAAGACAGATGCTGTCCCTTTTGACGATTTGGAAGTGCGGGTGCAAGCCTCCCAGCCCGGTGGTGCCATGAACTAATGGTCCCGGCGCGCGCCCCTGAAAACCGCGCAGCATCACTGACACGATATGCGGGCAGATAAAGCCGGCGTTTCCAATGCTCTGCTGAATTCACAGCGGCGGCTACTTTCGATTTCGGCGGGATTGCGAGTTGGTTAAAGGCGCGACCTTCAATTTTTTTGCTGATTCAACTCGGAGAACGATTCGACCAGATTTTGCAAAATGTTCGTGCCTAAGTCGTTTGTGCAGTGTTTTTATTGATTCTGACGCATCCGGAAATTCTGATCCGCAGATTCGCCTGCCGATTCGAACGCGATTGACAGACTGGATTTGGGTGCTGCCAACTCGTTCAAGCGGAGCGCGACACGGCCGCCGAGATCTTTTTGCGCAGCACAGGCGTATCGATCGAGTTTTGCAGGTAATTTTGCCGCTTTGGGTGCACCGATCCGACCATTGAGATTGGCCCCAATATTGGTCCGGGGTGCGATGCGGGACGCCGCAGCCTGATCGACTACGGCTGACCTCTGCTGGTTAGAGCCCTGGTCTATATCTGGACAGGGAGAGCTGAAGGCCGCGGCTATAGATTCTGCTTCGGCCAGAGCCTCAAGGGCAAGGCCAACATCAATTGGCCGGACCGCAAGGAGCTTCGCAAACTGCTGAAGGCAATCGTCGCACCGACTCCTGCTGGAGCGGGCCCGGGCCGCCCAATCTCGGCCCATTTTTCAACAAACGGGCGGCATCTAACGCGGCTAGGCTCAGCCATTTCGACACTCACGCCTCGTAACCCGAAAAAACAACCTTTGGATATTCAACCCCGATTTCCCGAATATGACAATCCGCGCCATCGTATTTCGCGATTGCCGCGTTCAGCGCGTCGTCATAAGTTGGAAAGCAATCTATCTTCCCTGATTCGTGGGCTAGCGCGACCTCTCCAGGGTGTTTTTTCTCAAACTCCTCGCGCCTCAATTCGTAAACCACAAAGGGTTTAGGCAGACTCTCGACCATTTTGAGCGTCCCTACTCTTCAGCCTCCAAAAAAAGTCTAGAGTGTACACACCATTTGTGCGGACGTGGATCTTGGTAGCGATTCAGAAATCGCTCATTCCTCGATTTATTGGCGTTTGGCATTGACCGTTTGATAAGCGTCAAATGCCCGGGAACAGTCAGCCGCGAACTCGCGTTAGCGGGAATGCGGTTAACGCGTTTGCCGTCGCCCTCAACACGAATAGCGCGGTTGTAGTAGCAAAGGTAACGGTTTTGGTCCCTGCGCTAACCGTGCTTATGTCTAACTTTGCGCGGGACTCATGGGTGCGCCGCGAACCGACCAGCCTGTGGGTCTAATCGACGCGATTCCCACGTTCCATATTGCAGCTCTCGTGAGTCAATCGAAGGTTCCGGAGATCGTCGCTCCCGCCGGGAGACTGGGGCACGATGTGGTCAATGTGCCACGGCTCGTCGAGACTGGCCAGCGGCAGTCCGCAGATCTGGCAGTCGTCGCCGTCCCGGTCTCTCAACTTGGCGCGGATCTGGACCCGTTGCTGGTGCGTGAACTCTCTCCGGACATGTTTACGGTTGTGGCGCCTTCTCCGGCGAGATCAACGCGGAGCCAGGACCCGTAGGATTGTGCGTTCGAACCATCGCCAGGCACGCCAGACGATAAAAAACCACACGATCAAGGAACCGATCGCGCCGATCGCAAATAATGCGGCCAATTCCATGCGGGGATCTACTCCGCCCAACGACTCCTATGATGGGGTTTTAGCGGAAGCAGATGGCGGAAGTTGACTCAAAATCGAACCGTATTGATTGGCGGTGGGACGGCCCGCACTGCCCCGGCTGCAATTGGCGCGTTTCTCAATGCGGGTTATTCCATCACAGTTACAGGGCGCGATCGGAAACGCTTGGGTGCGGCCCTGGCGGCAATCCCCGGGGGTGAATCGGTTGACACGGTCATCGCGGAATTGTCCGATCCGGCTGCGGCCGAGTATGCAGTCACCGCGACGCTGGAGCGCTGGGGGCGCGTCGACGCCATGACGACATTGGCGCAATCCCCCTTTCGGCAAAGCCCCTTCGCCGAAACTTCCCTTGCCGACCTCGAAGATTTGGTTCTCGGGGGTTTGTATACGACGTACAACCTGGCGCGAGCGGTGTTACCCTCGATGCTTGCCGCCGACGGCGGGCACATCGTTACCGTAGCCGGTGGGAGCGCTGTCGACCCGGCGCCAGGTCGGTCCCTGTTTGGGGCAACGAAAGCGGCCATCGTTACTTTGACCAAGGGCATAGCGCGCGACTACAAGCACCGCGGCATCGTGGCCAACTGCGTGGTGGCGGGCGGCATCGCCACCGAGCGGGCTCGGGAATACCTGAGCCCTGAAGAATTCGCGGCAGCTGCCACGTTGCAGGAATTCGCCGATGCGCTGGTCTTTCTCGCGTCGGCCGAAAGCTCGGGAATCAATGGCGCCGCGGTCGAGCTGAACGCCCGCGAAGTTGATTGAGTCGGGCGGCACGACAAGCCACTTAAATTGAGTCCGGCTGGGAAGGCTGTGCCCGTTCCCCATCGCAATCAATTGATCCAGGATTGGCCCAATTCAGGTGAGTTTGAGAAGATATTCCAGACTTGGGAAATCCGTCTGAAACGTCGTTGGCCAGTCTCGGAAAAATATCCTCGTCGAATAGAAGCTTCAAACGCGAGGAATCGAAACCAGTCTGCGCTCACGCTCAGCCGCAAAAGCCAGCACCGCCCGGATATCTTCGGGTTCAAGGTCTGGGAAATCCGTGAGGATTTCACCCTCAGTCATCCCGGCGGCCAGATATTCGAGAACGTCATAAACCGTTATCCTGAGACCGCGAATGCAAGGCTTTCCGCCTCGCTTGTTTGGGTCCAACGTAATGCGTTCTAAGCAGCTCATCGTTGAAGAATATCCGCAATGCTCGCGAGTGGTCCTATTGCCAGGGGAAAGTTCGACAGCTTGGGCGCCAATCTCGTTTGCACTTCAAGGCAGCCGCGCCTCACCTCACCGGGAGTTGAATCAGCGGCACCGAATCACGAATTGGGGAGGATTGTCGACGGCAGCCCGGCAAAGCCCCGATTGCGAACATCGTCGATCTTGATGTCAACGGCTTGAGTTGGTAACGGAGGAACTTGGGTGGCGCAAATCACGGCGCAAATTCCGGATGAATTGGTCGAAGCGCTGGATGCGGTCTCAAAGCGGCTGAATCGCAGCCGCGCCAGCGTCATTCGTCAAGCAATCGAGCGGTATCTTGAAGACTTTGACGATGTAGCGGTGGCCCGAGACCGGCTTCAGGACGCGTCCGACACGGTCCTGGACTGGGTTGGCGTCAGAAGTGAGCTGCTCGGCGCGGATCAATCCGAGCTCCGCTAAGGGGATGGGCTGGCGAACCGCAACCCCAACAACGCCGATTTCTGTGGTAGGAGTGCGCGCGTGGTTGTCTTTGGCCAACGGACGCCCGGAAACGGTCGGGGGCCGGGCAGCCCCGGAAGCTGCGCATTGACCGCCCCGGCGGAGTCGGCCACTGCTTGCGATTCAGACTCGGTGATCCGATTCGCGGCTTTCGCGGACCAACAGTTCTGACGGCGTATGTTCGTCGCCCTCTAATTGAGCCTGGAATTCTTCGGCAAACGTTGTGAAATCGGCTCGTTTGACCTCCAACGGATCGGTGGCGGCGTCGGAAAGCAACACGCGGAATTCGCCTTCCAGCGACCGGCCGTTGGCTTTCGCTCGCCACTTTAGGCGGACAACGATTTCTTCTTCCAGGTTCCGTATCAAATCAAAAGGGCGGGCATCTGCGTAAGGGTGAAGATTTTGGCCGTTAGAGCGAGATGATTAGCGTCAACGACGCCAGCGGGCCAATCGGCCGTGGACAGACGCGCTTGACCGGGTGTCGGGCTTTGGCGCGAACGGGATGTCGGCTACTCATTCACCAGCACATCTATGGATGTGCCAAGCACGCTGGCGAGTTGCGCCAGTTCCGAAACAGACCCGGGCTTGACACCTCGTTCGATTTCGGAAATGTAACCTGCGGCGACGCCGGATTTCTCGGAAAGTTGCCTAACGGTCAAGCCACGATGGTGCCTGAATGCGAGCACCGGACTTTTGCCGCGAAAGATCATGAGCGCTACCTCATGCGGAACACGAATCCCTTCGTCGGCATCTCGAGCGGCAAGGATGCCTTCGGGATGTCCATTGCGCTCTACGGGGGCGTCGATTTCGCTGCGAGGAACGGAAATCTTTTCCTCGTCAGTCATATTTCTCTTTCCTGCGGCAAACCCTCCGAACGATTAGCTTCGCAGTCTGATCGCGTTCGGTCGCGGAGTTTACGAAGTGATGGCTGATTCGCAATCGCCCGAATTTGCCGCGGGTCAGCGCAACGGCCTGCCGTTCGGGGCGCAGGGTTTTCGGTAAATCGCTCGTGGCAGCGATCTGTTCGTTGACCCTCCACCGCGAGGCGACACACGCCCTATTCGGCCGCGGTCACTTGACCAGGCGTCGGTGAAGCAATGCGGCCGCGACGGGGAACAGCGCGGCGGCAAACCCAACCGCGTAGAGAGCCGAAACAAGATGCGACATTTCCAAGTTTCCGGTCGCGAATCCTCGCGCCAAGTGCACCCCGGGCGTGAGCGGTGCGGCCCAGGCGATTGGCTCCACCCAGTCCGGCAACACCGATATCGGGTAGAAAGCCCCGCTGAAGAAGTAAAGCGGCGAGGCCACGACCGTGAAGGTCAGAGACAGTACGTGAATGTTCGGAGCCAACGCCGCAAAGATCAGCCCCAACGCACCGAACTGGGCACCGATCAGCGCGGCCGCAAGCAGCACGCCAATGCCGTAAATCGATTCGATCCACCCAATCGCGGCCGCGACGGCGCCCACGCAAATCGCCGTTATGATAGCCCGGGTCACCGCCCAGGACATTTCTCCCAATGCCAACTCGCGGGTGCTGACGGGGGCGGTAAGGGTCGTCTCGAATACGCCCTTCTGGATGCGGAAAAATGCGCCCCATGAACACTCGAAGATTGAATGAAACATGGCCGACCCGGCGATGACGCCGGGGGTCAAATACAGCGCGTAGGGGATTCCGTCGACGTTGTCGACCAGCCTTCCAATGCCAATGCCGATGGCGACCAGGGCCACGAACGGCTCGAGGAAATACCAGGCCATGGAAGTCAACCAGGTGTGCCTTAGAACCAGGGCGTGCCGGAACCAGATCCCGGCAATGCTTCGCGGCCTGATCCCTCCGGTGAATGCGCTTCGCACGGCGACCGTCATTCGTCCGCCAACTCTCTGCCCGCCACCGAGAGAAAAACGTCCTCCAGGTTGGCGGGACGGAAGGACACGCGCGCTCCTTCGAGCCCGGAGAGATCCGGACGGCCCCCATTCGCGGACTTCACCGCGATCACCGCCCCCGCTTCGCGGTAGTCGAGACCTGAGCGGTCGATCCAACGAACAACCTGCTTGCGGTCGCTGCTTGGAGCGCGAACCAAAGCAACTTCTTCTCCGGCGTACCTGCTGACCAGTTCGTCAGGCGCGCCTTCAGCCAGGATCTTGCCGTCGTGCATGATGGCTAGCCGGTCGCACAGTGCGGAAGCCTCGTCCATGTAGTGCGTCGACATCAGGATCGTCACCCCGGCCTGCTTCATCGTTTCAAGTTCCTGCCACACGCGGTTGCGCCCTTGCGGATCCAGTCCGGTAGTGGGCTCATCCAGCACGATGACCAGGGGCTTGGTCATAAACGCTCTGGCAATAGCCAGACGCCGCTTCATGCCCCCGGAGAGGTTGTCGATTTCGTCCCTGGCCCTGCCGGTGAGATCGAAATACATCAGCACGGCGTCGGCCCTTAGCTTCGCCTCTGCCCGGGACAACCCGGCCATGTAGCCGTACACGATGAGGTTGTTTCTGGGGCTCAGGTCGGTGTCGAGACCGTCCCGCTGGGTTACAACTCCCAGAACGTCGCGCACCTCGCGGCTTTGGCGGGAAACATCGATGCCTGCAACGACCAGCTCTCCGGAATTGAGGGGCGACAGGCCGCTGACCATGCGCATCGTCGTTGTCTTGCCGGCGCCGTTTGGGCCGAGAAGTCCGTACGTTTCACCGCGGTGCACCTCGAACGAGACATCGTCAACCGCCAGTACTTCGCCGAAACGCTTCGATATGCGCGAGGCTCGAATCACCGATCGTTCGTATTGGCTTTTCAGTAACGTTTCTCCCGCTACGGGTCCGCCCGACCTGGCCGCATGGATATTCACGGGCTGATCATGGGGCGCGGATCGCCGATTGCCCTTCAGGGTTCATTCGTTACGCGTTGGGCGTCGAATCTGCCGAATTGCGAACCTCAGATGCTGTCCGCGACCCGTTGGTGCACGGGGCGAGCCGAAGAATCAGGTCTGAAAACCAAGCGCAGCCGCAATTCTCCGCTGCTTTGAATCTAGAGTCACGAACGAAAACTCCGCCAACGCGATCGGCCCTGCGGCTCCGATCGCATAGAGCGCAGTGGCCATGTGCCAAAGATCCGCACCACGCAAATAACCGGCGGTCAGTGCAGTCGCAATTTCAGAGGAGAGCGGCCTCTGTGGCAGGACCCAATCGATGCCGGAAATGAGATTGGCGTCGAATTTGGCGTTTTCGCGGCGGAACGCCGCCCGCATTTCCGCTTCGAGCAGATTCGAGGAAAGCAGTCTTTGGTACCCGCCCAACGAGCGTGCCATCGCGTTGCCGGCATCCTCGTTGAATGCGACCGCGATCAGCGAGGAGGAATCAACGTAAGCGACCCTCATTCATCACGTTCGGCCAGGAAACGGTCCAGGGCGCCCGGTCGGTCGGCCGATGCCGTTAGAGGCCTGCGGGGACCCGAACTACGCACGAGCGCTCCGCGGTTTTCAAGCTCTTCCAACCGGGCTTGTATCCCGGACGCTGCTTGCCGAATCGGGCGGATCTCAGCGACTGGTTCGCCCCGATATGAGACGGTTACGCTCCGACCTGCTCTAACGTGCCTGAGCAGTTCTGAAAAGCGCGCTTTGGCCTCATACGTCGAATAGATCAAATCCATGTCTTTATATTAACTAATCAGACTAGTCAGCAATATCACGGTTTTTCTCTTCGCAGAATCGGTGCCTGCTTGGCAAATCCGAAAGAGCGCAAACCCAGGCCATCGACCGAATTCTTGGCACGCGACTCCTTCATCTGTGCAACGAAAGATCTCGAGTTGCGGTTGGTGCAAGACGATTTATTCCTGCGAATCGAGCCACTTGATCAAATCGTCCAGGAATGAATCGCTGTAAGCGAAAACATGTCCGCTGCCTTCGGCCACCCACAATTCAATGTCGAACCCCTGGGCGCAGGCTGGCTCCAGGCGAAACACCTGGGTCTCGGCGCCCGGCACAAACCGGTCCAAATCTAACGCGGCGGCAGGCTGGGCGTCGAGGGGCCGGGCGCAACCGGCACGCTGGCCCCAACGCTCGATCATCTCCCGGGCGCCGGCGTAGAACGCCGGCGCCCCATCACCGGACTGCTCCCGCTCGGAACGGTCGCCGGCGAATCTGATCACCTCGTCATCAGTCCCGTGGATATGCAGCACCGAGACCGCCGGAGCCCCGTCGCAAGCTTCATCGTCGACATAACTCGTACCGGCGACGCTGACGATCGCCCGCAGGCCCGGAAGGCCTTTGCAGGCCATGTGATAAGCGATGAATCCGCCGTTGGAGTAACCGAACAAATAAACCGGTCCGAACTCGCGGATTTCGCGTGCTGACGCCACGACCTGCCGAAGGAACGCGACGTCGTCCCCTCCGGACTTCCCGCCGCCGCAACATTCGTCGGTCGGATTCCAGAACTGGTTACCCTCACCGTCGGTCTGGCCGTTGGGTAGCAACAGGGCGAACCCGGCGTCATTGACCCGCTCGTGCAGGGGCACGTACTCGGCGTGGTCGGCGGAATTTCCTCCGAATCCATGGAGGGAAACGATGAGCGGCGTCTCGCCGTCCGAGAACCTCTGCGGCAGGACCAGCACGGAAGCGATTTCGCGCTGGGGATGTTCGAGGTAATGGACCTCTCCGCCGGATTGCTCCACGATCATGGCGGTCGTCTCGGCGACATCGCCCTTGGCCGGGAATGCGCGCTCATCCTTGATTGAACGGTCTTTGGCCGATTTGCCCGGCAGGTCAGCCCCATCACCGGTTTCAAGTTCCGGTGGCTGCTTTTCGCGCTGCACCGGCGGCACTTCGATGGAGGCCCGGTCGGCCGAGATGGGCGGTGTCTTTTGCGCGCTGGAATCGGGGGCATCCTGCTGATTTGCGGGCGATTGAACCAGGCTCTGCGCCTGCGCTTCGCCCCCGGATGGGTCGTTCTCTTGGGTGCAGGCGGCAAGGACTGCGACCAGCACGATGCACAGTGCGGCCGCCCCCAGGCTGCCCAGGGGCCCGGATCCGGATTTGGCGCGCGGTCCGGGGATAGTTCGACCGTCAGCCATCGCCCGCCCGCCGGATCCGGTGCAAGGAATTCCGTGACACTGGATAGATTTACCGCCGCATTCAGCAATGGCCTTCGCCTCGGAATATAGACGGCGCCGGCTCATGCGGCGCGCAGCGCCGGGCGATTGAAGGCTGACCCGTCCGATCCTGCCTCCATCGCACCGGGTCGATTCCGCCCAGAGGTGTTGGCTCGAAGCCGGCAGCGCCCACCTGTGGGACCCCTTACCAAGCGGGCAAATCCTCGCGTGCGGTGCCCAAAGCCGATTACCGCCGCGGGGGCGAAGGCGGGTAGCGTTTGATAAGAGCGGCGCCGAACTGACGCCGGCCCGCCCGCGGAGGACCGTGAACCACAAGAGCCCGAACATCCTGGTGGTGATGAGCGACCAGCACGCGCGCAGGTACGCGTCTCCCTACGGGCATCCTTTCATCCGGACCCCAAACATGCAGCGCCTGGCCGACGAGGGGTCCACCTTCGAGAACGCCTACTGCAACTCACCGATCTGCGGGCCGTCGCGGGCATCGTTCATGACCAGTCAGTACGTGCCGGACATCGAGGCCTGGGACAACGCCACCGTCTTACACAGCGATCTGCCGACCTGGGCCCACCTGCTGAACGGGGCCGGTTACCGGACCGCGCTCTCGGGCAAGATGCACTTTCAGGGAGCCGATCAGCTGCACGGTTTCGGCCAGCGCCTCCTGTCCGACGTGCACGGGAACTCAAGCCCCGAGCTGGCGGCGAATTGGACCGGGTGGCTCCCTGAAACCGCAGCCGCCGGCATGGAGATGTTTGACGAGGTCGGTCCCGGCGAACACCCCTTTTCGGCCTACGACGAGGTCGTCACCGCGAAGGCCAGCGCCTTCATTCGCTCCCAGCACGCCGCGGACCGGCCCTGGGCGCTGCTGGTGGGGCTGATCACCCCGCACTACCCGTTCGTGGTCAGGCGCAAATTCTGGGAGCTTTACTATCCCCAACACGCCGATATGCCCGATGTACCGGCCCACATGCAGGACCAGCATCCGCACAAGCGGCGGCTGGCCGAATGGTTCTCGTTCATGGACGTTCCCGATGATCTGGCGGCCCGGGCCCGGGCCGGCTACTACGGCCTGGTCACCTACACGGATGCGTGTCTGGGCGCGCTGCTGGACGCGGTCGACGAATCCGGACAGACCCACGAGACCGTCGTTATCTACACGTCAGATCACGGCGAGGGCGCCGGCGAGCACGGGATGTGGAACAAACACACCTTCTACGAGAACTCGGTCGGGGTCCCGCTGATCATTCGCTGGCTGGACCGGATCCGGGCCGGCAGGCGCGTGCGCCAGCCGGCTTCGCTGGTCGATCTTGCCCGCACGATCCTGGACGCGGCCGGGGTCGCTGCGCCCGATAACTGGGAGGGCGAGAGCCTGCTCCCGCTGGCCGCCGGCCGGGTCGGCGAGAGGGAGGGACTGGCGATTTCCGACTTTCTGGCCGACGGCAGCTGGTCGGCGTGCCGCATGGTGCGGGTCGACAACCTCAAATACAACTACTACCACGGAGCGCCGGATGAGTTGTTCGATCTGGCGGTCGACCCGGCCGAACTGAACGACCTGAGCTCGGACCCTCGCTACGCCAAGTCACTGCAGAACCTGCGCGCCAGGGCCATGACCGGTTACGACCCCGAGGAAGTGACGGCCCGGGTCCTGCTCTCGCAGAAAAAACGCGGGCTTATTCGCGCCGGTTACGCGTTCGACCGCAGCGGCCCCTGGGAACCGGGGAGGCCATAGCGAGCGACCGCGTACCGAGCGGGCGAATTTGGCGGATCCGAAGCGATCATCCTTAAGAAAGAAAACTCGATCAGCCGATTCCGGCGCCGGCGCGCGTCCGGATCGCGAAAGGATCCCAAGTTGCAAGCCGATGGCGCCCGGGCCCCGGGAAAACTTGATCTTGCCGGGCTACGGACTGCGGTCGATGAAGGCTCGGTCGACACCGTGATCCTGGCGTTTCCGGACCTGTACGGGCGGATGCTTGGGAAACGGCTGGACGCCCGTTTCTTCCTTTCCGACGTCGAACACGGGACCCACGTCTGCGATTACCTGCTGACCGTCGACATGGAGATGGAACCGGTCCCGGGATACGGGTTCTCGAACTGGGAGAGCGGCTACGGCGACATCCGGCTCGCACCTGACCTGGGGGCGATACGCCGGCTGACGTGGCTCGACCGGACCGCGCTCGTGATCTGCGATGCGGTGACCGAGCCGGGGCACGATCCGGTGACGATGGCGCCGCGTTCGATGCTGCGCCGGCAGGTCGAGCGGCTGCGCGGGCTTGGGTTTGACGCCCTGGCCGGATCCGAGCTCGAGTACTACCTGTTCCGAACCTCGTTCGCCGAGGCGGCCGAGAAGCGTTATCGCGGCCTCCGCGAGGTCGGCTGGTACATCGAGGACTACCACCTGCTGCAGGGATCGCGGACCGAGGATCTGAACGGGGCGTTTCGCCGCCGGCTCGCCGAATCCGGCGTCCCGGTCGAATCGACCAAGGGCGAGTTCGGACGGGGCCAGCATGAACTCAACATCCGCTGCGCGCCGGTTCTGGAGATGGCCGACCGGCACCTGCTGCTCAAGCAGGCGCTGAAGGAAATCGCCGACCAGCGCGAGTGCAGCGTTACGTTCATGGCAAAGCCGGACGCGGGCCAGGCCGGCTCGAGTTCCCACCTGCACCTGAGCCTGTGGTCGGACGGGGATGAATCTCCGACCAACGCGTTCGTCGGAGACGGCGACCTGGCCGGGATCGCCTGCTCGGACACCTTCCGCTGGTTCCTGGGCGGGTGGATGCGGTACGCGCCCGAATTCATGGCGCTCTACGCCCCGACCGTCAATTCGTACAAGCGGTTCCGCTCGGGCAGCTGGGCCCCGACCGCGCTGGCGTGGTCGCCGGACAACCGCACCGCCGGATTCAGGGTCGTGGGCAGAGGTTCCAGCCTGCGGATCGAGTGCCGGATTCCGGGGGCCGACGTCAATCCCTACCTTGCCTATTCAGCGGCCCTGGCATCGGGGATTGCCGGCATCGAGCAGCGGATCGAACCGCCCCCGCCGTACCTGGGCGACGTCTATGCCGCCGGGGACGAGACGCGGCTGCCGCGCAGCCTGGAAGAGGCGATCGAAACGTTCGCCGAGAGCGAGATGGGCCGCTCGGCGTTCGGCGCCGAGGCGATGGCGCACTACACGCACTTTTTCAACACCGAGGCCGGCGCCTTCCGGAACGCGGTCACCGACTGGGAGCGGATTCGCTACTTCGAGCGGATCTGACCGGGGGCGGCCCGCCGCCGACCTACTCTTCCTGCATCACGCCGATCAACCGACCTTCCGGATCGCCGATCACCGAAAAACTCCCCATTTCCGGTACGGATGCGATTTCGCCTACGTAGCTCGCGCCCAGGTCTCTGGCCTTATCAAGCGTTGCGGCAAGGTCCTGGACCTGGACGTAGATCGTCAGGAAGCGATGATCCGGATCCTCGGCCTCGTAGATCCCGCCGTTGATCCCGCCCTCCCCGCCGGTGAGCACCATCGGGTAGTTGAGCGGGGTGTCGGTGTCGATTCGCCAGCTAAAGAGCGAAGTGTAGAAATCGTGCAGTTCCTCGGGGTTGCCGGACCCGATCTCCCAGTGGATGACCGGGCTGCCGCCTTCCTCCTGGCGCCTTTGGCCTGCGGCCTCTTCGTCCCAGTCCGGCGGCGGCTCTATGACGCCGATCCGAAACTCCTGCGGATCATGAATGTGCGCGAAGGTGCCCACGCCCGGGATGGGGGTGGGCGGGAATGCGGGCTTGCCGCCCAGCGATTGGGCCAGCTCCAGGGTCGCCTCAAGGTCCTCGACCACGACGTAGAAGACGAGGTTGGTGTGGACGTGCTCGTCAATCTCCATGATCCCGCCGTTGATCCCGCGCTGGCTGCCCGTGTAGGCGACCCGGTAATTCATGGACGCCTGCGGCTCGATCCGCCACCCGAACAGGTCGGTATAGAACCGGCCCAGGGAATCGGCATCATGGGAGCCAAATTCCCAGTGCACTACGGCGTTGTTCATTCGATGCCCTTTCCGGTGACGGTGCAAGAGTGCCGTGACATTTCGGGGTTGACGGGTTGCGGCCTGGCCCCGGCGTTCGGCATTCCTGAAAAATTCTCCGCTTCGGGGTTCATGGCCATCTGACCGGGGCTTTCGCTTGCAGTCGGCGGGGCGCCGCCGATCCCCGCCATCCGGCGCCCGGCAGGGGCGGCCCCCGACCGGCGACCCGGCCGGGTCGCAAAACTTCAGAGTCTGCCGGCACCGCTCTCGGTGAAGATGAAGGTGCCTCGCTCCGGGCAAAATCCAGTCCCCGGCCAAGCGTCACGCCCATGAACCCCGCACGCCGGCGGCAGGAGGATTCCAAGATCAGGTACGACACCGTAATCGTTGGCGCCGGTTCCGCCGGCGCGGTGCTTGCCACGAGGCTCTCGGAAGACCGCGGCCGGTCGGTGCTGCTGCTGGAGGCCGGTCCCGACTACCCGGACCCCGAGCAAATGCCGGAAGAGATCAAGTACGGCTACGGCGACCAGAACATATGGGCCAAGGCGTTCGGTTACGACAGCCCGTTCAACTGGGAATTTCAGGCCCGGGCGACCGACGACCTGCCGGCGATCATGATCCCGCGCGGAAAGCTGGTCGGGGGCTCATCGGCGGTGAACGCCCAGATCTTCCTGCGGGGAGTTCCCGAGGACTTCGACGGCTGGGCCGCGGCCGGCAACCCGGGCTGGGCGTTCGAGGATGTCCTGCCGTATTTCAAAGCGGTCGAGAACGACCTGGATTACCGCGGCGGCGTCCACGGCAACGGCGGCCCGATCGCCGCCCGACGCTGGCGCGAGGAGGAGTGGCAGCCCGACCAGCGGGCGTTCTACACGGCCGCCCGCGAGCTCGGGTTCCCGCACAACCCGGACCTGAACGACCCCGGCTCGGTCGGGGTCGGCCCGCTGCCGATGAACAACCCGGACCGCATCCGCCAGAGCACCGCCATCGGCTATCTCCCGCGGGCCCGCAACCGGCTGAATTTGACGATAAGGGCCGACTGCCACGTTCACCGGGTGCTAATTGCCGACGGGCGCGCCGACGGCGTGCTGGTCGAGAGCGGCGGCGAACTGTTCGAGGTTTACGCCGAAGAGGTGATCCTTTCCGCCGGCGCGATCGGTTCGCCGCAAATCCTCTTGCTCTCCGGGGTGGGGCCCGCGGCCGATCTCGAAGCCAGCGGAGTGCGGCCGATTCACGATCTGCCCGGCGTGGGCCGCAACCTGCGCGACCACCCCCAGGTGCAGTTGGACTGGCTTGCCCGGGCCGGGCACGAGTTCGACTCGAAAATGCCGAACATGCAGATCGGGGTCCAATACACCGCCACCGGATCAAAGCTGCGAAACGACATGTTCCTCCACGGCTTCTCCTACGTGACCGATCGGAGCTTTTACCTTTCGACCGCGGGCAAGCCCATCGGAGTGGGCATGATCGCGGCCCTGTACCTTGCCGAAGGCACCGGACACCTGCAGCTCCGATCGTCCGACCCTTACGACAAACCGCTGCTGGACTACAACTACCTGACGGAGGAATCCGACCGGTCCCGCCTGCGCGAGGCCGTGCGGATCTGCGCCCGGATGGGAGAGTGGGATTCGTACGCCGACGTGATCGAGAGCCCGCTGAACCCGACCGGCGCGGACTTGGTCTCCGACGGCACGCTCGATGCCTGGATCTCGAGCAATATCCGGACCAGCCACCACGTTTCCAGCACCTGCAAGATGGGTCCCTCGTCGGATCCCGGCGCGGTAGTCGACCATTTCGGTTCGGTGCACGGGATCGCCGGACTGCGGGTGGCGGACGCCTCGATCATGCCCGACTGCGTTAGGGCCAACACCAACCTGTCAACGATGATGATCGGAGAGCGGATCGCCGCCCTCATCCGCGGCGGGAGTTAGCCGATTCGCCGATAACGGCGCGTCCCGAATGAAGAAGGTCTACCACGATTCGCACTTCCCCGGAGCGCAACGTCGGCCCGGCAGAATGGCCACTTCACCGGAATTTTGCTCACCTTCCCGGGCGGAGCGAGAATCCAAACAATTCAATCGGCCGCACCCAAGACACATGGCAAAAGCGGATTCGGGCAGGGCGCGCATTACCAAAGACGAAGCTCTGGCGGTGCTGCGTGAGCACAAGGGCGAACTAAACCGAAGATTTGGCGTCGTGGAATTAGCGCTGTATGGTTCCACTGCGCGTGATGAAGCGACGCTTGACAGCGACATCGACATTCTGGTCACTTTCCAAAGGCCTCTCCGCTCCAAGCAGTATTTCGGGGCCGTGCATTACCTGGAAGATCTTTTTGCCCAACCGGTCCATTGCCTAACTGAATATGAGTTGCGTATTGAGTTCCGGGACGCTGCCGAAGCAGAATCGATCCGTGTCTAAAGGAGATTGGCGCATTCACGTTGTTGACATGATCGAATGCTGCCGCAGAATAATTTCCCACACGAACGGCCTAAGTCGAATTCAGGTATTCCGGACCGAGGTCGTTTACGACGCGGTGATGTGGAATATCGGAATCCTAGGCGAGGCTGCCGGCAAAGTTCCGCCAGATTTCCGTGCCGCCAATCCCAATGTCCCCTGGCGGGACATCATCAGCGCGCGGAATCGCCTCATTCACACATACGGCCGAGTTGACGACGACGTAATTTGGGATATCGTGGATCGCGAAATCTACAATTTGCGCCCCCAGCTTCAATCATTGATCCCAGACGGGATGGACCAGACTGATTCTTAGGGCGTCCAGCATTCGGACGGTTGAGAGGAGAGGCTGGTTTCGCACGGGATTGCGTCTCAGAGGACAGTAAATGGCCAACTATTTCGCATTCGACATCGAAACGGTTAAGCGCTTCCCCGACGGGGCAGATTGGCGGAATCACCGCCCTCTAGGAATCGCCTGCGCCGCGGCCGCCGCCAGTTCCCTGGAAAAGCCTCTCGTCTGGCATGGCGTCGCCGGCGACGGGTCTATCGCCACCCAGATGAACAAGGATGAACTCAGGGAATTGGTCGGCAACCTCGTTGATGCCGCCGACCGGGGGTTCACGCTGTTGACCTGGAACGGGACCGGGTTTGATTTCGACATCCTGGCCGAGGAGTCGGGGATGTGGGACGAATGCAGGTCACTGGCGAGAAACCACGTGGACATGATGCTCCACCTGTTCTGCGTCAAGGGCTACCCGCTGTCGCTCAGGGCGGCGTGCATCGGTTCGGGGACCGCCACCAAGACCGAGGGGATGGACGGGGCCAAAGCGGTCCAGATGTGGCACGACGGCGCCCGGCAGGAAGTGATCGATTACTGCGTCCAGGACGTTCAGTCAACTCTCGAGCTGGCCATCGCCACCGAGCGCAAGGGACGATTGACCTGGCGCAGCAGGGCCGGGAATCCCATGGTCCTTCCAATACGGGGCGGGTGGAAGACCGTGGACGACTCCCTTCGCATCCCCGAGCCCGACACGTCCTGGATGGATCGGCCGCTGTACCGGAGCGAATTTACCGATTGGCTGCGCGAGTAGCCGCGTCACCCGGATCAAGCAGGTTACCCGCATGACCGCCGCAGGGCGGCCGCATGACTGACAATTCCGGCATGGGCGATCTATCCACCACCTCACTCCTGGCCCGGCGCGAGCGGCTGCTCGGCAGCGGTGTCACCACCTTCTACCAGGACCCGGTGCACATCGTGCGCGGCGAGGGCGTGTGGCTGTTCGACTACGACGGGCGACGCTACCTGGACGTGTACAACAACGTGCCCTGCGTGGGGCACGCCAACCCCCGTGTCGTGGATGCGATGCGGCGCCAGACCGAAACGCTCAACGTCCACTCGCGCTATCTGCACGAAGGCGTCCTCGATTACGCCGAACGCCTGACCGGATTGCACGCCGATCCGCTAAACGCCGTGGTGTTCACCTGCAGCGGGACCGAGGCCAACGAGGTCGCGATCCAGATGGCCCGCGCCGCCACAGGCGGGAGGGGCCTGATCTGCACCGACGCCGCCTACCACGGAAATTCGACCGAGGTGCGCAAGCTCACCCGGCTGCGCCGGCAGGAATCGCCCGAATTCCGCTCGATTCCGGTGCCGCAGCGCTACCGGCCGGTCCGGGAAGGGCTCGAGGGCCGGGATCTGACCGATGCCTACCTGGAACTGCTGACCGAGCAGATCGAGGGGTTCGCCGCCGACGGGGTGCCGTTCGCCGGGGCGCTTTTCTGTCCGATCCTGGCCAACGAGGGCCTGCCCGACATCCCGCCCGGCTTCATGCCGCGGGCGGCCGAAATGGTCCGGGCCGCCGGCGGCCTGTTGGTCTGCGACGAGGTGCAGGCCGGGTTCGCGCGCACCGGGAGCTGGTGGGGGTACGAGGTTTCGGGATTCGCGCCCGACATCGCGGTGATGGGAAAGCCGATGGGCAACGGCCTGCCGCTGGCCGGCGTGGCGGCGTCGGCGGAACTGGTTGGCGCCTTCCGCGCCAAGACGCGCTACTTCAACACCTTCGCCTCCAGCCCGCTGCAGGCCGCGGTCGGGCAGGCCGTGATCGACGTGATCGAGGAAGAAAACCTGCTCGCCAGCGTGACCGAGGTCGGATCCTATCTGCGCGACCGGCTGCGCGAAATCGGCCGGGACCACCCGGCGGTGGCCGAGGTGCGCGGCCACGGCCTTTTCGTCGGCATCGAATGGGTCAAAGACCAGGGCGGCAAGGACCCCGATCCGGACGGCGCCGAGGAGATCATGAACCGCCTGCGCCGGGCCGGATTCCTGATGGGCCGGGCGGGACAGAACGGCAACGTGCTCAAAGTCCGCCCGCCGCTGGTGTTCGGACGCGAACACGCCGACCTGTTCCTTGAAGGGTTCGCGGCCGCCGTCGGCACGCCGGCCTGAGCGCTTGCCCGAACCGACCAACCTAAGCGCGGCCGAGTTCCGGGCCGTTGCCGAACTCGCGCTGCCCCACTGGGGCCTTGCGCCCGAGCGGGTCGATCCGGTTGCAATCGCCGAGAACTGCGTGTTCCGGGTGGAGATGCCGGATTCGAGGGCCTACGTCCTGCGGGTCCATCGCCCCGGCTACCATTCGCTGGCGGAACTGGAATCCGAACTGGTGTGGGCCCGCGCGCTCGCCGACGCCGGAATCAGCGTCTCGGTAGGTCGACCGACCCTGGACGGGCGGTCATACGCCGAGATCCCCACCCCGGACGGGAACTCGTCGCGCTACGTGGGACTGATCGACTGGGTCGAGGGCCAGATCCTGGACGATGAGATAGAGCACGAACCCGACCCCGAGAAGATTGCGGCCCGCTTCGAACAGATCGGGCGGGTCGCGGCCGCAATCCACAACCAGGCCAGCGCTTGGGCCGCCCCGCCCGGTTTCGTCCGCCACTGGTTCGACGCGCCCGGTTTCGTCGGTGATTCACCGTTCTGGGGCCGGTTCTGGGACGTGCCGATCCTGCGCCAGCGGCAGCGCGAGATATTTCTCCGCGCCCGGGAGGGGATCGAATCGATCCTTAGCGGGTACGGCCAGCGGCCCGAGGTTTTTTCGATGATTCACGCCGACCTGCACCCCAAGAACTTCGTGATCACCGGATCCGGGGTGCTGCACGTTATCGACTTCGACGATGCGGGATTTGGCTGGCACCAGTACGAGCTGGCGGTGGCGCTGTGCGAATTGGAAGATGAACCGTATTTCGAGGAGATTGAGCAGGCGCTGGCCAGCGGCTACCGGGCTGTTCGGCCGATCAGCGACGAAGCGCTGGCGCTGCTCCCGCTGTTCTCGGTCATCAGGAGCCTGGTTTCGATCGGCTGGCGGTGGGAGCGTCCGGACCTGGGTCGCCGCGAGACGGTGCCGCAGCTGATCGACGAGGCCTGCGAAAAGGTGCTGGGGTTCGGCTTCTGACCCGGCGCCAGGATTCGGACCCGGGTACGGCCGCTACCTGAGTCCGAGTTCCCGCAGCTGATCGACCAGCGGCTTCACCTCGTTGAGGGCCTCCTGCTGGTGCGGCTGGATTTCCTGCCGGCCCGCACCCGCGACATGGTCGGCGAATGGGTCGCCGGCGATCGATTGCCTGCCGCTTAGCTCTTCCATCACGGCGAGCCCGCAGAACGGCACGTAGATCGGGCTGTAGCCGCCCTCGTGGCTCATCACCAGTCGGCCCGAGCACAATTCGTCGGCGGCCTCCAGCAGCAGCCGGGTCATTTCCCGGAAGGTGTCCGAGTGCGCCATCATGCGGGCCAGCGGGTCGAAGTTGCTGGCGTCGAATCCGCACGGGACGATGATCAAATCCGGCCCGTAGGCCCGCAGGGCCGGTACGACGACCTGGCGAATCGTCTCTGTGTAGGCGCCGTGGCCGCTGCCCGGCGGCAGGGGAATGTTGACGTTGTAGCCCGCTCCGTCGCCCTCGCCCCGTTCTTCGACGGCGCCGCTCTCGCGCGGAAAGCACCGGTCCTGGTGAATCGAGATCGTCAGCACGTCGCTGGTCCCGTAGAAGGCCTGCTGGGTGCCGTTGCCGTGATGAACGTCCCAGTCCACGGTCGCGATCCTTCCCAGGCCGCGGGCGGCCAGGGCATGCATCGCCGCGATCGCGACGTTGCCGAAGATGCAGAACCCCATGCCCTGGTCGCGCTCGGCGTGATGGCCGGGCGGACGCACCAGCGCGTAGGCATTGTCGACCTCGCCGTCAAGCACCGCGTCGACCGCCCTGATCGTCCCGCCGGCCGAGAGCAGGGCGATTTCGTATCCGCCCTTGGAGAATTCCGCCCCGATTCCGGCGTCGCCGCCGCCTGCGGCCGAGAGGGCACGCACGCGATCGACGTAGTCGCGGGTATGGAAACGCAGCACCTGCTTTACGCTTGCCGGTTGGGGCTTTAGCGGGATCAGTTCCTCCGAAAATCCGGAGATATCAAGAAGATTTTTGAAACGCCTTTTGGTGGCGGGGTTCTCGTAGTGCTCCCAGGCCTGCAGCCAGCGTCCATGTTTGGGCCCCAGCGTCTGCCAGCGCCCGGTGTCGTGCCAGAGATAGGACTCGTGATGAACCCATCCGGTTCGGCGCTCGGCCATGGCGGCAATTTCCAATCGGCTGCGATCTAAGGGCAATCTGCGGGCAGTCTAAGCGGGGCTATCGTGGATTGGCCGCTCCGCACGGTTCGAGGGCCGGCCGGAAAGGGGCGGCGGGCGCAGATGAAAGCCGGCCAACACAAGCCGATCGACCGCTCGCTGGCGCAGTTCCTGCTAGACGAGGTCGTCCCCGGCCATCGATTCGAATCGGCGACTCCGGCCGGGGCGGCCTATACGAACCAGGGTCCATGTCGTGAAGGCGGTTTCGGCGCGCGGGTCACGACGCATCCGAATCGTGGTCAAGCAGCTGACCGATTCTCGGGATTCGCGGCGGGCGATCGCCGAATACCACGGGCTGCGGGTTGGCCACCGGCATGGACTCCCAGTCCCGGAGCCGCTGTTGCTTGACGCCGACGGCAGCGTCCTGGGCGTGCCGGGGCTGGTGACCGGATTCGTCGCGGGGGAGCAGGTGATGAGCTCCAGGACAGACGTTGCGTCCTGGGCCGAGCAGTTGGCGGATGCCCTGCTGGCGATTCACGCCGTCACCCCTTCGGCCGCCGAAAGGAGCCAGTTGTACGACGGAGAAGAGATCGGGCTCTACTTCCTCACCGGTCACTGGCCCTCCGCCAACGCCGGTCATCCGCTTGCGGTGCATATTTACGAGGCCATCGAGCAGTTCAGGCCGGAGCTGCGGAAGGCCCGGCCGACGTTCCTGCACATGGACTTCTGGCCCGGAAACGTCCTTTGGGCCCAGGGTCGGATCGCGGGAGTGGTTGATTGGGACGCGGCCGCGGTGGGAGATCGCGCGATAGATGTTGGGAACTTTCGGGTGGAGATGCACCTGCGCGGAATAAAGGAAGCCGCAGACATATTTCTGCGACGCTACGAGGCCGGCGCCGGGGAGGTTGAAAACCTTGCATTCTGGGACCTGGCCGCCGCCGCCCGGCCGCTGCCGAAGCCGATCGCGTGGTTGCTCGATCCACCGAAAGACCGCGCGGGCCCGCGTGGACGAAAGTGGCCGTACTGCGCAACTACTTCCGGTTCGCCTCCGAAGCCATCGCCCGGACGAAGGAGGGCGGGGCGATAAAGGCGCCGAAATTGCGGTGATCGATCGACCTTTTGGATCGGCGCCGGCCGCCGTTTTCTATCGGGTACCGGTTCAGTGGGACCCCGCCGATTCGACCAGGCCAATGATTGCCGCTGAGGCCGGCCCACCATCGTTGCATGCAGCCGCCCAACCCCGGGCGTCGGCCCCGAACACGTCGTCCCGGATCGAAACCCCCGCGTTTCGATCCAGCAGGTGCCTGATCATTTCGAGGCGGTGGAACTGGATGGCAAAGTGCAGGGCAGTGGTGTTGCGGTACGGGCGGGAGTTGATGTCGACGCCGGCTTGGAGCAGGTAATCAACAACGCGGGGGCCGGTCGTTTTAAGGCTGCGAAAACTAAGGGCCTCGCCAATTATTTCGCGATCGTCGGCGGTCGGGAGTTCGCCCGGAGGCCCTGCCCACGTCGGCCCAGTTGGGCCGATAGGGGCCGGGATCGCGCCGCAAGCGCCAGATCCGGAGAAACCCAATCGCGCACGGCTTGGAGCTGGCCGGTCGCCGCGGCCAGCCAGAGCGATGGCCGGTGCAATCCCTTCCCTATTAGCACATCGGCGGCCCTCTTTGGAGCTGTGCATCGCGGCCGATTCGAGCGGCGTGATGTTGGCGTCGGCGCGGGCGGCGGGATCGGCGCCGGCGGCCAACAGCTGGCCGCACATCGCGGGCAGGTTCCAGCAACCGGCAAGGTTTAGCGCCCGGTCCAGTTCGGACCCGGCTTCGATCAAGGCCTCAACGAATTGGGGAGCGGGCGGTGAAAAACTCGGGCTGGGTCAGCCATTCCAAGATGGTGTTGCCCCCTCCCCCTGGCGTTAACAATCTCCGGGTGGTTGCGAAGGACCGTTTTGAATCGGTCGAAATCGCCCTCGTCGACTGCCCGCAGGGCGGCTGCGATGCGACGACGGTCGCGACCGGGGCTTATTCGTCCCAGAAGTCCAGGCAGGTTCACGACAGCGCCCGGCGTCTGATCGCAGATCCCATCCGGCGAATCCGGGTCAATCGGCGGATTCGGCCAATTCGATGAACCGGGCCAGCGCGTTGGGCGAGCCGCATTTTGCCGGGGCGTGCGGCAACGGGCCCTGCAGCAGCGCGCGGCTGCCAACTATCACTGCCAGGCCCCTGGGCCCGGCTGGTGGCCACATTCAGGCGGTTCAGGTTGTAGAGAAACTCCATCCCGCGCGGCGCTTCGGCGGCGCTGCTGGCTGCCATCGAATAGATCGAGATCGGCGCCTCCTGCCCCTGAAATTTGTCCACAGTTCCTACCCGCACGCCGTGCAGCGCAGCACCGATCCGAGCGACCTGGGCATTGAACGGCGTGATCACCAGCACGTCGGACATTTCCAGGAGCCCTGCATTCCCCGTCGGCGTCGGTGAACGTCGGGTTCGAATCGAGCAGGGAGGTGATTAATTCGCACAACTTGGCAGCTTCCTCGGGCGATGAGCTCGTATTCGACTCGTGAGGGACTGCGACGAATCGAATTCCGGTGCCCGAGAGCGGCGTGGCGCCACTTACCTGCTGGCACTCGCGGCCCGGATGGGAATGGAGCTGGTTTTCGTAGAAAACTTCAGACGTGTAAACGCTGATTTGGGGATGCATGCGCCATGTCCCGTCAAGGAATACCCCCAGTTGCGGAGGGATCACCCGCCGCCCGTCGAGAACGTGGCCGAGAACTGAGCGCTCGGCACCCATAGGATGGACGCCCTTGAGCGGCTGGTTGAGCTGTTGCGGGTCGCCCAGAAGGATCAGGCTGGCAGCGCAGGGCGATGCCGCCAGGGCGTCGGCCAGCGACATCTGCCCGGCTTCGTCGATTACCAGCACGTCTATGCACTCGGTTACGTCCTCCCTCGCCCACAGCCAGGTGGTCCCGCCGGTTACGTCGTAGGTTCCGGCCACGAGCGCGGCGACCGCCTGCTTTGACTCCAGCGGCGTCACCCCGTCGGGTACCTGATGCGGTGCCGTGCGCTGGCCGATGCACAGGTCGAGACCCCTTCGTTCGGATTCGCGAACCACCTTGGCCAGCAGTTCGCCGATTACCTTGTGACTGTTGGCGGTCACCCCGATCTTCTTGCCGGTACCGGCCAGGTCGGCGATGATTTGGGCTCCGACCGTACTCTTTCCCGATCCCGGCGGGCCCTGGACGGCTAGGTAGGTCCTGTCCAACTGCAGCGCCAGGCGGCGAGCCGCCGTCGCGGCGTTCTCCCCTTCCCGCACGAGGCTTTGCCCGGCTGCCTGCCCGAAACGGGGTTCCCGGTGCCGAAGCAGATCGCGGCCGACCCTGCTTGGCCCCGGCGCGCCGACACCGTTCTCCTTGACCCAGGTCGCCAGGCGGAAAAGGCTCTCGGGTTTCGGGCCCGCGCTCACGTGATCGAACGGGATCAGCGACCTGGGGGTCGGCGCAGGGTATTGGTCGCCGCGCCGTACATCGATCGCGCCCCGTTCATCATCGATGGCTGCGACCGTTCCCACGGAAGACTCGGTGTCGGGATCTCGGGGACTTGATCCCGGTTTGATGTCGTGGTCCTGGGGAGGGAACCGGAAACGATAGAAGGTCGAGCGGGTCCGCGGTTTTGGATCTGGCCAGGATCGCTCGAATCGGAGTTCGCCCAGGGCGTCGCTCTCCTCGCGGTACTCGGTGTGGGAGAGTTCGTTCAGTAAGTGGAAGTACCGCCACCAGAACCCCTTGTCCTCGCGGCGGTGCCAATTGAGCAGCTGCGCCAGCAGCCACACGGCACGCTGGTCCCGTTCCATCTCCCCGGAGTCGGCGGGCAGTCCCGCAATCAGTTCGCCGGCCAGGCGGTTGAACTCCTGCTGCTGTTCGGAGTCTTCGGTTTGGCTGGATTCGGCCGCTGCCGGCCGGGACAATTCGGCATCCAGATCCGATTCCAACGCCTTACGTTGATCTTCCAGCCAGTTGCGCAGATGGAAAGTTGACAAACAGTCGTCGCGGTTGTACTGCAGGATCGATTCCTGCAGCCTCGTGCGTTCGGCGCCGCTGCTCTGGTTGTCAAGTTCAAGCCAAGTCTCGAATTCGACGATGCTCCTTCCCGCCTCGCGCAGGTCGACTGTGCGCGCGAACCCGTATAGGGTTTCCAGGCGCTTGATCGAATAGCTCTCGACTGACGCGCGCACGCCCTGGCGCACGGCCCGGTAGAGGTCGACGAACACCCTGCCACGCAGCAGGCGATCCACCTCGCCCTCGCGCGTGTTGTAGCGACCGGCGAGTTGCTTTACGGCTGCCGGTTCGTATGGAGCGTAGTGGTAAACGTGCAGATTTGGGTCATTATCAAGCCGATTGATGACCAAGTCGATGAACGCCTCGAAGGCCCGGCGCTCGCCGGTGCTCGTGACCGTGCCCTGCTCGGTCGCCCAGAACGAATGAAAGACCGGCTCGCCCTCCTTGTCCCGCGCGCCTGGCTCCAACGCTCCGAAAAGGTACTCAATCCCGTCGGCGTCGGTGGATTCGAAAAACGGATCGCCTTCGAAATCAACGAACAGGTCGCCGGCGGAAGGCTCCGGCAGCATGAGCAGGCCGTGATCTCGAACGGGCGACCCTTCGGCGTCGCGGGGCGGCTCCAGCCGATTCGAAATCACTTTCCCTCGTCGCTGGCCGCGCACCTGGATCTCGGCCTGGTCGCGGGCCCGGCGCAGCGAGGTGCGGCCGATCCCCTGGATTGCCCGCAGCGCCCCATCGGCAAGACGGGCGAGATCGGTCCTTGTCGAAATACCGGACCGGAGCAGGGCGAGTCGGTGTCGTGAATCAAGGTTTGCGACCAGCGCCAGATCGTCTTCGGCGCGCCAGCGCTCGGTACAGTTCCCGCTCCAGCGGCAGACGTCGCAGTGACTTACTGGATCCGGCAATGAAGTTGGCACTGCGACCGGCTCTGTCTGAAGGAACGCCTCGAACAACGCGGCAACGTACCGGTAATATGCCGCGTAATCGGCCACGCGGAACGAGACCGTCTCGCGGGCGATCCCGCCCAGGACAAGGTGCATGGATTCCGGCGCCATGTCCTGGATTTGCTCGACCAGGTCCGAGTACATGCACAGCTGTAGGACCGCTGAGGCCTTGGCGTGCCGGGCCAGCTTGGTGTCCCAGACCTCGTAACTCCAGCAACCCAGGCTGCTGGGCCTTTCGACCCGGTGAAGGAAGTCGGCAAATCCGATGCGCCGACCGTCGTAAAGCACCGCTTGGTAGATGACCTCGTCGCCGGCGCGCATGGCGGCAAGGGTTGCCTTGCGGCCCGATTCGAGCCGCTCTTCGTAGGAAAGCGATTCGTCCAAGGGTACCTCGGTGACCGCTTGACCGTTTTTGACGAGCGAATCGAGAAACCGGTGCTCATGCAGTTCGCCGCGCTTGGCGATGCGGTCGAGTACCGGGTCGTCAACAAAAGGGGCGGCGATCAGGCCGGCGGCCCGGGCGAGATCAAGCCGGGAGAGATGGCCGCATTCGAGATAACCGACCAAGTCCGTGGCCGAGTAGACGATTCTGCCCGCATGACTGCGCATCGGCGGTTATGCCAATCTCCGCACTTGCGAAATTCGGGTGCTCGCTTGAAGATTCAGCCCGGTGCGCGTGAGTCGAGTCGTTCGCTGGATCTTGCGAATGGCTGCGCGATTGAAATGCCTCACCGGGTCGGCGTCCGATTCGCATACGTCCCTTGATGGGCCAGGTACCCGCCAATATTCTTCAGGATCCCGGGCCTTGGATGCGGTACCGATAATCCGCCAACATTCGCACGAATCGCCAACTTGATGCTGGCCGACTGTTACCTAGATCGGCGCAGGAGTATCGCGCCTGCATAGTGGAGGCGTTTCAAGTGTTGCCGACGAATATGTCGATGTAGGGACGGTATCGAAATAGCCGATTGCGTTTGTTTCCAGTTATTTCTTCGAGCAGCCCCTCCTCGACGAATCGGGCAACCAGCAGATTCGAGGGGGTGAATTTGATCCCGGTGCGCTGACTCACCTGGTTGACGCTGACGACCGGGATTCTGAATAGCAATTCCAATACGCGCATCGCGTTGGCGGCCGACCGCCCGAATCTGTCGGTGGACGACAAGGCCTGTGAGATTCGCGGCAGGGGCTACGATCTTCGCTGCCGCCGTCGAGGCTTGGTTGCTGACCTCCAATACTCCCCGAAGAAAGAATGTCACCCATTTCTCCCAGTCGCCGTTGTCCCCGGACCGCTTGTAGGCGTTTCGTAGTATTCGGTTCGGTGCTGGATGAAAAATGCAGAAAGAAAAAGGGCGGGTTTTGCGCAGGGTTTTGGAGACGATGAGTAAAAAACGTAATCAAAAGTCGCCCCGATACGGCCGTTGCCATCCAGGAACGGGTGAATTGTTTTCGAACTGAGCATGCACCAACGCGGACTCTGATCAAGATCGGCAAGTCTGCATCCGAATGCCAGAACTTTTCCAAGTCGCCGAGCGCGGTCCGCATTTCATGCGGCGGCGGCGGCACGAAAACCGCTTCTTCAATGGTGCAACCCGCGGGCCCAATCCAGTTCTGGGAAGTCCTGAATTCGCCTGGTCGGTATTGCGAACCTCGCACGCCTCTTATCAGCTCTCCGTGAATCTCTCTCACCAGCCTCATAGAAAGGGGCAAATCTTGCAGCCGTTCCAGGCCGAGATTTAGCGCCCGGACATGATTGATCACCTCCCAGACTTCCTCGCGCTCGTGCAATCCGAAACAACCTGGCTTCTGCAGCCAGCAGATCATTCAGTGAACTCTGGGTCCCTTCAATCTGGCTTGACAGTACCGCCTCTTTCCGGACAAACATGTACATGAATAGATCGGCATCGGGCAATGTCCTGAATCGATCCGTCCAATCGCCCCAATGCGATATCGGCTGCCGAAAGGAGTGATTGAGTGGCTTCGTCGAACTGCAACCACGGGGTCGGGAGGCAACGCGCTCGGAATGAAGGCCTTGTAACCGGCGGGTTGCGAAAACGTACCTGCCTGCTCGGTCAATGGATGTCGGGTCCATCTTTAACGCCCCTCGCATTAGCGCTTGTTGTTGTGCTTGGCAACAATATGGGAAGAAATTTTCTTCCATATTGTCGTCAGCTCACAATAAGGACAATTATCTGCGGCATATTGCTTGCCTGAAGTCAATAAAAGGACCTCGTTTTCGACCCGAAACTGCATGGGCACGAGCGTCGGTGATCCGAGATGGCGTAAAGTAGTTCCGCTGGCGAACGTGAACGGTCGGCCCGGCTACGCGTTCTCCTGCGCTTGCTCTGGCCTCGCGGCGTTTTCGGCTGGGCGTATGGGCCAACTCACGCCCGGCCGAATGTAACCTGAAAATTCGCGGTCCTGTTGCCATTTGGAGGCGGAAATGGATCTGGGACTTGGTGGGCGGGTGGCAATCGTTACCGGCGGGAGCAAGGGAATAGGCAAGGCCATCGCGCTGGAGTTGGCGCGGGAGGGCGTCGATTTGGCGCTGGCGGCGCGGAACCCGGAGATCCTTCAGGCGACTGTCGAAGAATTAGCGTCCGCCACCGGCCGCAAGGTGATCGGAGTGCCCACCGATACCACCAGCACCGGCGACGTCCAGAACCTGGTGGACAAGACCATGGCCGAATTCGGCCGGATCGACGTGCTGGTCAATTCGGCCGCGATGGCCGGCGGGCAAGTAACCGGCAACCTGGACGAGGCCCAGGAAAAAGACCTGGTCGAAGACCTGGACACCAAGGTGGTCGGCTACTTTCGCACCATCAAGGCGGTGGCCCCGCACATGCGGGCCCGCAAATGGGGGCGGATCATCAGCATCGGCGGGCTGTCGGCCCGGGCGGCCTCCATCTATGGACTCCGCAACGCGGCGGTAGTCCACATGTCCAAGACCCTTTCGGACGAGCTGGGGGCCGACGGGATAACGCTGAACGTGATCCACCCCGGCCTCACCGTGACCGAGGCCGTCGACGCGCGGTTGGAGGGCCAGGCCGCCGACCGCGGCATTTCGCGCGAGGAGCTGGAACGCGAGACCGCGGCCGGAGTCGCCATCAGGCGCCTGCCGCGGCCGCAGGACCTGGCCTGGCTGGCGACCTACCTGGCCTCGCCCAAATCCGAATGCGTGACCGGGGAAGTGATCGCCGCCGGGGGCGGATCGCAGCGTTCGGTGCACACGTAGTACCGGACCGGCCTGATCCCTGCCGTTGGCCGAGGGATTGACTGCGGACGGCCGGGCCCCCGCCCGCCGCTACCACGGACTGGACGGACTGCGCGGGTTCGCGATGCTGCTCGGCATCGTCGTTCACGCCTCGCTGCCCTACTTCTCGCGCCTGCTCGAATACGAGTATTCCTGGCCGGCCGACGACGACCAGTCGCTCCTGCTCTATCTGGTGTTTGTGTTCATTCACGCCTGGCGGATGCCGGTGTTTTTCGTGATGGCGGGATTCTTCGCCCATCTGGTGCTCGGTCGGCGGCCGGTGGGAGTCTTCGTTCGGGACAGATTGAAGCGGATCGCCCTGCCGCTGGTGCTTTTCGGCACCGTGATGGCGGCGCTCATCCCGCCGCTGTGGGTTTACGGATGGACCGGCGAGATGTCGGCCGAGACCTTCTGGAAAGTGACCCTGGCGACCCGGGACGCGGGCGCCAGCGGCCAGCTGGTCGCCCATCTATGGTTCCTCTACTACCTGCTGATCATGTACGCCGCGCTGCTTGTGTTTCACTCGCTGGCGACGCGCGATCGGATCCGCCGATGGCTGGGATCGGGGTTCTGGGCGGGACTCCGCCGGCATGGCGGAAACGCCCTGTACGCTCGATTCCCGCTGCTGCTCGCGCTGGCCGGGATTGCGCTGCTGATCCTTCGCGCCGGGGATGGGACCAAATCGATCTGGCCGCTCAACGTACCCGATTTCCTCCACGGCGCGCTGTTTTTCTTCTTCGGATACGGGCTTTTCGCGCGGCGCGAACTGATCGACCGGCTGAAGGACCCCACGACCCTGGTCGCCCTCTGGTTTACCGCGGCGGCGTCGTTCTTCGCCCACCTGGTGGCGCTTTCGGCAATCGACGATGCCGTAAGGCAGGCCGCCCCCGAGGAGACCGTCGATACCCTCCGGCTGCTTGCAATCGTCTTCAACGGAACCGCGGGAGTCATGTCGTGTGTCGGACTTATCGGGGTGTTCGAACTTGTGCTCCAGTCCCCGCAGCGCTGGGTCCGCTGGCTCGCAGATTCCTCGTACTGGATTTACATCGCCCACTTGCCGGTAGTGGCGTTTCTGACCTTCTGGATCGCCCACCTTGACCGGCAGGGCTGGCTGGAATTTGGAATCGGGCTCAGCCTTGGCGCCGAGTCCAAGTTCCTGGCCGCCTGCCTCCTGACCGGCGCCATCTGCGTCCTAAGCTACCGTTACCTGGTCCGCTACACGCTTGTGGGCGCGCTGCTCAACGGTCCGCGGGAGAGGGTTCGGGCCGCCCCGCGGTAACCCCGTCTCCGGCCGGCCTCCGCCGCGGTCCCCGACCGGCACCGCAGGCCGTCCCGGCGGCTATTGGCTGGGTGAAGTTTTGGCCGGTTCGGACCGGTCGCGAATCTGCTCCAGGGCCTCGAGCACCGACTCGAGGATCTCCTGGGTGGACTCGGAATTGAGTTCCAGCCGGGCCGCGATCTCGAGCATCCGCTGCTGCCCCTCGTAGGCGTTGTCGCGGATCTGCTCGACCGTGTAGAGGACTTCGTACTGGCTCTTGAAGAATCTCCACAACGGCCATATGCCGAGCGTGACGATCGATAGGAGCAGGAACCGCCAGAAGTCCTCTCGCCGTTTGGTTTCCATTGCTGCTCCCCTTCTTTATCCACCTGCCGGCGGAGGCCCTCAATCCCCAGACTAAACGCAGTATGGATGCGTCCGCGGAGGCGCGAATCGGTTCCCCGCGGTCGGGCCGCGAACTACTCGCCGGACCGGTGGTCCGGGTCGCGCTGGATTATGAAGTCGCGCTCGTGCATCTCGAAAACGGTCGGGGCGATTCCAAAGCTCCGGTAGGCGGCTATCGCGGCCGAGTTTTCACGTTCCACGTAAAGGCGGATTCCGCACACGTTGCTCTCCTCGGCCAGTTCCAGCACTCGGTCGTAGAGGGCCTTCAGCACGCCCCGGCGGCGAAATTCGGGCCGGACGAATACGCTCTGGAGCCACCAGAACTCGCCGTCGCGCCAGTCGCTCCACTCGTAGGTGACCATCAGCTGCCCGATCGGGGCATCCCCGGACTCGGCGATCAGGTAGAACGCCCGGCGCTTATCGGCGAGGGCGTTGGCGACACCGGATCGCAGGCGATCGCGGTCAAGTTCGACGCCTTCGGATTCGGCGGCCAGCCGGACGTTGAAATCAACGATCGATTCCAAATCGTCCCGCCGGGCCCGTCGGATCCTGATCATCTGCGGCCCCGCCGACGTGGCAGGACGCTCAAACCGGGGCGCTGCGGAGGGGACTCATCGGCGGTCGCTAGCGCGCGCGTTCCCAATGGATGTGACCGATCTTTTCCACGCCCTTGATCATCATCGGAGGCGTCCTCAGCAGCAGGCGATCGCCTTCCAGGCGGAAGTAGCGCCGCTGCGACGAACCGATCCGGTTCGGGAAAAACGCCACGTCGATGTGATGGAGCACCGAGTCGCCTTCGATTTCATAACGCCCGCAGTAGGAGAAGAACCCCTCCGCGGCGGCAAGTTTTTCCGCATCGGTCCCGCCCAGCAGGTCCTCCCGGGCGTAGCTTTGGCGGCCGGAAGACATCATGGCAACCGACATGAACCCGTCGTCGGTGTAGATCAGATAGCCGACCGCATCGGGCCCGAGCGGACTGCTCACCGATCCGTCCTCGCCCCGAGCCTGGTAATTGGTCAGTCGCCAGGTACCGGCGATCGATCCTTCTGGCACTTGCACTCACCTGCCTCGAAAAGGGGCGGCCAATCGCGACCCGGGCGGTTTCGACCTGATCGAAACCCGGTCCCTGCCGCAGTCCCGCCGGCACTCGCAAACCCGCAGCCGGTCCTGGCGCGCCGGCGGGAACCGGGGCGCCTGGATTCTCCGGAAGGGATCGTTGATCGAGGCCACATTTAAAGTATGTGGACTGCGGCGAATTGGTAGCGGGCAAACGGGTGGCTGAAGCAAGACGCGTCAAATCCCTGCGCCGCCGGCTGGGCCTGACCACCCGGGGCGGCTTCTCCGCCTACCTGTTCGTTCTGCCTTCGGTGTTGTTCATCGGGATCTACGTGATCATTCCGATATTCGGCGCCGTCTACTACTCGTTCACCGAGTACGACCTTCTGACCGCCCCCGAGTGGCGCGCGGTCGAGAACTACACCGACATCGCCGACGATCCGCAGTTCTATCCGGCGATGCGCAACACCCTGGTGTTCGCGCTGGGCACGGTCCCGGCCGGGGTCGTGACCTCGCTGCTCCTGGCGGTCTTGATCGACCGGTCCATACGCGGAATCTACTTCTTCCGGGCCATGTTCTACATGCCGGTCGTTTCCTCGTTCGTGGCCGTGTCGGTCATATTCCTCTGGATCTACGAGCCCCAGGTCGGGCTCGGCAATCAGATTCTGCGGTCGCTGGGATTTTCCGGCCTCAAGTGGCTGCGCAGCGCCGACACCGCCCTGATGTCGATCATCGTGATGAGCATCTGGAAGAACATGGGCCTGAACATGGTCATCTATCTGGCCGGCCTGCAGGGGATTCCGCCGCACCTGTACGAGGCGGCCGAGATCGACGGCGCCGGGCGCTTATCGAAGATGTTCCGCATCACCGTGCCGCTGCTGGCCCCGACCACCTACTTCGTGGTCATCGTCTATTTCATCGGCGCGCTGCAGATGTTCACGCAGGTGTTCGTCATGGCCTGCCTCAACGTCGACTCGATCTGCGGCGGCCCGCTGGATTCGACGATCACGATCGTTATGCACATCTACTTCGAGGCGCTCGTGAACCTGAAGATGGGTTACGGGTCGGCGATGTCGGTGGTGCTGTTCGTGGTGATTGCGGCGATCACCGTCATCAACGCGCGCCTGCTGTCGTACGAGATCGCCTATTGAGCCCGGCGCAGTAGTTCGCCGGATCGGTGCGACAGGGCGGCGCTCAGTGATTGACGGTTAGAAGCCCCCGATTAGCGGGTGGGTCCAGCTCAATCCCGGGAACCCGGCAACGTCCGAATCGGCCGACTGCGATGGCAACCTTGACCGGGGAGGCAAACCGGCAACATGCTGGAAACCATTGAGCGGACTAATCCGGCTCTGATCGAGGCGGCCTGCCGGCTTCATCAGGAAGGCGAAATTCCCCCCGACTGCTACGTAGTGGATCTGGAGGTCATCGCCGAAAACGCCCGCCGGCTGGCCGAATGCGCCCGGTCGACGAACCTGCGGCTCTACGCCATGACCAAGCAGTTCAATCGCAATCCCTCGATCCTGGAAGCAATCTCATCGGCCGGAGTCGACAAATTCGTCGCCGTCGATATCGACGGCGCCAGGGCCATATGCGCCCAAGGCATGGACGTGGCCCACGTTGGACATCTGGCCCAGATTCCGCGCTTCTGGATTCCCGAAGCCCTGTCCATGCGGCCGGATGTCTGGACGGTGTACGGCCACGAAAACGCAGAGATGATTTCCGGGGCGGCGTTGGAAATGGGCGTTGTCCAGGACCTGCTGTTGAAAGTGACCGGTCCGGATGATTTCGCATTCACGGGTCAAGAGGGCGGCATCCCCGCCGACCGGGTTGTCGACGTTGCCCGGCGGATCAGGGACCTGCCGGGCGTTCGCATAGTCGGCACAACCGGATTCCCAACAATCGACTTCCACGTTCCCGCAAACAGGCTGAGGGCGTTGCCGAACCTTGCAACGGTCGTCGAATCGGCGCAGCGGGTCCAGGACGAACTGGGCATCGAAATGAGCCGGATCAACTGTCCGGGCAACTCTTCGTGCGCCTCCATGGAGCTGATCGCAGCCCATGGCGGTACCGACGCCGAACCCGGTTCCGCTTTCTGGGGCATGGCCCCGCAGCAACTGTTCGGCGCCGAGGACGGTCGGCCCGGCCAGGTTTATCTGGCGGAAGTTTCCCACCGGGCCCGCGACCGGGTCATGGTGCTGGGGGGGCGGTTTTTACCCCGCCCGCCGGGACGGGCCGTGGGCGGTTGAGACCGCTTTCGTGGGCGACGAGCCGAGCCGGCTGATGGGAAACCGGGTGCGGGCCGGGCTTCCCGACGCGCGCTGGATCGATTACTACGCCTGGCTGTACCCGGACGCCGGCCAGCGCGCCCGCCCGGGGGACTCGGCAGTCTTCTTTTTCAGGCCCCAGGTCTTCAACGCCCGCTCCGCGCACGTGGCCAGCATCGACGGCGTTCAGCGGGGCAGCCCCATCGTGGTCTCCGTCTACGACAAGGCCAACCGCCGCATCAGGTGAGCGTGCGGGCCGAAAACTCGGCGCCGGCCGCCGTCACCGCCCGACATCCGGTCGCCGCGACCGGGCCATCCATTGCGACCGGCGACCGGTTTTCAATTCGCGCAATGGCGAGTCCTGGCCCCGGCGCAGTTCAGCGTAGGCGACGGAATCCGCAGTCCAGAAGGTAGTCCATCGTTTCGTCGAGCTCTGCGATCGGCGGCACGAAAACCACGTGGGCGTCGCGCCCGCGGGTGAGCAGCACCCGGTAGGCGTTGGCGCGCAGCACCGCCGGGTCCCGGACCTTGGAGTGTCCCCGCGGGCGATATTTGCGGGCGCGGTCTATCGACCAGGCCCCGTCAACGACCCGGAAATCGGTTCCCCAGGCCAGAAGGACCGCGTCCAGTTCAAGGCCCTGGGCCCCGAATTCGGTAACCGCCCGGTCAAGGTGGCGGCAGGACCGCCCGGCCGGGTCGTCCTCGGGATCGTTGTACCAGGGGCCGTAGTGGACCTGCTGAGTTGACTGCCAGTCGTTGGGCACGCCGAACCCGACCAGCTCCTTGTCGCGGCTCGATGCGACCAGCCCGTAGCGCGCCTCGGGATATTCGGAGTAGCGCTCGCGCAGGTAATTCTTTGCTTTTTCGAGGTCGCGGGTGATGTGCAGGTCGTGGCCTTTGCGCTCGATTATTTCGGCCAACGCCCGCATATCCGGTCCGGCCCGGTCGGGACCGGCCACGATCCCGGCGACGTATTCGTGCAGCCGCGCGACAAAGTGCGAGCGAATCGACTCGTTAAGGCTCAGTTCCGGGTGCCCTTCGAACGCCAGTCCCTCGAAATCGCCGGCCATCGCCATGGGTCCGTGGACCCGCCAGGCTCCGGGATCCGGGCTCCGGCGCAGGGCACGGGCCCAGAGCGCCAGGCCGGACTCCTCGCCGAGGTGGATTTCCTGCCCGTGTCCGATCAGGCCGACCACGACCGCCCAGTCCGGCTGGCGATCGGCGAACTCGACGAAGTGCTCGGGCTCGGACTTGGACGCCTGCGGGGAGATCTTGTGCACGTCGGCCACCCGGTTCCGGTCGTGCGCGCGCTGGGCCTCGTCGAATACGACCAGGCGTTCGCCCGGCACGGCGCCGGAATTGCGGGAGTAGCGCCGCACGTAGTCGCGGATCGGGCGGACGAAGGTCTTGCCGCCTCCTCCACCGGGTTTAAGGACGTATTGGAGGACCTCGACCAGCGGGCGGTTGCCGGACAGGAATATCGCCGGCGGGCCGGCTCCATCGGCTGCGTACTCGCCCGGCCGCGGCGAGTGGGCAAGGCGCAGGCCGACCAGCGTCTTGCCCGACCCGGGCGCGCCCCGGACCAGGACCAGGCGTCGGGTACCGGTCTGATAGGCCTCGCGGACGATCCTCTGCACTCGTTCGACCGCCGCGTCGGTGTCCGCGGCTGCCCGCCAGAGCTGCGGCGGCTGCTTGTGCCGGAAGAGTTCGCGCGCGGCCCGCACCAGCGAAGGCATCGGACGGTAGGCGTCGGATTCAAGGAACCGGTCCGCCACCAGCGGGTTCGGCGTGGCAACGTTGGAGAGATCGTCGATAAGCCCGTCCAGTAGTTCGGGCGGGCAGATCGTCACGCCCCGTTCGGTGCGGATACGGCCCGGCATGCGGGTGGGGACCAGCACCGCGTGGACCGGGCGTGAATGGCAGTCGCGGTGATAGCAGGACAAATCTCGCGCGTAGGCGTGGGCCTGGTCGATGTCGGCGTCCGAGGGTGACAGCTTGCCCTTGAGCTCCAGCACGACCACCGCCGCCCCCACCAGCAGGATCACGTCGGCGCGCCGCGATTCCATCGGCAGCTCGTATTCCATGACCGCGGTGAAGTCGGCGGCGTCGGTCGTTATGCTTACGACTTCGCTGACTTCGCGCTGGAGCTCGGGCACGTTCCGCCGCCAGGATTCGATCTCCTGGGTTGAAGAATCCGGGTAGGCCCGCCGCAGCTGGGCAAGCACCCTGGAACGGGGCGCGGCGCCAAATTCCGGGAACGTCGAATCCCAGCCGCGCCGCGCCGCGGAAGTCACGGTCGCAACCGGTCGTGGAATCTGCGGTTGCGTCCGCATCGGTCCCCGTCGGGAACGGATTGCGGCCGGGCGCAAATCAGGGTCACTGGTTCGGGTTCCCGCGCGCGTTGCTCAAGTTGCAAGGTCTGGCCGCGAGGACACGGGATCAGCGGAAAACGTTCGAGGCGTGCCAGTCCAGGGCGCTCCGACTCGGCGCCAGGCGCGGGTCATCGGGCACCACGATCCGTTTGCCGTGCAAGTCGTAGTAGCGCCTGCCGTTGTTGAACTCGTCGCGCAGCCTCCGGCTCACTTCCAGCTCCAGGTCCGGGGTGATCGTCAGGTAGCCGCGGTCGTAGAGGCGGTGCAGGTCCGACCGCAGGATTATTCCGTTCTGCGGATGGTCCGAATCCCGGCCCCGGTAGGGCTGGATGTGGGCGGCGTCCAGGACCGGCAGCGCGTGCTCGGTCGTGACCGCGCACTGTCTGTCGTAGGCGTCAAGGAGCTGCAGTTTGAATGCGCGCTGGCCGGGCCGCATGGCGCGCGGCACGTTCTCGAAATCCCTTGAATCGGCGGCCAAGGGCTCAAATTCGTGCCCGAATTCCGGCAGCGACCGGTGATCGCCGACCGCGAGGATGTCGGCCAGCAGTTGCCCCGAGCCCTGGGCCAGGTCGAACCGCTTGAAGTTCACTAGATTGCGGCGCCAGCCTTCGGCATCGCCCCATGGAACCCAGTTCCGGGTCGGCAGAAACACGACCTCCTGCAGCACGATGCAATTCAAATCCTGGCCGAGCGGCATGCCCTTTGCTCGCCAGTACCCGGCAAGCGTGTCAAGGAACGACGCCTCGTCCGCAAACCCGTTGCGCTGGCCGAATACGTCCCATGCCAGTCCAACCGGCAGGCGGTCGAATCTGGCGAACAGACCGAATCCGGCGATGGCGTAATGTGGTTTCTTGAGCCGGAAAAAGAACGGCTGGCCGCGCTGCAGGGCGCCGAATCTCTGCTGCGACGTGGGCTGCCAGAAGTTGACCTCGTCGACCTGCGCCAGCTCGTCCTTGGGGCGGAAGTGCGAGAACCAGCCTTGATCGGTCAGGGCTACGACGCTGGGTTGCTTCATTTCTTACGTGTAGGAGTCGGGTAACGGCGCCGATTCAACCGGTTCGGCCGCCGGGCGGCAATACCACTCTATGATCACTTGCTCCAGAGCCGTTTGGGGCGTCCCTGGGTCCAGTTCCCGGCCGGGGTCATGCGCGCCTTTGGGCGGGTGCGCGCCCGGCCGGCGGTTCCTGCCCGGTGGCTGAATTTCGGGAATTCGGCAATGCGCCGGATCGGACCGGCGCGGCAGCGGCGATTGCCGGCAGGGGCGTTCGGGCAACAATTGAGTCGATTGAAACCCTCCGCCACCCGCAATAAGAGCCTTATGTCCGATCGCCCCAACATCCTCTGGATTTGCACCGACCAGCAGCGCTGGGACACGCTGGGGGTCTACGGCAACGAATGGGTCAGAACGCCCAACATCGACCGTCTGGCCGAGCGCGGCATGACCTTCGACTACTGCTTCTCGCAGAGTTCGGTCTGCACGCCGAGCCGGTCCAGCTTCCTGACCGGGCGCTACCCCCGGACCTGCCGGGGGCGCCAGAACGGGGCCAACATCCCGGCCGACGAGCTGCTGATTACAAAAATCATGGCCGACGAGGGCTACTATTGCGGTCTCTCCGGCAAACTGCACATCTCGGCCTGCAACGAGGTTGCCGCTCCCATGGGCGAGCGCCGGATCGACGACGGCTACGCGGTCTTTGACTGGTCGCACCACCCGGGCCGCAACTGGCCCAACAACCAGTACATCAACTGGCTCGAACAGAACGGCCGCGAATACGCCACCGAGCCGTATGAAGGCAACGAACACGTCCAGGCCGGGATGGACGCCGAGTGGCACCAGACCACCTGGTGCGTGAACAAGGCGATGGACTTTATAAACTCGCGGGCCGGCTTCGATTCGCCCTGGCTGTATTCGGTCAACATCTTCGACCCGCACCACAGCTTCGACCCGCCGCGCGACTACCTCGAGCGATACATGGAACGCCTCGACGACCTGCCGCTGCCCAACTACGTCGACGGGGAGCTGGACGACAAGCCCGAGTTCCAGCGCATCGACCACGAGGGGGCCTACGGATCGCGCAAGTCGCACGTCTATCCGCAGATGTCAGATTACGACCATCGTCTGATCAAGGCCGCCTACTACGCGATGTGCGATCTGATCGACGACCAGGTGGGCCGGCTGCTCGAGCACCTGGAAGCCTCCGGCCAGGCCGAGAACACGATCGTGATCTTCATGTCCGACCACGGCGAGATGCTGGGCGACCACGGGATCTATTGGAAGGGCCCGTACATGTACGAGTGCGCCCTGCGGGTCCCCTTCATCGTCTCCTGGCCCGGCCACATCCCCGAAGGCGTGCGCTCCAGCGCGCTGATCGAACTCTCCGACATCGCCCCCACCATCCTGGACGCCTGCGGCATTCCCCACCCGCCGGGAATGCAGTCCAAAACGCTGTGGCCGATCCTGACCGGGCAGGCCGACCGCGACTCCCACCGCGAGGACATCTATTCGGAGTACTACAACTCGATGCCCTGGCACCTGGAGCCCAGCGCCCAGGTGACCGTGGTGCGCACGCGCGAGGCCAAGCTGGTGGCCGCGCACGGCACCGGCGGCGGGGAACTCTACGACCTTGCGGCCGATCCGGGCGAGAACGTGAACCTGTGGGACAGTCCCGATCACCGCGGACTAAAACTCGAACTCTACGAGCGCCTCGCCGACCGGATGGCGTTCACCGTCGACCCGCTGCCCGAGCGCCTCTCGGTCTGGTAGCCACACAGGAGGGACAGGATGGAAAAACGAAGGCTCGGCCGGACCGGCCACGAGAGCACCCTGATCACCGTCGGCACCGCGGGCTTCGGGCCGGAATCGCAGGCAGCGGTCGACGGGGCGATGGAGCATTTCCTGGCCCATGGCGTCAACCACGTCGACATCGCCCCCACCTACGGCCAGGCGATGGAACGGTTCCGGGACTGGCTGCCGAAGATCCGCGACCGGATCTTCCTTGGCTCGAAGACCCAGGGCCGCAGCCGGACCGAGGCCTGGACCGACATCCACTCCACGTTCGAGCGCCTGGGCACCGATCGGTTCGATCTCTTCCAATTGCACGCGGTCACCACCATGGCCGAACTCGACGCCGCGCTGGCCCCGCACGGGGCGATCCGGGCGCTGGAGGAGATGCGCGAGCAGGGGCAGACGCGCTGGATCGGAATAACCAGCCACGGCCCCTACGCGCCGGGCGTGTTTCTGGAAGCCCTGGAGCGTTACGACTTCGACACCGTCATGTTTCCGGTGGCCAAGGCGCTGTGGCGCAGCCCCGAGTACCGGGAGGACACCCAGCGGCTGCTGGATCTTTGCAACCGGCGCGACGTGGGCATCCAGTGCATCAAGGTCCTGGCCAGCGGCGGCTGGGGATCGGCCGAGAAGGACTGCCGCACCTGGTACGATCCGGTGCGCGAGCACGACGAAATCCAGGACTGCGTGAACTGGCTGTTTTCACGGGACGTCCACACCGCGCCTTCGACCGGCGAAGTAACGATCGTCCCCCGGCTCCTGGACGCGGCCGAGCGCTTTCGGCCGATTTCAGCCCGGGAGCAGGCCGAGATAGCGGACTCGCACCAGCCGCGATTCCCCGAACCGCGCCTGGCGATCCTGCCCGCCTGATTCCGCCTGTCGCCGGCCTCGCGGCGCAGGCCAAATACTTCGAAATCTCTGGATCCGCTACCGGTTCGTCGCCCGGTGCGGTCATGACCGGATGATTCGTGCAGCCAAGCGTCGCGCCGGTTCGAACATGTGCGCCACGATATTTGTGCCCGGCAAGCGGGTCAACGCTCGTTCATTTCATCTCGGCTGAATTTGCGCCCGCCGGTGCGCAGGTTTGCTGACAGCCGTTCGACCGTTTCCGTCGCCTTGAGCGCCTGCCGCTCGCGGCTGACGTATTCTTCCAGCCAAACGCGGAACCGTTCATTCAGGGTCGTGTCGCTGGCCAGCGCCCTGCGGCGGGCCGCATCGATGAGCGCACCGCCGGCGCTCAAGGTGATTCTTCGCATTGCGGCACCGTCCGGATTCAAGGCAAGGGCGCGACGGAAGCGCGGCTTATCGATTCATGTTCCCAAATCCGACCGACCGGGCCGGCGGCAAGCGGCGACGGCAAGGGTTGATAGGCCTCTCGAACAAGGCCGCCGGGGCCGAAGGCCGCCCTAAATCTCGTGCCCCTTGGCCGAATCGACGATCATCTCCAGCACCTCGGTGCTGGCGATCGAGCCGACAAATTGATCCGATTCGCGTTGGGCGACCGGAAGCGTTGAGACCGAGCTCTCGGTCATCCGCTGCAGCACGTCCTCGACGTACTCGTCGGTGTAGGCGAATACGATCCGGTCGCGCAGCACCCTTTCCAGCGGGGTATCGTCCCACTCGGTGCGGGGAAGGTAGCGCAGCATGCTCAGCGAAACCATGCCGGCGACTTCGCCGCCATCGACGACAACGTAATCGTTCTGCTCCGGGAGCAGGTAGTGCTCGGCGAATGTCTTGACCGAAATCGATTTGTCGGCGTGGCTGCGGGAGCGGTCCAGGATGTCGTCCACCTGGATCCCCTCCAGCGCGAATCGCCCGAAAGAGCCCGGGATCTGGCCGACCGGGACGGCCTGCTTCGGGACCTTTAGCCGCCTGACCGAGAAGCTGATCGCTAGCGGCGTGAGGAGCATGTAGCCGAGCATCACCAGCGCCAGCAGCGAGAACACGGCCTGGTTGATGGCCCCGCTCTGCAGCAGCAGCAGGAGGAGCGCAACCTCGGCCACGCCCTTGGCCATCAATCCGGCCGCGGTGGCGAGCGGGGCTTCAAGGCGGGTGAGGAAGGAGCCGAGCATCGAGCCGAGAAATTTGCCGAACAGCGGCAGCAGCACCAGCGCCACGATCGTCTGCGGCGGGAGTTCAAGGAAGTCCGTGGTCAGGTAAAGCCCGGCCGAGGCGAAGAACAGAGGAACGAAGAAACCCTCGGCGGTGCCGCGCATTCCCGGCATGATGTCGCGCCGCACCTGGTAGGGAAGCGTCGAAAGCGCGGCGCCGAACAGCAGGGCCCCCAACGACCCGTGCAGGCCGGCCCGCTCGGCGGCCACCACGACCAGAAAAAGGCCGCCCAGCAGGAGCCCGAACGAAAGCTGGGGCGCCTTCATGACGCGCTGCAGCCAGACGATGACCCGGGGCAGGACCTTGGTCGAAAACAGCCAGGTGACCGCGGCGAAGGCCAGGATCTGCCCGATCAGCAGCAGTACCTCCAGCGCATCGTGTCCGAGATCGACGCCGGATATCTCGATGTGCTCGCTGATCGCTAGTCCGACCACGAACAGCGCGGTCATTTCGGCCAGGGTCACCACGGTGAAGATCTGCACCCCGACCCGGTCGTTGACGCGTCCCTCGTCGGCCAGGACCTTGGCGACCACGCCCAGGCTCGACAGGGAGAGCACTCCGGCCAGGCCGAGCGCGTGCATGAATTCCAGCTCCAGGTGCAGGTCGACGATGGTGTCGGTGGTCACCAAAAGGGCCGCCAGCAGCGAAATGGCCACCGACAGGATCGCGGCGATCAGCAGCCGCCCGCGCGCGGCCGCCAGGAAACCCTTGATGTCCAGCTCTTCCAGGCCGATGAGGAAGAAAAGCATGAAGATGCCGATCCCGAGGATGATTTCAAGGCTCGGGCCCGGTTCGGCCAGGCCGGTCAGCGGTCCCACGACCACGCCGGCCGTGGCGTAGGCCACGATCGCGTTCAGTCCGAACCGCTTGAACACCCCTTCCAGGAGCTTGGCGGTAACTATCAGCAGACCGATCGAGAGCAGTGCGCCAGTTAGGTCCAAGCTGCCGGGTGTCTCCTAGGTGATATGGCTGTCTTCTGCTTGCCGTTGCATGAAATTAACGCATGCGGCCAAAGCGTATGGCGCGAATCGGCCGCGCGATCAGTCGTGCCGACGGGTTTGCGCGGCCTTGGCCGGGAGGGTCTCCGCCGCTTCCGAGCCGTCGCGCGGACGGGCGATTACCAGAATCTCGCCGGCGTAGGAGATATGGCCCCGGATTTCTTCGGCCACCCGTTCTTCGAGCTCGCGGGCGGCGCCGACGCTCTTATCGGCGGCGATGTCGATCCGGACCTCGATCTGCAGCCGATGACCGATCCAGCGCGCCCGCGCCCGGACCGCCGAGTCGGCCCCGGCGACGTGCGCCGCCAGGTGCTCGATTTCATCCAGAACCGAGGGGTTGACGCCGTCGAGCATGCGTCCGAAAACCGATTTCGCCGAGTCAATGACGATCTTGGCTATCACCAGCGTGATGACTATTCCGGCGATCGGGTCGGCGAGCGGGAATCCGGCCCAGACCGCCACCGCGCCGACCAGCACCGCCAGGCTGGTCAGGCCGTCGACGCGGGCGTGCTGGCCGTCGGCGATCAGCGCGGCGCTGTTGATCTCGCGCCCTACCCGGATCCGGAAGATCGCCACCGCCTCGTTGCCGAGGAATCCGATCGCGCCGCCGGCCGCCACCGCCGCGACATAGTGGATCTCGCGCGGGTTGATCAGCCGCTCGACCGACTGGTAGCCGGCGACTAAGGCGCTGAACGCGATCACCAGGACGATCACCGCCCCGGCCAGGTCCTCGACCCGCCCCAGCCCGTAATTGAAGCGCCGCGAGGCGGCCCGGCGCGCGAAAAGGAACGCGACCCACAGCGGCACCGCGGTCATGGCGTCACCTATGTTGTGAATCGTGTCGGCCAGCAGCGAAACGCTGTCGGACAGGACGACGATGAAGATTTGAATTGCGGCGGTTATCGCCAGGCCCACGAACGACCATTTGATTGCCCAGATACCGCGCGAGGTGGTGGCGATCGTCGCATCGACTACCCCGTGGGTATGGCCGTGGGAATCGGCGTCGCCATGGTGATGGTGGTGATGCTCCATTACCCGCCCCGCTGCTGCGCTTCCCTGCGTCGCCGGACCTTCGCGCGCCCGCCGATTCCAGGAACCCGCCCGCGGGGGCGGTCCCGGGTCCGGTTCCGCAGTCTAAATTCGGTCCCTATCTGGCGATCCGGGGCCGCGTCTCAGGCGCCGGCGGCCTCCCGCAGGGCGCGGATCTGGCGGATGCTGACGGCGGCGGCGCGGGCCGGGTCGTTGCCCAGGACCCGATCGAGGTAGGTCCAACTCTCGAATTCGACCGAGGCGAATCCGTTGTACCCGCGCGCGGCCAGGCCGCGGAAGAAAGCGGTCCAGTCGACCCTGCCCTCGCCCAGCAGCGGGAAGATGAACTCCCCTGGCCGCTGCGAGATCCCGACCGCGTCCTTGAGGTGGCAGTGCAGGATCTTCTCGCCCCACTGCTCGATCAACCAGGCGATGTCGAAGTTCCCGCTCAGGATCCCGTGCGAGGGATCGAAATTGACCCCCAGCGCCGCCGACGGGATCCGGTCGAGGAGATAGCGGTGCGAGTAGAAGTCGTGCGCCAGCATTCCGAACACGCCCTCCGAGGAGATCGTGGTTCCAGCGATTTCGGCGGCCTTGACGATGCGCCGGTGCGCGTCCAGCGCCATCTCCCAGGCCTCGCCCTCGGAAATGTCCGCGGGGATCCGCGGGGCCTTATCGTCCCACGGCGCGGGCCCGGTCATGGATCCGACCGTCGGGACGCCCAGTTCGCCGGCCAGCTGCACCGCGCCGACGACCCCGTCGATCCGGCGCTCGCGCTCGCGTTCGTCTATACAGACGAAATCCTCGTGCGCCATGATGCGCGATACCTCAAGGCCGGCGTCGCGGGTCAGCTCCACCGCGCGCCTGGCCTTGTCCGGGTCGGCGGCTGAAAAATGCGCGGTGGTCCACTCGATGCCGTCGTAACCCAGGTCGCCGAGCGTCTTGACCACCTTGTCGGGCGGCCAGCACACGAACCCGAGCCCGGCCAGGAACGAGATCCTGGTGCTCACCGGCGCTCGATCCCGAACTGTTCCCGCAGGTCGCCAATGCCGACCGCGGGCTCGTAGCCGAGCAGGCGCCTGGCCTTGGAAATGTCGAAAAGCGAGGCCCTGGGGTTTCTGCGATAGAGGCCCGGCTTGCGCAGCGGGGGCGGGTCCTGGGGCCAGTGCTTGCCGACCAGCTCCAGCGAATCCAGGTCGGTGAAGTTCTCGCGCGCGGTCAGGTAGAAGCTCTCAAATCGCGGCGGCGGGCCGGGGAACTCGTACGCGCAGGCCAGGCGCGCCGCCTGGGCGATGTCGGCGTGGGCGATCCAGGCCCCCAGCCAGTCCTTTTCGCCGCCGCCGGAGCCGTGCCGAAGAATCCTGAACCAGTCGTCGCGGTTGCGCCGTCCGCCCCAGGCCCAGGCGTAGCGCAGCGATATGAATTCCAGGTCGTAGGCGAACGCGTACTGGCGTCCCAGGATTTCGCCCAGCAGCTTGCTGGAACCGTAGGCCTCGTGCGGCAGCGAGGGATGGGATTCGTCGATGGGGAGGTAGTCGGGCCTGAAGCGGCGATTGTGGATCCCGAACCCGGAAGCCGACTCCGAGCAGCCGTAGACGATGCGGGCGATCCCGTTGGCGCGGGCCGCCTCCAGGAGGTTGTAGGTGGCCAGCAGGTTGACCCGGAAGACCACGTCGCCGGGATCGGAGAAGGGGTCTGGGATCGCCGCCAGATGCACCAGGCAGTCGAATCCGCGCACCAGGCTGGCGGTCATGCGGGCGTTTTCCAGATCAACCTTTAGGAACCCTAGTTCGGGATGGTCCGGCGAGGGCCGCCGGTCCAGGATCGAAACCTCGTGTTGGTCTTTCAGGGCCGCGACCACGGCCGATCCGATGTCGCCGGAACCGCCCGCGACGAGGATCTTCATGCGAAGGCCCCGCCCCGGTTCCCCGCGCCGCGGCAAACGGTCAAGGCGGGCCCGACCCGACCCGGATCGTTCGATTTCAATCGAATTCGTACTCGAACACGTACGTGTGCCCCGAGTCCCCGCTGCTGATCTCCAGCGCTCCCGCGATGCCCGCCAGTTCGCCGGTGCCCGAGTCGGGCACTACGGTTACCGCGAGACCGGCCTCGCCCCGGTCCATCGTCCCGCTGTGCTGGAGGGCCAGCGAGCCCGACTTCCCGTTCACGGTGCCGGAAAAGTGCTCGATCGCCACGTAACCGGCCGACCCGGGCGTACCGGTGTAGGCGGCCAGCATGTGCGCCCGCGCGCTGCCGGCCATTTCGCCCGAATAGGTCTTTTCGACCCGGTTCAGGTTCAGCCGCAGCCCGCCTTCTTCCAGGAACGGCGGTTCGGGCTCGATGGCGACCTCGAACGACCCGCTGGCGGTCGGCATCAGGGCCCCTCCCGGGACGAATCGCGCGTTGCCGCCGCACCGGCGTTCAGCGCCGCCAGGACCTCGGCAAGGGGCGGGGGTTCGGGCACGTCCTTGAAGCCGGCAAGTCTTCGGAAGATCTCGGCGGCCGCCCGGTGGAACCCGTCCGGCAGGTCGGCGCCGGCGAAGGTGTCGGCAATCTCCTCCATCTCGCCGGCCCAGCGCCAGGCCTTGGCCGAGCCCGAGACCGCGCGCCGCCGGCCGCGGTCGGCGAGGTCGGACTGGGAGAGCGCCCATTCCTCGGCCAGCGGTCCGCCCACGCCCTCGGCGTCGGCCAGCGCCAGAATCCCGGCCAGCAGCGCGGCCGAACCCTTGGTGTAGGCCGCATAGGCCATCTTCAGGGCCGAGGCAGCACCCTCGCCGCCCTCGATCGGCACCGCCCCGAGGAAGCTGCCTTCAAATAGCGCGGCCACGTCCGGGGCCCGGTCCCCGGAAAGATAGAGGCGGGTGGTTCCGCTCCGGCGCGGCGGGAGACCGATGATCCCGCCGTCGACGAACCCGGACGCCCCGCCGGCGACGGCCGCGGCGGCGACCGACCGGGCGGTGTCCGGGGAGACCGCGTTGGCGTCGACGTAAACGCCCCCGAATCCGCCCGCCGCCGCCTGCCCGGCCACCGCAAGCGCAAAGTCGGGCGGGCAGACGCTGATCAGCACCTCGCATCGCCCCGCCACCGCGGCCGGCGTGCCGGCGTCCTCGAGACCGGCTTCGGCGGCGCGCTGCCGCGTGGCCGGGCTGCGCCCCTGCGAGGCCCACAGGACCCGGTGCCCGTTGGCGGTCAGCGCGGCGCCGACCCTTGAACCCATCGCGCCCGGGTGCAGCAGGCCGACGACGACCGCTTCCCGGCTCACGGCTTCAGCTCCCCTCCGGCCGGCACCGGCTCAGGCGAGCAGTTCAAGGTCGGCCTGGACGGTCGAATGGGCCGGGATCTCCAGCACCAGGCGGCCGTCCTCGGTCCTGACCGGGTGATCGGTCGACCGCACGCGGTCGGGATCGCGGGCGATGTTGTGCGACTGCGGGCTGGCCCCGGTCAGCACGCGGGCGCTGGCCGAGGCGACCTGGGCCTCGACCACGCGGGCGCGGACCGAGATCGGATCGGTCAGGTGCAGGTTCGTCAGGCAGACCGCCGCGCTGGCGGCATCGGGGGCGACCGAGGCCGAGACCGACAGCTGCTGGACCGGCCGGCCGGCGTCGCCCTCATCGGCCAGCAGCGGGGCGTCCTCGATCCCGACCGGGACCGCGTCGTTGCCCACGTGCGCGCGGTAGAACTCGAAGATGTCCAGGTTCGGGGTGGTCCAGTTGTCGGGACCGTCGACCTTGACCAGGCACTGCAGGACGTTCACCGTCTGGGCGACGTTGCTCATCACCACCCGGTGCGACCAGTTGGTGAAGTAGTCCAGGATCACAGCCCCGCAGATGGCTTCGCGGACGGTGTTGACCTGCTCGATCCCGGTATCCAGGTTGGCGGCCGAGCGGCACCACACGCCCCACTCGTCGAACACGATGCCGATCGGGCTCTGCGGCAGTTCGTGGTGGGAGAGGATCCCGTCGGCGCGGATGATGTCGTCCTCGACGACCTGCAGCTCACTCATCAGGGCGTAGTAGTCGGCGTCGGAGAACCCGATGTCCGGTCCGCCGTTGAAGAGGTAGCGGTGCAGGGAGAGGTTCTGCAGCGTCGGCAGCGCCCGCTCCAGCTGCATGGCTTCCATGAATTCGCGGTTCCAGTCCGGGGTGTGCCCGACCCCGACCAGCTGGGCGCCTAGGCCCATCCGGTGCAGGTAGTTGGCGTAGCGCCGGTAGGCGGCGGCGTATTCGGCCGCGGTCATGTTGCCGCCGCAGCCCCAGTTCTCGTTGCCGACGCCCCACCACTTCACCCCGAACGGGGCGGCGTGGCCGTTGGCGGCGCGCTCGCGCGCCCAGGAGTTCTCGTCCTCGGCGGCGTTGCAGTATTCGAGCCAGCTCATCATCTCGGCCTCGCTGCCCGAACCCAGGTTGCCGCAGACGTAGGTGTCAGCCCCCAGCTCGGCGGCGAAGCGGGCGAACTCGTGCGTGCCGAACTGGTTGGTCTCGGCCCCGCCCCACCAGATGTTGCGGGTCACCGGCCGGCTCCCCGGATCGCCGATGCCGTCGCGCCAGTGGTAATGGTCGGCGAAGCACCCGCCCGGCCAGCGGTAGACGGTCCCCTCGCTCACTGCGCGGAGCCGGTCCAGGGTGTACTTGCGCAGGCCGCCCAGGTTTTCGATCGCCGAGTCCGGCCCCACCCACATGCCCGGATAGGTGCAGTTGCCCAGGTGCTCGACGAAGTGCGAGTAGAGCCTTGCCTTGATCCGGGCAATCGGGGCCAGCCGCTTTATGAGGAGATCGGTGTGCACGGGCGATGCCTTGGCGAATGGGGCCGCTGCGCGGGTGTGCGCTTGCTCACATATTGCCAATGGCGCGGTCGGATCTGGGGCGAATCCGGCCATGGAAACGACGCGTGCGGCCGCGGCCGAATCGCAACTTGCGAAAATCACCCGAACGCTCCCGGATTGGCCCGCATTGCAAAGCCCCGCCAACCCGCGCCTGCTTTAAAGCCGCGGGTGTCAAGTAACGATCTGACGATCCAGGCCCGCGGCCTGCACAAGCGCTACGGCAAGGTGCATGCCCTGGCCGGCATGGACCTTGACGTCCCCACCGGCGGCGTCTACGGGCTGCTCGGCCCAACGGCGCCGGCAAGACGACATTCCTTGGGATCCTGCTGGGCCTGATCAGGCCCAATTCGGGCACGCTCGAACTCTTCGGCGAGCCGGTCGGCCGGAACCGCCCGCGGGCGCTTAGGCGGGTCGGGGCGGTGATCGAAACGCCGCTGTTCTATCCGTATCTCTCGGGCCGGCGGAACCTGGAGGTCATGGGCCGGTACTGGGGACCGATCGAGCCGGCGCGGATCGACGAGGTGCTGGAGACGGTCGGCCTGTCCGACCGCGCCGGCTCCAAGTTCAAGACTTACTCGACCGGCATGCGCCAGCGCCTGGGGCTGGCCAACGCGCTGCTGGTGAATCCGGACCTTTTGGTCCTGGACGAGCCGACCGCCGGACTGGACCCGGCCGGGGCCTACGAATTTCGGAACCTGATCCGCCGCGTGGCCCGGCGCGCCGGCGCCACGGTGGTGCTGTCCTCGCACCTTCTGGCCGAGGTCGAGCAGGTCTGCGACCGGGTCGGGATCCTGGTCTCGGGGCGCACGATCGTCCAGGGCGACGTCGCAACGCTCCTGGCCGGCGGGCGCGGGGTGCGCTACCGGGTCGGCAGCGCCGAACGGGCGCTGGCGCTGCTTTCCGAATCCGACTACGCCGCGACCGCCACCGGCGATTACGAACTGGTCGCGCAGATCGAACCCGAGGACGCCGGCAGGGTGAACCAGCTGCTGGTTGAGGGCGGGATCGAAGTTTCCGGCATAGAGACCGTGAGCATCGACCTGGAGACGTTCTTCCTGGACAAGGTCAAGGCCGGGGAGTCCTTGTGAAGCAGCTCCTGGCGGCCGAATTCCAGAAGATCCTGGGACGGCGGATGACCTGGATCCTGCTGATCCTTTTGCAGTTGGTCGGACCGGTCACGATCCTGCTCTTCAAGCTGGTCTCGCAGGTCCAGCTCGACGACGTCGGACTGACCGAGGCGCTGGGGTCGCTGATCGGCTTTCCCAACGGCTACCTGGCGGTGCTGGCCTTAAACGTCGAATTCGGATCGCTGCTGATAGTCGTCTTCGCCGCTTTCTTCGTCGGATCGGAATTCGGCTGGGGCACGATCCGCCAGCTGTTCGCGCGCGGCCCCCGCCGCCATGAGGTTCTGCTGGCCAAGCTGGCGGCCCTGATCGGCTCGGTGGTGGTGGCCATCACCCTGACGATGCTGGTATCGGGCGCGGTCATGTGGGTGGCCGATCTTGCGTTCGGCACCATCGCGGTCGCCCCGCCCCGGAACTTCGCCCTTGATCTCCTGGACCGGTACCTGGGAACGATAGGGCTGCTGCTGTTCTACGGGACCGTCGCCTTCGCGGTGGCGATATTGACCCGGTCGGCCGCCGCCGGGATGGCGATCCCGCTGGTGTTCGGATTCTTTACCCCGTTCATCACCGAGATAGCCTCGGCGGTCGGCGACGGTTTCTGGGACGAACTGCCCAACTACCTGCCGCATCGCCTGGAGCCGACCGCCTACGGGCAGGAAACCCTGATGGCGGTCTTTTCCGGGCTGTCCGCCGAGGGGGATTTTTCGGTCCAGTACGAAGGGCCCACGCGGGCCGAATCGATCGGACTACTGTTCCTCTACGCAATGGTGCTGCTGGGGCTCGGGTTCCTGGCGACGGCGCGGCGCGACTTTCCGCAGTCGGGCTGACCGCCCCCGGCGAAGTGCCTCCTTAGAGGCCCTCGGTATCGGCGCCCACCGCGGCCAGCAGCTGCTTGTACTGGTTTTCGTTGCGGGGATCGAGCTTGTGGATCGCGAACTCGATCCGGCGCGCCGGTCCGATCACGTAGACGTCGCGTTCGGCCTTGCCGGAATCGCGCAGGCAGTCCAGGGCCCTGGCGGCGCTCTGGTCGTCGGCCAGCAGCTCGAACGGCAGGCCCAACGTCTTCTTGAACCGCTGCTGGGTCTCCACGCTGTCGACCGAGACCCCCAGGATGCTGACCCCGGCGCCCGCAAAGCGAGGGTGCAGGAAGCGCAGCACTTCCATCTCGTGGGTGCATCCGCTGGTGAACGACTTGGGGTAGAAGGCCAGCATCACGCGGCTGCCGGCCACTCCGTCGTCAAGCGAGAAGTCCTCGCCAGCGGTCGAGGGGATCTGGAAATCGGGAGCGGTATCGCCTGCGTCCAAAGGTGTCTCCAGCTTCGATCGGATGTATTTCGGGCGGGATCTATTCTGGATTGAGCCTGGGAAATTCGACTTCGACCGTTTGCAAAATGTCCGGCCGGTGAGCCGACGCGGTCGAATGGCTCCATCGGTCTCCCCGGCCCGGCCGGGATGCGCGCGCCCGGCGGAAGCAGGCGTCGGCTAAGGTCGCTGCCCGCGCCTTAAGAACCGCAGCAGTCCGCCGCGCTGCCCGGCAAGCGGGACCTCGAGAAACTCCTCCAGCTCGCGCCGGTTCAGGACGGTGCGCCCGCCCACGCTGGAGCTGTCGTCGATCAGGGTCGAAGGAACGTTGTCCCATTCGAATTCGCGCCGGCCGAACGAATCAGTCTTCTCGATCACGACGACCTTTTGCTCCTCAAGCAGCCACCCGGTCGGCGCGGAACCTTCCGATTTCATCCGGGTCGCCGGTCGGAGGAGATGGCGGAGCTGGGCCCGCACCCGTTCGTGGCGCTTGACCGCGTACTCGTTCCAGGTGATCGGCGCGCACCATGCGGGCGTCTCTTTCCCGGTAAGTTCTTCGATCAATTCGGATAGGACGGTCGAGGAGAGCTCGAGCCAGTCCGGTTCCGGCGGCGGGTCGGCGAGGACCCGCAACATCCGCTGCAGATAGGCGCGGTAGAGATTGGTGGTGAGCGAGCGTCGCACCGCCTGGATCTTCAGGTGCAGCCGGTGCCGGAGCTCTTCCTTGTAGGACGGCAGCGCGGTCGTGGTGTAGATCATCAGGCTGCGCTTGACGATCTGATCGGAGAAGGCCCTCATGTCCTGGTTCATCGAGACCAGAAAGCACGGATATTCGTTGACCGCGGGCGGGTTTTCGTCCTTGATCACGTCCTCGCCGTGGCTTCTGATCGCGGACCGGGAGATGTCGTCGAACACGGCCGGGAACCGCTTGTAGGCGTACTGGATGTCGCGCAGCCGGCTTCGGGTGAAGCTCCTCTTCTCGATCGTGTGGGCGCGGCCGAACATCGAGGTCATCAGAGTGTCGATAAGGCTGGACTTGCCGCAGGAGGGCTTGCCGTAGACGAATGCGAAGACCGGGAAGCGGAAGATGTCGCCCCGGTGTCCGGCCATGGACCGAAGGTCGCACATGAAGGGCGAACAGTAGAGCCAGCACCAGAGGATGAAGTAGTCGCGCTGCAGGCGCGGCACGCCCAGGCCGCCCTCGAACGTGCCCTCGTAGTTGGCGAAGAACTCCAGCAGCGCGCCGGCGTCGCGCGCGGCGGCCTCGCGGTCGAATTCGAGCGGGAACGGGTCGCCCAGCAGTTCGATCGATTCAGAGTCGCGATCTATCGAGAGGGTGCGGTGCGACGCCTCCTCGTCGCTCTTGACCACGCGGATCCGGCTCAGCTCCTTGACGATTCGGCGCCGGAGCTGGACGTCCATCCGCTGTCGGCCGTTTCTGGGCGCGGGCAGGATGTTGGCAACTACCGGCGGGATGTGCTGCTTGATCCGCTCGGTGCGCTCGATCTGGGCCGGAACGCTGTAATGGCGCGGTTCCCCCGAACCCGGCTGGACCGGCGGGACGTCGACCACCAGGGTGGAGGTCTGGCCGGGGTCGAGCGCCGGCACGTGGCTCAAATCGATGCTGGATTGCTCGATCCGCTCTGGCGGCAGGTCGATCGCGTCCGAGGCCCGGTCGCGAATCCGCTCGTACATGCCAAGGTAATGATCCCAGGCCTTCTCGTCGTTCTCGAAGCAAACCAGGGTTTCGGCCTGGCGCCCCCCGAATGCTGCTTCCGACAGGTTGGCCGAGCCGATCAGCACCCGCGTGCGGCCGGACTCGGAATCGCTGAGCAGATAGATCTTGGCGTGCGCGATCGCCTCCTTCGCCACCCAGAACCGCGCCTGGCCCTCCCGGATTCGGCCGAATACGAATTCGAACCGCTCGTCGGGCAGGTCCTTTAAGGCCGCGCGGGTGTCGCCGATCACGACCTGCTGGAAGGCCAGGATGTCCTTTAGCGTCCGCAGCGTGCCCTCGTAGCCGAACACGCATTCAAAATCGTCGAACCCGTACTCCTCCAGCAGCCGCACTATCACGCCGATTCCGGCCGAGTAGGTGAGGATGCGGATCCGGTCGAACCCGCGGAACAGCTCCCACGTGAACTTGGATTCGGATTCGAACCTGGCATTTGCGACCCGCAGCCCGGTGCCGTCGTCTAAGTCGGGCAATAGCGGCGCGGCCGCGTGCCCCGCTGCCGCATCACGCATCGTGTGCTCCGCCCTTTGTGCCCCGGTCGACCTCAGCGTTCATGTTGACCGAACTGACCATCAGTACCCGAACCGATTCCAGTGGAATTTTGCCGGACTACATCGATTGCACCGGTCTCCGGCCCTGCCTGACCATCCTGCCAACAACGAATTTTGCGTCAGGAATCGGCGGAAGCTGCGCGCCCCTGTTCAGCTCGGCGTTTCCCGCAACCCGGTGGGTACCGGGGCCGCGCGAAGCTGCGAGGAGAATGAGCCTCCCGAGACCGATGCGGCAAGGGTGCCGCTGCGTCAATAATCCAGAGCGTGGTCGCGCGGCATGCCTTAAGGTGCGGCGGATGCGCGGGAGAGGGCGTGGGAAAACACCGAATCAACCGGCGACTGCTCGAACACTTTTCTTTCGAGGGTCGACGAGGGGAATTACAGACTTGGTTTCTCGGCCGGCGAAACCGCCGGCCGCATATACGCTCCATAGAGCAAGTCGGCATTTTCGAATTCGAATGCTCGCCCGAGATCGACCGCTACATCGCCGTCGCGCAGAGCGAATTCGAAAACATGCTCGATTCGACGCTAAGAGGGCGCGAACCTATGCTCGCCGACTGGGACACGATGGTTGACGACATCGCCGTCCAGTTCGTTCGTTCGGGGTCCTGCGGTGCCCAAATCGAGCTGGAGTTGAATCGCCTACTGGCCGACGCGGTTATTTCGCCCTCGCAGGCGCAAGACGAATTCAACCGGCTGCTGGCGCATCGCGACGTTGACATTTTCAGGACGCTGGTCAAATGTTCGGCGGCGTCGTTTTCGCAATGCCAGTCGGTGATGGCGGTCGCGAGCGGCGAACGCGGCTTCATCACTTCCGACAAGGTGATCCACGCGACGTTCGACCCTGAGGAAGCCGGCCGCGTCATGAACCATTTGGTGTGGCAGCCTTTTTCCCCAAGACTTGGCATGCTGCTGTGCGCCAATGGACCGGTTGACCCGATCTTTAGGCTCACGCCCAACGGGACCGGCCAAACCGGCGCGCTGGAGGTTACCGGTCCGCCAAGGGAGCCATTGATCAAAGGGACCCTGGAGCCGTTGGAGATGGACGACGCGCAGGCGGACGCGCTCAACGCCCTTATGCTCGCGGCCGCGCACCGACTATTCGCGACCGATCCCCGATCGATCGATGCCGCAATTGAATTTGCGGCGGAAGAATTCGGAATCGAATCCCCGTTTCGGTATCGACCCGCCGTGACTGTCCGAAATCGGCCATAACGCGGGCCTCCGTGAGCGCGCTTCGAGAGTCATGCCCTACGCCCGGATTCCCTGGCGGCTGCAGGCGTTGTCGCGGCCCCGCCGGTACCGGAAATGCAGTCGAATTCCAACTCGCGGTGCCTGACCCATGCGCTACCTGAAGGTCTCTGGAATCGAACGCCCGATGGCGCGGGCGGTGCTCGGCACCGAGGACTACTACCTGTCCGACTACGAAGCCCGGGCCAAGATCCTGGACGCTTACCTGGCCGGCGGTGGCAACGTGCTCGATACCGCCCGCACTTACGGCATCGGGACCCCGGTCGGCCCGCACGCGCACGGTGAATCAGAGCAGCTCCTGGGCCGCTGGATCAGGGAGCGCGGCGTTCGCGACCAGGTTGTCATCGTCACCAAGGGGGCGCACCGCCTGCCGAAGGGGCGCGGGCTGGCGCGGATGACCAAGGCCTACGTCGATTTCGACATCCGCACCAGCCTCGAGCGCCTGGACACCGAGCGGGTCGACGTCTGGATGTTCCATCGCGACAACCCCAACGTCGAGGTGGCCCGGATCGTGAACTGGGTCAATCGGAACATCGACGCCGGTCTAATCGGGGCCGTCGGGGCCTCCAACTGGAGCATCGACCGGCTGGAAGCGGCCAACGCCTACGCAAAATCAAATGGTCTGCGGGGGTTTTCATTACTCTCGAACCAGTTCGGGCTGGCCACTCCCTGCCGGCCGCGCTGGCCGGGCACCCGGCACTTGGCGCCCGAAGACAGAGATCGGCTGGCCGCCCTGGGAGTTGCCAACCAGGCCTGGTCGGCCCAGTGCAGCGGGTTCTTCGCGATCGAGCAAGGAGCGCCCGAGCATCCCGATCCGGACTTTAGGCGCGCGTTTCACACACGCGAGAATTTCGCCCGCCGACAGCGAGCCCGCCGCTTAGCCCGCAAACTGGGTCTGGCGCCCACCCAGGTGGCGCTGGCATACACCCTGAACCAGGAATTTGCCTCGTTGGGGGTGTTCTGGCCCGCCGATCTGGAAGAGCTTGGTCAGAGTCTGGCGGCGGCCGACGTGATACTCTCTCCCGATCAGTTCAGGTTTCTGGAAACCGGGGAGAGCTGACCGGATGGCGCCGAAAGTTCAATCCCGCCGGGGGGCGGTCTTCCGCGGCGATCGATGATCCGAACCCTGGACGTGCGCAGGCACACGATGCGCCTCAAGCCCGGACAGAAGCTCTCACCGGACGGAATCGAGCTGGCCCGTCTGGTCGGCGCCGAATCGGGCCCCTACTCGCGCGTCGTCAGCAGCCCGCTGGCGCGGGCGGTTGATACTGCGGTCGAAATGGGGTTCGAGGTGGATGAAACCCTTGCCGAACTGGCCCGGATGCCGTCCGGCGCACTCGACGACTGGCCGCTGCCCTTCGCGTCGGCATCTAAGCTGGTCGGCGCCGGCGGCGCGGCGGCCGAACTTGCCAACCAGACGGCCGGGGTCTGGCGTGGCGTAATCGAGGCGGTCCCCGATGGTGGAAGGGCGTTGATCGTAACCCACGGCGGGATCATCGAGCTCGGCGCCGTCGCCGCGGTCCCGGCCGGGGAACACCGTTCCTGGGGAGGGCCGATCGGATACTGCGAGGGCGTCCGGCTGACCTTCGACGGGGATTTCCTTGCCTGTCAGGTGCTCAGGGTGCCGGAGCGGTACCGCCTAATCGCCAACTAGGCCTGTCGGTGCGGGCTCCGCCCTTCCCGCCGGCACGCCGCCGCCATGCCCTGCCACGGCGGCAAAATGGCAGTTCGGCGGGCCCCGCCGCTTTAACGAACGATCCGACTGCAACAGGAGAACCTGCAAGATGCGCTTTGCCAACATCGCCGGAGTGGACCGGCCCGTCTCGCGGGTGGTCCTGGGCACCGAGGACTACTTCCTGCACCAGTACGACCACCATGCCCGGATCCTGGACGCCTGGATCGCCGGCGGCGGCAACACGCTGGACACGGCGCGCCTGTACGCGACCCACGAAGGGGTGCCCAATTCGGAACTGGTGGTCGGCCGATGGCTGGCCGAGCGCGGCAACCGCGACCAGGTCAACATCATCACCAAGGGCGCCCATCCGCGCGACGGCGACGACTCCGGGCTGGGTTGGGTCAGCAACGACGTGATCGACTCCGACGTTCTCTCGTCCCTCGAAGCCCTGGGCACCGGTCACGTCGACATCTGGCTGTTCCACCGTGACAACCCCAACGTCGAAGTCGCCGCGATCCTGGACTGCATCAACGCCCACATCGCCGACGGCCGAATCCGGGCGATCGGGGCCTCGAACTGGACCCTGGACCGCTTTGAGGAGGCCAACCGCTACGCGGCCGAAAACGGCCTTAAGGGGTTTTCGCTCCTATCCAACCACTACGGCCTGGCCACCCAGCAGGCGCCGCGCTGGCCCGGTTGCGTGAGCCTTCTGCCCGGGCAGCGCCGGCGCTTTGTCGAGATGGGCCGGCCGAACCTTGCCTGGTCCTCGCAGTGCGGTGGCTTTTTCGCCGGCATCTACGACCCCGCGGACCGGTCCAACGAACCTATGGTGGCCACCTATTACGCCGACGAGAATTTCGCCCGCCTGGGAAGGGCCCGGGAGCTGGCCGCCGAACTCGGCTGCTCGCCGATGCAGGTTGCGCTCAGCTACACCCTCAGCCAGGAATTTGATTCGCTCGGGGTGTTCTGGTCGGCCAACCAGCGCGAACTTTCAGAGACCTTGGAGGCGGTGGACCTGGTGCTGTCGCCTGAACAGATAGGTTTCCTCGAGGGCGCCGCCTAGCGAGCGGCGGGACGTTACGCCCGCTGGGCGCCGCCGGTCAGGGCCATCTTCGAGGTGAGGCCGGCGTCGACGTACAGAATCTCGCCGCTGATGTAGTCGGCCTCCGGGTCGGCCAGGAACGCCGCCGTTCGGCCGATGTCGTCGACGTCGCCCAGCTGGCCGTTGGGCACGGTGGCGGCCATCGTCGACTTGTCGGCGCCCACCCGGTCGTAGCGCGGCACGTAGATCGCGCCCGGGGCGATCACGTTGGCGGTTACGCCGTGCGGGCCAAGTTCTACCGCCAGGCCGCGCGTGAACTCGTTTATCCCGCCCTTGGTCGCACCGTACAGGACCATGTTCTGGATGTGCTGGACCCCGTGCACCGACGAAATGTTGATGATCCGGCCGTAGCCGCGCTCGATCATGGCCGGGGCGGCCGCCCGGCAGGTCACGAACATCGAGCGCAGGTTGATCGAGAAAAGATCGTCCCAGTCGCGTTCGCTGCATTCGACGAACGGCTTGGCCAGCGTGTAGCCGGCGTTGTTGACCAGGATGTCGACCTTGCCCCAGCGTTCGATGGCCGCGTCCACGAGCCGGGTGGCGTCCGAGGACTGCCGCAGATCGACCTTGATCGCCACGGCGTCGGTTCCATTGCCGGAGAGCTCGCGCTGCAGGTCCTGGCATCCCGAGAAACTGTTGTAGGCCGAGAGCACCAGCGAGGCTCCGGCGGCGGCCAGGTGGCGCGCGATGCCGACCCCGATGCCGGTGCCGGCGCCGGTGACTATCGCGGTCTGCCCTTCAAGTGATCCCATCTGGCTATCGTCTCTCTCTTCTGTCGAAAACCGCGTCGGCGCGGCCGGTTCCCATTTAAGTATTGGCCCGCCGGGGCCGGGACCGGCGAGATGGCTTCTGCAAGAATCTGCCCATGCGTCACCAGGACCGAGTCGCGATCGTAACCGGGGCCGCCCAGAACATCGGGCTGGCCACCGCCGAACGCCTTTGCGGCGAGGGTGCGGCGGTGCTGCTGGTCGACCTCCAGCCCGAAAAGGGCGCGGCCCAAGCCGAGCGCCTCGTCGCCGAAGGCGCCCGCGCGGCCTACCTCGACGCCGACCTGAGCGATCCGGCAGCACCGGAACGGATCATTAACGCCGCCCTGGACAGATTCGGCCGGCTGGACATCCTGGTCAACAACGCCGCCCCAATGCGGCCGCTGGTGCGAATCGCCGACATCGAGGCGTCCGACTGGGACGAGCAGTTCCAGGTGATGATCGTTGCCACCCAGCTCCTGATCCGCCACGCCACCGAGCACCTCTGCCGCCAGGAGGGTTCGGCGATCGTGAACGTGGCCTCGGTGCACGGCCTCATGGCGGCGGCCGACCGGACGATTTACGACACCTGCAAGCACGCCGTCATCGGGCTCACCCGGGTGGCGGCGGTCGACCTGGGCCCGCGCGGGGTGCGGGTCAACGCCCTCTGCCCCGGCCTGATCATCACCGACCGGATGCTGGCGGCGATCGCCGACGAACCCGGAATCATGGAGACCTGGGGGCAGATCTACCCGCTGCGGCGCGGCGGACAGCCGTCGGAAATGGCCTCGGTGATTTCCTTCCTGGCCAGCGCCGACGCCTCCTACATGACCGGTTCGGTCGTGGTCGCCGACGGCGGGATGACCGCCCAGCTGCAGGAGAACGCGGCCTGGCACATGTTCGAGTGGGCCCGCAACCGCGGCCAGGGCGAACCGTTGCTGGACCGCCTCATCGACAAGAGCTTCGTCAACCGCGACTAGCGCGGGTGCCCGGGGCAAGCCCGGGCCGCCGGCGCCGCGCGGTACGCCCATCCCGACCTGCCACCCGAACCACCAGGAGCTGAACATGCCCAAGCCCCGCCACCGCCTGCCCTACCGCGTCGGCATGGGAACCGAGCGCGAACCCGGCCGCGACTACGGGCCGCCGGCCGAGGCCAAGCGCCCCCGGGTCCATAACGGACCGGTCGGGCTGCGCCACTGGGACCGGGACCGGGCGTTCTACGGCTACACCCTCTTCTCCAGCGCATTCGGCAACAGCCAGTACCTGGTGGACATGAACGGGCGGGTCGTGCACGAGTGGCCGGTGGTCCATTCGCAGTGGGCCGAGCTCGACGACGACGGGACCCTCTTCTGGGACAACTACTTCGGCGGGATATTCGAATCCGACGTGGACGGCAACGTGACCTGGGGCTGGCACGGGCGCACCCACCACGACTTCCACCGATACGGGGACGGCTCCATCCTGACGCTGTACCAGAAGGACCGCTGGCGCGAGGACATCTTCGCCGGCGGACCGATCCAGGACGACCTGCTGATCAAGCTGGACCGCGACACCCGCGTGCACTGGGAGTGGTGGCTCTCCGACCACGTCGAGGAGCTCTGCGCGCTCAGCGGGCTCACCCTGCCGCAGCTGCGCGCCGACTGGGCCCACACCAACACCGTCACCGTCCTGCCCGATACGCCGGTGGGAAGGGCCGACGCCCGCTTCCGGGCCGGGAACTTCCTGCTCTCGCACCGCCAGCTGGATATCGTTTCCATCGTCGACCAGGACTCGCATGAGATCGTCTGGGCCTGGGGCCTGGGCACCCTGGACGGCCAGCACCAGTCGCAGATGACCCCGGAGGGGAACATCCTGCTGTTTGACAACGGCACCCGGCGCGGCTGGTCCTGCGTGCGCGAGTTCGATCCGCGCGATCCCGACCGGATGATCTGGGAGTATTCGGACGGGGAGAATTTCTTCTCGCCGTTCCGGGCCGGACAGCAGCGCCTGCCGAACGGGAACACCCTGATCTGCGAATCCGACTGCGGACACCTGTTCGAGGTCACCCGCTCGGGCCAGATCGTCTGGGACTACTACAGCCCGTTCTTCGGCGGCCAGTACATCAACGTCTACCGCGCCACGCGCTACCCGCCGGAACACGTCGAACCCTGGCTGGAGCCGGAAATAGTGGCCTACTCGCGCCAAGGCAAGCGCTGAGGGCCGCACCCGACCCAACTGTCGGCCGCGCCGGGGCGCGGCGGGGATGGCCCGCGATCGTCTTCGCCTCGGCCCGGGCCTACCTGGACCGCGGCTGCTACAGCCACGCCGCCGCGATCGCCTTCCACGCCAGCTTTGCGATATTTCCGATGCTGCTGGCCCTGGCCGCCCTGCTGGCCACCTTCGACGAAAGCGGTCAGGTCTACCGCCGGCTGCTGACCCTGGCCGAATCGAACCTGGCCCTGGACCTATCGATCCTGCCCGACTACCCGGTGTTCGCGCCGGCCGGGACCCCCGCCGCCCTGGCCCTGGCCGCGGCCGCATTGCTCTGGACCGCGCTGCAGATCGTCAGCGCCGCGCGGCGCGGCCTGGAGGCGGCCTGGCGGGCCCCCAACCGCTCGTTCCTGGCCGACGTCGGGGCCGAGCTGGGCGGGTCGCTGGCGATGCTGGCGATCGCGGTGCTGGCGGTCGGGCTGATCTCGCTGCTCGAGCTGCCGCGACTGCTGATCGGCGAAGTTTTGGGCCGCGGCGACCTGGCGGCCATGTTCGAGGGCTGGTTCTATCTGGGCCTGGTCGAAGTCCTATCGCTGGCGCTGGCGTTCTCCGCCGCCTGGGCGCTGTACCTGATCCTGGCCGGGCGCAGCTCGAACGCGCGCAGCTCGCTGCCGGGCGCGATCCTCTTCGCCGCCAGCATTCCGGTCCTAAAGCTCGGCTTCTGGGCCTACTTCGAACTGTTCGACCAGTTCGAGGTCATCTACGGATCGATCGCCTCGTTCGTGGCGGTGCTTTTGTGGATTTTTCTGATCGCGCACGTCTTCCTGTTCGGCGCGGTCTTGAGCGAAATCGTCAGCCGCTCATCGCCGGTCGCCGCCGGGGGCGCCGGCGAGGGCCAATCCTAGAATCTGACTTGCCTTCAATTAATCGGTCCCACAGATACGGAATAGGTCGGTAGCGGCATGATCCAGACCAGCTCGCGAGTATTGGCGGCGGCCGATCCGCAGACTGCGCTTTACAACCTGGTCGGCGGCGAATGGGTCGCGGCCTCGGCGACCGAGAAGATCGTGGTCGAGAACCCGGCGACCGGCGCCCCGATCGCGGCCGTGCCCGATTCGAACCGCGACGACGTGGACGCCTGCGTGGCGGCGGCGCTGGACGCCTTCTCGCGCTGGCGCAAGGTCCCGCCGGTCGACCGCGCCCAGCACCTCTTCCGGTTCAAGCACCTGCTCGAGGAGGAATTCGAGGAGATCGCGCGGATCGTGACCTTAGAGCACGGCAAGACCCTGGCCGAATCGCGCGGCGAGGTGCGGCGGGCGATCGAGAACGTCGACGTGGCGGTCGGAGTCCCGACGATGATGCAGGGCCGCAACCTGGAGGACGTGGCCCGCGGGATCGACGAATACGCGGTGCGCCAGCCGCTGGGGGTGTTCGCCGCGATCGCGCCATTTAATTTCCCGGCCATGGTGCCCTTCTGGTTCGTCCCGTACGCCATCGCGACCGGCAACGCTTTCATCGTCAAACCCTCCGAGCAGACCCCGCTGTCGCAGGTCTTCCTGGCCGAACTGGCCGACCGGGCCGGGCTGCCGGGCGGGGTGCTGAGCATCCTGCACGGCGGGCGCGGCACCGCCGAGGCCCTGCTCGAGCACCCCGACGTCCAGGGCATCTCCTTCGTCGGCTCCACGCCGGTGGCGCGCTCGGTCTACCAGTCCGGGACCGCCAACGGCAAGCGGGTGCAGGCCCAGGGCGGGGCCAAGAACTACATCGTGCTCATGCCCGACGCCGAGATGGAGCCTTCGCTCGACAACATCCTCGAGTCGGCCTACGGCTGCGCCGGCCAGCGCTGCCTGGCCGGATCGGTGCTGGTGGCGGTCGGCGACGCCTACGAGGTGGCGCGCCGGCGCCTGACCGAGAAAGCCGAGGCACTGGTGGTCGGCGACGGGTTCGAGGAGGAGACCGGCATGGGTCCGGTAATCTCGTCCAAGAGCCGGTCCCGCATCCTCGACTACATCGACGCCGGGGTGCGCGAAGGCGCGGAGCTGCTGGTCGACGGACGCGGCCAGGCGGTAGCCGGACGCGACGGCGGGCACTTCCTCGGCCCGACCCTGATGGCCGGGGTGAGCCCCGACATGGTGGTGGCCAACGACGAGATCTTCGGCCCGGTGCTGTGCCTCATGCAGGCGGGAGACCTCGACGAGGCGATCGAGCTGATCGACCGCGTCCCGTTCGGGAACATGGCCTGCATCTTCACCGGATCGGGCAAGTCCGCGCGCCGGTTCTCGTCCGAGGTCCGCGCCGGCAACATCGGGGTCAACATCGGGGTCGCCGCGCCGATGGCGTTCTTCCACTTCGGCGGCATGAAGGACTCTTTCTTCGGCGACCTGCACGCCCAGGCCGAGGATTCGATCCGGTTCTTCACCGAGGACAAGGTCGTCGTCTCGCGCTGGTTCTAGCGCGCGCCGGGCGGACCGAGCAAACGAGGAAGTAGCGGGCGATGAAACTGCGCGATAACGTCTACCTGGTCGGCGGCGGCTTCATGGGGATGGGAATCTCCTACGTCGGCGACTGTCACATCTATCTGGTCCACGACGGCGGCGCGGGCGCGCTGATCGACGCCGGCTACGGGTTCGAGCCCGGGCAGATCGTGGACAACATCCACGCCGACGGGATCGATCCAGACTCGGTCGAATCGCTGATCCTCACGCACTGCCACGGCGACCATTCGGGCGGCGCGGCCTGGCTCAAGGAAAACCTGGGCCTGCAGGCGGTCGTTCCCGCCGGTACCAGGGCCTGGCTGGAGGAGGGGGACGAGGACGCGATCAACCTGACCAGGGCGCGCGCGGCGGGGCGCTATCCGCCCGACTACCGCTTCCAGACGTTTGCGGTCGAGCGCGAGGTCGGCGCCGGCGACCGGATCGCGGTGGGAAGCCTAGAACTGGAAGTCTTCGCCACCCCGGGTCACGCCAACCCGCACAACGCGTTTCTGCTGCGGGACGGACCGGAGACTTTTCTCTTTTCCGGCGACCTGGTGTTCGCCAACGGCGACGTGGTTCTGAATTTCGCCCCCGAAACTTCTCCCTGGCAGCTCGGCAACAGCCTCGCGCAATTTCGCGATTTCGGGCTGACCGGACTGTTCCCCGGCCATCACGGGATCTCGCTCAAGTACGGCCAGCAGCACATTGACGCGGCCCTGGCCAAGTTCGACACCCTCACCGTGCCGCGCAACATGATGAGCTAGCCCGGTCGGCAGGGCGCCGGAACCCGGCTGACCGCCGAGCTTGGCCAATTCACTTGCCCCCCATAGCTCAGGGGATAGAGCATTGGTTTCCTAAACCATGTGCGCAGGTTCGAATCCTGCTGGGGGGACCGGTCTGGGCTGCAAATGACTTCCGGCGGGGCCGTCCGGGGCGGTTGCAGCGAGCGTGGCGGGGCGAATTGATCGCCTGGGCGCGGCCTACTTTACGGGGTGGCCGACCGGCTCGCGCCGGAATGCGGCAGTCTCCATCCGAACCGGGCGGTCATGCCGCAATGCATTAACTTGCCCAATAGGCCGGTCCCTGGTGATGCAACGGTTGCGGTGTCGGATGTGGCCGCGTCGGCCGCAAGCTTGTCATAAGTGATGATTGCCGGCACATTGCAACCGGATTCCGGGGCCAAGGCTTGGCGGGAGCCGTCCGGGTCGCGCAACCGTGCCCTGCAAATATCGGCGGCTACTCGGGCACGGTGCTTGTCCGCCGCGCAAGCGCCGGCGTGCCGGGACGGTTCGCTGGCTCAGTAGCGTTCTTCGTCTCTTTGCGCGGCGAGCAATTCCGACAGGCTCGGCCCCTCGATGGGGTCGGGCCAATCGGCCGAACCCCGCGCGGCCGGAACCAATAATCCGGCGTCCACCAACTCTTGCAGGCGGGAAGCCGGGACCGGAGTCAATCGGGCCACCGGCCTTCCGCGGTTGGTAATGGTGATGACCTCGCCGCCGGCCGCCCTCGCAACGACCGCGGAAGCGTCCCGCTGCAATTGCCGAATTCCTATGTGATTGCTGGGCTTCATGGTGGCACCGAGTTTCCCGCCGGTATGGGGCATCGACCGGGTGGGCCGAGCGGTAAATGTGCGCGGCCTCTTCCGGCCGGGAATTATCTGCGAGCTTCCGCCGACTATGTCACCTGGACCGGGTGCGGGAGGGGCTGGTTGAACAGGTACCCCTTGGCATTGAACGGCACTTCGGCGGGCTGGTGATTGCCCACCGCGTCGGTGGCGCGCGTCATGATCGAATGCTCGCCCGGAGTCGCGTCCCAGAAGAACTCGAACCGGGCCCACGAATAATCCGGCTGCGAATCGACAAGCTCCGCCTCGGCCCAGCTGGTCCCTGAATCTGCGCTCCACTGCACGCGCGTGATCGGGCCGGTCGGGGACTGGGCGAAACCGCGCAGGCGGGTCCGGCCGGCGGTAATCCGGGCCGGCCAGGGCAGCGCCAGCGCGCTTTTTATCACCTGGGCGTGGACCGGCTCGCCCTGCGCCGGCGCATTGGCCGGGAAGCGGTCGCCGATCAGGACGTAGGAGGTCGTGTTGGTGCGGCCGAAGATGGGTCTGCGCGCGACCTCGATGCGGCCTAGCCACTTGACGCTGGCGGCCCCCACCCACCCCGGCACCAGGGCCCGCAGCGGAAAGCCGTGGTCGCGCGGCAGGGGCTCCCCGTTCAGCGTGTGGGCCAGCAGGGTGTCGGGATGCATCGCTTTGGCGATCGGCAGCACGTAGCGAAATCCCCGTTCCGGGGATTCAAGGTCGAGCCCGATTAGCTGGACGCTGACCGCTCCGTCGCCCACCCCGGCCAGCTCAAGCACCCCGCGCAGCGGCGTCCCGGCCCATTCGCCGTTGCCGATCGCCCCGGTCATCCACTGGGTGCCGGAAGCCTTGCGGCCGTTGACGACATCGAACATCGCGCGGTGGTTGCCGGCGCACTCCAGGTAGGCGGTGAATTGGCGGACCGGCAGCTCGCGGATCTGCTCGTAGGAGAGCTCCAGGGGTTCGCCGACCGCATCGCCCGTCACCTGCAGCCGCCACTCGGAAGCGTCCAGGTCCAGGCTGCGGGAGTTGTTGCGCACGAAGAATTGGTGCGCGGGCGTGACCAGGCTTTCCAGGTTCTCCAGCCTGGCCTCCAGGCTCTGCCCGCCGTGTTCGATGAACGGCCCCGAGTCCTTGAACCAGCCTTCGGCCGGGGCGGCCGCCGGCGCCGGCGCCGTATCGGTTTCGATCGATTGCGGGCCGGGTCCGCAGGCGGCCAGCACGGCGCCGGCTCCGCCGAGCGACAGCAGCCGCAGGAACTGACGGCGCCCGATTCCGCGCGCGCGGGCCAGCTCCCACAACTGATCGCGCAGGCCGTCCGCGCCGCGATCGATTCCCGCCATGCCCATATTTTGATGGCCGGACCGGCCGAACCGGGCCGGGCCGGTTCAGGCGGCCGTCGCGCGCCGGTCGATCGTGACCGTTTCCAGCTCCTCGATGCGCCCGTCGGCGGTGAACCGCCAGACGCCGATGTGGCCGCGGGCCAGGTCGCCGTCTTCGTCCCAGTCCAGGGTGTTGGCCGCACCGTTGTAGTCGATCGCCGATCCGTCGGCCAATCTTTCCAACCCGTCGGCGACCCCCTCCGCGGTGGCCGTGACGGCGGCGCCCGGCGGGCTCCCGATCTCCCGCAGCCGGTCGCGGATTGCGGCCCCGTCGGTGGTCCCGGCGGCCTGGGCGGCGAATGCAAGCGCGATCGCGGCGTCGTAGGTCTCCTTGACGTAGGCCAGGACCGGGAGCTCGCCGTATTCCTCGATGAAGGCGGCCTCCCACGCGGCGGTGGCGGCATCGTCGGGCGCCGAGGCGCCCCCGGTCCCGTACATGCCGCCGAGCCGGTCGCCGCCTAGCTCTTCGACCAGCCTCAACCGCTTGCTGGCGTCGCAGAAGACGAACTGGTCGTAAATGCCGGATTCGAACGCCTGCCGGACGATTTCCAGGGTCGGGGCTTCGAAGGCGATCACCACCAGGGCCTGCGCCCCCTCTTCGGCGCTCTGCTCCAGCGCCGGCAGGAAATCGGTCTGCGACGTCCCCACCCCGACGCTCCGCAGGCTTCCGTTCCAGGATTCGGCGAAGGCGTCGGCCAGCCCCTGCCCGTAGGCGTCCTCCTGGTAGATCATCCCGACGTTTTCAAATCCCCGCTCACGAACCAGGTCGGCCAGTACCGGCGCCTGGAACGCATCCGAGAGGGCGGTCCGGAAGAAGTAGTCGCCGTCTTCGACGCCGGTCAGGCGGGGCGAGGTCGCCGACGGGCTGACGGTGGGGATGTTCATCGCGCCGGATATGACCTGGGCGATCGGCAGCGACGCCGAGCTGGCGTTGGGACCGACTATGGCGTGAATCCCTTCCTGCTCCACCAGGTTCCGGGCCACCTCGACCGCGGCGTCCGGATCGCTGGTCGCATCGGCGACCACGCTTTCCACGTCCACTCCGAACACCCCGCCGCCTTCGTTGATGTGCTTGAGGGCAAGAGCGAAGGCCCGTTCCCGGTCGGCCGAGGCCTGCGGGGACCCGGAAAAGTTCAGCATCAGGCCGATCTTCAACGGCGTCGCCGCGGATCTCCCCAGCGTGGCGTCGCAGCCCGACCCGAACGCGGCCAGACCGATCAGGAGGGCGAGCTTGGCCGCCCAGCGCGCCGTGAATCCGGGATTTGATCGCGTGAAGGGCATTCGTTTCGGCATATTTGGAAGGAGTTGGGATTTGAGCAAAGGCAACGAAGTGTCACTGTTCTCGAGCGCGCCCGCGCCCCCGTCAGGCCCGGCGCGGTCACGCCGTGCGCCTCTGGCGGGACGAGCGCCTGGAGCGGACCGGCGCACCCAGTGCAATTGTTGCCCGGCCGGAGCGCCGGCGGCGCGGTCAACCCCGCTCGCGCGACGAGCCGGCGGCCCCGCCGACCTTAAGGGAGCAGGCCGTTGACGAAGTTTCCGTCCCTGATCGACGTGCACAAGGCCCGACGCCGAATCGCCCCGTACGTGACCCGCACCCCGCTGCACCACTATCCCCGGCTCTCCCGCCTGATCGGGGCCGAGGTCTTCGTCAAGCACGAGAACCACCAGTCGCTGGGCGCGTTCAAGATCCGCGGCGGGCTGAACGTGATCTCGCAGCTGTCGGAGGAGGAGAAATCGCGCGGCGTGCTGTGCGCCTCGACCGGCAACTTCGGCCAGGGGATCGCCTATGCGGCCAGCGTATTCGGAGTCCGGGCGGAGGTGTTCGTACCGGTCGGGGCCAACCCGGACAAGTGCGAGGCGATGCGGGCGTTCGGCGCCGATCTGGTCGAGCACGGCGTCAATTTCGACGAGGCCCGGGCCGAGTGCGAGCGGCGCGCCGAGACCGAGGGCGGCGTCTACATTCACTCGGCCGACGAGCCCAGGCTCATCCCCGGGGTGGCCACCTACGCGCTCGAGATCTTCGAGGACCTGCCCGACGTGGACGTTATCTTCGTGCCGGTCGGCGCCGGCAGCGGCGCCTGCGGAACCTGCATCGTCGCCGATGCGATCAACCCGAACGTGCGCGTCATCGGCGTGCAGTCGGAGGCGGCCCCGGCGGCTTACCTTTCATGGAAGTCGGGCGAACTCGTCGCGGCCGAGATGGGTACGGTGGCCGAGGGGCTCTCGACCTCGGTCGGTTTCGAATTGACCCAACAGATCATGCGGGCGCTGCTGGACGACTTTCTGCTCGTCTCCGACGCCGAGCTGGTCCGGGCGGTGGGTCTCTACCTGGAAACGACCCACAATCTGGCCGAACACGCCGGGGCGGCGCCGCTGGCGGGCGCCGTCCGCATGGCCGATTCCCTCAAGGGCAGGAAAGTGGCGCTCGTGCTGAGCGGGGGCAACATCTCGCGCGACCACTTGATCAAAGCCCTGGAGTAAGCCGCGCCATTTGGCGCGGCCGCGGGCGGAGGCGCAAGCGCCGTCCCGGTCAGGGCGCCAGATGGTAGAGGTAGCGCGTGTCGAATAGCCCGTAAAGGGTGGCGGTCGTGTTCCCGAACCCGTTGCGAACCGCCGTCATGCGATCTGAGTTGGCGGTGTAGATCACCGGCACGTTCTCGGCCGCGATCGCCTGCGCGCGGTGGTACAGCGCGACCCGTTCGGCGTGGTCGAGCTCCTGGCTGGCGCGCACGTACAGGTCGTCGATTGAGGCTTCCCATTCGGTGGCCGGCTGCTCCTGCTCCGGATGCCAGAAGTGGAATCTGCCGGTGCTGTGCCAGAGCCCTATGCCGCTGTAGGGATCGCTCGAGCCGGTGAACCCGACCACCACCGCCTGCCAGTCGTAGGTGTTGGTCAGCCGGTCGACAAGGTCGCGGAACTCAAGCAGTTCGACGTCGGCCCGGACGCCGATGTCGGCCAGGCCCCGGGCGGCGATCCGGGTAACCGCTTCGCGCACGCTGTTCCTTGAATTGGTGACCAGCGTGAACGCGATCGGGTTGCCCTCGGCGTCCTCGCGGACGCCGTCGCCGTCGGTATCCAACCAGCCGAGTCCGTCAAGGATCTGCCTGGCCCGTTCCGGGTCGTACTCGTAGCGGGGCACGTCCGGGTTGTGGAAGTCGCCGGCCGAGGGGCTGACCGAAGCAAATTGCGCCGTTCCGAATCCGTGCAGGGCCTGCTCGATGATCGCGTCGCGATCGACGCTGTGGGCGGCGGCGCGGCGGAATTCGGTGTTGGCGAACCACTCCAGGCGGGTCGGTTCAAGGTAGGGCCGCCCGGTGTCGGGATCGCGGCCCGGGTTCATGTTGAACGCCAGGAAGTTGGAGCTGAAGGTGGGGCCGCGCCGGTGAATCGTGAAATCGCCTTCCTGCTCGCGCGGTTTCAGCTCGGCATATTCGCGGCCCAGCACGCCGTGCACGTCGACCTCGCCGGCCAGGAACAGCGCCAGCTCGGCGTCGAGGTCGGCCACGTAGTTGAACCTGACGCTGTCTAGGTAGGGCAGGGAATTGCCGGCCGCATCGCGCAGCCAGTAGTCCGGATTTCGCCCCAGGACCAGACGCTCGCCGGGGTCGTAGCTCTCGATCGTGAACGGGCCGGTGCCGACGATCTCGGCCGGGTCGGTCGCAATGTCCCAGACATCGGCGAAGGTGCCGTCTTCGACGTGTTCTTCCAGGATGTGGCGCGGGTAGATCGCGGTGCCCAGCGATCGCAGGAACGGGGCGAACGAGACCGGCAGTTCGAACCGAACCGTGTAATCGTCGACCGCCGCCACGCTCATCCGCTCTTCCTTCCACCGGCCGGATTCGGTGTCGATGAACCTGAAGGTGAACTGGTCGCGGCTGCCGGTGGGAATCTCGTCGTTGTAGATGATCCGGTTGAAAGTGAAATCAACGTCCCGGGCGGTGAACGGGGAACCGTCGTGCCAGCGCACGTTGCGGCGCAGGCTGAAGGTCCAGGTGAGACCGTCGTCCGAATGGGTCCATGACTCGGCCAGGGCCGGCTCCACCTGGTTGGTGAGCCAGGAAGTCTCGGTCAGCCCCTCGAACAGGTACCCCAGCACGTTCGAGGACGTGGAGTCGTTGGAGAGGGCCAGGTTGAAGGTCAGCGGTTCGCCGATGCTGGCGTAATCGATCGATCCGCCCGACCGGCCGACCGAGTAGCTGAATTCAGCGGCGTTCTGGTTGAGGCGGGCGATTCGTTCCCAGCCGAGCAGGTCGCCGGCGGGCCGCGCCTGGAGCCCGTGCGGGCCGTTCACCCAGGTGCGCTGGCCGTCGCTGAACGCGGTCCAGTTGTCGGCCTTGCGCCAGGTGAGCTGGCCGCCGGCCGTCTTCTGGGTGGCCTCCCCGGTGGCGGGGTCAAACCACTCGTTCTCCAGGCAGGCGCCGACCCGGTCCTCGCCTTCGGAGAGGGCGACCAGCGTCTTGATCGCGTCGAATCCGAGCGCGAATTGGCAAGGTGACGCGGCCGCCGCCGGCGCGGTGAGCAGGGCGAGCAGTCCGGCCACGATCAGGGCGGCGATGCGGTTCTTCAAGACGGGGTCTCCCGATTCGGTCGCGGCCGGGGGCTGAGTCGGTTTCCGCGATTCCAAGCCCGGCTTATTTTTTGGCAATGCCGGCCCCGCGATCGCAGTCGAATTCGGAATTTGGCCGTCCCGACCTCCCGCAACGCCCGGGCGCGGTTCCGGCCCGCGGCCTCGAGGCGGCGCCGCGCCGATCGTCAGGCCGCCCGCGGCTTTATGGCGAGGCATTCCCCGAACCCGATCGAGCCGACCGCCCCCGGACTGGTCCGCCAGGCATCCAGCGCGCCCCGGCCGCGCTCGAATTCCTCCGCGGTCGAGAGTCCGTTCTTGACCGCCGCCTCCACCACCGCCGGCGAGTGGAACCAGTCGACGACGAATCCGTAGAAGAACTCCACGTCCTCGTTTGTCCCGAAACTGTCGAACGAGAAGGTGGCCCGCACATCCTCGAAGCCGGCGGACAGCAGCACCCGCCTAAGCTCCTTGCCCAGCTGCGGGTGCCCGCCGTTGGCGGAGACCAGTTGCGCAAAAACCGCCCAGGCCCGATCGACTTCGGCCGATCCCGGCTCCATGAAGGACGAATCCACGATCGTCTCGCGGCAGGCGATGATTCCGCCCGGCTTGAGTACACGACGCACCTCGGCCAGGGCGGCGGCGATGTCGGGTATGTGCATCAGGACCGCGTGGCAATGGGCGGCATCGAAGGTTTCATCGTCGAACGGCAGGTCGCCGACGTCGCCGACGTGGAAGGTGGCGTTGCCGTGCCCGCCGGCCTCGGCCGCCGATCGCGCCAGGGCGATCTGGGTTTCTTCCATGTCGATGCCGTGCAGCTCCCCGGGATCGACCGCTTCGGCCAGCCCAAGCGAAATCGTCCCCGGGCCGCAGCCGAAATCGAGCACCCTCTGGCCGGATTCCAGGAGGGGCAATAGATGGGCGGCGTGGGTCCGGGCGCTGCGACGGTTCAGGAGCTGGCGAAAGTCCTCGTCGTACCCCATCGTGTACTGGCGATCCGAATCTTTGTCGGTACCCATATGCGACCCAGCCGCTGGAAGATTGATCCTTGCCCGATTTTTGCAAGCGGCGATCGCGCCGCCGGCGCCGGCCCCGGTTCGACCCCGCTCAATTGGCGGCCTGTGTTCCAATTGATGTAATTGGCTTTCTGGACCGTGCGAAGGGGCGCGATGCAGCAATCGACCAGCCTGATCGAGGTCGACGGGCTCTGGAAGTGCTTTGGCGGAACGTCCGAGCGCGTGTTCGAGCCCGAATTCGAAACCAAGAGCCGCGCCGACATCCAGTCCGAACTGGGCATAGTCCTCGCGCTCCGCAACGTCTCCTTCAGGGTGCGGACGGGCGAGATTTTCGTGGTGATGGGGCTGTCCGGGAGCGGCAAGTCCACGCTGGTGCGGTGCCTGATCCGGCTGATCGAATCCGACCGCGGCCGAATCCTGTGCGACGGCGAGGACATCGGCGCGCTGGAGCGCAGCGAGCTGCTCCAGTTCAGGCGCGAGAAGATGGCGATGGTCTTCCAGCACTACTCGCTCCTGCCGCACCGCCGGGTCCTCGACAACGTGGCCTACGGCCTGGAGGTCCAGGGCATGGACCGGGAGCAGCGCTACGAACTGGCCGCCAAGGCGATCGCCACGGTGGGGCTGGATGGCTGGGAAGACTACTTCCCGCGCGAAATGAGCGGGGGCATGCAGCAGCGGGTCGGACTGGCCCGGGCCCTGGCGGTGGACCCACAGATCCTCTTGATGGACGAACCATTCAGCGGCCTCGACCCGCTGATCCGGCGCGAGATGCAGGACGAACTGCTCGACCTGCAGCAGAACATGCGCAAGACGATCGTCTTCATAACCCACGACCTCAACGAGGCGCTCAAGATCGGCGACCGCATCGCGATCATGCGCGACGGCGAGATCATCCAGCTCGGAACTCCGGAGCAGATCGTGACCCGGCCGGCCGGCAGGTACGTGCGCGATTTCGTCCAGGACGTCTCGCGCGCGAAAGTGGTCCCGGTGCGCTCGATCATGACCACCGCGTTTGCCAGCGCCTCCGAGGATCAGGCGCCGGAGGCCGTCCTGGCCCAGATGGACCGCCGCCGGGCCGGCGCGGTGCACGTGACGGCGTCCGATTCGCGCCTGCTGGGCACCGTGAGCCGCCGCGAACTGGTTTCCTGGAAAGACTCCGGACACCAGACCCTGGGCGGCATCCCGACCGAGCAGTCGGTCAGCGTGGATCCTCAAACTCCCGTCCAGGACGTGATCGGGCTGACCGCCCGCTCGGAGCTGCCCATACCGGTGGTCGGGGGACGACGGCCGCATGCTCGGCCAGGTGCATCGCCTGGCCGTCCTGGCGACCCTGACGACTGCCCCTGACAAGGACGAGGGCGAATGATCAAGCAGCAGATCGACGACGGGACGGCGGCGGTCCGGCGCCGCTACGAAGGTTTCGCGGCCCGGCCGGCCGGCCAGCGCCGGCTGATCGGCCTGCTGATGCTGGCGGTGATCCTGGTCGGCTCACTGGTTATCTGGGGGCCGGAGATGGGATGGCCGACCACCGTTTCAAGCCAGAAGTCCTCCGACGGATCGCTGACCCTGGACGAGACGCTGCGCGACGTTACCAGCCGCGCCATCGACGACGGGTTCGGATGGCTGACCGAAGAAGGGGCCTGGTTGTTCAACGGGATAGCCGACGGGGTCACCATCGCGCTGGTGAACATCGAACGGGTGCTGGTCTGGGCGCCCTGGCCGGTGATCGTGGCCGGACTCTGCCTGCTCGCCTACGGCGTGGGCCGCTGGAGCCTGGTGTCGTTCACGTTCCTGGCGCTGCTTTTCATCGGGTTCATGGACCTTTGGGAAAACACCATGGAAACCGTCGCCCTCATGGTGGTGGCGGTCGCCGTGGCGGTCGCGATCGGGCTGCCGCTGGGGGTGCTGGCGGCGCGCAGCCGGGTGGCCAACGGAGTTCTGAGGCCGATCCTGGACGGGATGCAGACGATGCCGAGCTTCGTCTACCTGCTGCCGGGGATCCTCTTCTTCGGTCTCGGCAAGCCGGCCGGCGTATTTGCCACCATCGTTTACGCGGTGCCCCCGGTGATCAGGCTGACGAACCTGGGGATACGGCAGGTTTCGCAGGAGACCGTCGAGGCCGCCCGCGCCTTTGGCTCCACGCCCCTGCAGATCCTGACCAAGGTGCAGATTCCGATCGCCCTGCCCACGATCATGGCGGGCATAAACCAGACCACCATGATGGCGCTGGCGATGGTGACCATCGCCAGCCTGGTCGCCGCCGGCGGACTGGGCGACAACGTGAACCGGGCCCTGCAGAAAAACGAACCGGGCAACGGTCTGCTGGCCGGCCTGGCGATCGTTTTCCTGGCGATCATCATCGACCGTCTGACCCAGGCCGTGGCGGCGGCCCGCGAGCGGGACATGAGCGTCGGGTAGCCGTCGGCACGCCCCGTCAAATCGGGCCCCCGATGCCCCTTTCCTAAAATTGATCCAATGTGATACGCGCCGGCGTCCAAGCACGGACGCCGTTTTTCTTTGGCTGTCCCAAGTGGAGGTGTATATGTCGGGAAGAATACGAGCTACTATCCTTCTTGCCCTCGTCCTGCCGATTTTTCTGCTGGCGGGTTGCGAGGAAGAGGAAACCGCACCGGCCGCCGCGGCGCCGGCCGCCCCGGCGCCGGTAACGGCCGCCGCTCCCGCCGAGCCCGAGCCGGCCGCGCCGGAACCGGCCGACGAGGACAAGGACACGATCGTCTTCAGCGACCTGAACTGGACGAGCGCGCAGGTCCAGAACCGAATCGCGCAGTACCTGGTCGAAGAGGGATACGGTTACCCGACCGATGTGGTGTTCGGCGCCACGCTGCCCCTGTTCCAGGGCCTGCGGCGCGGCGACAGCCACGTGACGATGGAAATCTGGCTGCCGAACCAGGATGAGTCCTGGGCCGAGGCCCAGGCCGCCGGGGAAGTCGTTTCGCTCGGCGAGAGCCTGGGCAAGGACTGGCAGTCGGCGTTCGTAATCCCGGCCTACCTGGCCGAGCAGTACCCCGACCTGGACAGCATCGAGGACCTGAAGGATCCCCAGTACCAGGAGCTGTTCGCGACCGCCGAGACCGGCGGCAAGGCCCGCCTGGTCTCATGCGTGACCGGATGGGCGTGCGAGGAAGTCAATGCCCAGCAGATCGAAGGCTACGGCCTTTCCGATTACGTCCACATCGTAAATCCCGGTGACGGGGCGGCTGCCAACGCCGATCTCTACGGGGCGTACGAGCAGGAAGAGCCGTGGCTCGGCTACCAGTGGGGGACCAACGACCCGGCCCTGATCCTTGACCTGGTCCGGCTCGAAGAGCCCGAATACAGCGACGAGTGCTGGTTCACCACGAAGGCCTGCGCCTACGAGGATGCGACGATCCTGGTGGCGGTCAATGCCGACCTGCTGGCATCCGCCCCGGAAATCATCGAATTTCTGCGGAACTGGTCGTTTGACATCGCCACCTACAAGGCCGTTGCGGCCTGGCAGCAGGACAATCCCAACGCCGACAGCAACGATGCGGCCATGTGGTGGCTGAGCAACAACGAGGCGGTCTGGAGCCAGTGGATCTCAGGCGACGCCGCCACTGCGGTCGCGGCCGCGCTGGAAGCCGGATCCGTGCCCGACGGTTGGCCGACCGCCTAGGGGCGATCCCCGGATAAACACCATCCAGCGGCTCGGCGGGGTTCTCCCGCCGAGCCGCTGGCCCTGGTCAAACCGCCGGCGCCCTTTCGGGCGCCTTTTCTCTTTCCCGACGCTCGGGGCACAAGCGAAAGCGACGGGGCAAATCGGCCCAGCGCCGGCGCCGACGTAGCCGATCTATATTGCGATCAGCCGCGGCCGGGGCTCTTCCGTTCCGGCCGTGCCGGACCCGGCGAACCTCCTGCGCGGGCGGCTTGGTCCGCGCAGGAGGTCAACGCCCGCAAGAATGGCGGCCGCGGTCCTAGGGAACGCGCCTACGCAGTCAATCGCGACTGGCGGTCGCCGCGCCCGGCGTATCCGGGGAGGCTCCGTCCGGGTTGTCGCGGATCATCGACGTGGCCAGCGCGATCATCGACGCCAGGTCGGTCATGTTGGCCGGCACCACGAATGTGTTGCCGTGCTGGGCCAGCTTCCCGAATTCGGAAACGTACTGCTCGGCGATGCGCAGGCGCAGCGCGTCCTGGCCGCCGGTGGCCGAAACCGCGGCGGCGATCGCGCGCAGCCCCTCGGCGGTGGCGTTGGCGATCGCCAGGATGGCCTCGGCCTCGCCCTCGGCCTCGTTGATCTGCTGCTGGCGGGCGGCTTCGGATTCGAGCACAACGCGCTGCTTGTCACCTTCGGCGTTGTTGATGACGGCGTCGCGCTCGCCCTCGGAATTGAGCACCGTGGCGCGTTTCTCGCGCTCGGCCCGCATCTGCTTCTCCATCGCCCCCAGCACGTCGGCGGGCGGGTTGATGTTGCGGATCTCGTAGCGCAGGACCTTCACGCCCCAGGCGTCGGAGGCCTTGTCCAGCTCGGCAACCACCGAGGCGTTTATCGCGGCGCGCTCCTCGAACGTGCGGTCAAGGTCGAGCTTTCCGACCTCGCTACGCAGGGTGGTCTGGGCGAGCTGCGAAATCGCGAAACGGAAGTTTGTGATCCCGTACGAGGCCAGGCGGGCGTCGAGGACCTGCATGTAGATCACCCCGTCGACCCCGACCTGGACGTTGTCGCGGGTGATGCAGATCTGCTCGGGGATGTCGACCGCCTCTTCCTTGAGCGAGTGCTTGTAGGCGACCCGCTGGATGAAGGGGATCAGGACGTAGAAGCCGGCCTGGTAGGTCGTGCGATAGCGGCCCAGCATCTCGATCACGTAGGCCGACTGCTGGGGCACGATGATGGCGGTCTTGACGATCACGACGATCGCCACCACGGCCAGCAGCACGAATACCGCGATTGCTCCGAATTCCATTTCCACGCGCGTTCTCCTTAAGCGTTTGTTTCTTCTTCAGCACGAAGTTCCAGGGTCAGTCCGTTAACCCGCTCGACCCGCACCCGCTGTCCGTCGGTCAGCGTGCTCTGGCCGACGTTGCGGGCCGTCCATTTGGCCCCGCGCAGGCTCGCCTGCCCGTAGCCGGCCGGGGCGATCTCGTCAATGACGAGCGCGCTTTCGCCGGCGATCGCCTCGAACCCGCCGCTGCGGTTGATCCGCTCGTGGGCGTGGCGGCGCAGTCCGACAAGGAGCGCCAGCGCCAGGACGGCAAATATCGGCCAGTGGGCCCAGAACGGCAGGTCGCTTACCAGCAGCACCAGGATTCCAACCAGAATGGCCGCGATACCCACGAAGAGCAGGTAAAGCGCACCGCTGAGCAGCTCTGCGATAAGCAGCAGCCCGCCGAGCGTAATCCATCCCCACCAAGGCACGTTTTAAGCGGTTGCGCCTTTCAGTAATTCCCGGCAATCTGCCGGAACCGGTTCGGCCGCGCCAGCGGCCATTCCGGCGGACGGGCGCGTGGCCCACCTGATTTTGGCAGGGTCGCGGTCCGGACCGTAAGCCGAGCAGGGGCCGGGGCCGCCCCCGGGCCCTAGTGGGTCAGGATCTGGTCCAGGAAAAGCTTGGTGCGACGCCGCTTCGGGTTGTTGAAGAACTGCTCGGCGGTCCCCATCTCCACGATCTCGCCCTCGTCCATGAAGATGACCCGGTCGGCGACGTTGCGGGCAAAACCCATCTCGTGGGTGACGCAGATCATCGTCATGCCCGACTCGGAGAGCTCCTCCATCGCCCGCAGGACCTCGTTGATCATCTCCGGGTCCAGCGCCGAGGTCGGCTCGTCGAACATCATCACCTTCGGGTTCATTGCCAGCGCGCGCGCGATCGCCACCCGCTGCTGCTGTCCGCCGGAGAGCTGGCCGGGAAATTTCTCGGCCTGCTCGGGGATGCCGACCCGCTCCAGGAGGCTGCGGGCCAGTTCCTCGGCCTCGCGCTGCGGCATGTGCCTGACCTTCTGCGGGGCCAGGGTTATGTTGCGCAGCACGGTCAGGTGCGGGAACAGGTTGAACGACTGGAACACCATCCCGGTCTCGGTGCGGATCTTGGTCAGCGTGCGCGCGTCGTCGGTCAGTTCGGTGCCGTCGACGACGATCCGTCCCTCGTCGTGGCGCTCGAGCTGGTTGATGGTCCGCAGCAGCGTCGACTTGCCCGAACCCGAGGGGCCGATGATGACCACGACCTCGCGCTCGCGGATGGAGACGTCGACCCCGTTCAGGGCCGTAAAGTCCCCGAAGCGCTTGACCACGCCCTCCAGGCGGACGATTTCTTCGCCGAGTTGATGTGACATTGGTTCCTCCCGGTCAGCGGGCTTGGCGAGGGGTTTCGCCCAGGCGTGATTCGGCGGCGTTGCCCAGGCGTGATAGCAGGTAGGAGACCACCCAGTAGATGAGGGCGACGATCATATAGACCTCGAAGAACGCGCCCTCGGCGATGTCGGACTGGCCAGCCAGGACCTTCTTGGCTTTCTCCAGGGTGTTGACCAGGGAGATCGCCGCCAGCAGGGCGGTGTCCTTCCAGAGTGCGATGAAGCGGCCGATGATGGCCGGAATCACCGCCTTGATCGCCTGCGGCAGGATGATGAACGCGTACTTGTAGGTCGCGTTCAGCCCGATCGCGTCGGCGGCTTCGAACTGCCCGCGCGGGATTGATTGCAGCCCGCCGCGCACCACCTCGGCGATGTACGCGCCGCCGAAGAAGGCGAAGACGAACATGACCCGGAATACAAGGTCGATGCTCGAGAAGGCGACCCCGAGCGGACCGAGCTCGTCCTGCAGGAACGTGGCAAAGAGCAGCCAGACCAGGAGCGGCGCGGCGCGCACGGTCTCGATGTATCCGACCGACGCGTAACGGATCGCCCGATAAGGGGAGAAGCGGCCCAGGGCCAGCAGCAGCCCGATCACGAACGAGAAGAACCCGCCGACCGCGAACACCACGAAGTCCAGCAGCACGCTCTCCCAGTGCAGGGTGGAGATGCCGATCTGCATGACCACGACCAGGGGAATCAGCAGCACCCAGGCGGCCCCGAATGCCTGGCGCAGGATCGGGCTCTGGCGCCAGCGGGCGAGCTCGCGCCCGACGAACACCCCGCCGGCCATGACCGCGGTCAGCCCGGCCAGCAGGATCCAGGTGCTGCCGAAGGGGACCGCCAGACCGAACGAGAGCGCGTACAGCCAGCCCGGCGCCCAGCCGCCCGACTGGATCAGCTGGCGGTCGATCCCGGTCACGACTGTTGTCTGCCCGCCGGATTCGATCGTGTTGGCGAACTCGAACTCCTGGATCTGGAAATCGAGCCCTAGGCCGAAGGTGAGGATGATTACGGCCACGATCCCGATCGTGAGCAGGTAGGGTCGCAGGTGCCCGACCCAGATCCCGTAGGTGAGCGCGGTGAGGGCGGCGCCGATGAACACCACGATCCAGATCCGGTAGGCCTCGTCGGCCGGGTAGCTGCCGACGAAGAAGAGCTTGCGGTTTATCGCCACCAGCCCCCAGTTGGCGTCGAACAGGACGAACCTGAGCACGACGAAGCCGAGGACCGCCGCAACCAGCAGGGCGGTAATCGTAAGCAGCGAATTCCAGCGCGAGTTGAACAGGTTCTCGCGCGACCAGCGCAGGCCGCGGGCGAGCGAACCAGGCATCGGAGCGTCGCCCGTCATTTGATCTGCACGTTGCGGTTGATGGTGTTCATGACGAACGAGATGATCAGGTTGGTGAAGACAAAGACCACGAATATGAAGGCGTAGGTCTGGAGCAGGTTGCCGGAGTTATTCACGATCCGGTTCGAGATCAGGACGATCTCGCCGTAGGCGATCGCGTGCGCCAGGGTCGAGTCCTTGTTGGCGTTCTGGAACTCGTTGTTTAAGGCCGGGATCATGATCCGCAGCGCCTGCGGGAGGATGATCAGCGTGAATCGCTGGTAGGCGGTAAGGCCCAGCGAGGCCGAGGCCTCGGTCTGTCCGTGATGGACCGCCTGGATCGAGCCGCGCACGATTTCGGCGATGAACGCGCTGAAGTAGAGCGTCAGCGATATCAGGGCGCTTATGTAGCCGAGGCCCAGCAGGTTGCCGCCGGTGTATCCGAAGAACCCCGATTCGGACACGGTCACGGCGGGCAGGTCGGGACGCACCGGCAGCAGCAGGCCCAGGTACGCCAGCAGGGCGACTCCGGCGAATATCCCGAATCCCCAGCTGTTGGGGCGCAGGACCTGGCCGGTTTCGAGTTCGCGCAGGACCCGTCTTTTGCGCACCTGCCAGCCGACGATTCCGGCCGCGACCACCGCCAGCAGCCAGACCCACCAGAACTGGTTGTCGGTCTGCAGCCAGGGTATGGCGATCCCGCGGTTGGAGATGTAAAGCAGGCCGCCCACGCCCAGCTCCTCCTCGATTCGCGGCAGGGCGCGGAAGGCGGCGAAGGCGAAGAAGAACATGATCAGCAGGAGCGGCAGGTTGCGGAACAGTTCGACGTAGACCAGCCCCATCTTGTTCACCAGCGGGTTCGCCGCGAGCCGGGCCACGCCCACCAGGAGCCCCAGGAGCGAGGAGGCGGCGATCGCGAAGATCACCACCGAGATCGTGTTGCCGGCGCCCTTGAGCATTCCCAGCCAGCGCGGGTCGCTGGCCTCGACGTTCAGGAACGGGACTATCGAGGTTCGATCGGGACTTCCGTACGGGCCGAAAAGGAAATCGAAATCGAAGAAGTTGGTGGCGATCGAGTAGGCGAAGTAGAGCGCCACCGCGGCGGCGAAGAACCCGACTACGGTATTTACCAGCAGGTAGCGCGAACGCTGCCGGTACCAGAGTTCGCCCAGGGTCTGCTTCAAATAGGTGGCCGCGCGCTCAAAAAGAAATGGACGGGTGGGTCGACCCACCCGTCCATTGTTTCAGATCAGAGTCCGGATTTACCGCATTGGCGGCGAGTAGATCAGGCCACCGTTCACGTACGAGTCATTCAGCGAGCCGGCGCGGGTGAGGCCAACCCGTTCCAGAGTCCGGGCGTAGGCTTCACCGTAATTTCCGACCTGCTCGATGACCGATTGCATGAACGTGATCGGGATCTTGCCGTGGCCGATGCCCATGTTGGGGGCGGCGCCGCCGTCGAATCCGACTCCCAGCAGGCGGGCGACGGTGTTGTTCGGCGGGGCGGCGGCCATTTCGCGGACGTTCTGCGAGGTGATTCCCTGCTCTTCGGCAATGATCATCCCGTTAACGACCCAGCGGACCACGTCTTCCCACTCGGAGTCGTAGTCGCGCACGCTCGGTCCGAGCGGCTCCTTGGAGAGTGTCTCGGGCAGGACTACGGCGTTGACGCCGTCGGCGGTCAGGGTGAACTGGTGTCCGCCCAGCTGCGACTTGTCCGAGGACCAGGCGTCGCACTGGTCGCTGATGAAGGCCGCCCGCAGTTCGGGGTTGGCCTGGAAGGTCAGCTCTTCGTAGCTGAGACCCTGCTCGGCGAAGTAGTCAGAAACCGCGCCCTGGGTGGAAGTTCCGTCCAGGATGCAGATCGTTGCGCCACCGAGTTCGTTGACCGAGGAAAGTCCGGCTTCGGCCTTGACCATGATGCCGGCGCCGTCATAGAAGGTTGTCGGCGCGTAGGCCACTTCAAGGTCGGCGTCACGACTGGCGGTCCAGGTCGTGGTGCGGATAAGGACGTCGATTTCCTTGGCTGCCAGTAGTTCGAAGCGGTTGGCCGAAGTGGCTTCGATGTATTCGACCTGGTTGGCGTTGCCAAACACCGCGGCGGCAAGGGCGCGGCAGTATTCGACGTCGTTGCCAACGGCGGTACCGTCAGGGTTCAAAACGCCGAACCCGGGCGTGTCGGCCTTGATGCCGCATACCAGGTTGCCGCGTTCGATGATCTCGTCAAGGGTGCTGCCGCGAGCCAATTCCTCGTCGCCACCACCGATCTCGAGATCGCAGGCCACCAGGACGGCCATTGCCAGGACCATCAGGAGGCCGGCAAAGATTCTTGTTCGAACTCTCATGTCAAGCCCTTCACTACCAAAATTTTCGCGTCAGCATATTGCGACAGACCAGAGACTTGCAGTTCAGATGCTGCCAAATTCAGCCCATGGTTTGCGCAATTATCGAATAAGCGTCAAGCTGGCGTGTAATAAGCCCGGACGTCGTCATGGCGGTTCTTGGCCGCCAGTCCCGGGTTTGACGCAAGGCCGCGCGGCCGGGATCAATCCGGCGCGCTCTCCGGTGCGGCGACGGCGGCCATGAACCTGCGCATGAGATCCTCCCACTGCTCGGCGGTCGGAGCGTGGCGGTCGTCGATCCCGCTTTCGAACATCAATTCGACGCCGATCCCGAGCGACTGGAACAGGAAGGTCATTGCCGCCGTGCTGATCGCGGGATCGCAGGAGCCGGATTCCTTGCCCTCTTCGATCAGCCGCTCAAGTTGCTCGGCCTCCCGGTTCAGGAAGGCCCGCAGGCGGACACCCATCTCCGCGTTGTTGCGGGTGCTGGCGAAAACCTGGACCATGACCCTGGGCCGATCATCGGGCCGCATCGCTCGCGCCGCGAGTCCGAGCAGCGCCTCGATGTCGGGCACCCTCCGGTCGTTCGAGTCTCCGTTGATCGCGCCGGGGAGGATTCTTTCGAATATGTGGTCGAGGGTTGCAGCCATCAATTCGTTTTTGTTCTGCCAGCGGGCATATACGGCGCCGGGGGTCAAACCGGCCCGGCGGGCGATGGAGCTTATCCGTGCTCCGTCGTAGCCGAGTTCGATGAATTCGACCGCTGCGGCGTCCAGCAACCGCACCGTTGTCAATTCGGTTCGTTTGCGACGGCCCATAGTGGGAAAGTCGGCACGATTGTGGGAGGCGCGTTGCATTCGCGAGTGTGGATTCGCCGGGGTCGCTGAAAATCGGATTATGCGGATAGGTCGAAAAGTACTCAATAAGTAGTACGAACTTTTAAAAGCAAGGGCCCCGAATGCGCTGACCAAGAGCCGGTCGGCCGACGCCCGGTTGAATCGGCCGAGGGAGCCGGGGCGCCGCCGGCCGGCCGAGATCAATCGGCGGGAATCTGTTCGCCCACCTGACAATGGGCAGTGATTGAGCAACCCTCCCGAGACGGCGCACCCGCGATATGCGTGAGAAACCAAACATCGTCCTGATCATCACCGACCAGCAGCGCTACGACACCATCGCCGCCCTGGGGTTCGACGGACCGATCACGCCCAATCTCGACCGCCTCGTGCGCGAGGGCGTCGCTTTCGACAACTGTTTCGTGAACGCGCCGGCCTGCGGACCGGCGCGCGGGGCCATGTTCAGCGGTTACTGGCCGCACACCTCGGGGAACCTGAAGAACGGCGACCCCTGGCAGCAGACCTGGGTCGGCAATCTGGGCCGGGTCGGATATCACACCGCCAACGTCGGCAAGATGCACTTTACGCCCTACGACGCCCAGGGCGGCTACGATTACCGCTTCAACGTCGAGAACAAGCAGCGATTTCGGCAATGGCGCGCCTACAAGGACGAGTGGGACAAGGAGCTGGCGCGCCGCGGAATGACCAAGTACCAGCGCGAGGACCTGGAAAAACGCTCCGACTACTGGATCTCGCTGGGCGCCTTCGCCTGGGAAAAGGACCCGGACATGCACCCCGACAACTTCCTGGGGCGGGCCGCGGTCGACTGGATAGAGGAATACTCGCGGTCGGACCCGTTCTTTCTCTGCATCGGTTTTCCCGGGCCGCATCCGCCCTACGACCCGACCCCCGACTGGCTCGACCGCTACGCCGACACCGAATTCGATCTGCTTCCGCTGCAGATCAAGGAGTACATCCAGCACCCGCGCACCCTGATCGAAATGGCCGAACACAACACCCAGGTCGCGCACGATTCGATCCAGTTCGTCACCTTCCCGAACGAGTCGCACCGCCAGCGCCAGCGTCGCTTCTACATGGCCAACGTCTCGATGATCGACGCCTGGATCGGGAGGATCCGCGATTCGCTGGAGCGCCGCGGACTGCTCGATGACACGGTCGTCGTCTTCACCTCCGACCACGGCGACGCCCTCACCGATCACTTCTGCTCGCAGAAGTGGACGATGTACGACCAGGTAGTCAGGGTCCCGGCGATCGTCTGGTCGCCCGGCCGCTTTGGCGGCGGCCGCCGCGTCGCCGAGCAGGTCCAGTGGTTCGACCTGGGGGCCACCGTGCTGGATATCGCCGGGGCCGAGCCCCTGCCCGGGTCGGAGGCCGATTCGCTCATGCCGGCGCTGGAAGGCCGGGAATTTTCCGGGCGCGAATACGTCTTCTCCGAGCACGGCCGCGAGGACGTGATGGGGCTCTACTGCGAGCACATGACGATGGTCCGGTCCAAGGACTACAAGCTCGTGCATTTCCTGGGCGATAACCGCGGCCAGCTGTTTGACCTGGGCAATGACCCGCAGGAACTTTTCAATCTCTGGGATGACCCCGCCCACCGCCAAAAGCGCGACGAACTGATGGGAGTGATGGGCGACTGGCTGGTCGAATCCAGCTACCGCTCAAGCCCCAGGGCCGACGCCTGGCGCTGACCGACCGCCGCCGAACGACTTTCGCGACCTCCATGCAAAACCCGAGCAACACCGCAATGCCAGACCGACCCAACATCGTCCTGATCATCACCGACCAGCAGCGCTACGACACCATCGCGGCGCTCGGCTTCGGCCAGCTGCGGACCCCGAACCTGGACCGCCTGGTGGGCGAAGGGGTCTCGTTCGACAACTGCTTCGTCAACGCCCCCTCGTGCGGCCCGGCCCGCTGCAGCTTCTTCAGCGGCCTGTATCCGCACTCGAGCGGAATGCTGCGCAACGAGCAGCCCTGGTCGCAGACCTGGGTCCCGAACCTGAGCGCGGCCGGGTACTTTACCGCCAGCATCGGCAAGATGCACTTTACGCCGTTCGACGTCGACGGGGAATTCGACTACCGGTTCAATGTCGAAAACAAGCAGCGCGGTTACCCGTATCCGGCTCCCGACAGCTATCGCGACGAGTGGGACCGGGCGCTGGCCGAGCGCGGAATGGACAAGTACCATCCCGGGGACCTGGCCGCCCGCGCCGACTTCGACACCGCCCTCGGCGCCTTCGTCTGGGAAAAGGACCCCGACATGCACCCCGACAACTTCCTGGGGCGCAAGGCGGTGGAGTGGATCGACGGCTACGACCGGGCCCAGCCGCTGTTCTTGGAGATCGGGTTTCCGGGGCCGCACCCGCCCTACGATCCGACCCCGGACTGGGCGGACCGCTACGCCGGGGCCGAATTCGATCTGCTGCCGCTGGAGGAAAACGAGCGCGCGTCGCAGCCGCCGGTATTCCGGGACATGGCCCGCTATCAGTACGATGGCCGGCCGGGCGATTCGACCAAGCTGCTCCCCGACCCGACCCCGGAGCAGCGCCAGCGCCAGCGGCGCTTCTACATGGCCAACGTTTCCATGATCGACGTCTGGATCGGAAGGATCCGCGACGCGCTGGCGCGGAGCGGCCTGCTGGAGAACAGCGTGATCATGTTCACCTCCGACCACGGCGACACCCTGACCGACCACTACAGCACCCAGAAATGGACCATGTACGACCAGGTGGTCAGGGTCCCGGCGATCGTCTGGGCGCCCGGGCGTTACGCCGGCGGGCGCCGGATCGGGGAGCAGATCGAGTGGTTCGACTTGGGGGCCACGGTTCTGGAAATTGCCGGCGCCGAGCCGCCGGACCCGTTCCAGGCCCGTTCGCTGGTAGGCGCGCTGGAGGGCGGGCCCTTCGCCGGCCGCGAGTACGTTTTCTCCGAAATGGGCCGCTGGGATCTGGTAGGACTCACGACCGACTACATGACGATGGTCAGGTCGCGCGAGTGGAAGCTGGTGCACTTCATCGACCAGCCGCACGGCCAGCTGTTCGACCTGGCCAACGACCCCGGTGAGCTGGCGAACCTCTGGTTCGACCCGACCCGGCGGCCCGAACGCGACAACCTGATCGAGGCGATGACCGAGTGGCGGATGCGTTCGAATGCCGAGAGCGCCGGCTGGCGCGCGGACCGGCGTTAGCGCAAGTCCCCAGGCGGGCTGGGCGGGAACCCCGCTGGGGACCGTCGCCAGTGCGGCTGCATTCCCCCCGAAAGCGCCGGCCCGAACGCAACGTTCCCGCCAACCGGTGCCGGCCGGACCCCCAGCATTACGGAGCGCTCGACCGCCTACAGGTCGGCGTCGGAGGTCTCGACGATCGATTTGACCAGGGTCGGGTCGCTGGTCACCTCGACGAAGCGGGCCGGCACCTGGTCTAGCCGCATCCGCGCGGTTATCCAGGGGCGGGTGTCGATGCGCCCTGATTCGATCGCGGAGATGATCTGCGGGAAGAGTCCGAAGCTATTGCGCGAGGCCAGGACGTTTAGCTCGCGGCGGTGGAATTCGACGTCGTCGAAGCTGATCCGGTCCAGGAGCAGCCCCACGAAAATCAGGGTCCCGGCCGATCCAACCAGCCCGAACGAGGCCTCCATCGCCGCCCGGTTGCCGGTGGCGTCGAATACGTATTCGTAGAAGCCGCCGTCGGGCTCTGAAAGCGTGCGGACCCCGAACTGGGCGACGAATTCGCGCCGCTGCGGGGAGAGTTCGAGGACCGTGACCTCGGCCCCGGCGGCCAGGGCAAACTGCACCACCGTCAGCCCGATCGGACCGGCCCCGACCACCAGCGCCGGCCGGCCCGGCCCGATTCCGGAGCGTTCGACCGCGTGGGCCCCGATCCCGAGGGTCTCGACCAGGGCCAGCTGGTCGAGCGAGAGCTGCGCGGACGGATAGAGCGTTGAAACCGGCAGGCAAACCAGCGGCCGCATCCCGCCGTCGCTGTGGACGCCCAGAACCTTGAGCGACTCGCAGCAGTTGGCGCGCCCGACCCGGCAGGGATGGCATTTTCCGCAGACCAGGTAAGGCTCGACCGCGCAGCGGTCGCCGGCCTTTATCCGGTCCTGGCCGGAAGGGGCGGAGATCACCTCGACCCCCAGCTCGTGGCCGAGGATGCGCGGGTAGCTGAAGAACGGCTGCTGGCCGGCGTAGGCCTTGATGTCGGTTCCGCAGACGCCGATCCGGTGCACGCGGACCAGCGCCTGGTCCGGCCCGGGGACCGGCTCCGGGGCGCTGGCGGTCTCGAATCGGCCCGGCTCGGCCAGTATCACGGTCCGCATTGCTGATGGGTCCTTCGGCTCCGGCGGCAGAGCCTGCCGCCCCCGCCCAATTTACGGATTGAGCGCGGCCAGGTGGCGGATGAAATGGCGCTCGAGGAATTCCCCGTAGAGTTCGAGTTCGGATCCGATCTGGCCAATAACCAGCGGGCCGAGCTCTGGATCGGTCAGGATCGACCCGAAGGTCACGTGGGCGATCTGGCGGCCGGCGTCCTGGTCGAGATAGGCGCGGGCAAGCTGTGCTTGCCCGACCTGCCCCGGCGCCGGGGCGTCGTCAAGGCCGATGGAGAGGTGGTAGGTGTCGCGGTCGCGCGCGAAATGCTCCCGCGCGGCCGCGACGACCCGGCCGAACAGGTCCGCGTCCGTCGCGGCGATCACCCGCAGCGCCTCAAGATAGCTGGTCCCGGCGGTCTTGACGTGGAACGCGCCTTCGGTGGCGCGCGCGAACCCCGGATAGATCGAGAGCTTGTCCGAGCCCGAATGCAGGCTGAGCTTGTAGGGGCCCAGCGCCCGGGCCACGCGGGCGTGGGCGAGCGCGTTGCGTTCAAATTCCAGCGGATCGCCGATGTAGTCGATCCCCTTTTCGAATCCGCCCACGTAGCGCGGCGCCAGTGCGGCCAGTCTGACCCCCGACTGAAGGAGCCGGCTGGCGACGATCCAGTGCTCGGCCAGGGTGGTCGGCCGAATCGTCTCGTCGACGCTGACCTCGATCTCGTAGTCGAGCTTGGCGGCCCTGCAGGACCGGTCGATGGCCCTGGCCATGGCGAGGCTGAAATTCACCGCCGGCCCGTATTTGACCGCGCACCGCTCCAGGCTCGGCCGATCGATGCCGATCCGAATCCCTTCGCCGAGGTCGGCCTCCAGGCCCTCGAACTTCTCTATCCACCCGACCTGGTCGCGGATCGCGGCGAACGCCGCACTCAGCCGGTCCGGGTCCATCGAATCGGCCTCGGCCACGACGTGATCGGAAGGGTCGATCGTAAAAAATGAGTAGCCGGCGGCAACGAAGGCGTCGATGTCGCCGAATTCTTTCAGATGGTCGGCGTCCGCGCCCCAGAGCTGGTCGAAGCCGCAAATTTCGACCGCCGACTGGGCATCCGCCGCGACCTCGGAGCAGCTGCGCCCGGTGCGGACCAGTTCGCGCACCGACTGCTGGGCGAAGATCGCCCGGATCGGCCCGCCGGCCCGCAGGTGGGCGCGGATGTGCCCCGGGGTTGCCAGGCCGAGCCGGTCGCCGTAACCGAACGAGGGCGCCAGGCCCAGCGGGGCGGGGCGATTCACGGCCGGCGGGGCCCGGCGGCGAATCTAGCCGGAACCGGCCAGCGCCTCGGACTTGGCGGCCGGGCTGGGCAGGTTCTCGACGAAGTGGATGGCCTCCATCGCCGCCTTGACGCCCTCGCCGGCCGAGGTGACGGCCTGGCGGAAATGGTCGTCCTGGACTTCGCCGGCCGCAAATATCCCCGGCACCGAGGTGTGCATGAGTTCGTCGGACTTGAGGTATCCGCCGGGCTTGAGCTCCAGCTTGCCCTGGTAGAGCTCGGTGTTGGGTTCGTGCCCGATGAAGACGAAGAACCCCTCGACCGGCAGCTCCGAGACCTTGCCGGTCTTGAGGTTGCGCACGCGCACGTGTTCGACCACGTTCTCGCCGGCGATCTCCTCGACCACGCTGTCCCAAACAAATTCAAGCTTGGGTTCGGCGAACGCTCGTTCTGCCAGCGTTGCCCCGGCGCGCAGCTGGTCGCGGCGGTGGATCACGTACACCTTGGAGGCGAACCGGGCCAGGAAAAGGCCTTCCTGCATCGCGCTGTCGCCGCCGCCGACCAGCGCGGTCGGGGCGTCGGCGAAGAACGCGGCGTCGCAGGTGGCGCAGGTGGAGACTCCCCGCCCCCAGAATCTCTGCTCGCCCGGGACGTCCAGCGTCTTGGCGCGGGCCCCGGTGGCGGCGACCACGGACTTGGCCTCATAGGTGTCGGCGCGGCCGTTTAAGGTAAACGGCGGACCGTCGACTTCCAGCGATTCGATGTGGTCGAACACCGTCTCGGCGCCGAACCGTTCGGCCTGGGCCTTCATCCGTTCGGTCAGTTCCGGACCGGTGATCCCGTCCTCGAAACCGGGGTAGTTCTCGACGTCGTGGGTGGTTGCGATCTGGCCCCCGAACGCCTCGCCGGTAAACACCAGCGTCGACATGTTGGCGCGGGCGGCGTATACGGCCGCGGCCAGGCCGGCGGTGCCGGAACCGATGATGGCGATGTCGCAGCTGCGCATTGGAATGCCTTTGCTAGCGGCGCCTTGCGGGAAAGTGCGCGCGAACCCCGGGGTTCGGGACTAGGTTACTGGGTTTCCTGCAGCGAGCGGATGTAGTTGATCACCAGCCAGCGTTCGTCCGGGGTCAGGAGTTTCTGGAAGGCGGGCATGTTGGCCTGCCCGTGGGTGAGCACTCCGTACAGGTAGCCGTCGCTGACGACCGCCGCGGTGCCTATCAGCAGCGAGGGCGGCGGACGCACGCCGGCGACCGAGAACTGGCCGGTCAGCTCGGAAACGCCGTCGGCGGCGGCCCCGTGGCACATCGCGCAGTTGACCGTGTAGACCTCTTCGCCGGCCAGGACCGAGTCGGCGTCGAGCCGGATCGGATTGGGCAGATCGGTCATTTCGGCCTGGGCGATCACGTGTTCGGCGCCGCCGGTTGGAACGCTGCCCTCGGGGATCGGCGCGTAGGGGGGCTCCTGCACCCGGTAGGACTCCTGGTAGTGCATCTCGGGGAAGATGTCCAGCGGATATGCGCCGACCTCGCACCCGGTCAGCGTCAGCGACGCCAGGGCGGCGAGGAGCAGCCCCAGGCGGGCCGGGGCGGCCAGGATTCGGCGCAGGATCATCTAGGTCGCGCTGGGGGCGGCCTCGAGCAGGCTGCCCTCGGAATCGAGAATGTCGACCGCGCCGGCCCCGGACAGGACGTCGCGGCCGCGCGCGACTTCATCGTCTTCGGCGTTGAGCGAAACCCCGATGTAGCCGTCGCCCAGGCGGTCGTCGTAGAGGCTGATGCCGTCCGGCAGGCGCGACTCGAACAGCACGCCCAGGACGGTGAAGAGGACCGCCCCGATCATCGTTCCCTCATAGAGGATCTGGAACACCGCCGGCAGGGCGACGATCGGCTTGCCGCCGGTGATCAGCGGCATGGTCACCTGGGCCCCGACCAGCCAGGCCACGCCGAGCGCGAAACCGCAGGCGGCGCCGGCGAACGGGAAGGTGTAGAGCCGGTGCCTGGTGTGCGGTTCGCCGAACGCGCCCTCGGGATAGGGGACACCGGAGAGGATGTCCACGGAGGTGTCGGCAAAACCGGCGTCGCGCAGCCCCTCGACCGCGTCCGCGGCGGAATCGACGCTGTCGTAGATCGCCAGCAGTTCGGATTTAGCCATGCCTGCCTGCCTTATTCGCGGATGGTGGCCGGCACTTCGGCGCGGCCGATTTTGATTTTTCGGGCCAGAATCATCCCTTCCTTGATGTCAACCGCCGGCATGATGGGTACGACCTTGGCAAAGACAAGTACCCCGACCATGACGAAGGCGAACGAGGCGGCCACCAGGATGGCCTCGGATATCGAAGGGATGTAGGTCGAATAGGTGAAGGTGAGCGATGACTTGCGCTCGAGGGCCGGAACGATCAGGATGTAGCGCTCCAGCCACATCCCGATGTTGACCAGGATCGTGGTGAAGAACATCCAGCCGTAGGAGCGCCGCACCGTCCGAAACAGCCACAGCGGCACCGGGATGATGTAGGCGGTGAGCATGAAGACGATGATCACGATCGGGAACGGCCATTCGAAGACGCGCCGGTTCCAGGTGTCAACTTCGGTCGGCTCCAGGCCGTAGAGGCCGAAGCCGAAGTCCAGGAACAGGAAGAACAGCCACCCGGTGGCCACCGCGATCAGCAGCCGGGCCAGGGCGTCGATGTGGTCGCGGGTGATGAAGTCCTCGAGCTTGAACGCCCACTTCATCACGATCATCGCCGTCACCACCGCCGAAACGCCCGAGTGCACCGCCCCGATTACGAAGTAGGGGGCGAATACGGTGTTGTGCCAGCCCGGCACCGAGGTGACCGCAAAGTCCCAGGAAACGATCGAGTGCACCGAGACGAAGATCGGCAGGATGATCGCCGAGAGCAGGATCCCGGCGACCGCCTGGATGCGCCACTGGCGGGTCGACCCCTTAAAGCCGAGCGCCAGGATCGTGAACAGGGCGCGCCGGATCGGGTCCTGGGAGCGGTCGCGCGCCAGCGCGAAGTCCGGCAGCAGGGCCACGTACACGAACAGGATTGTCGAGGTCAGGTAGGTGAAGATCGCCGAGGGGTCCCAGACCAGCGGCGAACGCGGGTTCGGCCACATGCCGCGGATGAAGTCGTAGGGGAAGGCCCAGTAGGGGGTCCGCCAGGGCCGGCCGGAGTGGATCAGCGGAAACAGGACCGCGGCTTGCAGCGAGAAGATCGTCACGACCTCGGCCGCGCGGGTGACCGGCCGTCGGAACTCGGCCTGGGTCAGGCGCAGGATCGCCGAGACGAAGACGCCGGCGTGCGAGATCCCGATCCAGAAAACGAAGTTCACGATCAGGAATCCCCAGTAAACCGGGTGCGAGTAGCCCAGGAAATCAAGTCCCCAGTAGAGCATCGTCAGGAACACGACCGCGCCCAGCATGAACACGAAGCCGAGCCCGCCCGACCAGGTGAAGAACCAGCGCGGCGTGGTCATGACGAAATCGAGCAGACGCTTGTCGGCGGTTCGCTGGTCGAGCAATACCGGTTCTTGCATTGGTGCTCCTTTAGCGCTCCGCTAGTCGGGCTTGGCCAGCAGCAGGTACTTGGCCCGGCCGTAGTCGACCTCGCCGCGGTAAAGCGCGCCCTCGCGCATCTCCCAGCCCGAAAGCAGCGGGATCCAGCGGGCGCTGAATATGTAGGCGAACGCCATCAGGCCGATCCAGCCGATCATGAACAGAACATCGTCCAGGGCCGGCCAGACCGCCGCCGGCAACGGGTCCAGGGGACCGTGACCGGTAACTTCGGTGTTCGTGATCGCCGGCACGAACAAGCGGACCCGGTCGGCCAGCGATCCGACCAGGGCCACCACCGCCACCAGCGCCAGCAGGTGCATGCGGCGCCGCAGCGGGTTAAAGATCAGACATACGAACGGAATCCCGAAATGGCACAGCGCGGCGATCGCAAAGGCCGCGCCGTAGACCTCGGCGATCCCCACCTGCATGGCCGCGATCTCCCCCGGCAGCCGGGCGTACCAGACGAGTACGAAATCGGCCCAGAAGAAGTAGAAGACCAGGAGGGTGAAAGCCAGGAAGATCCGGCCCAGGTTGATCGCCTGCTCGGCCCCGATGAACGGGCGCGCCTCGGGGCAGAAGCGCCGGACCAGGTAGACGGCGAGCACCACCAGCGCGGTGGCGGTCTGGAATCCGGTCACCACGTGGTAGGCCGGGAAGATTCCCGAGCGCCAGCCCGGGATCAGGCTCTGGCCCAGGTCGGTGGTCAGGAGCATGGTGCTGTAGACGAGGGTCATCAGGTAGAACGCGCCCAGGAGCTTGGCGAACATCTTCAGGGCGCTCCACTGGCGCGGGTTGCCGCGCCAGCCCAGGGTCAGGAAGCGGCAGGAGCCGTTGGCGGCCAGGTCGGGAATTGAGGTCGCCCAGAGCAGGCCCAGCCCGGCCAGCGCCATCGTGGCCACGGCCAGGGCGTCGGTCACGACCGGGGCCCCGAACCGAAATTCGAACCAGAGGCTGGCCCGCCCGTCCAGCGACGGCAGGCTGTTCAGGACCGGGATCAGCAGGGCGTAGCCCAGGATCGACGGGACCGCGAAAAGGGTCGCGATGCGGCGCACCGGGTAGCTCCAGTAGCCGCGCGTCATGCGGGTCGCATACGCCAGCAGCGGCGCGCTCGAGACCGTCGCCAGCATCCACATCAGGATGGCGGTCGGGTAGGCCCATTCGGGCCGGTCGCCCCATTCGCCCAGGCGCAGCACGTACATGACCACGCCCAGTACGGCCAAAAGGGTCACCAGCAGCTGGGCCGCGTTGGCCAGGCTGAAGCTGATCCCGCGCGGGCGGAAACCGCTGCCGGGAGCGATCGCCAGGGCGGCCGGTTCGGGTCCGGACATCAGTGGTGCTCGTCTTCTTCCACGTGCGCGAACGGGTCCACCTTGGCCAGGTAGACCACGCCCGGCTCGGTGCCGCGCTCTTCCAGCAGGATGTAGGAGCGGTCGTGCTCTTCCTCGGCCCGCTCGGCGGCGCGCGAGAAGGGATCGTTGAGGTCGCCGAATATCAGCGCGTGGGTCGGGCAGGCCTGCACGCAGGCGGGCGCGACGTCACCGTCGGCGGTCTCGCGGCCCTGGCGCTCGGCGTCGACCCGGGCGCGGTTGATCCGCTGCACGCAGAACGTGCACTTTTCGATGATTCCCTTGGTGCGCACCGTCACGTCGGGATTGAGCTGGTTCTCCAGCTCGCCCGGCCACTCGGGGTTCCAGAAGTTGAAGTGCCGGACCGAGTAGGGGCAGCCGTTGGCGCAGAAGCGGGTGCCGATGCAGCGGTTGTAGACCTGCGCGTTGAGCCCTTCTTCGTTGTGATAGGTGGCCCAGACCGGACAGACCGGCTCGCACGGGGCGGAGGCGCAGTGCTGACACATGACCGGCAGGAAGCGGGCCTTGGCGTCGGGGTACTCGCCCTCCCAGTAGCGCTCGATGCGGATCCAGGCCTTGGCGCGCTTCTCGTTGACGCGCTGCTCCTCGTTTAAGGCGACGTTGTTCTCGGCCTGGCAGGCGACCACGCAGGCCTGGCAGCCGGTGCAGAGGTCGGCGTCGACGACCATGCCCCATCTGATTCCGCCGACGCTTGTGGCGCGCTCCTCGGCGGTGAACGTCGGAGCGCCGGCGTTGGCGGCCGCGCGGGCGGCGGCTTCGTTGTTGACGGCGGTGGGGATGCTAGCCATTGACTATCTTTACCGGCGGAGATTCGGCATCGTTGCGGGGATCCTCGAACAGTTCGAAGGTGGGCATCAGGGCCGTCCGGTCCAGACGGCTCACCCGGGCGCGGGCGGCCGCAAACGCAAGGCCGCCGGCGGCGCTGGTAAGGTCCGGCAGGAGCGCGCGCACGTTGCTGCCGCGGCCCTCGTTCCAGCGGCCTGAGAAATTGCGGCCCTGTCCCTCGGGCACCGCGATCAGGCCGGGCCCGATCGTCGGAGCGGGGTAAACCGGAACGTCGGCCGATCCGGCGATGGTCTGAATACGCAGCACGTCGCCGCGCTGGATGCCCATCGCGCGGGCCTGGCCGGGGTTCATTTCCACCCAGGTCTTCCAGGTCATCGTGGTCAGCGGGTCGGGGGTCGCCTGCAGCCAGGGCTGGGCCCCGGTCTGCGGATCGGTTCCGATTCCCACCGTCTGGAACGGAATGAGATTGAACTCGAAAGAGGCCGCATCGCCGGCGAAGCTGGGAGCCCGCAGGCGCCCGGCGTCCCAGCCCGGGGAGTCGGCGAAGGCCGGGGCCTGGCCCAGGTCGGGCCCCCATACCCCGCCGCGCCGCAGGATGTCGATCCAGCCGGCTTCGGCGGTGGCGTCGCCCGGGGTCAGGCCCAGGGCGGAGAGCACCATGCCCTTGGTGGCGCTCTGTTGCGAGTCGAAAAGAACGCTTGTCTCGCCGTAGAGCTCGGAGGAGGCCGCGATCAGCAGGTCGCCGAACGAGCGGGCCTGGGTGAGCGGGGTGATGACCGGTTGCTGCAGGCCCAGTACCAGCTCGCCGCGCAGCGGATCGGGAAGGTAGGCGCCCCACTCCTCGAACGGGTGGGCGCCGGGCAGGACCATGTCGGCCCGGGCCAGGGTCTCGTTCATGAACGTTCCCATGCCGACCACCGCGCCGGCCGCTGCCAGCGCCCGCTCGAAACCGGCCGCCGGCAGGTCGTGGACCGGATCGATCTCGTGGACGAACACTACGTCGGGGGCTCCGCCGCCGCTCCAGGATTCGGCCAGCTCGCTGGCGGCGCGCGCGCTGGCGGCCGGTCCGGCCGCGCGCAGGTTCTCCCAGGTCGACTCGGGGTTCGGGCTTACCCCGCCGGGCAGGGAATCGTTCCCGACCAGGCGGTTCAGCAGCAGTACCGCGGCCGCGATCTGGTCGCCGTAGACGTGTCCGAGCGCCGATCCGCCGACCAGCGCCAGGCCGGGCTGGGCGGCGACGAATTCGTGCGCCAGCTCGCGGATCGCATCGGCCGTGACGCCGGAGAGGGCGGCCACGCCGTCGGGCGTGAAGGGATCGAGCGCGGACAGGCCGCCGGAGGCCGAGAGCAGGCGTTCGGCGGTGGCCGCATCGACCAGGCCGGCGCTGACCAGTTCGTTGGCGATCGCCAACGCGACGTGGCCCTCGAATCCCGGGTGCACCGGGAGCCAGCGGTCGGCGTTGGCCCCGGTCAGCGACATGTGCGGTTCGATCTGGGTGAGCATTCCGCGACCGCCGTTGGCGTGTCCGCGGAACTCCGCATACGCGCCGGAGTAGGCCACCGGGGAGAGCTCGGTGCCCAGGAAATCGGAACCGAAGGAGATGATCGAGCGGGCCGCGGCGATGTCAAAGTGCGGGAGCGAATCGACCCCGTACACCTGCCGGACGCCGTAGCGCAGGTTCGCCTGGTCGGCCGGCCCGAGGGTTACGTGGTCGGCCTTGGACCAGAGCCGGAACGAGTCGAGCAGGCGCTGCTTGACGGGGTCGAGGCGACCGGTCAGGAACGTGGCGCTGGCGCCTGAGCCCAGGCGTTCGGTGATGAACCCGAGCGCCCGGTCCCAGCTGATCGGGCGGAACTGGCCCGAGCCGGGGTCGCCGGTGCGCAGCAGCGGCGTGGCTATGCGATCGGGATGGTAGACCGACTGCACGCCGGCCTGGGAGCGGGCCGAACTCTTGCCCAGGTTGATCGGGAACTGGGGATTGCCTTCGACCTTCTTGGCGCGCCCGTCGACGGTCCGCACCACGACCCCGTTGCCGGCGATCGGGTCGTGCGCGTCGATGGTGGCGAACCACAGGTCCTCGCCCGGCAGCGACTGCTCCGGCGAGAGCGCGAAGCTCTTGACCCGGGATTCGCGCTCGGGCGCGGCGCAGCCCACGATCAGGCCGCTGCCCAGCAGCGCGCCGGCGGAGCCGAGCAGGAAGTTGCGGCGTCGGATCTGGCGGTTCATCGGCACTACTTGTGGCAGATCGTGCAGTCGAGCGACGCGAAGTCGGGATTGATCGGATGCGGGTTGTTTGCCCCGATCGAGGCGTCGTTGGTGTTGCGGTGGCAGCCCATGCAGGTACCCATGTTCAGGTTCACGACCTGCTTGACGGTGCTCATGCCGGCCACGTCGCCGTGGCAGGTCGAGCATTCGATGCCGGCGCTGATGTGGGCCGAGTGCACGAAGCGGACGTGGTCGGGGAGGCGGTGCACCCTGACCCAGTCGATCCCCGTCCCGGACTCGAACGCCTGTCGCAGTTCCTGGATCGGCTCGCGGTCGGTGGCCACCACCGAGTGACAGAACATGCACTGCTCTACCGACGGGATGGTGGCGGCGGCCTGCTCGTCGACCCCGCGGTGACAGAACTCGCATTCGATCCCCAGTTCGCCGGCGTGGACCGCGTGCGAGAAGGGGATCGGCTGCTCCGGCGCGGCGCGGGCGGTCCCGCCCGCCGCGGCCAGGAAGACCAATACGACGACGCCGGTGATCGCACCGCCGCCAAGCAGCACGCCCGGCACCGTGAGCAGGATGATCTGCTGCAGGCTCAGGCGCGGCAGGAAGGCGGTGATCGCCGAGAGGATGTCGATCTTCATACGAACATGCGCGGGTAGAGGTCCGGGAGGACCTCAAGTCCGAGCATCGTCCCCTTCACCAGGACCACGATTGCCAGTAATCCGAACGTGACGACGGCCGGGTAGACCAGCAGCCGGATGATCGCTCCGACGCGCGGGTCGAGGTCGCCGGTGTAGACCAGCGAAGGGGCCATCGAGTGGGCCAGCAAATAGGAAGCTGCGGCAATGATCAGGCAAAGCGCGAACACCCACATATGTGCGGCGATGGCCGACATCTGCACCCAGTCGTTTTGGGTTAGCGGGGCTATCTCCAAGCCGGTGAATGTCCTAGGCGGTCGATTTCGAAAAAAAGACGGCTATTCCAACCCCGATCACCGGACCTGGGATTTGCCGACCCCGATTGCCGGGCCGGCACGGTCTTGCGAACCATGCGCAAACGTGCCTGCGCGACAACATGCAAATCTTACCGCAGATATTGGGATCAATTGACTTTGGAGCCGCCGCGGAGGCGGGATTGGCGCCCGGCCGCTAGCCCTGCCAGGCCAGGGCGACGCCGGTATAGGTTTCCTTGTCCTCTAGCAGTCCGCGGTAGGCGCGCTCGATGTCCTCCGGCGGCATCCGGTGCGATATCAGCGGCTCGATCTGCAGGCGGCCGCGCGCGGCCAGGTCCAGGACCGTGGACAGGTTGTGCGCGACCGACTCCTCGAACCCCGGCTGCGGCCAGAACGGGATCAGCCACTGCAGCGACCCGGCAAGCTTTACCCCGCGGGTCTTGACGCTGCGCATGAGCGGGGTCAGGTCGGTCTCGTGCCCGCGCCGCGGCGAGCCCAGCAGCACCAGCTGACCGAATTTGCGCAAGTGCTCGTGGATGGAGTCCACGACCGCCGCATCCCCTACCGCGTCGACGCCGATGTCCAGGCCCCGGTCCGAGCCCATGGCCGCGATCGCGGCGCGCACGCTTTCCGGGTCCGGCGGGCAGACCGCCTCGACCCCGACCGACTCGGCCAGCTCGCGCCGGGACCGGGTCGGATCGATCCCGATCACCCGGCAGCCGGCGAGCCGGTAGAGCTGGGCCGCCATGTTCCCGATCATCCCCAGGCCCCAGACGCCCACCAGGTCGTTGAGGCGCCAGCGCGAATTGGAGAGGGCGCTGAGGGCGATTTCGGGCATGATGCAGGCCGCCGCGATCGCCCCGTCCAGCCCTTCCGGTACCCGTGCCAGCAGGGGCTTTTCGGAATTGCCGCGGTGCGGGACCCGAAGGTGCTGGATCTGCTGGTGCCGGCTCGGACTGAAAACCCGCTCGCCGATCTCGTAGCCTTCGACTCCTTCCCCCAGGGCCACGATGCGACCGACGTTGGCGTACCCGGACGCCCACGGATAGGCGCACCAGGACCCGGCGACGTACACGCTCCGGTCAAGGGCGGTGTAGTTGGCCAGCTCGGTGCCGGCCGAGATGAACGTGAATTGGGTCTGAACGCTGATCTGGCCGGGACCGGGCCGGTCCGGGATATCGATCTCTTCCAGCAGGACCCGGTTGCGGCCCGGGACCAGCACCCGCTTGACCCGCACCGTCAGGCGTCCGCCCGGCCGGATGGGCGCCGGCGCGCGCCGGGAGCCGGCATCAGTCGTCCCAGATCAGGGCGACCCCGCTGTAGTGCTCTTTGTCGTTGAGCAAGCCCTGGTAGGCGCGCTCGATTTGCTGCGGCGGCATCCGGTGCGAGATCAGCGGCTCGACCTTGAGGCGCCCGCGCGCGGCCAGGTCGAAGACCGTGTCCAGGTTGTGCTGGGTCGACTCGTCGAACGCGGTCTGCGGGGTCAGGGGAATCAGCCATTCCAGCGACCCGCGCAGCTTTAGCCCGCTCCAGTGGATGTGCGAGAGGAGCGGGTTCATGTCGGCCACGTGCTCGCGCCGCGGCGAGCCCAGCAGGGTCATCTGCCCGAACTTGCGCACGAACTTGAAGGCCTCGGCCAGGATCGCCGATTCGCCGACCGCGTCGATCGCGATGTCCAGACCCCCGGCCGCGCCGAGAGCCTGCATCTGGGACTTGATCGCGCCGGGTTCGGGGGTTGCGACCGAACCGATCCCGACGGCCTGGGCCAGGTCGCGCCGGAACCCGGCCGGATCGATCCCGATCACCCGGCAGCCGGCCAATTGGAAGAGCTGGGCGGCCATGTTGCCGACCATCCCCAGGCCCCAGACGCCGACCAGGTCGTTTAGGCGCCATTCGGTGTTGGACAGCGAGCTCATCGCCACCAGCGGCATCCGGCAGGCGGCCGCGACCGCGGGGTCCAGCGACTCGGGCACCTTCACCAGCAGCGAGCCGGCGGCGTTCACCCCCAGCCCCGGTCCCCCGTGGGTGACGAACGTGACCTTCTGGTGCTTGCCGAAAGAGAAGACCCTCTCGCCAACCTCGAACCCTTCGACCGCATCGCCGACCTGGAGCACGCGGCCGACGTTGGCGTAACCGGACGGCCAGGGGTATTCGCACCAGGATCCGGGGGTGTTCACGTTCCGGTCCAGGCCGGTGTAGTTGGCCAGCTCGGTACCGGCCGATATGAACGTGGCCTCGGTCTCGACCATCACCTCGCCCGGGCCGGGCCGGTCGGCAATCTCGATTTCCTCCAGATAGACCTGGTTCTTGCCCGCCACCAGCACCCGGTTCGTGCGCATTTGCCGAACTCCCTTCGCTCGATCGCCCACCTTTGCCGGACGCCGATGCGGCGGACCGGGCCGGAAAGCGCTCCCCAATATCATCAATTTATTGATAAGCGGGGTGGGTCAATGGCAATAGATGCGGTGGCGGTCGAGCGGACGCCGGCGGCGGCGCGCCGGCTGGCGAATTCGGCGCGCCGGTTCCTGGACGGGCTCGACTCCGCCCAGCTGGAGCAGGCCCAGCGCCCGTTCGAGGACCTGCTGCGCTACGAGTGGAATTACGTACCGGTGCCGCGGTCGGGCCTGCGCCTGGACGAAATGTCCGGCCCGCAGAGGCGGCGCGCGCGAGAGCTGCTCGATGCGGCCCTTTCGGCGCGCGGCGCCCGCCAGGCGCGCGAAATCATGGACCACGAGGCGGTCCTGGGCGAGTGGGAGGCCATGTCCGGCCTCGAGCACGACACCCGCGTGATGCTGGCCCGCAACCCGCGTTACTACTACTTCTCGGTCTTCGGCGAACCGGGCCGGTCCGACCCCTGGGGAGTAAAGGTCGGCGGCCACCACATCGGGGTCAACATCAACGTGATCGACGGCGACTACATCGCGCCGGTCCCGCTGTTCCTGGGCGCGAACCCGGCCGAGGTCAAGCACGGTCCCAAGATCGGGCACCGCATCCTGGCCGAGGAGGAGGACCTGGCGCGGGCGGTGCTGGGATCGCTTGCTCCCGAGCAGAAGAAGTTGGCCATAGTCGACCCGGTCGCCCCGTTCGACATCCTGACCGTCAACTACCGGACGATCAAGCCGGGCATGACCCCGCGCGGAATACCTTTCCAGAACTTAAATGGCGAGCAGCGCGCGCGCCTGGCCAGGCTGGTCAAGCACTACGTCGACCGGTCGCCCGAGGACGTGGCCGGAAACCAGTGGCGCCGGATCGAGCGGACCGAGCTGGGCCAGGCCGCGTTCGCCTGGGCCGGGCCGGAGCGGAAGGGCTCGGGCCACTACTACACGATCGGATCGCCCGGGTTCGTCATCGAGTACGACAACGTCCAGAACCAGGCCAACCATATCCACTCGGTCTGGCGCGACTTCAACAACGACTGGGGCGAGGACCTCCTGGCCGCCCACTACCGCGATCACGAATCGCACCACCACCATCACTAGGGCGCGGCCGGCCCCGCCCGCGACCCGGGCCGGCGGTTGATCGACGCCGTAGTTTTCGATTTCGACGGGGTGATCCTCGATACGGAGTCGGCCGATTTCAGCACCTGGCGGGACGTTTTCAGGGCGCACGGGGCGGAGCTGGACATCGCCTACTGGGTCCGCCACGTCGGCCAGGGCACGAGCGACCTGAAGGTCTGTGCTCACCTGGAGGAGCTGACCGGTCACGGCATTGACCGCGAGCAGGTGTCCGCCGCCCGCCGCGAAAGCTACCTGCGGCAGGTGCACTCGCAGCCGCTGATGCCGGGGGTATCGGACCGCCTTGGGGAAGCCCGGGCGCTGGGTCTGAAGCTCGGCGTCGCCTCCAGCTCGTCGCGCGGCTGGGTCGAGGGCCATCTTCAGCGCTTCGGCATCCTGGAAATGTTCGCCGCCATTCGGACGGCCGGCGACGTGACCAGCGTCAAGCCCGATCCGGAGGTTTACCGGCTGGTCGTCGCCGCGCTCGGGTCGGCGCCGCAGGACACGCTCGCGGTCGAGGATTCGGCCCACGGGGTAAGCGCGGCCAAGGGAGCCGGGCTGCATTGCCTGGCCGTCCCGAATTCGATTACCCGCCGCCTGCCGCTCCGGGACGCGGACCTGCGGGTCGATTCACTGGAGGAAATAACGCTTGCCGGGCTGCGCGCGCAATTTGCGCGCCGGCGCGCTTGCAAATAGGGCCGGCCGGGGACCGGGTCGCGGCCGCGGATTGACAAGCGCTCCGCCGCCGCCGCCTTAGCTTAAAAAAATGAAGGGACGAAAGTAGTCGTGGAGGAGTCAGACCAGCCCGGTGGACTTTGACAGATACGAGCTGAGCTCCTCGGTATTCGACGAGATGGTGGACCGGGACGGCCGCCCGCGGCCGCAGTGGCGCCAGCTGCACTCGGTGCTTGGCAGCCTGGAGGCCGCCGACCTGGTAACGATCCAGGAGGAAGTCAACCGGTCCTTTGCGACCGAGGGAATCACCTTCACCGTCTACGGCGACGCCGAGGCCGACGAGCGCATCATCCCGGTCGACTGCATCCCCCGGCTCCTGCCGCGCGCCGGCTGGGAATTCCTGGAGCGCGGACTGCGCCAGCGGCTTACCGCGATCAACCGCTTTCTCGGCGACGTATACGGCGAGGGCCAGATCATCAGGGACGGGATCATCCCGTCGGAGATGGTCCTGACCTGCCCGCATTACCGCCCGCAGATGCGCGGCTACCGCCCGCCGCAGGGTACCTGGGTCGCGGTTTGCGGGACCGACCTGGTGCGGACCAACGACGGGTTCTTCGTGCTCGAGGACAACCTGCGGGTACCATCCGGCGTCTCGTACATGATCGCCAACCGCAAGGCGGCCAAATCGGCCCTGCGGCGCGAGTTCCGCCTGCACCGGGTGCGCGAGGTCGAGCACTACGGCTCGGTCCTGCGCGCCACCCTGTGCGAGCTTTCGCCGGGCGGCAAATCGGACCCGACCCTGGCGGTCCTCACGCCGGGGATTTACAACTCGGCGTTCTACGAACACATGTTCCTGGCCGGCGAAATCGGCGCCATGCTGGTGGAAGGCAGGGACCTGCTGGTGGACGACGGATTCGTGTACGCCCGCACCACCAGGGGCCTGCGGCGGATCGACGTGATCTACCGCCGGGTGGACGACGACTACCTGGACCCGACCGCGTTCAGGCCCGATTCGCTGCTGGGAGTGCCGGGTCTGGTCCACGCCTGCCGGCTGGGCAACGTGACCCTGGCCAACGCCCCCGGCACCGGAGTGGCCGACGACAAGAGCGTCTACGCCTACGTGCCCGAGATGATCCGCTACTACCTCGACGAGCAGCCGATCCTGGCCAATGCCGACACCTTCCTGTGCCGGCGCGAGGAGGACCTGGCCTACACGCTGGCGAACCTGGACAAACTGGTCGTCAAGCGCGTGGGCGAGTCGGGCGGATACGGGATGCTGGTCGGCCCGCACGCCAGCGCCCGCGAGCGCAAGGAATACGCGGAGGCGATCAAGGCCAAACCGGCCGATTACATCGCCCAGCCCACCCTGGCGATTTCGCGGGCCCCATGCCTGATCGACGGGAACCTGGAATCCCGGCACGTGGACCTGCGTCCGTTCGTGCTGTGCGGGGCCAAGACCCGAATCGTGCCGGGGGCCTTCTGCCGGGTGGCGCTGCGGCGCGGCTCGCTGGTGGTCAACTCCTCGCAGGGCGGCGGCTGCAAGGACCTGTGGGTGCTGGAGGAATGACCGTCGATCGCGCCGTCGGAAGCGGCGACACCGCGCGGGCCGGACGCCGATGAGCCAGGCCCTGCTGGCGCGCAGTGCGGCCGGACTCTACTGGATGAGCCGCTACCTGGCGCGGGTCGAACATCTCAGCCGCCTGCTTTACCTACAGACCGAGGCGCTGTCGGACCGGCCGGTCCGCGACATCCATTTCGGCTGGACCCGCATCTATCACGCGCTGGGGCGCGAGCCCCCCTGGGGGGTGCTGGACCAGATCGAGGACGACGACTACCTGCTGGCCGATTCGTTCACCCTGGCCGGGGACCTGACCTTCGAGGAGACGAACCCGAATTCGGTCAGGGCCTGTTTCAGCCAGGGCCGCGACAACGCCCGGCAGATGCGCCAGCACATCAGCGCCGCCATGTGGACGCAGTTGAACGTGTCGTTTCTGGGGGTTCGCGACCTGACCATCGAGCAGGTCTGGCGGCTCAATCCGGAGGGGTTTTTCGCCGACGCCGAGGCGATGATCCACAAATTCTGGGGAGTGACCGCGGCGACCATGTACCGGAGCGACGGCTGGCGGTTCATCCAGCTGGGCGTTCTGGTCGAGCGGATCCAGTTGATATCGAGCCTTCTGCTGGCCCAGTCGTCGGCCCTGGCCGAAGCCGACGAGGGCACCGACGCCGACTGGATCAGCCTGCTGCGCCAGTTCCACGCCCGGGCGGCCTACAACCAGCGGTTCGGGGTCGGGGTCGACCCGGACAAGGTGCTCTCGCTCCTGATCGCCGATCCGCAGCTGCCCGGATCGCTGCTTGGCTCGGTGCTGTATGCGCAGACCCACTTCCAGAACCTGGACGCGGGACCCGACGCCGGGGCCACCGAAGCCGGCGGCGAAACGCTCCGGCTCCTGACCCAGTCGCTGGCCGGTGGCTGGGTGGCCCGCAGCGACGGTCGCGAGCGGCTGCTTGGCATCAGCCGAGCCGGACGCGAACTGCACGATCGGATCAATTCGGCTTTCTTCGACTACGCCCTCGAAAATGCACCCCGCGCCTGAAGGGCGAGTCTTTGATGTGCGGCATCTCACCCTGTACCGCTACCCGGTTCCGGTCCGGAGCTGCGTCATGTCGCTGCGTCTGCGGCCGCGTCAGGACCGCGGCCAGCAGGTCGAGGACTGGGAGATCGAGGCCGAGCCGCCCGGGTCGATAGCGGCCGGTCGCGATGGATTCGGCAACCCCTGGCACCTGCTGGCGGTCTGGAGGGCGCACCAAGTGCTCGGAGTGGTCTCCCGGGCCAGGGTGAGGACGGCGCCGCCGGACGGACCCGCCCGCGATTCCGATCGGCGAGGCTGGGACGGTTACCGGGCTTTGGCCCCGCACCCGGACCACTGGGACTTTAGCGGCGAGAGCGCGTTCGCGCGATCCTCGCCGGCGCTGACCGCTTTTGCGGACCGCAGCGGGCTCGCCCGCCCGGCCGCCGATCCGCTTTCAGACCTTGCCGGACTCTCGGCGGCGATCCACCGGGAGTTCGAATTCGCCCCCGGCAGCACCACCGCCAATTCCCCGGTCGAGGTCATGCTCGAAACCGGCCGCGGGGTGTGCCAGGACTACGCGCACCTGATGATCGCGCTGGCGCGCGGCTGGGGCGTCCCGTCGCGCTATGTCTCCGGCTACCTCTACATAGCCGACCGGGCCGGCTCGCCGATCCGGCAGGCGGCCATGCACGCCTGGGTCGAATGCCTGCTCCCGGACGGGCACTGGATGGGTTTTGATCCGGCCAACGACCGCGTGGTCGGCGGCGGGTACGTTCGCGTCGCGGTCGGGCGCGACTACGGCGACGTGGCTCCGACCGCCGGCGTGTACCAGGGCGGCTGGGAATCCGAGCTTGAGGTCGAGATCGACGTGGTCCCGGTAGCCTGAAGCAATCCCGCCCGCCGCATTACGGGACAGTCACCCAACGGCGGACCGATACCTTCAGAACGGTCGGGTGATCGCACCCGTCGCGGGCGTCTGTCCGGGTCCCTGCCCCGGGTCTTCCTCGGCCGGTTCTCCAAGCGCGGCAAGGGCGCGCGGCGCGGCTATTTTGGCCTTGAATTCGAGTTTCTGCATTCAATCGGCCGCCGGGTTGTTTGCCCGCGCAATCCAGACTAGGGCCGTGGAGGGCAAGTCAAGTCCCAGGAGGAATCCCGGTGGAGTTATCACATTCAGTCAACTACCTGGCGGTGTTCGTGGCCGCGATCGCCAACATGGTTATCGGCGCGGTCTGGTTCATGCCGGCGGTATTCGGCCGGCGCTGGATGCGGTATACGGGCCTCACCAGCGAGACGATCGAAAACACCCCTCACATGTGGGCCAGTTACCTGGGATCGTTTCTCGGATCGGTGCTGCTCTCGTACGCGGTCGCCCGCATCGCCGCCTACGCCGGCGCCGAGTCGGTCACCGACGCCGCGATCCTGATGCTGCTGATCTGGGCCGGACTGGTGCTCGTTCCGCTCTCGGACGAGACCCTTTGGGAACGTCGCCCGATGGGCCTGTTCTACCTAGTCGGGTTCCGCTGGTTCGTGGCCCTGGCGGTGATCGGTGCGATAGTTTCGCTGTGGATCTGAACCCCCACTCCCGATAATTCGGACCGGGCCTGAGGGCCCGGTCCCAACCGCACCACAAGGTACCGAGAATGCCGAACGTCGCCGCCGAGCTGTTCACCGTCCGTGACTTTCTGGGCAACCAGAAGCAGCTGCACGAGGCCGTACACCGGCTTTCCGGAGTCGGATTCGAGTGGGTCGAACTGGCGGCCGTGGGCGCGGTCGACGGGCCCGACGCCGACACCTCGCCGGCGACGCTGCGACAGATCCTCGACGATCACGGGCTGAAGGCCTTGAGCGCGCACCGGCGTTTCGGCCAGTTGCGCGACAACACCGGCGCCGAGCTCGAATACCTGCAGACGCTGGGCTGCAGGATGGTCGCGCCGCCGGTCATCTTCGATGTCTACGATTACCGCGACTTCGACGGCTACCGGCGCTTCCTTGACGATGCCGGCCCGGTGCGCGAGCAGCTCGCGGCCGCCGGCATAGATTTCGCGTACCACAACCACTCGCACGAGTTCGTGTACTTCGCCGGCACCAACCCCATGGAGTACATGATCGAAAACAGCGACATGCAGATGGAGCTGGACACCTACTGGACCGCCATTTCCGGCGCCGACCCGGCCGCGATGATCAAGCGGCTCGAGGGCCGGATCCGCTACCTGCATTGCAAGGACGCCCAGGTCTTTCCGGCCGACGATCCGGACCCCATGGCCAAGCCGGCGCCGTCCTGGGCGCCGGTCGGCGAAGGCCTGCTGAACTGGGACGGGATTCTCGCGGCGGCGGCCGAGTCCGGGACCGAGTACTACATCATCGAGCAGGATGTCTGCCGGCGCGATCCCTTCGACTGCCTGGCTTCCTCGCTGCAGTTCCTTAACGAGAAACTCACCGCTTAAGGAGCACCCGGCCGGGCGGATTTCTTCATTCGGTCCCGTACTGGCGGTCGCCGGCGTCGCCCAGGCCCGGCAGGATAAAGCCCTGCTCGTTCAGGCCTTCATCGAGGGCGGCCACGAATATCGGCACGTCGGGGTGATCGCAGTGCAGGCGCGCCACGCCCTCCGGGGCCGCGATCAGACCCACGTAGCGGACGCTGGCCAGGCCGCGGCGTTTGAGCAGTCGGCAGGCCGCCGCCGCGGTCCCGCCGGTGGCAAGCATCGGGTCCAGCAGAAGGCACGTCTGCACCCGGGCGATGCCGGGGCCGGCGTCGTAGTACTCGATCGGATCCAAAGTCGCCTCGTCGCGGCGGATGCCGAGGTGCCAGATTACGGCGTCGGGCAACATCTGCGCCAGGGCTTCGGCCATCCCGAGCCCGGCCCGCATGACCGGCGCCAGGGCGATCGGTCCCCGCAGCCGCCGGCCTCGGGCAACCCCCAGCGGCGCCTCAACGTCTGCTGGTTCGGTTTCCAGGTCCGTACTCGCTTCATAGAAGAGCAGCTGCGTGAGGTCGCGGACCACACCGCGAAACCGGCGCGGCGGGGTCGCGGTGGCGCGCAGCTCGCATAGCTTGTCGCGCACGACCGGATGCTCGGACACGTGCAGGTTGGCGGGCAGCGGCCCAAGTTCCATCAGGGCCTCGACTTAGTCTGGGCGCCAGCCCGCCGCGACCGGCGGCGGCGTGTGGCTGCGCGCGGGATTCGCGGTCGCGGACCCGACCCCGACCGCTCGCCCTTCAAGCGGCGGATTCATACTGCGGCAGCCAGCGGGCCTGGGCCGCGAGCAGCTCGTCGGTCATCGACCAGACCTCGTCCGGGGAGCACACCGCCCCGACCAGGGGGTCGTGCAGCATCGCCAAGCGCAGCAGCTCGCGATCGCCGCTGACCGCGGCTTCCTTGGCCATCCGCTGCACGTCGACCGACGCCTGACAGGTCGCCGCGCAGGCCAGCGGCAGATCGTTGAGCTGGCCGACGTTGATCCCGTGGCGGTCGACGTAGCCGGGAACCTCGACCACGCAGTCCGGCGGCAGGTTCGGGATCGCGCCGTCGTTGCGGACGTTGAAATGTCCCCGGTAGGGCCGCCCGGTCTCGATCGCTTCGATGATGTGCGAGCCGTGCTCGTCGGATCGCTCGGACTCCTCGATCGGGGCGGCGGCGGACAGCTGGCGCTCGTAGTCGGCGGCGAAGGTCTGGTTGCGCTCGCGGCAGTATTCCAGGTATCCGCCGGTGCGCCCGTCGATCCAGCGTTCGCGGTCGATCCAACCCTCGATTTCGCCGCTGCGCTTGCGGTACCAGGGGAGGTACTCGGACAGGTGCCCGTTCGACTCGGTCGAGAAGTAGCCGAAACGCTCCAGCACGTCGAGGCGCACCGGCTCGCGGCGCGCGATTTCGGGATCGGCGCGCATGGCCGCCAGCAGTTCGTCGGCACCGATTTGCCGGCCGCGATGGACGATGCTCAGGTACCAGGTCTGGTGGTTGATCCCGGCGGCCACTATCTCGACATCGGAGACCGACTCGGCCCCCAGGGCCCTGGCGATGAGCCGGTGCCCGCCCTGCACGCCGTGGCAGAGCCCCACCACGTCGGCGTCGGAGTAATCCAGCGCGGCCCAGGTGTTCATGGCCATGGGATTGGCGTAATTGAGCAGCAGCGCTCCGGGCTTGGCGTGGGCGACCACGTCGTGGCAGAACTCGAGCATCTTGGGAATCGAGCGCTGCCCGTACATGATCCCGCCGGCGCAGATGGTATCGCCGACGCATTGATCGACGCCGTAGCGCAGCGGAATCTCGATGTCGGTGGCAAAGGCCTGAAGGCCGCCGATGCGGACGCAGTTGATCACGTAATCGGCGCCTTCGAGCGCGGTCGCCCGGTCGAGCTCGGTCTCGATCATGGCCGGCAGGTCGCTGAGTTCGATTTCGCGCCGGCAGAGCCGGCTGACCCGATCGAGCGCTTCCGGGTCGATGTCGTGCAAAACGAAGCGGGTGTCGCAAAGCTCCTCGACGCACAACATGTCGCGGATCAGGCGCCGGGTGAATCCGAGGCTGCCGGCTCCGATGAAGGTCACGCTGATGGCCATTGGGACGGTTTCCTCCGACGGTCAGGGTACGGCGCGGAACCGGGTCAGAATCTCCAGCCCGTCCGCGGTCAAAGCCAGGGTGTGCTCGAAATGCGCCGCCCAGCTGCCGTCGGCGGTGTAGACGCCCCAGCCGTCGGGGGCGGTCAGGCACTGGTCGGAACCGGCCGAGACGATCGGTTCGATGCAGAAAGTGGCGCTTTCCTTGAGCAGGGCCCGCGGCGCGCCTTCGGCCCGGTTGGGGATGTGCGGGGGCTCCCAGATCTGGTGTCCGACCCCGTGCCCGCCCAGGGCGACCACCGGCGCGAAGCCGGCGCCGCGCACGGTCATTTCGATCCGCCGCGCGATCGCCTCCACGCTGGTGCCGCGGTCGCAGACTGCGATCGCGTCATTGAGGGCCTGGCGGGTCGCGGCGAGCAGGTCGGAAATCTCTCCCGGGACCTCGCCCACCGCCCAGGTCCAGGCCGCGTCGGTCTTCAGGCCCTGGTAGTCGACCCCGACATCGACCGTGACCACGTCGCCGGACGCCAGCGCGCGGTCGTCGGGTATGCCGTGCACGACCATCTCGTTGACCGAATAGCAGATCGCGCCCGGGAACGGATTGTCCGGACCGTAGGGCGCATAACCCAGAAAGCTCGGTTCCGCGCCGGCGCCGCGTATGACCGCGGTCACCAGTGAATCCAGTTCCAGGCCGGTTATTCCCGGGCGGATCGCCGCCTGGACTTCCTCGAGTGCGGTTGCCAGGATCTGGCCGGATCGCCGCATGGCCGCCAGCTCGCGCTCGGTCTTGGGGATGAACCCGTTTGCTTCGGGCCGGTTATTGCCGGCGCGCCGCCGGCGGCTGCGCCGCCGCCTAGCGATAGACGGTTTCCTTCGCCTGGCGCTGGACCTCGTAAATCGACCCCACCGTGGCGGGCTGGGGCAGCGGAATCCGGACCACGTGGTCGGAGCAGCGCATCATCGGCGGCTCCTCGCCCCGGAGCAGCCAGCTCTTGAACTTGGCGATGTCGGGCATCCCCATCAGCGGCCAGGCGTCGGCGGCGGTCAGTTCGATGAGCCAGAGCCGGCGCGGGATGTTGGAAGTGTTGGGCTCGGAACCGTGCAGGGTGCGGGCGTGGTGGATCGAGACGCTGCCGGCCTTGAGCACCAGCGGCTCGGCCTGGCCGAGATCGAGTTCGGAGTCGGAGGATCTGACCGCCCCGGCGAAGGCGCCGCCGGCATGGTGGTCTAGCACCGGCAGGCGGTGGCTGCCGGGAATGCAGCGCAGGCAACCGTTCTCGAGCGTGCAGTCGTCGAGGCAGACTCCGATGGCCAGGACGTCGTCGTTCGAATGCGGGTAGAAGGCATAGTCCTGGTGCCATTCGACCGGGCTGCCGACCTCGGCGATCTTGAGATTGAGCTTGTCGTTGCGGTAGCGGATGCCGTTGTAGCCCAGCAGCGGGTCGGCCAGGTCGAGCAGGGCGTCCGAACGCATCACGCGGTCGAATACCTCCGACACCTGGACCGGGTTCTTGAGCCGCCGCAGGCGCGGGTTCTCGGGGCTGTGGGTGGGCTCGAGATCGAATACGGCGTCGTTCTCGCTCACCGCCCGCGACCTCTCGACGAAGCGGGCGACTTCGTCGCGCAGTTCCTCGAGGACCTCGGCGGATAAAACGTCGGGGACCGATATGAAACCGCGTTCGCGGTATTCGTCGATTTGGGATTGGGCGAGCATGGGTCGGCTCTCTCGGCGCCTGGCGGCCGCTGTTACCGGTAATTAACCTAATTCTGCCTAGTCTGCACCGCGCGAAAAACCGATCCCGCCATGTACGAACCGCTCAGATTCCTGCACATTCTCTTCGCCCTCAGCCTGTTCGCCGGCCTTGGCGCCTCGATGGCGCTGCGGCCGCTGGTTCCGCGCCTGGCCGCCAGCGGTCACCTCGAGCCGGTAATCGGGGCCATGGAGCGCAACGTGCGGATGGTGACGATTCCGTCCGGGATCCTGACCGTCGTCTTCGGGTTCGCCGCCGCCGAGGCCGGGCGCTGGAACACGTTCACCGAAGGCTGGCTGCTGCTATCGCTGCTGGCCTCGCTGGCCCTGATCGGCCTGAACATGTTCGTGATCTATCCGCACTTCCGCCAGCTCCGCGAGGCGCTCGCCGACGAGCCGAAGCCGGGTCCCGAACTGCTGGCGCGGATCCGGCGCCCGGCGATTCGCTACATCGGACTCGGGCAGATGATCACCCTGCTGGTGATCGCCTATCTGATGGTCTACAAGCCGTTCTGAAGCTGCGGTATCCAGACCTGCATTGAACTGGGCTCGCGGTTGCCCCAGGAAAAGTAGGGAATAGCGACCAGTTCGGCCTCGCCGAGCGCCTTGCGGGCCGGCGCGCTGTCCGAATAGAGCGAGAAATCCGCGTCCGGCCCCGGTTCCAGTTCGGCCCCGTCGGCCCGAATCACGGTCGCCCCGCCGACCAGTTCGGGATCGTAGGAAACGCGCGGATTGAAATCTTCCTTCAGGGCCAGGTCGTAGGCGTGGCGCGAGTCCCGGTTGGGGACTTCGACGCAGTAGATGAGCGGCCCGCGGGCGATCGCCACCCGGCCGGCGTTGCCGGTGATCCGGGGGTTGGAGTAGAGCGACCGCACCGGCATCGGCAGGTACAGGTTGAGCACCTCGCCGGCTTTGAACTGCCGCTCCACCACCAGGTACTCGCCGGGCCGGGCGTTAAGTTCCTGGCCCGAAATCATCGCGCTGGCGCCGTCCGCCCAGGAAGGGATCCGGACCCGCAGGCTGGCCCGGCCGGCCGGCGCCTGCTTGATTGAGATCTGGACCTGGCCCTGCCACGGGTAGGCGGTATCGACGTCGAGTTCGAAACCGCCCGCGCCGACCGAACCGGCGATGAACTGGTGCACCCACAGCCCCTCGGCCGAAGTCGAGTAGCAGTACCCCGGGAGCGAGAGCAGGAGCCGGGCCACGTTGGGCGGGCAGCAGGAACAGACGAACCACTCGTCGCGGTGATATTCGCCGCGCGCGGCCAGCGGATTCATGTAGAAGTAGCCGATTCCGTCGTGCGAGAGGCCCGAGATGATGGAGTTGTAAAGCTGGGTCTCGATGGCGTCGGCGTAGCGCGCCTGCCCGGTCAGGCACAGCAGCCTGAAGCTGAAGAAGACCCCGCCGATGGCCGCGCAGGTCTCGGCGTACGCGCGCTCGTTGGGAAGTTCGAAATCGGCCCCGAAGGCCTCGCCCTCAAAGCGCGCTCCCAGCGCGCCGGTGACGTAGGCCTTGCGCCCGTAGGCGCTCTCCCAGAGCTTGAACGCGGCCGCCTGCATCGCCAGGTCCTCGCGCTCGAGGACGATGTCGGCCATGCCGCTGGCCTGGTACATCATGCGCACCGCGTGGCCCCAGGCCTCGTGCTGCTCGCGCACCGGCAGGTGGTCCTGATAGTAGTGGGGGTCGCGGAAGCGTGGTTCGCCGTTCAGGCGGGTCTCGGGCTGGCCGCGCATTTCCAGGAAGAACAGCGCCTGGTCCAGGTAGGCCCGGTTCCCGGTTTCCCGGTAAAGCTCGACCAGGGCCAGTTCGATCTCCTGGTGCCCGTCGGTCAGCTCCAGGCGTCCGTAGCCGAACGTTTCGCAGATATGGTCGGCGGCCCGGACCGCGATGTCGAACAGGGCGTCCGATCCCGAGGCGCGGCGGTGGGCGATGCCGGCCTGGATCAGGTGCCCCATGCAGTAGAGCTCGTGCTGGTTGCAAAGGTCCTGGTAGCGCTTGTCCTCGCGCTCGAACGTGAAGTAGGAATTTATGTAGCCGTCGTCGCGCTGGGCGGCGCCGATCTCGTCGATCGCCAGGTCGATCCATTTCTGGACCGAGTCCGAGACCCCCTCGATCAGGCCGAAGCTGGCCGCCTCCAGCAGCTTGTAGACGTCGGAGTCGTTGAAGTACAGGCCCGAGTATTCGGGAACTTCCTTGCGCCCCGAGGCGCGGCGGAAGTTGTCGAGCCGGCCGGTGTGCTCGCAGTGCTCGAACTGGCGTTCCAGCGACGTGTCGCGGACCACCTCGCGCCAGTGGTGCCAGAAACCCTTCTCGTCGACCCTCACGGCCGAGACCGGAACCGGACGCAGTCGCGCGTTCGAACTGTCGGTGGTGTTTAGGACCACGTCCCTGGCCTGCTGCATTGCCCGCTCCCCCGCTGGTCTCCGCGATCGTTCGCCCGGATCGTCGATTGGTCTAATTTTGGGGTTAAAGCAACTTCCCGTCCCCAGCATTCCAGGCCCGCACCGGATGAAGATTGAAAGCGTAAAAGCCACCCTGCTCAAGGTCCCCTACCCGCTGCCGTTCGAGGCGGCCTGGGAACCGGGCGTAGTCCGCAACGACCGCGACGTGACGGTGGTCCGGATCCAGTCCGATTCGGGGCTCGTCGGCTGGGGCGCGAGCGGGTTCGACCAGGCCGCCGACATCAACCTCCTGGCGGCCCCGCACCTCCTCGGCGAGGACCCGTTCGCGTTCGAGCGCCACGCCCGGATCACCCGCTACGCCAAGGGCGCCTGGATAGTTGAAATGGCGCTCTGCGACCTGGTGGGCAAGGCGGCCGGCCTGCCGCTGGCAAAGCTCTGGGGGAACTTCGCCGACAGGATCCCGGCCTATGCCTCGATCGTGGCCGCAAAGTCCCCGGCCGAGCGTGCCGATGACGCCCTGGCGCTGCTGGAGCGCGGCTATCGGGCGATCAAGCTGCGGGCCCATTCGGCCAGCATCGCCGAAGACGTCGAAATGGTCGAGAGTGTCCGCGCCGCGGTCGGCGACCGGATGGAAATCATGGTCGACGCCAACCAGGCCGGCGCCGCGTCGGGGCCGACCAAGCACCCCGGCGACCCGATCGTGTGGGACTACGAGCGGGCGCTGGCGACCGCGCGGGCTTACGAGCAGCTGGGCGTCTACTGGCTCGAGGAGCCGCTGCCCCGCTACGACCTGCGGGCGATCGCCCGGCTGACCGATTCGGTCGAACTCCGGATCGCCGGCGGCGAGGGCAACGCCGGACTGCACGAGTTCTACTGGATGCTGGACGCCGGTGCCTACGACATCATCCAGCCGGACGCGGCCACCTGCGAGGGAGTCTGGCAGCTGCGCAAGCTGGCGGCCGCCTGCGAACGGGCCGGCAAGCTCTTCATTCCCCACCACGGCGCCAACGGTATCGCCCTGGCGGCCCATCTGCAGCTGCAGGCCAGCGTCCCCAACAGCCCCTGGATCGAGTACATCATCGACCCGCCCTGGCGCACGATCGAGTCCTACCAGCAGCTCTACGGAGTGATGCGCGAGCCGCTGCTGATCGATGCCGACGGCTGCTTGCCGGTCCCGCAGGGGCCGGGGCTGGGGATTTCAGTCGACGAGGCCGCCATCGCCAGGCTGGCCGTTTAGGGTGTCTCCGCGGCCCTAGTTCTCGATAAGCGGCATGACCTGGTTGTTCAGCAGGTCGATCGAGTGCCGCCAGGGCGCGAAGTCGTCAATGTCGTGGGCGATCATGACAAGTTGCCCGAAGGGGGCGGTGCGGTCGCGGATCGAATTGATCTTCTCGGCCACCGTCGCCGGGCTGCCGGCGATCCAGGTGTTGTCGTACAGGAACTTGGGAGTTATGTCCGAGTCCGGCCGGTCCGGGTTGGAACCCTTGAAATGCACGAAGTTGTTCGACCCCTTGGTCAGGTCGAACATGTAGCGATCGTAGGCGGCGGCCGGAGCGCATTCGAGCATGAAGCGCTCGGCTTCGGCGTCGGTGTCGGCGACGAAGACGTCGCGGGTGATGCCCCAAAGGCTGGGGTCGGGATCGCGCCCGGCCGAGCGCGCCCCCTCCGAGTAGGCCTCCCACTGGCCGGTAAGGTCGTCGTTGGGCAGGAAGTTGGTCGAGAGGCAGCGCCAGCCCAGCTTTCCGGCCATCTGGATGCTCGAGGAGCGGTAGGAGACGCCCGGGATCATGATCGGTGGGTGGGGCTTTTGCAGCGGCGGCATCGCCCAGCCCAGGCCGATGTGGCGCTCGATGTTCGGCAGGTGGACCTGCCAGTATTTGCCTTCGAGCTTGTAGGGGGCCTCGCTGGTCCAGATTTTCAGGATCATGTCCAGCGATTCGCGGAAGCGGTCGATGTATTCGGGCCGTTCGACTTCGACGTTCAGGAACGGCCGGTCGGTCGCCAGTCCACCGGGTCCCACCCCGAAGTTCACCCGCCCGCCGGAAAGGTGGTCGAGGAACGCTATCCGCAGCGCGACCATGCCGGGATTGTGCAGCGGCAGCAGCGAAACTCCGGTCCCGAGGCGCATGGTCTTGGTCTCCCGCGCCAGCGCGGCCAGGAAGAGGTCTCCGGCCGGGTAGTTCTCCCACTGGCTGGTGATGTGTTCGCCGGCCCAGAGCTCGGAAAACCCTTTTTCCTCCAGTTCCGAAAACCAGGCCAGGTCCTCTTCGAACCCCTGCGCCAGCGGTTTCTCGGGCGGATGAAGCGGCATTGAAAAAATGCCAAGGTCCATGGGGTCTCCAAGTCTGGTTCGACCGCGGATTAAGTCCTGATCGGAAAGTCTAGGGCTAGGGTCTGGAAATGGCGCAGGGGCTTTTGACCTAGGTCAAAAGCCCCTGCTTTATTCGATTGTTGATGCCCCTCAGGGGGAGACCCCGCCGAGAGGCCCCGTACGGTCGACTTGCCAACGACGCAGCAGTGCGTGTAGCCTCCGCATCGGGTTCCTCCAACTTCCCCACAACCTACTCAACTCGAATATACACCCGCGCCCGCTGAGGAATTTGCGGTCGCTGCCGGCTCGGTTAGTCCCAGGAAAGCGTTCCGGCGCTCGAGTATTCGGTCACCCGGGTTTCGAAGAAGTTCTTCTCCTTGGGTATGTCGACGACCTCGCTCATCCAGGGGAAGGGGTTCTTCGACCCGAACTGCGCCGGCAGTCCGATGCGCTCAAGCCGGCGGTCGGCGATGTGCTGGACGTAATCGCGGAAGAGTTCGGCGTTCAGCCCCAGCACGCCGGTCGGCAGACAGTCGTGGGCGTAGGCCACCTCGTATTCGCAGGCGTCCTTGACCAGGTCGATGATCTCCTGCTCGAGCTCTTCGGTCCAGGCCTCGGGGTTTTCCTCGTGGATCGTGTTGATAAGGTCGATGCCGAAATTCAGATGAATCGTCTCATCGCGCATGATGTACTGGAACTGCTCGCCGATTCCGGTCATCTGGTTGCGGCGGTGGAAGGACAGGATCATCACGAATCCTGAGTAGAAGAAGATCCCTTCCATCACCACGTAGAACCCGACCAGGTTCTTGATGAAACGCTGGATCCCGTCGATAGATTCGGTGCTAAATTCCGGGTCCAGCACGTCCTTGGTAAGGCTCATCACGAAGTCGTCTTTGCCCTCGATTGAATCGACCTCGTGGTACATGTTGAAGACCTCCCTCGAATCGAGTCCGAGCGAGTCAACGATGTAGACGAACGAATGGGTGTGCAGCGCTTCTTCAAACGCCTGGCGCAGCAGGTACTGGCGGGCCTCGGAATTGGTGATGTGCTTGAAGATCGAGAGCACGATGTTGTTGCCGACCAGCGATTCGCCGGTGCTGAAAAAGCCGAGATTGCGCTTGATCACCAGACGTTCGGCGTCGCTCAATCGGTCGGAGCGCCAAAGTTCGATGTCGCGCTGCATCGGGACCTCGGTCGGCATCCAGTGATTTGCGCAGCCGTTGACATAATGCTCCCAGGCCCAGTGATATTTGAGTGGGATCAGCTGGTTCACGTCGACGCGCTGGCAGTTGAGCAGGCGCTTGTTGGCCGGATCGATCCGCTGGCTAAGGTCCCAGGTGCCCTCCGCGCGCTCGGGCGCGGAACCATTGCTGATGGCGACAGACTCGGATTCGGTCGCAAACTCCAGTTTTGTTCCGAATCCGTTGGCCATCTAAGGTCCTTCCGCGTGCAGCAGGGCATGTTTTGAGCGCACATCGACCAGCGGAAGTTGCCGGAAACAGCCCGAAAAGCAGGGCTTCTCAAGTCGATTGCGGCGCGCACTAATCGGCGCCGAATTGCTCTCCGCTTGGGTCAAAAGTAACAAGATTCTATACCCCATATATGGGGTATGAATATGTTCCGGCAATCGCTTCATTCAACGGATAGCGGTTACCCCGAATTTCTCGGGATGATCGTCGAATGCCGCAACAAACCGGAGCGGGTGCCGGCATTCCGTGGGCGCGCGGTCGGCGATCGCCCGGGCGCGCATCGAAATATTCGTCGGGTGCGCGGACCGGCCCGGACTGAAATCGAATTCGAAGAATTCCAGCCGGCCCCGGTCCCGATTCTTGCGATCAGTCTGTAGTCCGCGGCCCCGGTCAGCGTTTAATGCGGGGTCAGAGAATCCGCCGCACTTGGCGCAACCTTCGGGCCGGGGGCCTCGGTGCCAGATTTGCTCGCGAAAGCACCAAATTAAGCATGGCTGTTAGCGGTCAGGCCGCGGCGCCGCAGGAGCGAGTCGGAATCGGCGACCTGCCCCTCGTCCAGCGCCGCGCAATCCGCGGCTGGTGCATGTACGACTGGGCCAACTCGGCGTTCGCCACCAGCGGGTTGGTGGCAATTTTTCCGGTTTATTTCGTCTTTCTCTTTCGCGAATCGCTCGGGTCCAGCGTCTCCGTCCTGGGAATCACATTTACCGGCAGTTCGGTCTGGGGGCTGGCGGTCGCGGTCTCGACCGCGATCGTGGTCGTATCGAGCCCGGCCCTGGGGGTACTGTCCGACCGGATGCCGATCAAGCGGCTCCTGCTCTGGACCTACACCGGGGTGGGATCGCTGTTTACGATCCTGGCCTTTTTCTGCGCCTACGTCGGCCAGCCCTGGGCGTGGCTGATTGGCGCGTTCACCCTGGCCAACATCGGGTTCGCCGGGAGCGGGATCTTCTACAACGCCTTCCTGCCGCACCTGGCGCCGCGCCATCTGGCCGACGCCATTTCAAGCCGCGGCTACGCATACGGGTACGCCGGCGGCGGGTTGATCCTGCTGGCGCACCTGGCGCTCATCCTTCTCACCCAGGACACCGAGATTTCCGATCTGGCCACCCGGATCGCGATCGCGACGGTCGGCCTCTGGTGGTTCGGGTGGTCGCTGTGGACGTTCAAGACCCTGCCCGAACCGCCGATCGTGCGCGCGGCCGCTTCGCCGTCGGTTGCCAATGCGGTTGTGACCGCATTCAGCGAGTTGCGCAAGACCTTCGGCGAACTTCGCAGATTCCGGGTTGTTGCGGTTTACCTGGGCGCATTCCTGCTGTTTAACGACGGATTGCAGACGATCATCACCATCGCCGGGGCTTTTGCCGCCGATACGCTGCGCATCCCGCTCGCCTTCAACATGGGAACGATCGTGATCATCCAGTTCATCGCGATACCCGGCGCCCTTTTCTTCGGCCGTCTGGCCGACCGGTTCACGACCAAGTCGGCGCTGACGATCGCCTTGATGGGGTGGATCGTGATCGCATTGTTCGGCGTGGCGGTCGCTCCGTTGGAACCGCAGGCGCACCAGGACTTCGAAGTCCAGATCGAATATCAGGGCGCGGAGGGACTTTACGCGGTCGAAGCCGCGGCCGAATCCGGCGAACCCGAAGCCGGTTCGAGGGTCCTGTCTCCGGACGATCTGCTGGCCGGCGCGACCCTTTCGCCCGACGGCCTGCAGGCAATCCTGCGCCAGGCCGGTGAATCACCCGACTACGAATACGCGATCTCGGTGCGCGGCGGCCCGCTTGACGGGTTGGCCGAAATCGGCGCCGGGCACGCGTCCGCAATCGGCGCCGGTCCGGTCGACTTCTGGCCGCTCCTGATGCGGGACCTGGTCTGGGACCCGCTGGGGGTCGACGCCGGTTACCAGTGGCTGATCCTGGGCGTTCTGGTCGGCAGCGTGATCGGCGGCAGCCAGGCCCTCGCGCGCAGTCTCTTTTCGCAGATCACGCCCCAGTCGCGCAGCGGCGAATTCTTCTCGTTTTTCGGATTCATGTCGCGGGCCTCGGCCGTGTTCGGGCCGACTCTCTATATCGCCGCCACCGCCGCATTCGACACCCGCGTTGCGGTAACTTCGATCCTGATCATCATCGTCGCCGGCACGATCGTGCTTCGCTGGGTGGACGTTGCCGAAGGGGCCAGGGTGGCCGTGGCCGAAGACGCCGGCGGGCGAACCGGTTAGGGCCGGGCTGGTTCAACCCCAGCTGGGCCGGTGCATCGTGAAGGAATTGTTGACCTCGACGTAGTCCATGTAGCCGAGCCGGCCGATCGGGCGCAGCTTGAGGAAATCGACCCTGCCGTCGGTGAGCACGCGGTCATCGATGTTCGCGCCGACGACCTGCCCGAACACGACCACGTTGGTTTCGTTCGGGTCTCTGCATTCCAGCTCGACCGATCGAAGGTACCGACATTCCAGGTGAATCGGGCTTTCGGCGACTCGGGGGCAACTGACCAGCCGGGCCGGCGCCTTGGCCAGGCCGGCGTACTCGAACTCGTCGACGTCCGACGGAGCCGGGACCGACGAGGCGCTCATCTGCTTGCGCAAATCCCAGGTGGCCAGGTTCACGACGAACTCGCCGGAGGCCTGCGCGTCGCGCACCGCGTCCTTTAGCCCGCCGTGATCGTGATTGCCGCTGGCGGCGAACATCACCTGCGGCGGGTTGTAGCCAACTCCGTTGAAAAACGAATAGGGGGCGAGGTTGGCAACGCCGTCGCTGCTCAATGTCGATATCCAGCCGATCGGTCGCGGGACGACCAGGGCGCTGAGGCTGGTGAAGGGGGAATCGGCGTCTGAATCAAGATCTATGAACAATGGACACCCTGCAATTTAGAAAGTGGGATCGGAAGTCAATGGCAATCCCACTATGGCCTGCAGGCATTCAATTGCGCGCACGGAGAGTCGATCGGCTTCTCAGGCGCCAGGTTCCACCGGCAAGCCGGATCCGGTCGCGATTTCCCACCTGAATCCGTCCGGGTCGGCGAAATAGCCGGAGTAGCCGCCCCAGAACGTCGGGGCTGCGGGTTTGACGATTCGGGCGCCGGCCGATTCAGCCTCCCGAAGGATGGCGTCCACTTTGGCTCGGCTGCCCACGTTGTGGGCGATGGTGAACGCGTGTTGCCCGGCCAGATTGGTTCCCGGGTGGCCGGAACTTGAATCTGCGACCAGGGAATCCAGCGGATAGAGCGACAGCATCACGCTCCCAAGCAGGAAAAAAGTTATGGAAGGGCTGCCCGTCTCATGCACCGGGAAACCGAGGCCGTCCCGATAGAACCTCGTGGATTCTTCAAGATCGGATACCCCGAGTGTGACAATGCTGATTCGCGGTTCCACGTGCACCTCAATCGCGATCGCGTTTGCGAATACCGAGAGTGATCGGGCCAAATCAGAGATTCCACCACCGGTTCGCCGAGATTCAACTCTATTGGCTTGGCGCTATGCGACCTGCTTGAGTTTTCGGAGTTGACCGGCAAGGGAGTTCATGCGACATCAGTTGGCTAAGCGCCGTCAATGGGATCGATTTAGGTCGTTGATCGGGGCTGAAAAGACGCGGCGCAATTCACCGAGAGCTTCTATTCCCCAAGAACGGTACTCGGGCCATTTGCTCCGGTCGGACGGATCCGCCGGCTCAAGATACGCCGCTATACGCGAAAAACGAACCGCCGCGTTCGGCTCCCAACGAAGGAGGAGCTTGCACGAAGAATCGATGCTGGAGCGTAGGGCTTCAAAGTGCGGATAGTACGACTCGCCGTCGTCGATATACACGTCCGCACGCAGACTGTAATTGGAAGCACCCACCGGGTAGGCAAATGAAAGCCCGAAGCGAATGCCTCCTCTGCCGCTCGGGAAATTCATCCAGTTGGCGGTAGTCGGTTTCTGAGCCTGACTCCAGCCCGGATGGGCGGCATGAAACGCGGGCAGGAATTCCGTCCACCAATCCGCGTAGCGAGCGCTGGCTTCAGAAGCCGTATTGGTGGTGGCGCGTGTGCGCCGTGAGAACTCGTCCGGCGCGACGACAACGTCGAGCCTGATGGCGGCCGGCGATTCACCTATCCGGACGGCGTGAACCTCGATCCCGAAGAATCCGCTTCCCTCGGAAGATATCGAATTGAGCCAGATGAGAGCAGATCTGTGTTCGGGGCGAAATTTCTTCGCGACCAGAATTGCCCAATCCGCTTCCAGCCCTGCGGCGTAGGTTATCAGCTTGCCGACGTGATCGTGATCGGTTGCCTCCAAGAGGTTCTCAATGACCAGACGTTGACCCGTATTTGCGTCCCGGAAAACCAGGTCGGCCGAAAACGGCCCGACGGCGACTTCGTCACCTTCCAGCTCGAGGTCCATTTGCAGCGCTTTGCCGATATGTTCCGGGTTTGCGGCCAACCAAGGCGTAAATGTCCGGGCTTCGTCGCGCCAGACCTCGCGCAGAGGCACTTCTTCAAGCGATGCGACTTCAGGGAGTGGGTCCACGATTCCTCTCAATGCGCTATTGGGAACGAGGGTTGCTACTGGGATCCAAATGCTGCAGATCCAGGAACCAAGATTCAATGTTCCGATTCCCAATCGCGAATCGAAAGGTCGAAACGGCATTCGGCGAATGATGGTCAGCATCTCGATCGCGTGCTTGCTGACGAACCGTGCTAGCGAGAGGCGCCGCTGCGAGTCGGGCGATTCCTGGCGTCAATCTGGTTGCGGGGGTCGGATTCGAACCGACGACCTCCGGGTTATGAGCCCGACGAGCTGCCACTGCTCCACCCCGCACGCGGAATACGGATGTCAGCGAGCCGATCTATAAGCCGCATTCTGTAATCGGTTGCCATCTATCTTGACCGACCGGTTACCCGGCGGTTCCTTGCACCCTACCTGGGACTCGGCGGGCCGCGTCATCGTCCCGGCTTGGGCTTGCTCCGGATAGAGTTTGGCCTTTTCACTCCGGCTTTACCCGGCATTAGTCTCTGTGCCACTGGTCCTCGCCTCTCGGCGGACGGGCGTTACCCGCTATCCTGCCCTGCAGAGTGCGGACTTTCCTCACGCGTGGCGCGACAACCCGAACGGCTCGTGCGCATCCATATTCACTTGGGGAAAAGATCAACCTTCGACAGCTGAAGTAGCAGCCGAGAAACACTCGATGATTGGCGTCAGATTCATTGCGCTTCGTTGGCAAGTTAGGTCTTTGACACAGAGTCAAAACGCTTGACTGGGATCACCCGGCATTTCTGCCAGGCACTCCTTAGAAAGGAGGTGATCCAGCCGCACCTTCCGGTACGGCTACCTTGTTACGACTTTGCCCCAGTCGCCTACCCCACCTTAGACAGCTGCATCCCGAAGGTTAGCCCACCGTCTTTAGGTGTTGCAGACTCCCATGGCATGACGGGCGGTGTGTACAAGGCCCGGGAACGTATTCACCGCAGTATGCTGACCTGCGGTTACTAGCAACTCCAACTTCATGCAGGCGAGTTGCAGCCTGCAATCCGAACTGGGGCCGACTTTGTGAGATTCGCTCACCGTCGCCGGTTTGCTGCCCATTGTATCGGCCATTGTAGCGTGTTTGTAGCCCAGGGCGTAAGGGTCATGCTGACTTGACCTCATCCCCACCTTCCTCCGAGTTTCTCTCGGCAGTCTCGCTAGAGAAATACAACTAACGACGAGGGTTGCGCTCGTTGCGGGACTTAACCCAACACCTCACGGCACGAGCTGACGACAGCCATGCAACACCTGTGAACCGGTCCTAAAGGAAGACTTTGTTTCCAAAGCTGTCCGGAACATGTCAAACCCTGGTAAGGTTCTTCGCGTAGCCTCGAATTAAACAACACGCTCCGCTGCTTGTGCGGGCCCCCGTCAATTCCTTTGAGTTTTAGTCTTGCGACCGTAGTCCCCAGGCGGGATGCTTAACGCGTTAGCTACGACACCCAACGGTCAAGACCTTGAACATCTAGCATCCATCGTTTACAGCGTGGACTACCGGGGTACCTAATCCCGTTTGCTCCCCACGCCTTCGCACCTTAGCGTCAGTTCTGAGCCAGGAAGCCGCCTTCGCCACAGGTGTTCCTTCCGATATCTACGCATTCCACCACTACACCGGAAGTTCCGCTTCCCTCTCTCAGCCTCAAGACCGATGGTTTTGCCCGGCGCCTCAGGGTTGGGCCCTGAGATTTCACAGGCAACCTTTCGGTCCGCCTACGTGCGCTTTACGCCCAGTAATTCCGGATAACGCTCGCCACCTACGTATTGCCGCGGCTGCTGGCACGTAGTTGGCCGTGACTTATTCCCGAGCTACTGTCATCATCATCACTCGGAAAAGGACTTTACGACCCAAGAGCCTTCATCGTCCACGCGGCGTTGCTGCGTCAGGGTTTCCCCCATTGCGCAAGATTCCTTCATGCTAAACCCCGTAGGGCTCAGGACCATGTTTCAGTCCCAGTGTGGCTGCTCATCCTCTCAGACCAGCTATCGATCTCAGCCTTGGTGGGCTTTTACCCCGCCAACAAGCTAATCGACCGCGGGCTCCTCTCTCTGCGATAAATCTTTCATCACCGGAACGCATTCCGGTGATCGTATGCGGTATTGTCCCCGGTTTCCCGGGGTTATCCCCCACAAAGAGGCA